>JARLHN010000034.1 GCA_031292255.1 Oryzomonas sp. | reverse complement strand
TTTGTAGATCGCCTTGATTGAACCGACCACATTGAGCAAGGTTGTCAGGATACCGCCTATTACCAGCGATCTGATCGGATCGTGCGCCACCTGTGATTGCACGCCGATACCGACCACGCCGCCGATCTGCGGCATGTCGAGAAAAAGCGATTTCGTCTGGAGTTCTATTTCATTTCTGTCAAGCTCCATAAATGCCCCTCGGGCATTGACGATGTTATTGACGACTTTTACGGAATCGAGCTGAAGTTTTTCATGAGCGATACGCTCGCGGATGATTTCGTCCATGACATTCAAGGTTGACGGCGATGGTGGGTTCAACCAGAAGACTTCGATATCATAAGCTTCCTCATCGATCTGAAAAACGCAGAATATCGCATAGACCTGCATGACCTTTTCGACTTCGGTGAGCAAATAACATACCCGCTCCTTCCAGTCCCGGATGGCATCGGAGGTAATGATGAAGCGCTCCAACACTTGGATTTCAAACTCCAACATTTCCTTGCCGACCGCCACGTTCTTGATGCGCGATATAAGGTTGCCGAATTCGTCGAATATGGCATCGAGTTCTTTAAACATCAGCCTTTCGTCATGGAGTTGCAGGGTGGTCAGGTCGGTCACTGTATTGACGGAATGAACTTTTTCGCCGAGAATATCAATCGCTGCGCCGATCCGTTTGTTGATGAAACGGGCAACTATGAACGACATCAGAAAGGGGGTCGGCAAAAGGAGGGCGAAAATCAGGAAAAACTTGCGCAGGAAGGCATCTCGCGCCGCTCTTATATCTTCGGTAATGGACAGAACGCCGAGTACCTCTCCCACCCGTGCACCGGGATGGCACGCGAGGCAACTCGATTTTGCCTTGAGCGGGTAATAATGTTGAATATTGCTTATGGTCTGGGCGTGAAAATCCAAGCCGTCGATAAACACTTTGTGGAGTTCCCGGTCTTGTTTCAGGCTGGAGTCGTTCAAGCGTTTCAGTGGCTGGCCAACAAGCAGTTCCATGGAAAAATGATTTGGAAAAGAACGTTGATACGTCTCAAGTATCCTTGTCATATCCTGGCGTGTGCGGCCATCCTCCATTGCCTGGAAAATTGAACCGTAGATCTGGCTGGCCATGGAGTAAGAAGAGCGTGCGGAAGTATCTTCGGCCTGCCTCAGGAAGATCCATGAAACAGTGAAGATGACGATCATGAAGGTTACTACGGATACGACGAAAGTCGCATAGAAGATAAAACGCTTAAGTGATAGGGTGGCAAGTGGCATGAATGATGTCCTTTGCAGTCATGTGTGGACTACAACACGCATCCTCGTATAATTTGCTACATCTTACAACTTATTGATATCATTAATTGGTTGACACATATATGCGACAAGGCAAACGAATACGCGAGAGGATGGGCCGATCATCACTAAAATATATTAAGGAAAGAATCTTAATATCACCCCATTGGTCCTATTAATATTGTAATTTTTTAAAACATTTTTGATATATTGTCACCTATTATTTATTTATTTTTATGTTCTCCGAGCTTGTCGAATTGCTGTTATGCCGTACGTCTCAACATGTTTTGGCAACGCATTCATCTGATCGTCATCCAGGATTTTTCGGAATCAATTCACTACGTGATTTTTTTTGCCTTCTCCCAATCAAACTCTTTCCTTTTCATGGTTAATTTGATAATTTAAAAAGATAATTAAAGCTTGGACAGAAGATGATCCATGTGTCACGCAGCACGCCATCTATTTCCCGAAATATTCTCCGCCCCTCTCCAAGCACCATCTCCGCCGCAAACAGCGTGCTGCCGGCGTTTTCGGCAGGCTTGACTACGTAACCGGCGATTATTCCCTGATCACATTCCGGCATCGCCTGCAACTTGGCATGGGGCGGTCCGATAATCGTCACATCCAGGCTATCATGGAGGAACTTCATGGCAAAAGGAAGTTTTGACGCAACCGGCCTGTTGGCTCCGTTCATGTTGCGGATACCACTGGGACTGATCTTCATGGCCCACGGGTCGCAGAAACTGCTTGGCCTGTTCGGCGGGCAGGGACTGACCGCCACCTTAAAGACCTTTGAACTGAAATTGGGGATCCCGCCGATCTTCACCCTGTTGGCGATCATCGCCGAATTCGGCGGCGGTTTCGGCGTGCTGACCGGCTTTTTGACCCGCCTTTCGGCAGCCGGCATGGCAGCGGTCATGGTGGTTGGCATCTACAAGATCCAGTGGGTAAACGGCTTTTTTCTCAGCACCTATGGCATACCGGGCCACGGGAACGGCATCGAATTCAGCATCGCCCTCTTGGGCATGGCGCTTTACCTGGTTATTGCCGGCGGTGGCCGCTGGTGCCTGGACCGCCTGGTCTTCAGGTTATAGGAACAACCAAGGTTAACCAAAGGCGGGCCAAGCCCGCCTTTCGATTGATAAAGGAGCAGATGTGGAAATGTATAATCAGCAGGAAGTAGATAAGCGTCGCACCTTTGCCATCATCAGCCACCCTGATGCCGGCAAGACCACCATTACCGAAAAATTGCTGCTGTTTGGCGGCGCCATCCAGCAGGCCGGAGAGGTTCGCGCCCGGAAGAGCGCCCGCCACGCCACCTCCGACTGGATGGAGTTGGAGAAACAGCGCGGCATCTCCGTCACCTCGTCGGTCATGAAATTCGCGTATTCCGGCTGCGAGATCAACCTGCTGGACACCCCCGGCCACAACGACTTCTCGGAGGATACCTACCGGGTCTTGACCGCCGTTGACTCGGTTTTGATGGTGATCGATTCGGTCAAGGGGGTCGAGAGCCAGACCAAAAAGCTTCTGGATGTCTGCCGCCTGCGCCATACACCGATCATGACCTTCATGAACAAGCTGGACCGGGAGGGACAGGACCCCCTGGACCTGTTGGACGATATCGAGAAGAACCTGCACATACAGACCGCCCCGGTCACCTGGCCGGTGGGGATGGGCAAACGCTTCCGCGGAACCTACCACCTCCATACCAAGGAACTGACCTTTTTCGACCCCGATGCGGCCAACGGCACCGGCCGGATACTGACGGCCAACGGCCTGGGCGACCCGCTGCTGGACGAACTGCTGGGAAGCCAGGTGGATGAACTGCGCCATAACGTGGAACTCCTGGAAGGCGCGGCCCACCCTTTCGACAAAGAGGCCTATCTGGCCGGCCGGCAAACACCGGTCTTTTTCGGCAGCGCCATCAACACATTCGGCATCCAGCAGCTTCTGGACGCCTTTGTGGCGCACGCCCCGGCGCCGCTTCCCCGTGAAACGACCAACCGGACCGTGTCCCCCTATGAGGAGCCCTTCAGCGGCTTTACCTTCAAGATCCAGGCGAACATGGATCCCGCCCACCGCGACCGGATCGCCTTCTTTCGCATCTGCTCCGGCAAGTTTACCCGCGGCATGAAGGTGCGGCATGTCCGCTTGGGGCGCGAGGTTCAGATCGCCAACGCCACCATCTTCATGGCCCAGGACCGGACCAACGTCGAAGAGGCTTGGCCGGGCGATATCATCGGCATTCACAACCATGGCACCATCAAGATCGGCGACACCTTTACCCAGGGAGAAGAGTTGAAATTCACCGGCATCCCCAGCTTTGCCCCGGAACATTTCCGCAAGGTGCGGCTGCTCAATCCCATGAAATCCAAGGCACTGGAAAAAGGCCTGGTACAACTGGCCGAAGAAGGCGCCACCCAGGTTTTTAAACCGCTGATGGGCGCCGACTGGGTTATCGGGGCGGTCGGCCTGCTGCAATTCGAGGTGGTCATGCACCGCCTTGAATTCGAATACAGCGTCAAAGTCGCCTTTGAGCCGGTCAGCTATGTGACCGCCCGCTGGGTCACCGGTGAGAAGAGGAGAATCGAGGAGTTCGAGAAGAAGGAGATCATGCATGTCTATATCGACGGTGAGGGGAAGCTGACCTACATGGCCGGCAGCCAATGGCGCCTGGACAATACCATTGAAAGCTGGAAAGAGCTGGAGTTCCACGAAACCAGCGAGCATAGCTAGTGTCAAGAACCGTAACAGTGACAGGAAGGCAGGGGAGGTGCCGGGTGCGGGCGACCTGGCACGCCATCGGAAAGCTCCCCCTGGGAAATTTTCCCTTGATGCTGCCGCACGTTCACCCCATTGCCGCTTTTTTCATCCTGCGACGCCTGAAACGGTTGGGATTTTCCGGCTGCAAGGTAGTGACCACCCCCAAAGGCCTGGTCGTTCACGCGCAGAGATAATTCCGGCATTGGAATAAACAATAAAGGGCGGCCCCGAACAGGGTCGCCCTTTATTGTTTCCTTTTTCACAAAAGACAGCTTTCGCCCTACCCCATGAACTTGGATATTTCAAAACCGATCTGCCCCAGAGGCAGCACTTCATCGGCCACCCCTCCTTCGACACAGGCCCTGGGCATGCCGTAGATGGTCGATGTCGCCTCGTCCTGGGCAATGGTCAGGCCGCCCTTGCTTTTCAAGAGCTGCATCCCCTTGAAACCGTCGTTGCCCATGCCGGTCAGGATGACCCCCAGCATGGAGCCGTTGGTGGCCTCGGCCATACTCGACATCATCAGGTCCACCGAGGGGATGTACACATATTGCGGATAGGAGCTGGTAGGGACCGTCTTGACCATGATGCCCCCCCCATGGCGGACCAGGGTGGTATGCATGCCGCCGGGGGCGATCAGCGCCAATCCCGGTTTGAGCACGTCTCCATCCACCGCCTCGCGAATGTTCATGGAGCATTTGGCATTCAGGCGATCGGCATAGGGGCCGGTAAACGCCTTGGGCATATGGATACCGACAATGATGCCGTAGGGGAAATTGACGGGAATACGGGACAGTACCTCCTGAAGCGCCACCGGCCCCCCGGTGGAGGCGCCGATCCCCACGTAATTGATCTTTTTTCCGGTAAACCTCGATGCCGTCGGGCGGGGCAATGGTGCGACGGCGGGGGCGGCAACGCCCGGCCGTACCATGGAAGGCGTTACACTGCGGCCGAAATGCGACCTGACGGCTTCCCTGGTCTTGCGCAGCAACTCCTCACGAAAGATGCTCTGGGCCTCGGTTGAGTCGGTGACATTCTTGGGGATGTAATCAATGGCACCAGCGTCAAGGGCCTCAAAGGTGGCCTTGGCCCCTTCGTTGGTCAGGGTCGAGACCATGAGCACCCTGGTGGGCGCCTTGGCCATGATCTGCCGCAGGGCCGCAATGCCGTCCATGCGCGGCATCTCGACATCCATGGTGATGACGTCCGGCTTGAGGGCGATGGCCTTCTCCACACCTTCCATGCCGTCCGCTGCCGTGCCAACGATATCAAAGGAGGGGTCCTTGGATAGTACGCTTCGGATTGCCATGCGCATGAACGAAGAGTCATCGACGATCAGTACCCGTGTTTTCCCGGTTCTGGAAGTAAGCATCAATCCCCCGCCTGTTCCTGTGAATTGAAGATCGAACTGACCAATTCCTTGACGTCGGGAATGGCGTCGTCCAGTTCGTAGCAGAAACGCTCCACATCAAGGTTTGCCAGATTCGGGGCCTCTTTCCTGAGTATCTTCCAGCCCTCTTCTTCGGACAGATTGAAGCTGACCCACTCCTTTCCGCCGTAATTAAGCTCCCGCACGCTGCAGAACAGGTCCGACAGGTTGACAATGGCGCACAGGACCGGGTCAATGGTTGCCTCCGTAGGCGTGTGATGATACGAAATCAACTCACAGTACACCTCGGGAAAATTCCATTTCCGGGCCATGCACAGACCGATCTCGCAGTGAGTCGTGCCCAGCCGTTCGATCTCGGCATCCACCAGCTTGATCGGCTTGTCCTTGATGCTGTCCAGTATCGCCTGAAATTCCTCGCGCTGATACTGGCTCAGAAAGACCACGCCCAGGTCGTGGATAATGCCGCCGATGTAGGCTTTTTCAATATCCGCATACCCGATCTTCTCGGCTATGATCTTGGAGACCATGCCGACCCCGAAGGAGTGCTCCCAGAAGGCGTTGATCTCGAAATTACCCGAATCCGAGTCAAAGGCATCGATGAGAGACGTAGCCAGAGCCAGTTCGCGTATGTGTTTCAAGCCGAGGTAGACAAGCGCCCGCCTGAGGGAGGTAATCTCGTGACCGGGCTTGAAAACCGGCGAGTTTACCATCTTCATTACCCGGGCCGTCATGACCTGATCGGTCAACATCAGGTCTGCCACATCCTCGATCCTCACGTCCGGCTTATCAAGCAGAAGCAGCACCTGGGTGGCGACCACCGGGATCGTCGGCAGGTCCTCGATCGTGCCGACCAACTCTTCCGCTCTTTTTATCATCGCAAGTTTGTCCATGGTATATACCTTTTATTGGTTATTTTTTGTAAGTGAAGCCGCCGGGGAAATGGACGGTCTTGAACTTGTCGTTGACCCCGTGCAAAGACTCGGATTGGCCTACAAAGAAGTAACCGTATGGTTGCAAATTGTTGTAAAAGTGTTGGACAACCTTGGATTTCGACGCAGTATCAAAATAGATCAGCACATTGGCGCAAAAGATAAAATCAAAGCTCTTCATGAAGATCATCTTGGAATCGTCGTACAGGTTGAGCTTGTTAAACGTAACGAACTTCTTGACTTCCGGCGACAGGAGGAACTTGCCGTTCTCCTCCTTTATGTACTTGCGTTTGTAGATATCGGGGATGTTGCGGACCGAATAGGCGTTGTAAATCCCCTCCTTGGCCTGGGAGATGACGGTTTCATTGATATCGGTGCCGACGATCTCGATGATCCAGTCCTTGAGGAGCGTAGACCGCTTCTCCAGCAGCATCATGGACATGGTATAGGCCTCTTCGCCCGACGATGACCCGGCACTCCAGATGCGCAACTTGCGAAAGCCCATCTTGTTCTTGGTCTCGACGATCTCCGGCAACAGCTTTGTCTCCAGGGCGGTCAGTTGGGGCACATTGCGAAAAAAGTAGGTTTCATTGGTGGTGATCTCATCCATCAGGTACTTCATCTCCTCGGCGCCGCGAGGCGATTTGAGAAGCTGATAATACTCGGGGTAAGTCTTGGCGCCGGTCGTCTCCATTCTCCGGGCAAGACGGCTCTCCAAAAAGTACTTCTTGGTGGTATGGAAGTACATGCCGCAGATGCTGTAGATGAAGTCGCGCAGTTGGATGAAATCATTATCTGAAATTGGCACGGTCAGTCCTTTTGAGCTTGTGGTTGGCGTTTACTCCAAAACACCGGTATGTCTATGAAGCTATCGAATTTACAATCTTTTATTTTACCATCAAGGTTATTTCCAGTCCTATCATACACGACCGAAATGCCAACCCGCGTCGCCGAAAAGATTTTCGGACGGTCACCGGCTTACCTGCCGGAAACGCTTTCGCCGCCGTCGATGAGTCCGACCGGATCGACAATCAGGGTCACCCGGCCGTCGCCTAAGATGGTGGAACCGGCGATGCCGGGGATGTTGGCCAGGTAGTTGCCGAGCGACTTGATGGCCACCTCCTGCTGCCCCACCAGGCGCGTGACAACCAGTCCCATGCGCTTGTCGGCGGCGCCGACGACGACGACGTAACAGAAATCTTCGTTTTCATTGCGCTTTTGCACATTGAACTTTCTTTGCAGACGCATCAGCGGCAGTACTGATTCGCGTAGTTTGAGCACTTCCTGTCCCCCGACCATATGGAACATGTTCTGCTCAACCCGCAAGGTCTCAAGCACCGAGGAGAGCGGGATGGAATAGATCTCCCCTTCCACCTCGACCAAAAGCGATTGGATGATGGCCAGGGTCAAGGGCAGACGTAGAATGAATTCCGAGCCCATCCCTTTTTCACTCTTGATCTCGATCAGGCCGTTGAGCTTTTTGATGTTGGTCTTGACCACGTCCATGCCGACCCCCCGGCCGGAGAGGTCGGAGGCCTTTTCCTTGGTCGAGAAGCCGGGGAGAAAGATCAGATCGAAGAGCTCCCGCTGGCTCATTGCAGCCAGCTGGTCCTCGGTCACCAGCCCTTTTTCGAGTGCTTTGCGTCCGACACGGTCGGTGTCGATGCCGCGGCCGTCGTCCTTGATGCTGATGATTATCTGGTTGCCTTCGTGGACAGCAGCAAGGACAAGGGTGCCCACCCGCGGCTTCCCCGAGTCAACACGTTCGTCGGGGGTCTCCAGGCCATGGTCCATGGCATTGCGGATCAGGTGGATGAGCGGATCGCCGATCTCGTCAACAACCGAGCGGTCCAGTTCGGTCTCCTCGCCGAAGATTTGCAGATCGACCTCTTTGCCCAGGTCACGGGCCAGGCTGCGGACGATGCGGGGGAATTTCTTGAAGACCTTGTCCACCGGGATCATGCGCATCTTAAGGACCTGCATCTGCAGTTCCGATGTGACAAAATTCATCCGTTTGGTGAGTTTGCCGAATTCTTCGTTGAAATCGAGCCGCTCGGCGTCTCCCTGCTGCAGGTCCTGGTTGAGCTGGATCATGCGGTTGCGCTCAAGCACCAACTCACCTACCTGGTTCATCAGGTCGTCAAGGCGTTTGACATCGACGCGCACGGTTGTGTTGTCGGAGAGGTCTTCCCCCCTGCCCTCGGCCGGCTTGGGAACCGGGGCCTTCTTGGCGACGGCATCGCCTGCTGGCTTCTGGGGCGATACCGGCGCTACCTCCTGCTTCGGGGGCGACGCCGGGGACGGCTCGGCCGGAGCAGGGGCGGCATCCTGTTCCGCGGCCGCTTGCGGCGACGGCTCCTGCACTGCCGGGGCCTGCTCCGTCACGGCCTGGGGCGCTGCCTGGGCAACTATGTTTTCGGAAAGATACGGCAGCAGTTTGCCTATGGTGCCGTCGATCTCACGCTCCTGGATATCCCCTGCCTTGATGTCGCTGACCAGAATCTTGACCAGGTCGGTGGCTTCGAGGATGACGTCCATGATCTCCGGCGTTACCGGCAACTCGCCTTTACGCAGGCGATTCAGGACGTCCTCCGTCTTGTGGGTCACCTTGACCAGAAGGTCGAATCCCAGGAAGCTTGAGGCACCCTTGACGGTATGTATCGACCTGAATATCCGGTTGAGAAGTTCGGGGTCGTCAGATGACTTCTCCAGGGCAACGAGATCGTCATCGAGTTTTTCGAGCAACTCGGTCGTCTCGGTAAGGAAACCTTCAAGCAGTTCCTGGTCTTCGCTGTCAAACGGTGGCATTAAACTCTCCTTGAGCACATCTGGGTCCGGCGATTACATCGATGTGAAAAGTCTCTTTTCGTCAGTGGAAAACATCCTCTCCAATTCCAGCAACACCAGCAGACGCTCGGCCTGGTTTATCACGCCGGCAATGCATTCCTGGTCAACACTGCCGGCGACTACCGCGGGAGAAGGCTGGATCTCGCTGCCGGAGATGCGGATAACCTCCGAAACGGCATCAACGATGAAACCCATCAGCTCACCTTCCACGTCCATAACCATGATGCGGGTCTGTTTGTCGCTTTCCGTTTCCAGCAGACCGAATTTCCTGCGCATGGAAATGATCGGGATCACCTTGCCGCGCAGATTGATGACACCCTCTACGTAGTGAGGCGTATTGGGAACCCGGGTAACGATCGGCATGCGGATGATCTCCCGGACCTTGAGGACATCCACGCCGTATTCTTCCTCGTCGAGATTAAAACTTACCAGCTGGATCAGCTTGTCGCGAGACTCATCAGATTTTACCGGCACGAGTGCATCGTTCATCATTCCCTCCTCTGTATGTATAAACATGTCGAAACTATCAAAACTGTTTGCTAATTTTGCCTGAGCAACACCCCTCGACAAAATTAGAATACTGAGTTGCGCCTAATATTTACCATGTGGGTCCGTATTTATCAAGCATGATAAATAGTTTCAATCCGGAAACTCCGGAGGAAAAACTAGCAGTTTCCGATCCGGAAAGGAGGGATTTTTCGCCCAGACCAGGAAATCAAGGGATTGCGCGGAGGCGTACAGCGGTACGCCGCACAATTCAGCTTGCTAAATTGGACCGCGAAGGCGCCCGAAGGGTGAGGCCAACGGCCGAAGTCACAGCAGGCCCGAAGATTGACGCCGCATGGGCGGAAAAGAACCCTTTCCGGACGGAGACTCAATGCAGACTAAATATATACATCGAGACCATGCGATCAAACAAGCCAATTGGCCCGACAACCATAAAAAAACACTAAAGTCATTTTCTTGACTTTAGTGTCAATACAATCTATGATTCGACACTGACGTTTTTCACAAAGACCATAGGCAAATCTGACAACCCTTCGCAACAATGGATAATTCATGGATACGCCGGGCACTATTTTCATCGTTGAGAACGACCGCAAAACCCGCGATCTCGTATCGGCGTTTCTAAAATACCAGGGCTACGACATCGCCCACACGACACAGACATCACATATCTTTGACACCATCCGCGAAAAACATATCGGCATCGTGATTGCCGATTTGAAGTTCCTGGCCGGCATTGCCCCCAATTTCATCGAACAGGCAAAAAAGATAAACCCCCTCCTTGTTTTGATCGGCTACAACAGCAACGCACATATCGGCTCGACAAACGAAAACAACATCTTTCTCATGTCCAAGCCCCTCAATCTGGACGAACTGGAAAGCCTGGTCATGCGGGCCAGGGAGTTCCAGACCATGAAACACCAGGACACTTCGGCCGCACCCCGCCTTCCCCACAGGCTCAACGCCTCCATCATCGGAAAAAGCACCAGAATGGTTACGCTTTTTGAATTAATAGAAAAGGTGGCCGAATCCAGCGCCACGGTATTGATCCAGGGCGAGTCCGGCACTGGCAAAGAACTTGCAGCCCGTGCCATACACCAACTGAGTTCCAGGAGCGATAAGCATTTTGTCCCGATCAACTGCGCGGCCATCCCCGAGGATCTGATCGAAAGCGAATTGTTCGGCCACGTCAAAGGCTCATTTACCGGCGCTTACGCCAATCGCGTGGGGCGTTTTGAAATGGCGGACAAGGGGACCCTCTTCCTGGACGAAATCGGCGACATGAAGGCCAATCTGCAGGTCAAGCTTCTGCGGGTCTTGCAGAGCAAGGAGTTCGAGCCGGTCGGATCGACAAAGTCTCAGAAGGTGGATGTCCGCATTATTGCGGCGAGCAACAAGAAACTTGAAGCCCTGGTGGAATCCCAGGACTTTCGCGAAGATCTCTTTTACCGGCTTTCGGTCATCCCTATCACCATTCCCCCCCTGCGGGAACGGCGCGATGACATACCGCTTTTGATAGAGTCCTTTCTGAGCCGCTTCAACAGCGAAAAACGGCATGCGGTGACAGGGTTTTCCAGGGAAACACTCGACATTCTCTGCGACTACGAGTGGCCGGGGAACGTCCGGGAGTTGGAAAACCTGGTTGAGCGCCTGGTGATTCTCAAGGATAGCGGTCTCATCGCCCCCTCGGATCTACCCGAGAAATACCTTGCCAGAAAGGTTCAGGTGCAGGTGCAGACCCCGGCGCTGACGGCCGGGAGCGAATTCCCGGAAACCGGCATCTGTCTCAACTCAGCCCTTGAAGAGTTTGAAAACCGCCTGATTCTCCAGGCCCTGGAGCGAACCGGGGGCAACAAGAAAGAAGCGGCCTTGCTGTTAAACCTCAAACGTACCACCCTGATCGAGAAGCTGAAGAAAAAGAACCTGGCCTTCGGCAGGGAAAACGAGACGCCATGACCATCGATATTAACAGCAACCTGTCGCTTCTCAGATCGGTCCTGACGATGGAATCGAGCAAGAGCGGTCGCCAGGATGCCGCCGGACAATCCGATGGCGTCTTTGCCGAACAGCTCGACCGCGCAATGGATACCTCGGCCGCGGGACAGACGGAGCAGTCTGCCGCCCAAAACCTTGCCGAGGCGCTCAGCCTGCAGATGCTCCATACCACCCTCAACCTGGCAGGAGACGGCACGGCCGACACCTCGCCCTCCCCGTCGGTGCTCGGGCAGCAACCATCCATGCTCCAACCTCTCATCAAGGCCTACACCGACGCCGCCGCACAATCGGCACAGCCCCAAACGGCCCGCGATGCGGCTGAGCTTCCTGCGGGACAACCCTCCTCCACGTCGTCCCTCCCACTGCCTTCATCACCGCTGGGAAACGGAAAAGAGTGGCTGGAGCCGATTATCGCCAAAGCTTCCAGCCGTTACGGGGTCGAGACGGGGCTCATCAAGGCCGTTATAAAGGCCGAAAGCAATTTCAATCCCACGGCTGTCTCCTCCGCGGGCGCCCGTGGCCTTATGCAGCTCATGCCCGGAACCGCCCATTCCCTGGGGGTCAACGACTCCTTTGACCCCGAACAGAACGTCATGGCCGGGACACGCTTCCTGCGCGACCTGCTCGACCGCTACAACGGCAACATGGATTCGGCGCTGGCCGCCTATAACTGGGGCCCGGGCAACGTGGACAGAAGACCTGAGCACATGCCCCGCGAAACGCGGGATTATCTGGCACGGGTCAAACAGCTTTACTCATCGTACAGCGCCTGACCCCCGTGCCCCGTGCGGTTGGTCGTGGGAAGCGATTCCGAACCAGCCGCACGGGGCAGCAGCATCTTCACCGCGCAACAAACTGTGCGGTATCCACCCCAATCCTGAATAGGTGATTTCATGCCCCCCCTGTACATCATCGGCACCGGCCCCGGAGATATCGTCCACCTGACCGATGCCGCCCGGCAGGCCCTCGCCGAATCTGCAACCATTATCGGCTACGACAGTTACCTTGAGCAGATCAGCCCGCTCACGGCCGGAAAAACAACGATATCTACCGGCATGATGCAGGAGATGGGACGCTGCCGCGAGGCCATCGCCAGGGCGCGCGCCGGTGAAACGGTCGCCCTGGTATCCGGGGGAGACGCCGGTATCTACGGCATGGCCGGCCTGGTGCTGGAGATGCTGGAAAACGAGACCGGCAACGGGTTGCCCCAGCCTGATGTCCGTGTCATACCCGGCATTTCAGCCATCCAGGCGGCAGCCTCCGTGCTGGGCGCACCGCTCATGCACGATTTTGCCGTCATCTCTCTCTCCGACCTGCTCACTCCCTGGGATCTTATTACAACACGGCTGGAGGCGGCCGCCCGGGCCGATTTCGTGATTGTGCTCTTCAATCCGCGCAGCACAAAGCGCGTCACCCAGATCGAGGAGGCCCGCCGCATCATCCTGGCTGCCCGGCCGGCAGAGACTCCGGCGGGCATCGTGCGCAACGCCTGCCGCCCGGATGAACGGAGCACCGTTACCACGCTGGGGGAGCTGCTGGAACATCACATCGACATGTCCACAATCGTCATCATCGGCAACAGCAAAAGCTTTGTCGACAGCCGTGGCCGCATGGTGACGCCGCGCGGCTATGCAGGCAAGTACGGCGGCACCGCCTCCATTACGGGACCTGAATCCGTGACGCTGGAATGCCGCAGTGGCCGGAAGAGCCGGAGCCCGCACGCCGCCCATACCGCAGCAGACCACTCGCCATGCCGGTCCTCCGTCGAACGATCGATTATTTCCATGAATGCTAAGGCAGAGGCCTTCCGGTCAAACGAAGGCATGAAAGCGTCACGGATTCAGACGGAAAAGGATACGCCGAAGGCATCCCGGCCGGGTGCCGTCATGTTCTGCGGCACGGCTTCGGATGTGGGCAAATCGGTCATTACGGCCGGATTTTGCCGCCTGCTCGTAAGGCGCGGCATCAGCGCCGCTCCCTTCAAATCGCAGAACATGTCCCTCAACTCCGGCGTCACACCCGAAGGAGGCGAGATAGGCCGGGCCCAGGCCGTTCAGGCCCAGGCATGCCGCATCAATGCCCACACCGACATGAACCCGGTGTTGCTGAAACCCAATTCGGACACGGGCAGCCAGGTGATCATCCAGGGGCGGCCGGTCGGCAACATGAATGTGGCTCAATACGATGCTTACAAACCCCTGGCCTTCGAAAAGATTGCCGAGAGTTTCGAGCGCCTGAAAAACGGCTACGAGTTCATTGCCATCGAGGGTGCAGGAAGCATTGCCGAGATCAATCTCAAGCGCAACGACATCGCCAACCTCCGGGTTGCCGCGATGGCGCGCTGCCCGGTCATACTGGTGGCCGATATCGACCGCGGCGGCGTATTCGCCCAGATCATCGGCACCATCGATCTGCTGGAGCCCTCAGAGAAGGCGATGATCCGCGGGATCATCATCAACAGGTTCCGCGGCGACGACGCCATTCTGAGGCCGGGCCTCGACTTCATCGTTGAGCGGACCGGTATACCGATCATTGGCGTCCTCCCCTGGCTGGCGGACCTCAACCTGCCGGCCGAGGACAGCATGGCGCTCAGCCGCCCTTCCCGGCCTGCCGGCGACGGCCCTGCGTCGAACAGCATCCGGATCGGGATCGTCAGGCTGCCGCGGATTTCCAACTTCACCGACTTCGACGCGTTCAGCTGCGAGCCGGACTGCACCCTAACCTATCTGGAATCGCCGCAACAGTTGGAAGGATGCGATGTCCTCATCCTTCCCGGCAGCAAGTCCACCATCCCCGACCTCCGCTACCTGGAGGAGCGAGGCTTCTTTGAGGCCATCGCGGGCTTCAGGGGGTACATCGCAGGTATCTGCGGCGGGTACCAGATGCTCGGCCTTCGGGTACGGGACCCGCACGGTGTGGAATCGGACGTACAGGAGTTGTCCGGGCTCGGCCTGCTCCCGGTGGAGACGGAACTCCTGCCGGAAAAGGCAACCCACCAGGCTTTGGCCCGCCTTGACGCAGCCGGGACGGCAACAGCCCCCGGTTGCCGGGACGACCTTTCCGGCTATGAAATCCACGCGGGTATCACTACCCCCATCGGCTCATTACAACCCTTTGCCCGCGTCATCCAGCGCGGGGCGACCCGGGTCGCGGTCGAAGACGGCGCAGTTTCTCCGGACGCCAGGATCTTCGGCACCTATCTGCACGGCCTCTTCGACAACGCCCGCTTTCGGGAGGCATATCTCAACCGCATCCGCCGCGACAAGGGGCTGCCGTTGCGGCACGACACCCACGAACAGGGTCACGGGGACCCGTTCGAAAAACTTGCCGACCACCTTGAGCGACATCTCGACATCACTCGCCTGCTGGATATCTGCGGGTTGGAGCGGTGACTCCCCCGGACCCGGCAGTACTGATTCTGGCGCTGGTGC
The DNA here is from genome assembly GCA_031292255.1 of Oryzomonas sp. Classification (GTDB taxonomy): domain Bacteria; phylum Desulfobacterota; class Desulfuromonadia; order Geobacterales; family Pseudopelobacteraceae; genus Oryzomonas. Next base: position 190,513 of record JARLHN010000034.1, on the reverse strand, counting down.
TGGATCTGGCCCTGGGCGATCCCCGCCGCCTCCCCCACCCGGTTATCGTGATCGGCCGACTGATAACCTTTTTGGAATCTCGCCTGCGGAACGTCCTCGACAATGAAAGGGGTGCCGGTGTCCTTCTCCTTCTCTTCACCGTGGGAATAAGCGCGGCGACAGTCTGGTTGGCGCTGTACGGGCTCGCAGGGATACATGCCCTTGCCGGCCTGCTTGGCGCGGCATATGTTTCCTACACCTGTCTGGCCACCCGTTCCCTCCACTGCGAATCGGCCCTGGTTGCCGACGCCCTGGCGGCCGGGGACCGAGAGGCTGCGCGGCGTCATCTGTCGCGCATTGTCGGCCGGGACACCCACGACCTCAACGATGACGATATCTGGCGGGCTTTGGTGGAAACCGTGGCCGAGAACACCGCCGACGGCATAATTTCGCCGCTGTTCTGGCTGACCCTCGGCGGACCGGTGGCCGGCATGGCCTTCAAGGCAGTCAGCACACTGGACTCGATGGTGGGCTACAAAAATGATCGTTATCTGCGGATCGGATGGGCTTCGGCCCGCATGGACGATCTGCTGAATTTCATCCCCGCCCGCCTGACCGCCCTGCTGATGGTCATCGCCGCCCCCCTGGCAGGACTGTCATGGCAAAACGCCGCCCGCATCACATTGCGCGACCGCCGCAACCATCCTTCGCCCAACAGCGGCCACCCGGAGGCGGCGGCAGCGGGAGCTCTGGGAGTGCGCCTGGGCGGCACGGCCAGCTACGGCGGCATCCCCTCCTGGAAGGAACACATCGGCGATCCGCAGCTACCCCTTGACGGCCGGACATACCGGAGTATTATCAGGTTGATGTATACCACCACCCTGCTCATGGCAGCCGCTTGCATTGCCGCTGCCTGGTCGTTGAAAGGCTTTCATGTCCCGCACCCATGATCACGGAGGCGCCATATTCGCGACGGCCCGCCGGATGGGCGTCCCGCCGTCCGCGTTGATGGATTTTTCGGCCAGCATTAATCCCCTGGGATTGTCGGCACTGGCGAGAGACGCCATCGGCCGCGCCCTGGACAGCCTGGTGCACTATCCCGATGCCGGCCATCAGGAGTTGAAAGAGGCTCTTGCCCATTACCACGGGCTTCCCGCAGCTCATTTTGTTGTCGCCAACGGCTCGACGGAACTCATCTACCAACTGCCGGCGGTCCTCTCCGGGAAACGCGCCCTGATTGCCGCCCCCTCCTTCAGCGAATACGAGCGGGCCCTCAAGCGGCAGCAGTGGGAGTCTCACCACTTCCCGCTCTCGCCGGGCGACGGTTTTTCGCTGGATCTGGCCCGGCTGGAAGCAAAACTTGCCGAAGGATACGATGCCTTCTATCTCTGCAATCCCGGAAATCCCAGTGGAACACTCTATCCGCCGCACCTTGTCGAACAGGTCTGTGAGCTGTGCAGCGCGGCGAAGACCTTTTTGGTGCTGGACGAGGCCTTTATGGATTTCTGCGAGGAAGCTTCCGCAAAACACTCCATCATCGAAGGCGGCAACGCCCTTATTCTGCGTTCCATGACCAAGTTTTTCGGCATCCCCGGTTTGCGCCTGGGGTATGCCATGGCAGACGAGCCGCTGTGCGGGCGGCTCGACGCCCTCGGCGTGCCGTGGAACGTCAACACCCTGGCGCTGGCGGCCGGCACGGCCTCCCTGCAGGATCAGGAGCACAATCAGCGGACCAGACGCTTCAGCGACCATGAGCGGCGTTACTTGTCCGAGCAGCTGGCGGGATTTCCACAGCTCAGGGTCTATCCTTCCCGCGCTAATTTCCTGCTGGTGGAGATTGTGGATGGGATGACGGCCCGGGAATTGGCGGAGCGTCTCCTGCCTGAATTGGTTATTATCCGCGACTGCGCCACCTTTTACGGCCTTACGCCGTATTTTTTCCGCATTGCGGTGCGTACGCGCGCAGAAAATGAACGTCTCGTTGCATGTCTGGGAAAGATACTGAGGAAGGGGGAGTAATGGGAGAGACCGTACGATTCGGGATATCCATCGACGACGGGCTGTTGGAACGCTTTGACAGGCTGGTTACGGAAAAAGGCTTCATCAATCGTTCGGAGGCCATACGCGACCTGATCCGCGACGCCCTGGTGGAACAGACCTGGGAAGCCGGCAGCGAGGAAACGGTCGGCACGGTAACCCTGGTCTACGACCACCATGTCCACGACCTGGCCGACCGGCTGACCGCCATCCAGCACGATCAGCATGACCGCATCATCTCCACCCTGCACGTGCACCTCGACCACCATAACTGTCTCGAAGTGCTGATCGTCAGGGGCAAGGGGAGCCAGATCAAGGCCATTGCCGACTCCCTGATCGGCGTTAAGGGGGTCAAGCACGGCAAACTGGTGATGACGACCACCGGCAGGGAATTGGGCTGAAGGGAGATAACAAAAAAGGGGAAGCTCGAGGCCTCCCCTTTTATTCCCTCTCTCCACCCTGCCGTCTGCTTAAAGGACCTCCAGCGAGTTTCCTCAACTGTGGGAGTCAGTATGCTGCTTCAGGCAAATCCCGCGTAATGGGGCAGCACACCACAGCAGGGAGCGACCCCCGTTTGTATAGCATTCCGCCCGGGTACTACTGCCGACGAACAGGGTAGAGAGAACGGACTGGTGGTTACATTATTACACCCGTGCCCGCACCATATCAAGCCTTTTGTATACGGCCACCCGAATCCGTGAAGGTGTCACTGATTCAGGGTCAAACATACCCCAGGAAGCCGATCAGACGCCGCACATCCTCCATCAGATGCCCAAACCCCTGAAAGGTAAGTGACTGGGGGCCGTCGGAGAGCGCCTTTTCCGGTTCGGGATGCACTTCCACCAGCACGCCGTGGGCGCCGGCCACCAATGCCGCCAGCGCCATGGGGGGCACCAGGCTGCGCTTGCCGGTGGCGTGGGAGGGATCGACCATGATCGGCAGGTGCGACATCTCCTTGATCAACGGCACAACGGCCAGGTCCAGGGTGTTACGGGTGGCGGTCTCGTAGGTGCGGATGCCCCGCTCGCACAGGATGACCTGATCATTCCCCTCGGCCAGGATATACTCGGCCGCCGCCAGAAACTCCTCCACCGTGGCGCTCATGCCGCGCTTGAGCAGTACCGGCTTGCGGATCTTGCCCACTTCCCGCAGAAGATCGAAGTTTTGCATGTTGCGCGCCCCCACCTGAAGCAGGTCGGCGTACTCGGCCACCAGCCCCACGTTGTCCGGGCTCATCACCTCGGTGACGATGGGCAGGCCGCTCTCCCTGCCTGCCACGGCAAGCAGCTTCAACCCCTCCTCCCGCAGCCCCTGAAAGGTATGGGGCCCGGTGCGCGGCTTGAACGCCCCTCCCCGCAGCATGGCGGCGCCGGACTGCTTCACGAAGAGGGCCGTTTTGACGATCTGCTCCTCGCTCTCCACGGCACACGGCCCGGCCACCATCACCGGCCGACACCCCTGGCCGACGCGGACGCCCTGCACATCGACGATGGTATCCTCGGGGTGGAAATCACGGGAGACCAGCTTGTATGGCTTGGACACGTGGATCACCTGCTGTACGCCCGGCAGTTCCAAAATCTTGCTGTCATCGACATATCCCTGGTTGCCCAGCACGCCGATGGCGGTCCGTTCGCGGCCCGGGATCGGCGCCGCTGTGAAGCCCATCTCGCTGACGGCCCTGACAACGGCATCAACATCGGCTGTGGTGGCATTATGGCTCATGACGATCAGCATGGATAGCTCCTTTTACCCGGATCAGACAGAATTTTGGCACGAAGATACGGCACACCGACGCCGTTTCCAAGCCAGGAGAGGTTTCAGATGCCCCTGATTCCATTGTTCACCGCGTCTCCGCGTCTCCGTGGCAAAGATACCGTTGACCTCATTCATGGCGTTCGGACAGTTTTTGCAGCTTCTCCATCTGAAGGATCACCACCCGGCTGCCCTGTACCTCAATGATCCCCTCATCCTTCAGCTTGCGCAGGGTACGGGAAATGGTCTCGCTGGCAGTGCCGAGCCGCGAGGCAAGCTCGCCCTTCCTGACCCCCAGGTCGATGTAGGTGATGCCGCCATAACTGGATGACTTTTCAGAGGAAAGCCGGACCAAAAAAGAGGCCAGCCGAGAGGTGACGTCGGCAAAGGAGAGTTCTTGGATCTGGCGGGCAAACTGCCGCAGCATGAGCGACAGCGACACCACCAGATTGAGGGCGAAATTGGGGTTGCCGGCCATCAGCTCCAGAAAACCTTCCTTGGGAAGGTAGAGCGCCTCACCCGCAGCCAGGGCACGGGCCTCGGCCGGATAACGCCCATCGCCGAAAAAGGCCGCTTCGGCAAAGGTCTCGCGCGGCTGGACGAAGTGCAGCACCTTTTCCCGGCCATCGTGGGAGAGACGGCAGAGCTTGATGCTGCCGGATATGAGCAGGTAAAAACCGGTTGCCTCATCGCCTTCGCTGAAGAGTGACTCGCCTTTCCGGAATTTGCGGCGTACCGTAATGGCGGCAACATCGGCCAGGTCGTCATCCTTCAGGCCGGAGAAGAGCAGGGATTTTTTGAGCAGATCGACCAGTTCCATACCAAAGCCCGTAATTACCGGTTTTATATTTGAAAAATTGAAATCTGCTTCACGCGGATGACATCGGATCAATTCTGATAACAATCTGATTTTAATCCGAAGTTATCAGAATTGATCCGCGTGCGATGTCATGTTCCCGCCAAAGGCAAGGACCGGACAACACTAAATAGTTTCCGTCCGGAAAGGGTTCTTTTTCGCCCATGCAGCGTCAATCTTCGAGCTTGCTTGTGCGGCGTACCGATGTACGCCTCCGCGCAATCCCTTGATTTCCTTGCCTGGACAAAAAATCTCTCCTTTCCGAATCGGAAACAACTAGTTTCTCATCCGGAGTCTCCGGATGGAAACTAAATAAAAGCATTATTTCTTTAAATACGCAGCGACCTTCTCCGCCACCTGGGGCGCGGTGAAGCCGAACTGTTCCGCCAGTACCTTGTCCGGAGCCGAGGCGCCGAAGTGGTCGATGCCGATGAACAGGCCGTCACATCCCAGGAGCGTGCCCCAGGATTCACCACGGCCGGCTTCGAAGGCCACACGGGGAACCCCGGCCGGGAGCATCTCGTCGCGATAGGCCGCCGGCTGTGCCTGGAACTCACCCAGGTTGGGCACGGAGACGATGCGGGCGGCGACCCCCTGTGCAGCAAGGATTTTCGCAGCATCGACCGCTACATGCACCTCGGAGCCGCTGGCCATGATGACCACGTCAGGTCGGCCGGTTGTGGCGGTAACGACATATCCGCCTTTGAGAGCATCGGCGGTGCCGAAAGTGGCGGGACGGTCGATGACCGGCAGCTTCTGGCGTGTAAGGATCAGGAGGGTCGGCCCGTTGTTGTGCTGCAATGCCGCTTGCCAGGCCAGCGCAGTTTCCAGGCCGTCGGCAGGTCGGATCAGTTGCAGGCCGGGAATCATGCGGAGCGAGGCCACGTGTTCGATCGGCTGATGGGTCGGCCCATCCTCGCCGACAAAAAAGGAGTCATGGGTAAAGATGAAGATCGATTGCAGTTTCATCAGGGCAGAGAGGCGGATGGAAGGACGGCAGTAGTCGGAAAAGACGAGGAACGTGGCGCCGTAGGGGATAAAACAGCCGTACAGGCCCAGGCCGTTCACGACCGCCCCCATGGCGTGCTCCCGGATGCCGAAATGCAGGTTGCGGCCGGCAAACTCGCCCGCCTGTACGGAAGGCGATCCCTTGATGTCGCTGTTGGTGGAAGGCGTCAGGTCGGCCGATCCGCCAACCAGGGCCGGGATGAGGGCGGCCGCCTTCTGGAGGACCGCGCCGGACAGGGCGCGGGTTGCGCCGTCCTTGCCGGCGACAACGGCAACCAGCTCATCGGCCAATGTGGCCGGAATCTTCTTGTTCCACATCTCGTCCCACAACTTGGCCTTTTCGGGGTTGGAGGCTTGCCAGGCAGAGAATCCGCGCTGCCAGGCTTTGTAGCGCCCTTTGAGCTCTTCGACCCGGTCACGGCAGACGGCACGCACCTCTTCCGGCACCTCGAAGGGGGCATACTGCCATCCCAGATTTGTCCGTGTGGCGGCGATCTCGTCTTTGCCCAGAGGCGAACCGTGAGCTCCGGAGGAGTCCTGCTTGCCGGGACTGCCAAAGGCGATGTGGGTGGTGGCGATAATGATCGACGGGCGCCCGGTCTCTGCCTTGGCAGCGGCAATGGCAGCCATGATCTGAACGTAGTCGTGGCCGTCGATCTTTTGCACATGCCAGCCGCAGGCATCGAAGCGTCCGGCCACGTCCTCGGACCAGGCCAGGTTGGTCTTGCCCTCGATGGTGATGCCGTTGTCATCGTAGATATACACCATGTTGCCCAGCTTGAGATGCCCGGCCAAGGCGGCGGCTTCGTAGCTGATTCCTTCCTGCAGATCGCCGTCGCCCGCCAGGGCGTAGACGGTGTGGTCGATCGGGCTGAAATCGGCGGTATTGAAACGTTCCGCTGCCATCCGGCCGGCGATGGCCATGCCGACGCCATTGGCGAAGCCCTGACCCAGCGGCCCCGTGGTCACCTCGACCCCGACGGTATGGCCGAACTCGGGATGCCCCGGGGTCTTGCTGCCCCATTGGCGGAAGTTTTTCAGTTCATCGAGCGGCAGGTCATAGCCGAACAGGTGCAATAGCGAATAGAGCAGCATCGAGCCGTGGCCAGCAGAGAGGATGAAGCGGTCGCGGTTGGGCCAGCGGGGATCTTCGGGATTAAAGGACAAAAAATTGCCCCACAGCGCAAAAGCGCAGTCCGCGGCCCCCATGGGCAACCCGGGATGGCCGGAATTGGCCTTTTCAACCGCGTCAACGGCGAGAAAACGGATAGTGTCGGCACAGAGCCGGGCCTTGTCTGCTGGAATAACTGCCTGCTGCATATCGTGTGATGCTCCTTTCGGAAATTTAGATAGTTTTCAATTCGGAAACGAGCAATTTTTCGTTATGGCCAGAAAATCAAGGGATTGCGCGGAGGCGTACGTCGGTACACCGCACAATTTTGCTTGCTAAATTGGACCGCGAAGCCGCCCGAAGGGTGAGGCCACCGGCCGAAGTCACAAGTAAACCCGAAGATTGACGCCGCCGTGGCGGAAAGGGCCGTTTCCGGATAAAAACTATGCAAAGTGGTTGAAACCATTGTTAAGCGGTGCATATCTGCTGCCATCGGCAAAAACGGCCGTCACCTCGGGCAAGGTTGTTACTATACCAACAGGCGTAGCACCAATGCCACATTTTTTCATGAGTCGGACAATTTTTTCCCGGTTGGCGGCCGGCGCGGTAAATGCCAGCTCGTAGTCTTCGCCGCCGGCCAGGACCAGATCATGGCGGGGGTTGGGATGAGATTGGAGGACGGTACGAAAAGCGGGCGAGAGCGGGATCGAGTCGAGACGGATCGTACCGCCGAGGGCGGATTGTTCGGCAATATGGCCAAAATCGGCCAAAAGCCCGTCGCTGACATCAATCATGGCCGATACGAGCCCTGCTTCCGCCAGCGCCCGGCCGGCAGCGGCGCGGGGAAGTGGATCGAGCAGGCGGGAGATGAGGTGCTCCCGCTCATCGGTTGTCGAGGTGGAGGGAAGTGCCCCCTTTTCCAGCAATTCCAAGCCCAAGGCCGCGTCTCCCAGGGTCCCGGTCACCCAGATGTCGTCATCGGGGCACGCACCGCTACGCCGTATGATCCTCTCCGGCACCTGTTCTCCCATGATGGTGACGGATATGGTCAAGCCGGCGCGGGAGGAGCAGGTGTCGCCACCGATCAGGGCCACGCCCTGCTCAGCGGCCATGTCGAGAAAACCGTGGGTGAATGCGTCCAGGACTTCAATGGAGGTCTCGGGGGGTACGGCAAGGGAAAGCAGCGCCCAGCGGGGGATACCACCCATGGCGGCGATGTCGGAGATGCTGACCGCCAGGGATTTGCGCCCAAGTCGATACGGGTCATGCCACAAACGACGGAAATGCACCTCCTCCACCAGCATGTCGGTTGAAGTCAACAACTGCATGCCGGGGGAAAGGGCCGTTACGGCGGCGTCATCACCGATGCCGGTGATGACGCCGCTGCCTTGTGCCACGCCAGAGGCGATACGGGAGATCAGGCCGAATTCGCCCAACTCTCCAATCTTCACTCCCGGACCCCGGCCGAGATCTCCTTGCGTGGCCGCATCAGCACCTTGGGGGTGGAATCGCCGGTGCGCGGTTTCTTCGCAGGCTCTTTGGGGGTCGATAGCACGGGAGGCGGAAACTTCTCCAGGGCCAGTTTCAGCACCTCGCCCACCTCATGCACCGGGACGATCTTGACCTTCTTGAGTATCTCGGCCGGGATATCCTCCAGATCCTTCTTGTTCTGGTCAGGGATGATGACCATCCGCATCCGCGAACGCACCGCCGCCAGGATTTTTTCCTTGAGACCGCCAATGGGAAGCACCTTGCCCCGCAGCGTGACCTCGCCTGTCATGGCCACGTCCTTCTTAACCGGAATACGCGTCAGGACCGACACCAGGGCCGTAGTCATGGCGATGCCGGCCGATGGGCCGTCCTTGGGAATGGCCCCGGCCGGAACATGGACATGGATCTCATGCTCCTGGAAAAAATCGGGGTTGATGCGCAGGATGTCGGCATGGGCACGGATATAGGAGTGGGCCGCCTGGACCGACTCCTTCATCACGTCCCCAAGCTGTCCGGTCAGGGTCAGGCCGCTCTTGCCCTTCATCAGGGTGGCCTCGATGTGCAGGATTTCGCCTCCCACCGGTGTCCAGGCCAGACCGTTGACCACGCCGACCTCGTTTTTGTCCAGATCTTCTTCCCGCAGATACTTGGGCGCCCCCAGGAAGGAGTGCAGATTCTTGGCCCCGACCTTGATGGCACGCGTGCTCCCTTCGGCCACCTTACGCGCCACCTTTCGGCACACCGTGCCGATCTCCCGCTCCAGGTTGCGCAAGCCCGCCTCACGGGTGTATTTGGAGATTATCTCGCGGATGGCGTCGTCATCGAAGCCGATGTGTTTCGCCTTGAGGCCGTTTTCCTTCATCTGGCGCGGCACGAGGTAGCGGCGGGCGATCTCGAGTTTCTCTTCCTCCGTGTAACCGGCAAGGTTGATGACCTCCATGCGGTCGCGCAGGGCCGAAGGCACCGGATCGATCTGGTTGGCCGTGGCAATGAACATGACGTTGGAAAGATTGAACGGCATGTTGATGTAGTGGTCGGAGAACGAGTGGTTCTGCTCCGGGTCCAGCACCTCCAGTAGCGCCGAAGAGGGGTCTCCCTTGTAGTCGTAGCCCAGCTTGTCCAGTTCGTCCAGCATGAAGACCGGGTTGTTGGAGCCGGCCTGTTTCATCCCCTGGATGATACGTCCCGGCAGGGCGCCGATATAGGTGCGGCGGTGGCCGCGGATCTCGGCCTCATCCCGCACGCCGCCCAGGGATATGCGCACGAACTTGCGGTTCATGGCCCGGGCGATGGATTTGCCCAGGGAGGTCTTGCCGACTCCCGGAGGGCCCACGAAGCAGAGGATCGGCCCCTTCATCTTTTTCTTCAGCTTGCGCACCGCCAGAAACTCCAGGATGCGCTCCTTGATCTTATCCAGGTAGTAATGGTCGTCATCCAGGATCTGCTTGGCGCGGACGATGTCCAGGCTGTCGCGGGTGGACTTGCTCCAGGGGAGTTCCACCAGCCAGTCCAGATAGGTGCGGATAATGCCGGCCTCACCGGCGTCCGGATGCATGTTTTCCAGGCGGCTCAGCTGTTTAAGGGCCTCCTTCAAGGACGCTTCGGGCATCTTGGCGGCCTCGATGGCCTTGCGGACCTCGGCGATCTCTTCTTTGCCTTCGCCGTCCCCCAACTCCTGCTGAATGGCGCGCATCTGCTCCCGCAGGTAGTACTCCCGCTGGTTCTTGCCCATCTCTTCGCGTGCGGCGCTCTGGATCTTGGCCTGAACGCTGAGCAGTTCCACCTCGCGGTTAAGAAAGTCGTTGACCTTGGTCAGGCGAAGGATCGGGTTGTTCATCTCCAGTAACAACTGGGCATCAGCCACCTTCAGCCCCAGGTTGCTGGCGATCAGGTCGGCCATACTGCCGGGGTCCTGGATATTTTCCAGGATCACCATCACCTCGGGGGAGACCTGCTTACCCAGCTCGATGACCTTGGTCAGCTGCTCGCGCACGGTGCGTACCAGCGCCTCCGTCTCCAGGGAAATATCCTGAAGAGGGGCGTCAACCATCTTTTCGATACGTACCGTATGAAACGGTTTTTCCGTCACATACTCGGTGATGCGGGCCTTGCTCAGCCCCTGGACGAGGATCTTCACCCTGCCGTCCGGCAATTTGAGCATGCGCATGATCATGGCGACCGTACCGACCTCATAGATCTTGTCCGGGGTGGGGTCTTCCTCGCCGATCTCGTGCTGGGTGGCCAGCAGGATCATCCGATCGCCGGCCAAGGCGTTGTCAACGGCCTTTACCGACATCTCGCGCCCTACGAAGAGCGGGATGATCATAAAGGGATAGACCACCACATCGCGCACCGGCAGAAGCGGCAACACCTCGGGGATCTTCAGCTCTTCCGTCTCCTGCTTTTCCATACTCTTATCTATTTCGCTCAATCTAGTATCTCCTTTATCGTTACCTGCCGGTCGCCGGTCTTGGGATACCTCACCCGCAAAACGCCGTGGCGGTATTCAGCTTTGATGGCGCATGTATCGATACAGCCGGGTATATACAGCGCATGGTGAAAATGGCCGTAACTCCGTTCAAGGCAGACATAGTGAGTACCATCTTCGGCCTGTTCGCGGGGACGCTGGGCATCAAGCACGAGGGTCGTCCCATGCTGCGTCAAACTGATGTCTTCGATGCGGAAACCGGGCAGATCGAATTCCAGGACCATCTCATTGCAGGTTTCGTACATATCCACCGGCGGATGGTTCTCGCCCTCGCCAAAGACATCACGAAGCTCAAGGGCATCCAGAAGATCACGGATATCGCCGAGATGCCGGCCGAAAAGTTCCTGCCGGAACGGCTGCTTACGCGAAAAATGTGGCATATAACAACCTTGCGCCCATATTTAGTACTACCAAAGTGCAATCGAAATGAATACTAGGCGGCAAGAAGAGTGGCGACGGAGGCGTACTTTTCAGTACGTTGAGGAGCCACCGACGAAGCCAACAACGTAAGCATTTGATTGCGGCTTGGTATAAGAAAGACTTTTAGGCTGCCTGAAAGGTAAACATTCCCCACGACAAAGTCAAGGTGCACCTTCAAACAAGTGAGCACAATTTCGGACAAGTTCACGGCAGCCGGCGCCATCCTGCCTCCATGGCTCCGCCGAGGCCGTCAGTAACCGACCCCTGCGACGGGACAATTTTAATTTGGTTGCCATCCGGAGTTTCCGGATGGCAACTATTTAGATTGACTTACGCCGGAATATTCAATAGAAGAACTAATTTGTTCACTTTGTCCCAAATATGCGCCCTGCCGACAGATCATGCGGACGACATGCCGTGTGAGACGTGGCTCCGGTCACATCAATCGCTTTTTTGCAAATAACGATGAAAGTTGGTAAACGACCTATGGAACGCTGGTCAATTAACGAGTCCGCAAAGCTCTACAACATGGACAACTGGGGCGCCGACCTGTTCTCAATCAACAAAAAGGGGAACATCTGCGTCCATCCCTCCTCCAGTTCCAAGCAATCCATCGACCTGCGCGCCCTGGTCGACGACCTGATCAAACGCAAGATCAAGCCGCCCATCCTGCTGCGCTTCATGGATGTGCTCCAGGGGCGTATCGCAAGCATCAACCGGGTCTTCCGGAGCGCCATCCAGGAGAACGACTATCCGGCAAAGTACCAGACCTTCTTCCCAATCAAGGTCAACCAGCAACGCCAGGTCGTGGAGGCCATCGCCAATTTCGGAAAACGCTACAACATCGGCCTGGAGGTGGGTTCAAAACCGGAGCTGGTCGCCGGTATCTCCATCTCCACCGGCAACGGCCTGCCGATTATCTGCAACGGCTACAAGGATACCGAATACATTGAGACGGTGCTCTACGCCACCAAGATCGGCTACGATATCACCCTTGTCGTGGAAAAGCTGTTCGAACTGGAAAAGATCATCGAGCTGTCCGAGAAGACCGGCATCAAGCCCAAACTGGGCATCCGAGTAAAACTCTCCTCCAAGGGAACCGGCAAATGGGCCACCTCCGGCGGCGAGGACGCCAAGTTCGGCCTGCGCATGTCCGAAATCATCGCCGCAATCCGCATGCTGGATGAACATGGCATACTCGACTGCGTCAAGTTGCTGCATTTCCATATCGGCAGCCAGATCACCAAGATCGACAAAATCAAGACCGCTCTGATCGAGGGCACTCGTATCTACGCCGAGATGCGGAAACTGGGCGTCGGCATCGATTTTCTCGACATAGGCGGTGGCCTGGGGGTGGACTACGACGGTTCCAAGTCCAGCTATTTTTCCAGCGTCAACTACACGCTGGAGGAGTACGCCAATGACGTCATTTACCAGATCAAGAACATCTGCGATGAGGCCGGGGTGGAATGCCCCAACATAATCTCCGAGTCGGGCCGCGCCACGGTTGCCCATTATTCGGTGCTGATCACCAACGTCCTCAACACCAACACCCAGAACCTGATGCCCGACTTCGAGGATATGCTCACCCAGGCCGAGAATCTGGCGCCGACGGTCAAGAAGCTCATGGACATCTACAAGAGCATCGACCGCTACTCCCTGCGCGAGGACTACCACGACACGCTGCAACTGATCAACGAAGCGGTCAGCCTGTTCAACCTGGGCTACCTGACACTCAACGACCGCGCCATCGCCGAGTGGCTCTACTCCAAGATCATCAAGAAGATCAACAGCATCGTCGAAAAGATCAAGCCGATCCCCGAGGAATTGCAGAACTTCCAGCTTGCCCTGCGCCAGACCTATTTCGCCAATTTTTCCCTGTTCCAGTCGATCCCGGACTCCTGGGCCATTGACCAGCTATTCCCGATCATGCCGTTGCAACGTCTCAACCAGCGGCCGGACGTCATGGCCTCCATCGCCGACATCACCTGCGATTCTGACGGCGAGATCACCAGTTTCGTCGGCGAGAACGGCAGGACCAAGTTTCTTCCTCTCCACCGTATCCGGAAGGAGGAAGACTACTTCATCGGCTTCTTCCTGATCGGTGCCTACCAGGAGATCCTGGGAGACATGCACAACCTGTTCGGCGACACCAACGCCGTGCATATCACCTTCAACAAGAAGACCGGCTACCTGATCGACACCGTCATCAACGGCGACGCCTGTTGGGAGAGCCTGAAGTACGTCCAGTACAAAGGGCCGGAGATCCTCAAGCATGTCAGGGACAACCTGGAGAAAAGCGTCGCGTTGCGAAAAATCTCCATAGAGGAGAGCAGCCACTTCATCGAACTCCTGGACCGGACGCTTCTGGGGTATACCTATTTGGGCGAGTAACGTTTTTTTTGTTTTGTAAAAGTTTTGTTACGGGCATTGCGCAAGCCAGCGAATGCCCGTAATATCTTGTGCGCGAATATCACCAAACTGCGCAGCGTCAGATTCACGATGATAACGGCGACGGCGAGGAAGCAGGCCGCAGGCGTAGCAGCGCTACGTCGAGGAGCATGCAGACGAACCGGCGTCGTTAGGGCGCGAATATGACGCTGCCACCCCAGGAAGGAGTTTTACATGAGCAAAGTCCTTATAATCGGCGCCGGCGGTGTCGGCCAGGTTGTGACCCACAAATGCGCCCAGCGCCGGGACATCTTCAGCGAGATTACCCTGGCCTCCCGCACCCTGTCCAAATGCGACGCCATAGCGGCCCAGATAGCAACCCCGATCACGACCGCCCGGGTGGACGCCGACAACGTGCCGGAACTGGCGGCGCTGATCCGCCGGGAACAGCCAAGGCTGGTGATCAACGTTGCCCTGCCCTATCAGGACCTGCACATCATGGACGCCTGCCTGGAGACCGGCGTAGACTACCTGGACACCGCCAACTACGAGCCACTGGACACCGCCAGATTTGAATACTCCTGGCAGTGGGCCTATCAGGAGCGCTTCAAACAGACCGGGATCATGGCCCTGCTCGGCTCCGGCTTCGATCCGGGCGTGACCAATGTCTACACCGCCCTTGCGGCTAAAAAATATCTGGACGAAGTCCAGGAGATCGACATCATCGACGCCAACGCCGGTTCCCACGGCCAGCCCTTTGCCACCAACTTCAACCCGGAGATCAACATCCGCGAGGTGACCGCCACCTGCCGCCATTGGGAGAACGGCCGGTTCGTCGAGACACCGCCGCTCTCCACCAAACAGGTCTTCGACTTTCCCGACGGTATCGGCCCCATGAACATCTACCGCCTCTACCACGAGGAGATGGAGTCGCTGGTAAAGCACCTACCCACCATCAAAAAAGCCCAGTTTTGGATGACTTTCTCGGACAACTACCTGAAACACCTCGAAGTGCTGCAAAACGTGGGCATGACCCGCATCGACGAGGTGGAGTACAACGGCCAGAAGATCGTGCCGATCCAGTTTCTCAAGGCCCTCCTGCCCGACCCCGGCTCCCTGGGGCCGCTGACCAAGGGCAAGACCTGCATCGGCGTTATCGCCCGCGGCCTCAAGGACGGTAAACGCAAGCAGGTCTACATCTACAACATCTGCGACCACGAGGCATGCTACAGGGAGGTCAAGTCCCAGGCCATCAGCTACACCACCGGCGTGCCGGCCGTGGTGGGCGCCATCATGATGCTGACCGGCAAATGGCACAGCCCAGGAGTCTGGAACATGGAGCAGTTTGATCCGGAGCTGTTCCTGGATGTGCTGGGACCCATGGGACTGCCGACGGTCGTCGTCGATGGCGGCGAATGGCCGGAACTGTGAGAAGCGCCATATTTGCGCCCTGACGGTGCCGGTTCCTGCGGAGGCTCATCGACGTAGCGCTGCTACGCCTCTTTCGCCTCCTCGTCGCCGGCACCGTCATCATCGCAAATCTGACGCTTCTTTTGGAAAGATTGGCCATTACATCAACAGGACGTTTTCAGCTTCAATGCGACCACGGCAAATAAAAGGTTAAAACTTTGACCGGTATCGATATCGACAAAATCCTTGAACTCGCCCCCTCCCCTGCCTACGTGGTGGACCTGGGCAGGCTGCGCCATAACCTTGCCATCCTGGATGAGGTCCAGAAGCGTAGCGGCGCCAGGATTCTCATGGCGTTGAAGGCCTTTGCCATGTGGAGCGTCTTCCCCATCATCCGCGAGACCCTGCAGGGGGTCTGCGCCAGTTCCCCCTGGGAGGCCCGCCTGGGCAGGGAGGAATTCGGGCGCGAGGTGCACAGCTTCTCCGCAGCCTTCAAGGAGAGCGACGTGACGGAGTTGCTGCCCATATCCAACCACTTGGTCTTCAATTCCTTCAACCAGTTGGAACGTTTCCGGCCGCTGTGGGAAAAGGAAAAGGGACGCGTCTCCATCGGCCTGCGGGTCAATCCCGAGCATTCCGAGGGACACACCGCCATGTACGACCCCTGTGCCCCGGCCTCTCGGCTGGGCATCCCACGGAGGGAGTTTGACGGCCGGTCGCTGGAAGGGGTGGAGGGACTGCACTTCCATACCCTCTGCGAGCAGCTGTTCGAGCCGTTGGAGCGGACCGCACAGGCGTTTGAGGAGAAGTTCGGCGAGTTCCTGCCAGCCATGAAGTGGCTCAACCTGGGGGGTGGCCACCACATCACCCGCGAGGGATACGACATCGATGGCCTGGTGAAACTGGTAAAGTATTTCCGCGAGAAGTACCAAATCGAGGTTTACCTGGAGCCGGGCGAGGCCATCGCCATCGGCACCGGCATCCTGGTGGGCGAGGTGCTGGACGTGGTGCATAATGAACTGGACATCGCCATCCTGGACGTCTCGGCCACCTGCCACATGCCGGACATCCTGGAGATGCCTTATCGTCCCGGCATCAAGGACGGCTTTGATCCCGGAGACAAGGCCCATACCTACCGCCTGGGCGGCCCCTCCTGCCTGGCGGGGGACATCATCGGCGACTGGTCCTTCGACCAACCGCTGAAAACGGGCGACCGGCTGGCCTTCCTGGACATGGCCCACTACACCATGGTCAAGACCACCACCTTCAACGGTATCCAGCACCCGGCCATATGCACCTTTGAGCCTCAAACAGGCCAGTTGAACGTGATGCGCAGCTTCGGCTACGAGGATTTCAAGGCACGGCTTTCATAAACCGCATCATTTTTGCCACAGAGACCCGCAGACACGGAGAAAACCGCAGATCTTCCGCTAACGATCAAGTCCCCCTTTTTCAAAGGGGGGAACAATATGGCGGAAGAGGAGCGCTAATCAAGATAACTCTTGTTTTGGTTTCTCCCCGTGCCTCCGTGGCAAATCAAACTCTAATCTTTACGAGGTATCCGCATGGAACTGAAAACGAAAATATGGATGACCGGCGCGCTGGAATGGTACGGGTATGTGGGCGACAAGGAGATGTTCCTCGGCCAGCGTTCATTCCCCAATCCCGTGGAGGAAGGGGACGAGTGGACCACCGAGATCGGCGACATGTTCAAGGTCATTGACGGTGAGATCCGCTTGATGGGGAAAACCGAGCCCCCCAAGAAATACTGGTAGTCCTCCGGGAACCCCGTTCCCGCCCCGCCCCTTTCCTCTTTCGCTTTTCTGGGCTTTACTTCGTGCCGGTGCTCTGATATCACCATCCCATGTCCACCCATCAGCCCCGCATCATTGAAGTTGCCATACCGCTTCACCTGGATCGCATCTTCCATTACCTCGTCCCCCGGGGGATGGAGCAGCAGGACCTTGCCGGGCGGCGTGCCTTCGTTCCCTTCGGCCGCCGCAGGTTGACCGGCTATATCCTGGGAGATGTCACGGAAACGCCACCCCACGAGTTGAAAGAGATCATCGAGGTGCTCGACCCGGACCCGCTCTGGACGGACAACGAGTTGGAGTTCTTCCGCTGGGTGGCCTACTACTACCTGCATCCGCTCGGCGGAGTCCTCAAAACGGCGCTTCCTGCCGGCATAAACATCCAGACCCCCAAGGGCTCGGATCGGACCGACACCAGCATCAGCGGCGGGAAGGCCATCAAAACGGAGATCGTCTTCCACGCCGCGGCGCCGGGTGAACCCGCCCCCCACCTGGGCAGCAAGGCGGCTGCCGTCCTGGAGGTGATCAGGGAGGGGGGTGATGTCCCGGCCGCCGAACTGCGGCGGCGTTTCGGTCATTGTTCAGCCCAGCTCAAGCGGCTGGCGGAATTGGGCCTCGTGACAGGCGATACGCGGGAGGTCTATCGCAACCCGTTCAGCGGCATCGTTGTGGAACGGGATGTCCCCCGGATTCTTTCACTCCACCAACAGGCAGCCCTCGATGCCGTGTGCACGGCGCTGGACAGGCACGCCTTTGCCCCCTTCCTGCTGCACGGCGTGACCGGCAGCGGCAAGACCGAGGTCTATCTCCAGGCCATCGCCCACGCGCTTGAACAGGATAAAAACGCCCTGGTACTGGTGCCGGAGATTGCGCTTACCCCCCAACTGGTGCGGCGCTTCCGCGCCCGCTTCGGCCACGGCATCGCCGTCCTGCACAGCGGCCTTTCCGACGGTGAGCGCTACGACGAATGGCGGCGTATCAGGCGAGGCCAGGCCCGGATCGTCATCGGCGCCCGCTCGGCCATCTTCGCCCCCCTGACCGGGATCGGCATCATCATCGTTGACGAGGAACATGAGGCATCCTTCAAACAGGCCGACGGCCTGCGTTACAACGCCCGCGACCTGGCGCTGGTGCGGGGGCGGATGGAGCGGGCCGTGGTCCTGCTCGGATCGGCAACACCGCTGATCACCAGCATGTATGCCGCGGAGCACGGCAAGATGGTGCTGCTGACCCTGCCGGAACGGGTTGAAAAGCGCCCCATGCCCGCTGTCGAACTAGCCCCCATGAAAGGGGTTGCCACAGCCATCAGCCCACTCCTGCCCCCGGCACTGGAGGCGACCCTGGCCGGCGGCGGGCAGGCCATCATCTTTCTCAACCGGCGCGGTTTTGCCACCTATCTGGTGTGCACCGAGTGCGGCACGCCGCTGACGTGCCCCAACTGCTCGGTATCCCTGACCTACCACCGCCAGCGCGGCCAGAGCGTCTGCCACTACTGCGATTACGCCATCCCCGCCCCCGGCACCTGTCCAACCTGCGGTTGCCAGGAGTTGAAAGAACTGGGTGCCGGCACCGAACGGCTTGAGCACGACCTGCGCGAACTCCTGCCCCAGGCGCGCATCCTGCGCATGGACAGCGACACGACCGGCGGCAAGGGGAGCCACGAGCGCCTGCTGGCCCGCATGTCCGACGGCAGCGCCGACATTCTGGTGGGGACCCAGATGATCGCCAAGGGGCACGACTTCCCCGGCGTGACCCTTGTAGGGGTCGTCAATGCCGAGGCCAGCCTGGGCATGCCCGATTTCCGCGCGGCCGAACGCACCTTTCAACTCCTGTCCCAGGTCATCGGCCGCGCCGGACGGGGAGACGTCCCCGGCCGGGTGTTCGTCCAGGCGCTCAACAGCGACCACTACGCCATCAAGTACGCCGTACGGCATGACAGCGAAGCCTTCTACCGCCAGGAATTGGAATTCCGACGCGAAGCAGGCTACCCCCCCTTCAGCTTCCTCGCCTGCCTCGGCTTTTCCGGCACAGCCGAAAAACCGGTGGAAGAGCATGCCGACGCAATGGTCCGGCTGCTGATGCAACTGAAACGGGAAAAGGGCCTGCGCGTGGAGATCCTGGGGCCGGCCCCGGCGCCCCTCTACCGACTGCGGGGCCGTTTCCGCCGCCAGATCCTGCTCAAAGCCCCCACCCGCAATGATCTGCGCCGTTTGATCGTTGCCTGGCAGCATAACCGCAAGCCTGCTTCGGCCATCCGCGAAAATATCGATATCGATCCGGTTGATATGATGTGACGGATTGCAGAGGGATGAACCTAAATCGGCAATTCGGCCACAGAGACACAGAGAAAATCACTGAATTTTTCAAATACTCTCAAATTCGGAATGATGAAGAGAAACCAGCACCCAAAACAGTCCAACCCTTTGAAATATTTGTCTCCGTGGCACTGTGGCTCTATGGCAAATGCTTTTTCTCGTAAGTAATTGGGTGCGGAAGGCTCAGCTCTGGCGAAGCCGGGCAGCCAGGAAGAGTTCAACGGTTACGATCTCGTTCACCAGATGCATGCCGAGTTTCTCGAAAAATCTCCCCGAGCCGTAAAGGACACCCCAGCGCGTACGGTCAAGATCGCACAACACCCTGGCCTTGAGCTGACCGTCCGGCTGGGGCACGACTTCGGCCGTGAGCGGCAGATCCTTCCGCACCCCTTTCATTTCGAGGCTGCCCTTCACCTGGTAGACAAGAGAACAGGCGGACTCTTCCGGCAGGAGTTCCGATCCATCAATGGCATAGACCGCCGAGGGGTAGTTGGCCACATCAAAAAAGTCGTCTGATTTAAGGTGGCTGACCAGCATGCGATTGTACCCCTCATCCTTCAGGTCCAGGTCTGCGATGGAACTCATGTCAAGGGTAATGCTCCCGCCGGCCAGCAACCCTTTTTTAACACCGACCTCGCCCCCCGACACTGCTATGGTGCCGTAGTGCCTGCCGTTCAGGTTGCGCCCCATCCACTCCAGCCGGCTGGCAGCGCCATCGACGGTATACTGTCCATCCTTTACGGCCATTTCCGCCACAGCCCGGCCTTCGCCCAGCTCAAGCGCATATCCGGCCGCCTGCCAAGCCGCCAGACCACCGGCCAGTTCACGCACCTCGCGGTACCCCGCACGCCTCAGTTTTTCCACCGCAACCGAGGCCTCCCGTGAGCGGGCGCTGGCGCCATACAGCACCAACGACATACCCCGGTCGCTCACGATGTTTGTCAGGTTCTCCAGAAACGCCACCTCATATACGCACGCATTCTGTGCGCCGGGGATATGGCGTTCCCCGTAGTATTCGGGAGGAAGCACGTCAATCAGGCAGACAGGGCTGCCTGAATCCAGCAATGATTTCAATTCACCCGCCGAGATACTCGATAACATGGTCAACACGCACCTTTCACCCATTAAACCTGAAAAAGCATTTGGACCGCAAAGACGAAATTAACGCGAAGGAAAATGAATCCGTTGTCTTACCAAAGACTTTCGCCTGTGTGGTTCGAGCCTTTATTTTAATTATATGGCCATGTTGCGGTCCGTCAATCAGTTTTTTTTCGTCATGATCAGGCAATCAAGTGATTGCCCGAAGGCCCTCACCCGGCTTTTGGCCACCCTCTCCCTCCGGGAGAGGGTAATGGTATCCCTTCCCCCTTGGGAGAAGGATAGGAGGGGGGTATGCCGCACAATTTAGCCTGCTAAATTGGACCGCGAAGGCGCCCGAAGGGTGAGGCCAACGGCCTAAGTCACAAGCAAACGCGAAGATTTACGCCGCTATGGCGGAAAAGGGCCGTTTCCGGATGGAAACTATTTGACACTCGCGTATATAAATCGGTTTGCCTCACGTTAAATCTCTGTTAAAATTTGTTTGATGCGGGCGTATTTTTTAGCCTGCCCGCATGACCCTTCCATATCGATTCCGAATCAAGGGGGCGAGGATTGAGGCGACAAAGACATGGCAGGATTGCACTTCAAGGTGTGACATGACGCCAGACCACTCGCCAGCCGACTTCACAATCCTGTATGTGGAAGATGAAGCCGCTTCACGGGAGCAGGCCAAACGCATGCTCAACACGCGGGGTTACCGGTTGATAACGGCTGAAAACGGCCGGGACGGGCTTGAACTTTACCATGAACATACCCCCGATATCGTGCTGACCGATATCATGATGCCGTTTATGAGCGGTCTCGAAATGGCCCGCGAGATCCGCACCAGAGAGCCCGATGCCCAGATCATCGTCATGACGGCCTTCAACGACATCGATTACCTGCTCCAGGCCATCGACATCGGCATCAACCAGTTCGTTATCAAGCCGGTCGCCTACCAGAAACTTTTCGACGCCATCGAACGCAGCATCAATGTTGTGAAGATGCAGCGGCAACTCCGCCGGCAGAACGAACATATCCGCCTGCTTTCCAACGCCCTCGAACATAGCCCCAGCATGGTGCTCATCACCGACACCGCAGGTACCATCGAATACGTGAACCGGAAGTTTTGCGAAATGACCGGCTTCGAAGTCAATGAGGCGGTCGGACAGACGCCGCGCATCATCAAATCGGATGAAACCCCGGCCGAGGTCTATCAGGAGTTGTGGTCCAGCATCCTGCAGGGCAATGAATGGCATGGCAGCATGCTGAACCGTAAGAAAAACGGCGAACTCTTCTGGGAGAACGTGAGCATATCCCCCCTCAAGGCGCCTGACGGCTCATTGCTCAAGTTCATCAAGAGCGGGGAGGATGTCACAAGGCAGAGAAAACTGGAGGCAGAGAACCTGAGCTCCAGAAAGATGGAGGCCATCGGCATCCTGGCCGGCGGCATGGCCCACGATTTCAACAATCTGTTGCAGGTGATTCTCGGTTACATCTCCCTGGCCAGGTTAAACGTCAACTCTCCCCAAATCATCGCCGAGATGCTCGCCATTGCGGAGCAGACCTCCCAGCACGCCAAGGAGCTGAGCCAGCATCTGTTGGCCTTTTCCAGGGGTGGTGAGGCGTTCCTGCATTCCGTCCCCCTTGCCCCCCTCATCCGGTCGGCTATCGCTGCCGCGCTCAGGGATAGGTCTGCCATAGCGAGCGAATTCCGGATCTCGCCGGACCTGCGGCGGGTAAGAATGGACGACTCCCAGATGGAGAGAGCCTTTTCCAACCTGGCGCAGAATGCCGTCGAGGCCATGCCGCACGGCGGCACCCTGCGGATTGAGGGGGAAAATGTGACCGTAGGCGAGCAAGATGCCCTATCCCTCCCGGCAGGGGAGTACGTACACATCGCTTTCCATGATACCGGAAAGGGCATCACCCCCGAAGTCCTCCCCAGGATATTCGACCCCTACTTCACCACCAAGGATATGGGGAGCCAGAAGGGCTTGGGGCTCAGCCTGGCACTCTGCTATTCCATCATCTGCAAGCACAAGGGCCTCATCAACGCCGAATCCACCCCCGGCAAGGGGACGACGTTTCACATCTACCTGCCGGCCATTGTGGAAGAACCGGGCATGGCACCGATGGAGTTCGCAAACAAAATTTGACAAATCCCCCACACCGGGCATAATCGAAGCCCCTTATCAGCCCCCCCCGCAACAATTCCATTGACTGGTTCATCAGAAAATCAAGGAGAAACAATATGCCTGCAACCGCACCTCTGGAAACAATATTCCCCGCGCTGGATGCAATTCCGGCCGAATTCATGCTGACACCGGCAAATCAGATCGACTACCTGCTGAACGGCGAACTCCGTCAATGGACGGGTCCTGTGCAACAGGTGTATTCGCCAGTTTGCTGCGCCACTGCTGAAGGACCGGTGCGACAATTGATCGGCAGTTTCCCATTGATGGGCGAGACCGAAGCCTTAGCGGCACTTGATTCTGCGGTCAGTGCCTATAATAACGGCCGTGGCCACTGGCCGACCATGCCGGTATGGCAACGAATCGAGCATCTGCAAAAATTTGCGTGGCTGATGAAGGAAAAGAGAGATGAAGTAGTGAAGCTCCTGATGTGGGAAATCGGCAAAAGCCTTGTTGACTCACGAAAAGAATTCGACCGGACCGTTGACTACATATTAGATACCATCGATGCCCTTAAAGAGCTTGATCGGGTTTCATCACGCTTCGTCATCGAGCAGGGGATCATCGGGCAGATACGTCGTGCGCCGCTTGGCGTCACGCTGAGCATGGGACCTTACAACTACCCCCTCAATGAGACTTTTACCACGCTTATTCCGGCATTGATCATGGGAAATACCACCGTGGTCAAGCCACCGCGCCATGGCGTACTTCTGTTCCATCCATTGCTCAAGGCCTTTCAGGAAGCATTCCCGCCGGGCGTGGTAAACACCCTTTACGGTGCCGGGCGCGTGATCACACCGCCGCTCATGAGTTCAGGAAAGGTGGATTCGCTCGCTTTCATCGGCACCAGCAAGGCAGCGGATACCCTGCAAAAGGCTCACCCTAAACCGCATCGCCTGCGGGTAACTCTTGGATTGGAAGCCAAGAATCCTGCCATTATCCTTCCGGATGCCGATCTCGACCTGGCTGTTTCAGAATGCATTACCGGCAGTTTATCGTTCAATGGGCAGCGCTGCACGGCGTTGAAGATCATCTTTGTACACGAAAGCGTGTCGGAGAAGTTCCTGCAACTCTTTTCCAACGCCATTGCCGGTCTGAAATGCGGGATGCCATGGGAACCGGGAGTCGGCATCACTCCCCTGCCCGAATCCGGCAAACCGGAATATCTTGCGGAACTGCTTGCCGATGCCGCACATCACGGCGCAAAAGTGGTTAACGAAGGGGGCGGTTCGATGCATGCCACATTTTTCTACCCGGCCGTTGTCTACCCGGTAAATGAACGGATGCGGCTCTACAATGAAGAACAATTCGGTCCGGTCGTACCGGTGCTGCCATTCTCGGATATCGAAACACCTATCCGCTACATGGTGAATTCATGTTACGGACAGCAGGTGAGCCTTTTCGGGAGAGATTCTGAATCCATGGCTGCATTGATTGACCAACTGGTCAATCAGGTCTGCCGGGTCAATATCAACAGCCAGTGCCAACGAGGTCCGGACATCTTTCCGTTCGCCGGCAGAAAGGATTCGGCAGTAGGCACCCTCTCGGTCTCGGATGCCTTGCGCGCCTTCTCGATTCGGACGCTGGTGGCAGCCAAGGATCAAGAGAGCAACAAGGAATTGATCGGTTCCATTGTACGTGAACGACATTCACACTTTCTTTCGACCGATTTCATTCTGTAATCATACAAAATCAATAAAAACGGAACTATAACCGAAACGTAACTATTCAGCATATTCTGAAAGCAACTAAAACGATGGTGAAAAGTCCCCCCTCCCCTTGCGGAAGGGGGTTAGGGGTGGGGGAAATTGCCACTTTATCCCCTGTTGCCCGCTTCACCCACCCCCCACCAATCCCTTTAGGCCCCAGAGGGTCCTCCCGTCAATGGAGGGGAGGTTAAAACGCGCAGATTGCAGCACTGTGCTGAATCGTTACACCGAAACAACAGTCCTGTTTGTCTTGCCCCTTGTCAAAGGTGGGAATTGGCCCCAACCTATTCTTTCGGTTATAGACCCGGAAAAAAATGCCGATCAGGATCCGCGCCCGTAAACGCACTATCCCAACCCCATAGATACACAAAAAACTCTTGACATCCTGTCTTCAATTTTCTATAAGGAAACTATAGACCATGTAATTAGTTTCCAAAATACTCAAAAGGAATGGCAATGAGTCGCACGATTTCAGATGACGTTGCACGGGAGCGGATCGTGGACACCGGTAGCCGGATTTTTTTCAGCCGCGGATTTGCGAAGGTCAGCATGGATGACCTGGCGCGAGAGCTGCGCATGAGTAAAAAGACCATCTACCGCCATTTTTCCACAAAAGAGGATCTGGTGCAGGAGGTCTACAGGGCCAAGACAGCACGTATCCATAAGCTGTTCCAGGAAACCGTGGCCGCAAAAACCGACTTTACGGAGAAGCTCTATCGAATCTGCATCTCTGTTGGGAAGGAGCTTTCCGAGATGGGACAGCCCTATCTGGAAGACCTGAGCGTCTTCACGCCGGGATTGGGCAGGGAACTGGAAGCATTCAGGCGCGACGAAATCTATCGCAACTTTTTGATGTTGTTTGACGACGGTGTCCGGCTGGGAGCGCTTCGCCAGGATGTCAACAAGGATGTGCTGGTGCAGATCTACATCAGTGCCATTATGGGGGTAATAAATCCACGGGTCCTGGTCAACTCATCGTTCACTATCGACGAAGCGTTCAGGACCATTCTGGACGTGATGTTCGACGGCATCCTGACTGACGCAACGCGTTCGCACTACCGCAAGAAGTTCCGCTCCGGCGTCAAGCGCTGACTACGTGCCGATTAAGGAGATATTTCAGATGGCAATGGAATGCGTAACGAAACTGATTTTAGCGAAACAGAACCCGCCGTCTTTTACGCATTCGGCGCGCACCGCGGTCGCGGCGATAGCCTCATTGCTGGTAGCCCGTTTGCTTCGGCTGCCGGAAGCCTATTGGGCTCCCATCACGACCATGATCGTCATGCAATCGTCTTTGGGGGCCGCGCTGCCCATTTCAGCGCAACGCCTGGCGGGAACGGTGCTCGGCGCAGCCATGGGGGCGCTGGCAGTGACCTGGTTCAGCGGGAATGTGCTCGTGTTCGGCACAGCCGTGTTCATGATTGGCATCATCTGCACGATGTTGCGTCTGGATAGAAACGCGTACCGGTTTGCCGGCATTACCTTGGCCATCATCATGCTTGTTCCTCGCGCCAATAGCGTATGGGTGATGGGGGTTCATCGGTTTGCCGAGGTATCGGTAGGCATTGGGGTGGGCTTGGCACTCACCGCTCTGTGGCCCGAAAAATGACCGGTGACAAGGTTACATATGCGTGACATTCACGCAAAGGACTCATAATGACTTCACGCAAAATTGCCCTCGTATGCCGCCGCAACCTTCGACATTCCCGCTCTCTGCAAATCTTGTTGATCATCGCGTTCTGGTTGGTCGGGGATCTGCTGGTGCGCCGGCTCGGATTGCCTGTGCCGGGCGGCGTTGTCGGGATGTTTATTCTTATCGCTCTGTTTGCCAGTCGGAGTTTCAGCCCTCTCAACGTACGGCTTGGGGCGGAATGGTTTCTTGCAGAGATGTTGCTTTTTTTCATACCGGCAGTTCCGGCGATTTTAAATCATCACGAGTTTCTGGGATGGCTTGGCCTGAAGGTTCTTGTGGTAATTCTTGTTGGAACCGCCGTCGTCATGATCGTCACGGCGCTCGTCGTCGATGTCTGTTTTCGTTGGAACTCAAGACATAAGCCGCTGGAGGTTAAGCAGACATGAACTTTTTGGGCTCGTTGTGGAACAATCGTGCCGCCTTTGCGGTTCTGGAGTCCATGATTTTATGGTCTGCCGTGACGATCGCATTCTATCTGTTCGCAAAAAGATTCTATCGCCGTTGGCCGCGCTGGTGGACGGCGCCTCTGGTCGTAACGCCGCTTCTTTTGATCGTTGTCACCATTACATCCCACACGAGCTATAGCGTTTACATCAATGGCACCCATTGGTTGATCACCTTGCTGGGACCTGCCACCGTTGCTTTCGCCGTTCCGATTTATAAGCAGCGTCATGTCATTCGTCGGCACTGGCTTATCCTTGCCATAGGGGTTCTCGTCGGCAGCGGTACGGCGATGGTTTCGGCGTGGGGGCTTGCCACCATGCTTGGGCTGGAAGGCAGCCTGCGCCTTAGCCTGTTGCCACGTTCCATCAGCACGCCGTTTGCAATGACCGTTTCGGGCGAGATCGGCGGCGTACCGGAGTTGACCGCCGTCTTCGTCATTCTGACCGGCGTCTTCGGTGCAACGTTTGGCGAGTCGATGCTTTACTGGATGCCATTGCGTTCGGCTCTGGCGCGGGGGTCCTTGTTCGGCATGGGGGCGCATGCCGTGGGGTCTAACAAGGCGCATCAAATCAACAGGGACGAAGGAGCAATCGCCGGCCTTGTCATGGTCCTCGCCGGTGTTTTCAATGTGCTCGCCGCTCCGCTGCTCGCCCATTTTCTAAGATGAATCGGCTGGTGGTTCGGGAATTCCGGGTAGAGCATATTTGATTGACAGCCCACCGGCTTCTGCTATCCTCCCTCTATTGTCGCCTCCAGGATGTCTCCGCCGGTTGCGGTGGAATTTTGCAAGAAGCCAATGGAAAGCATCCTGCTTTGCACCGCTTGCGGGGCCTGTATGGAACGCTGCCCGTATGAGTTGCCGGTAACCGAGATTTTGAAATCAAATTATGCACTCTATGAATGGCACCTGAAAGAAGCACAAGCCGGATAACCTGCACCCGACATTGCGCTTTCCGAGGATTTTTCCGGAAACAAAACTCTACCAGAAAAGGCTGAATCCTATGTACTTCCTTGCTCTTCCGACTCGATGGTCAGGTCATCGGAATTGCGCCATATGGCCAACCGGGTTTGTTGTAGTCAGGAGATTCCATGAACCACACCATCGACGAGTTGATCCGGAAAATGCATGAACTGGAAGAAGAACTAGAGCTGGAGTATCGCAAGAAAAGGGAGGGATTTGACTTTGTCATCAAGGAGAAGCGGGTACATTTTGCCGAAGAGGTCGCCCGTCAGCAGCGCCGCCTCAAGTTGGGACTGGTGCGGTACATCCTGGAAGCCAAACCCCTCAACATCTTGACATCTCCTTTTATCTACAGTGGCTTCATACCTTTCATCCTGCTTGACCTGTTTCTTTTCCTGTACCAGTCAATCTGTTTTCCCATCTATGGGATCGCCAAGGTAACGCGTTCGGACTACATCATTTTTGACCGGGAAGATTTGCCCTATCTCAACATCATCGAAAAATTCAACTGTTTCTATTGCTCGTACGGCAACGGCCTGGCGGCTTTATTTCGTGAGATAGCAGCACGGACGGAACAATACTGGTGTCCGATCAAACATGCCCGGCGAATTCGTGCCGCCCACAACCGCTATCCCCGTTTCTTCGAGTTCGGCGATGCCGAAAGCTATAGCAAGGGATTGGAGCGACTCAGGAAAGAGCTTGATGCAGAAAAGGGAAAATCGTTAGGAATAAAAGATTAATACATCTCGTGTAAAAAGGTTACCACGCAGTACAAGTCCACGTTTTGTCTGCGCAATTGCGCTGCGCTTGCGGTACCACTTCCATTTACCGGTCTTCAAGTTCTCGCGTTATGTGCTACTTGCCGAGAAAAACATTCATCCGCAAAGACTTCAGACACATGTCGAAACGCTTCACTGTTCGCCAAAAATGCTGCCACAATTTCCGGGTCGAAGTGTTTTCCGGATTCTTTGATAATCATCTTCTTTACTTCTTCATGGCTTAATGCGCTTTTGTAACGCCGATTACTGACGAGAGCATCATATACATCCGCAAGTGCCATTATGCGGCCAGACAAGGGAATATTTGTACCACTCAATCCGTGGGGATAACCGCTGCCATCCCATTTTTCATGGTGGGAGACCGTAATCTGCTGCGCGTAGTGTAAAAAGCCCATCTTTTCAGGGTGTGCTGACATGTTGATGGTTCTTGTAAGGGCTTCAGCACCAATGAGTGCATGACTCTTGATGATGGCAAATTCTTCTTCTGTCAACCGACCAGGTTTTTGGAGAATACGATCCGGAATTCCAATCTTGCCTATATCGTGCAGAGGCGCAGACTTTACCAGCAAATCGATATTTAATTTATCCAATTCATGACAAGAGGGAGAAGTCGCAAGTTGCTTGGCCAGGATCTCCACATATTTCCTGGTTCGGAAAATGTGTCCTCCTGTTTCTTTATCGCGTGTTTCGGTGAGAGCTGACATGCATAATATGATGGAATCCTGCGACTCCAGCAAATCACTATTGCGCTGAAGAACCTTTCGCGTCTCGATACCATATTTCAGCAGGCTTAATACCGTCACAATGATAACAGGTGTCACCATCGGCATCAGTGGCGACAAATAAGTCCCCGTGGAAAGCAGTAACGCTCTCGCTCCCAGGTAGCATCCACCACTGCCCAGTACAACCGTTGCCAATGACAGCAGAACCCCCGACTGACTAAGTAGAAGAGTACTCAAAGCTCCTAGCAACAGAATGGTGAAAAGCTCGGCACCTTGTGCCCAGCCAGGCCGGGAAATGAAGGTATCGGAAAGAATGGCATCAAGAATCGCCGCATGCACCTCAAGACCATTAAGCGACTGGCCGGAAGAAACTTGATGAATATCTCCCAATCCCCTTGCCCGTGCACCTATGATCACAATTTTACCACGCAGGTTCTCGATCGGTGAAGTACCCCGCAAAATATCCTTTGCCGAGAAATAGGGAAATGCCTGTTTGCCGTTCCGGAAATCAATTAAAAGATTACCGTTACGATCCAAGGGGATGTGGTGTTTACCCCATATCAAAGTCGTTTCAGAGTTGTTGTTGACTATCCGGAAGGTGCGGTTTGGTGAAGTAAGCAGAGACGCTCCAAGGCCAAGGGACGGGAAATATTCCCCATGATATTGCAATAGCAGGGGGACTCTACGGAGAACGCCATCAACATCATGATGTACGTTGGTAAAACCTTCTGCACCGGCTGCGGCGGTCAAAACCGGAAGACTTCTGAGCATTCCGGTTGGCTGAGGCCACTCCTTGGTATCCGTTGTTGTGCTATTGACAATCATACCCTTTGGAAGAGTTGGCAATTCCGATGTATTCACCTTCTCTGCCTCGGAAAAGTTAAAATAGTAACCGAGAATTGTCCTGCCCCCACCAAGCGCCAAAGCCAATTCTTGCGAGTTGGAATCGGTTTGGGCAGGGGCGCCAATAGTGGGTGATTTGCCAAGATCGCGATCACGACTGCGCTCCGCAATGATTGCATCGGGCGAGGTTCGATCCGGTTCCGGCATAAGAAAGTCGAGTGCGACAGCATCCGCCCCCAACTCACAAAGCCGATGCACCAACCGAGCTAGCCGGTAACGTGGCCAGGGCCATTGTCCGTAAGCTTTGAGGCTTTCATCATCAATTCCGACCATTACTGGAGTCGTTGTTTTTGGTGGTAATTTCCGGCCTGAGAGCATGCCGTCATAAAGGCGAAATTCTATCTGCTTGAGAAACTGAGGCTCAAAAAGGAACAGGAGGGTAGTGCAGACTGTAAGCAAAAAACCTGCAGTAATCAACAGAAAGCGGTCTTCCTGTAGGGGGGTAAATCGCTGGGGAGTTTTCAGTGGCGTGGGTATGGGCATCAATTATCTTTGCTAGCGAACGATAACCTCGACGCGGCGATTACGTGGCTCGGAAACGCCATCGGCGGTCGGAATAAGCTGATTTCCTTTACCATGAGAAGTAACCGTCATTATGTCTGAGCTGACTCCCTGCTGCATAAGCATTTTGCTAATGGTATGAGCCCTGTTGTAGGATAGCTTATCATTAAGTTCTGTCGAACCGGTGGCGTCAGAATGACCACTGATACTGATAGCAATTGCCCCACGCCTTTTTATGGACGCAACCATCGCAGTAAAGACCGATCGAGATTCAGGAACAAGATCGACAGTGCTTGAATTAAAATAGAGAATGAACTTTTCTGCGGGAGACGGCTCAATTGCCAAGACATCCGCAAACGTGGCAGCAATGTATTCCGGCGAAACAATGGTGACGGATGAGGGAACAGACGATCTACTTGTGACGGTTGTCATTCCATAAGACTTTTCCAGCAGCTGTTTTCCGCCATCAGTGATCACTTCAGCCTTGCCGACATGACCATTTGGATCGGGTATCAATACTACTATGTTACGAGAGGCACATCCAGAAACAACAAGAAAGAATAAAAAGGTCACGAGAATAACGGTTACATACTTGTTCATCAGAAGCTCCTAATTATGAACAAAATAAACGACTTCTATTCTTCTACCGAAACCAGCAGTTTTGTACCGCGTACTGCTATTGTAGCTTCTGGAGTTTCAATTCTGATAGAACCAGGGGATAACTTGCCAATAATGCCGGAAAGATAGGAAAAAGTTCCCTTTGCCATACGAGTTACAAAGCTAAACTTTCCTTCTTTGGGATTGAAGATATAATCCTTCAGCGCGAGTTCGCTATTAGGACCAAGGGCGAGAGTTGAATCATCGGACATTACCACACTGGCTGCAGCCGCTTTCCCGGTCCGAACCGTATCGTTACATAATACCGGTATTCCAACAGAAGCAGATAAATTGTTACTACCTCGTTGGATAGATACCGCACCTTTAAGCGTCTGGATATGACCGATGGCATCCGGCTGTTGATTCGCGGCAACAGCCGGAGATATCGCCAGCAAATAGAGTATTAGCCCAAGTTTGTCAATTTTCATAGGGCCTCCGTGTATGGAATATGACTTCAATACATTGAAAATGATTTTACAGCCAAAAAATCATGCATACAACCAAATACTGACCTAGCCAGAATTCTGACGACCAGAATTCTGGTGACAATCTATTCAATTGACAGCCTGCCGGCCTCTGCTATCCTCCCCTTATGGCACGAATCGCACGAGTCAGAGCACCCGGCACTCCCCACCACGTCACCCAACGCGCAATCGCCGGCAACAAACCTATTTTCTGCGAGGACGATCACCATGACTCTATCGGTACATCGTGGCCGGACGTTGTGTCCGCAAAAGCCGGGACCAACATTGAGGGCAGAACAATCAAATATGATCCCCAGAATTCCCCCAGGTAACGGAGTTGCCGCGGTCTGTAAGCCTCTGCCGCGCGAATTTTATTTGAGAGATGCCATCCAGGTGGCGCAGGAGCTTATCGGCAAAGAATTGGTTCACTGCTCATCAGGCGGCATTACATCGGGAGTTATCGTCGAAACCGAAGCCTATATGGGCGTAACCGACCCCGCTTCTCACGCCTTTGGCGGCCTACGCAGCAAGCGTACGGAGATCATGTATCTACCGGGAGGACGGGCATACGTCTATCTGATCTACGGCATGTACAACTGCATGAATGTTACCGCACAAAAGGAGGGAGTACCGGAATGCGTTTTGATCCGAGCCCTCCAGCCGGTACGGGGAATGGAAATAATGCAGGCGAGAAGGGGGCTGAAAAATCCGGAGAGCCTGATGAATCTTACGAACGGCCCCGGAAAGCTCTGTCAGGCCATGGAGATAGGCGCTGATCTCTACGGAGCGGACCTGTGCGACAAGAGGCTTTTTGTGCAGGAAGCGGAGATCCCCACCGCAGGGGAAGTTGGAGCATCCAGGCGGCTCAATATCGAGTACGCCGGCAACGCGCGGGATTTAGAGTGGAGGTTTTACCTGAAAGGGAATCCATTCGTAACGAAGGCTTCTTTTCAAAGCGAGGGGGCAAGGGGGCGCGTCACCAAATCTCAAAAGACGAGGTGATTGTGGCCTCGTTTTTTTTATTTATTGAAATATTGTGCAGAAATCACACATTTGCCGATTTTCCTGTGTTAAACTTCACCTACAGGAAGTCTTAGCGGTCAAGCTACGACACCATCCACGATACGACAAACATGAATTTCAACGTCATTCCGCATAGATCAATGAAATTCAAGAGGGCTCCTGTTCACGCTGGCCATTTTCCAGATCAGTATCTTTTCAGTCGCGGGATATGCCCGAAGTGCTTCATGGAACTTTATCCGGATATCGACCATACAGACATGAAGCCGGCGACATTTCGGTGTATTTGCCAGGTATTGAGGCAATCGCTGGTCAGGAGCTTACGATGAGAAGAATATGCGCCTGGTGCAAAATTGACATGGGAGCCACCGCCACGGAGAGCAATTCGGATGATACCATTACGCACGGAATCTGCCGGGAATGCGCGATCAAGATCTTTGGGCCACTGACGCAGAGAGTTACCCTGATGGAATTTCTCGATAGCCTCGCTGCGCCAGTAGTTGTGGCCGACGCAATGGGGAAAGTAAGCTGCGCAAACAAGCAGGCTCAAGCGCTACTGCACAAAGACGCGTCGGATATCGAGGGAGCCAATGCTGGTGATGTGTTCGAGTGCGCTTTTGCAAAACTGCCGGAAGGCTGCGGCAAAACCTCCCATTGCGATGGCTGCACCATCAGAAACACGGTAATGAACACCTTCCAGTCGGGCATGAGCCATGTAAAACTTCCCGCACAACTAAATCAGGGTACGCAGGATAATTGTCAAGAAGCCCGACTTGTGATTTCCACAGAGAAAGTCAATGACGTCGTCCTACTGAGAATTGACCGTATGGGCTGCACGTGAGATAGACGAATGAATCCAACCACGGAGCCAACCTGAAATTATTGCAACTTTCTTTGGGCAACCATGAACACTACCGTATGTAAAAGATTTTGACTCTTGCAGCTTAGACGCGCCACCCGTTAAAGATCGCCGACTATCCCGCACCACATCATCGAGAGGATACATTCGAGAACACGGATTGCGCTCCCCGGCCTTCGCTACGTCTTTGCTGATAAGGGACAGGGCCACCAGGTCCCTGCATTACAATACGCCTTGTCATGGCCTGAGGTTCCCCTTGAATGATAACTACTCTTTTTTGCGGCGAAGCAGCGCCCGTAATTCCCTGTACTAAAGGCGCATTCGCTGGCATCGCCTTCACCGGCGGCGCTTGCTCAGAGTGTGGCAGGTCGTCCATAACATCGATCATGACAGGCCCCTCCATGGGCGCAAGGCTTGTTTTGGCTAGATGGTCCCTCATGACGAAGTATACGACCAGAACGTGCAGCGCAACCGAAACCGCACACATTCGCAGCAATGGGCCATTCATGCTGTGATGCGCAATCCCCAGCTCCGCCTCGATGTATCTATTAATATCCATAGACAACGGACAACCGTGCATTTTCCGATGGGTTGGACGCTCGCTCGGCCTGGATTTCCATCCGGTACACATAGGGATAGTGTGGTGGGGTAATACTGTTTGTACTCTCCGCAACACCCTCTCCCAATAGATTCACGCCACTCATGTCGGAATTGCCGGGAACGGTGTCTACGATCTTCGAGTAGACCGTATAGCCGACGGAACCTGT
Source organism: Oryzomonas sp. (assembly GCA_031292255.1). Taxonomy (GTDB): domain Bacteria; phylum Desulfobacterota; class Desulfuromonadia; order Geobacterales; family Pseudopelobacteraceae; genus Oryzomonas. The sequence continues at coordinate 156,690 of JARLHN010000034.1, read as the reverse complement.
TCCCGGCACAGTAAACTGGAAGTCGGGCTGTTCCTTTGGTTTCAGGGTAGTGGGCGCAGAACCGCAGACAGCCGGCCACGCACCGGATTTCTGCTGCAGTTTTGCGCTGATGCAGGCCTGCGAGGAGAGCACCTGCAGGTTCAGGGAAGCCAGGAAATTACCGGTAACGGTCGGAATAAAGTTGGTGAGGTTGGAATTCAGCAATAGCTGCGGCACAACATCCTTAATGATAATTTCGCTGGCGCCGTATGAGGCTCCCAAGGCGGTTTTGTAACTTTTGGCCAAACCGCTCTGTTTAGTGCTGACTGTCATCGTATACAGCACCGTCATAATCATGGTGAGGGCAATGAGCGTCATCATGAGGGTCGTGACGAGTGCTATTCCCCGTTTGTTATCAAGTATCTTGAGCATGCCCTTCAGGCCCTTTCTTTGTTTGGCATGTATCAATCGCACATCATGGCGCTATTGATTGGATTGCAGATTCTTGGGGCGAACCATCAACTCGTACACCTTCCAGCGGTAATTCAACATATCACTAGTCAGGGTATAGGTACTTCCCGGCGTCGAGCCTTCAACCAGAGGGTCGTATAAATTGTACGATGAAAGGCTTGTATAGCTTGTGTCCAGTTTACCATTCTGGGCCAGAATGTAGATTTTCACCACTTTTAGTTTTGTCCGTATCTGGCCTGGGTCAGCCAGGGCTGCAATCATCTGTGCCCGTGTAACACCACCTGAACTGCTGACCTGATTGCCATCAACGCTAGTCCAGGTATCTATTGCTCCTGTGCCAAGTATGCTGGAGCTGGTGATAACATTGCCGCCCGAATCGAGCATGCTCCAACCCAAGACCACTTGCATCCGTGCGACACAGTCCAAAATCGGCTGATACAGCAGCTTGCCGTCGGCATGGTTCACCAATGCCTTGTAAAGAATTCCGGTGTGTGGCGCGCAATAGACAGGGAGATTGCCAGTGGTGGCACCAGTGTTGGGGGTTGCCACAAAATAGTCGGCCCGGTTGAACGGCATGCCGAGATTACCGCTTGCGGCAATTCCGTAAACGTAGTTGATATCGCTTGCCGTTGCCGGTGAGTAAATTGGAGGAAGGCCGGCGCTTGCAAAGGTTGTCCAATAGTTGTTCGGCGTTCCCGGGTTGAACACCAATTGGTAATCTGCAAGGCCGGAGGAAGCAATCGAACGGCGCAGCACAATCACCTGGTCTCCGTTTATGAGGTTGCCCGATGTCCAGACTTTTGGCGGAGCCGGAACACTGGAGTAGGTAATATACGTCCACTTCTGCTGCGTGTCCTGGATCCCCAAAGAGGCACTCTTGATCGTGAGATAATCGCTCCCGGCTAGCGTGGTATAGGTAGAACCGTCACTCCCGACATTAGTCGCGGTATTCAACATGCCGGTTTTGCCGCCAAGCCCCACAATCGCCCGCGGTAACGGCGGGGCCATGCCGGCATCATTCAACAAGTTGGGCGGAGCAGTCGTCGCTTCGAGATAGGTCGGGTTCACATTATTAGAAAACGATGTGGCGAGACCGTAACCGGCCGACTCAATGTCGTGTCGCAGCATCTCCAACCCGACGACGCCCTCAATATTGCTTTCTTCGCCTTTCGTGAACCGTGACGAGTATTTCATGATCGTGCCGAAAGAATTCGCGAGCAACATAATAAATATCGAAAATATAAACATCACCACAATCATCTCGATCATGGTTACGCCTTTTTGGAAACGCCGCGTCGGTGTACAAGTAGTGGATGTTTTCATATGTTAGGCGTCCTGTCACTCACTGATTGGGATTTGTAACCATTGATGATACGGAATGCGAATAAGGAATCCCCTTATACTGCCAGCGCACATTAATCTGCACGCTAGTCGTATTCGTCGATTCGGCGACATTGGTCCGGGTAGCTGAAAACGATTTGAACGCAAGTGCAATCGCCCGCGTAGAGGTGTATGTGCGCGTATTCGTTGAAATCGCAGCAAAAGGCTTCAGCATCTCTTGAGTCATGATTTCGTCACCGTATGTGACTCCTTCGGCTCTCAGCATATTTACCATGTTGTAGTCAATGGATGCGTAAAGGGCCTTGAAAAGTCCCAAAAATACCACGCTGAGAATAGATATGGAGACGAGAAGCTCAATCAGAGTGAAACCACGTTTATTGAGACACACAACTGCCCCCCTGAATCTGGCCGATATTTGATTTGAATGTTTGTATCGATATACAGTTCACCGCCGAATTTCCCTGGCCCGGAGTAATGGCAATTACTACCGGTGATGCAGGGCTGCTAAGGAGTCCAAGCGAGGAAAACAAGAGCGTGGAATTGTTGAGCGGCGAATACGTCCCGCCGGAAAATTGCTGGATCGAGTAGTGCAGACTCGTCGAACCAGCCTGAGTCCCCGGGTCACCGGCACTGCTGTAGCTTATAAAGGTGTAGCCGTTGGGATTCAGCACCATGGCATATTTATACGGCTTGGTCATTTGCGCCGACATACGCGCGTTTTCGATATCGGCCGCGGTCTGTTTGACCTGGGAGTCAATATTGCTTTTAGTGGTCCAACTATGAAAGTCAAGAGCAACAAGGGCAGCCAGGATGGATATGACCGCTATGACAACGAGCAGCTCTATCAGCGAAAATCCATCGATCCCGGCCGGTTTTCCGCCATCTTTCACGAGACGTTCCTGTGCGTGCGTCACATTATTTCTCCTGAATTTGCATTATCTTTGATGTGCCGCGCGGCCTGTTCAGCAACGTCATGCCTGATGCAATCGGCGGAATGCCGGGGAGCGGAGTCGTAAGGCGGCGATTGTTATATGCCTTTTGATTAGGATTGCTGAAAGCCGTCGCGAGGCTCACCTGCTGCAGGTCACCAGTCGAAACCTGCATCATGAGGCTGCCTTGCATTGTGGCGCCCGCGGGAGCGCCTCCGGAATTGTAATTCAATGCCCAGATGTAGGTATTGCCTCCTACCCCGCAGATGTCCGATGACGGGAGAAAGGAACTGAAGAATACGGTCCCGTTGGTATTTGCAACAGGATTGGTGATAACCCTCTCGGCATAGTAGCTGTTTCCGTTATAGGTTTCCGACAAAGCGAGATTCACATACCAACCGCTGCTGTTCGCCGGCAGGGTTCCAACCGGAGCGGTGGAGGCGCTACCGGTCTGGTTCACAAGCTTTGCGGTGTTGACGGATGCGGTGCACGAGGTGTCATAGGTATTGGTCGGCCCGGTGGGTGACCCGTTGCTGTTCTCGGAATAGCAGGGATCCAACACCCCGTACAGTTGGAACGGCGTGGGGGGAGAGTTCAGATCCGACTTGTAGTAATAGCGGCCGGTCCCGAAATAGATCCAGAGCATGCCGGTAGTTTGGCCATTCAAGGCAGTTGTGTTCTGCAGCTTGGCGATGGATGTGGTGATGGGCCCAACGCCGTCTATCAGGGTGCTCAGAGACCACTTTGTCGGGTCCTGGTTTTGTTTTGTCTGAAGACGCAACACCCCTCCCTTGGTCCAGGTGTTCGGCGTTACAGTGGTGTCGGCCCGGGTATAGCCTATATACACGGCATCGTCACTGTAGTTGCGGTCGGTATCGATGACGGCACTGGAGAGCGTGCCGGCAAAAGCTTGCGGCACTCCGGTGTCAATTGTTGTCGCAAGGGTCCCGGTCGCTATATCAACGACATAGAGCTTCAAGTTCTGGTCCGAGACGCCGTAGAAGGAATGGCTGGGCGTGTCGATAGGGCCGGTGGGGCCGGACCCGAATACGGCAAACCACCTGCCGTTTGCGCCCGCAGGCCCTATCCGGACAACGGCAGGTCCGCTCAGCGAGTATCCCAACTGCCCGTTCGCATTGAATTCCCAGAGGAAATTGACCCCACCGGCGGTGCCGGGAAGGTTGTGGGGATTGGTCACATCCAATGCAAAATAGGATGAATAGCCGATACCGCTGATCGGGGTTTTGACGCATGTTCCGCTTGAAACCTGATCGACGCAACTGGTGTTGGTTAAATCCCGGGTAGCGCCGCCGAGACCCATGCCGCCGATCAGAACAGTCCGCCAACTGGTGTTGCTCATATTGAGGCTGTTGTCACTATTTAGCGTCGTCAGCTTCTGGCAGCTGTAATATTGACCGGCACTGCAGTTGGGATACGAGACGTTGTTATTGTTTGCGGGGACCGCGATGCTCATGTCCGCCAGCGTAACGGTATCGTCAACATAGTACAGGTGAGGGTAGCTCATATCGCCAAGATACTTCAGGTACGGCAGTGCGTCCATCGGGATGAAGGCCCATTCTTCACGTCCGAGATTGCTGCTTGAGGTCGCGGTCGATCCATAGGGGTACATCAACCGCGCCTTTGAGTGCGGATCAATAGTTCCGGCCGAGGTGTATTGCGGCGTGGTGTCAAGAATCCCCAGTCGGAAAGCATGCAGCATCCCGTCGTTACCGCCGACGAAAGCCATGCCGCGTTGTTGATAATTGGTTGAATTCGTAAACAGCGAATAGGTAAAGTCGGCATAACCGTAAGGCATCGCCGCAGCGTAATTGTTCAGGCTGACATTCGATACCAGCTTCGGTGTGGAATCGATTATGTCGCCCAGTTTCCACTCCCTCAGGCAACTTTCGGCATCGTTGATCCCGCAATTGGGAATGGTGACCTTGCGACCGCGATAGATGCTCTGGTCGATGCCCGAGATATAGTCGATCAGGGTATTGGCGGCGGAGGTTGTGCTTACCTGCAGATAGCTCTGCGCGGTGGTATTGCTGCTGAAACTGCCGGACCCGCTGGCAAAGGCCTGCAGGCTCACTCCGGTAAGGGCGGAGCCATTGGCCGGCAGAGTGCCGAGGATCGTATAGATGTTCCGTGGGTCGGTACTCTGGTTCCGGTTCCAGAGACTCCGCCCAGCCTTCCAGAGACTGTTCAGATTATCGAATGTGACGGTGCCTTCATTGACCAGGACAGATCCATCGCCGTTTTGATCCTTATAGCGGGTCGCCACGGTCTGGTTCTGGGAATAGGAAAAATTCAGGATGTAATCGTTCAGCAGGGATAGCATGAAGTTCTGGTCCGAGTCTTCCCGCACGGTGCTGTTGCCCAGATAGGGGTCGACGTAATACCACAGGTTCTGCATCTCGCCGATCCAGGTTGCGGTGTTCTGTTGCGTGTTGCCCGAGCTGTCGGTATAGGTAAAGACCTTTTTGGGATAGAATACCGCCTGCAGCAGGTTGGCGCCGCTCCCTTGGCTGTTGTTCAGGATCGATGCCGCCGTGCCGGAAGCAGATGTCGTGGCTATCGTCGTGAACGCTGTTTGCAGTTGTGTGAACAACGTGCCGGGGTCAGTTGCGTAAAACATGGTGGAGCCGCCGTCCGTGGCCGTTTTGGTCATCAGGTTGTAAGGGTCGCAGTCACTCGTGGATTGCGCCTGCGGCCCGCTATACACTATATAGGTGGTGATATATTCGTTGTTCACGGTGTGATCGGCAGGTTGCGTAAGATTGTGAATGTCACGGTTCTGGGCGATCCAGGCCATGGCGGCAACATTCTTGCTCCCGGCATAATATGAGCAGGTTCCGTAGCCGCTTGTTGTCCCGTCATTGTATTGCTGGGCCAGCGCGCCGACGGCGGCATTTTGGTCGGCAGTGGGTTGCCCGTCGGTAACGATCAGGATATTGTTGAGGCGGCAAGATTCGGACGGCGGTGGGGTATTGCTGTTCCAATCCGATGTCTGGAGACGATAGGTCGTGTTGTTGGCGAAGTAACCGATGGCGTCATAGAACGCCTCGCCCCACGGTGTCCATGAGTTTGCCGTGATATTGTCGACGGCATTGATCAAGCCGGATGAATGGTCCCCAACGCCGCCACCGCTGGTGATATTGGATATAATCTGGCCCCCGTCCAGCTTGGTATTGGTCACACATGAGTTGCCGGTGCCGCAATCGCTGTTAAAGTAGCATGCCAGAGCAGTGTTGTTGGAGCAGTGGCGTGCGCAGGCGATCTGATTGGGGGCCAATGTTGTTGTCGTGGTCACATCGATGCACTCGCTGCCGGAGCCGTCAAAATTGAACGTCATTGCTCCAAAGTTGATGACATTTGCGAATTGGGCAATGAGGCCCGTGGGGGATGGCGCTTTGAGTATCGCGAGGTACGTGGCGGCGGGAGTACCCAATGAGTTGATGCCGGCATCCATGAAAAAACCGGGCATGGCGGCGCCGACGGAACTGGTGCTGGCTGCGTTGCTTGATGAAGGGTCGGTAACCTGGTTTTGGTTCATGAGGGAGCAGAAATTAAGTATCTGGTTCACCACGCAGGTGTTGCTGGTCCACCCGGAACCATTCCAGCAGGAACCGATATAACCGATATCGAGACCATTTGTCGGAGCATATGATATCACGCTTGAGCAAATCGCATCACCCGCCTGGTTGCTGGTGATTGAACTGGGCGACACGGCAGGGCTGCCGGTATAAATACTGCTGCAAGCGGATTCGACATTATTTGTTTGCCCTTGCGGGGGAGCACTGTTTCCCTTGACCATGGTGTAATAGCAGGCATGGATTGCTTGCAGCTGACTGGTATATAACGGGTTGGTGACAGATGAAGATATGCAGGCATTCGTATCGTTTTGCGTCGTACCCTGGTTCGATCCGGTAGCCCAGTCGTTGAAGGCGGTCTGACAGGTCGCTATCTGGTTTGCATACGAATAGTCGTAGATATCGATGTTCGTTGTTCCACCCATAACTGCCGGGTTGAAGTTGGTGCCGCTCGACGCATTGGGCCCCCTGACGACAAAGGTCAGGTTGGCAAGGGATTCAGTTGAGCCGCTGCTGGCCTGGGAGGCCGCTATGATCTTCGCAAAGCGCTTCCCGCCGCATCCTCGTGTCTCCGGCACCAGGTTGCCGTTCACCGTGTCGTACTTGCCGCCGGTCAGGATCATCTTCTGGATGTCCAGCTTGGACATGGCCAGGTAATTCAGAAAGTTTCCGGAGGCAACGAAGTTTGTGACCGCTCTGTTGGGCTTGGTGCCGCTCATGTTGACACAGAAATAGGGCGTGAGATAGGTGCAACTGGAGGGCAGAGACGCACCGCTTTCAAAACGGCTGTTCGCGGCATTGTAGCTGTAATAACTCGTGTTGCTGAAATAGCCGGCATAAGTGGTGGCGTTGAGATAGGCGTTATTGTCATAACATTGGCCGGTCGAATCATACTGGATATCATATTGGCTGGCCGAGTTGTCGATCATCAGAAGCAGGTTCGGCAGGATAGAACTCTGCACGAATGAAGGCACAATTGCGTAATTGTTGCTCGTTATTGGAGCCTGGTAGAACGTTGCCGTGATTGTCCAGCTTTTTTGCACGCTGCCCAGGCTGGCAATGGAGCTGTTCAATGCTGTTACAGCTCCCAGGTCAATGGTGGTGCCGTCAGATGATGTTATCGTAACGTCTTGTAATGTTGCCGGGGCGGTGGGGGTGATGGTTATCGGCAGGATCGCGGCCCCGCAGATCACTTGCTGGCTTCCCGGCGTGATGGTTCCGGTGGCGGTGCTCCCGACCGGGGTACTGACCGGCGAATTGCTGTTTACGGTGAATACGGGAGTGAAGATGTATGCCCCTGTATTGCCGCTGGTGCTGATCGGGCCGTATGAATAGGAATAGCTTGATCCGAGCTGGGAGGTTGCGACCCCTATCGAAGCATTATTATAAGTGACATCCTTGATGGCGTACCCGGAGGCCGCCGTGCCGGTGACGGTCACCATTGCGCCGTTGACGACGTTGTAGGTTTTGGAGACCACCCCGTTGACCAGGCCGCCGTTGGAACCGCTACAGCCGGTGGTGGTGGCGGTCACGGCGAAGGTATAGGCTTTGTCGTAAACCACCTCCACTGTGCCGCCGTTGTTGCCGACGCCGGTGAATGCCGTGCCGTTCGGGGTAGTCGCGCTGCCGGCCGGGATGGTGAACTGGCAGGCGCCGCTGGCGCCGGTGTAGTCGACCGGTGAGGAACCGCCGCAGGTCACCATGGCGGTGACGTCAACCAGGGTGCCGCCGGACGGGGTCCAGTAGACGTACTTGATCCCGGCCCCCGCTGGGATGGAAAAAGTCGCCGTGGCGGCCGCGTTCGGCGTTGCGTAAAAGGGGGAGTTGGATCCGGAAACCACGCTGGCCCCTCCCACCAGGATGTCTCCTCCGCTGACTCCGGACGAGTCCACCTTCGTTCCGTAGATGGGCGCGTACGAGGAAGGAAGGAAGTTGACGGAAAGGGTCGTTCCCGTACCGGCGTTGAAGGTGTAGCCGTTGGTGCAGGCGGTGTAACCGCCCGAGGGGGGCGAACTGGTGGTGGTCCCGGCTGCGGAAACTGAAAAGACCTGAAAGCCTTTCCCCGGCGTAATCATGTAGGTGGCGGTCTGGTTCTGTCCCCACGAGTTGGAGCCGTTGCAACTGGTGAGCGTTCCGACTGTTGCGCCGCTCGTCTTGTCGGTCGCGGTGCAGACGCCCGTGGTGTTGTTGCAGGAAAGGTTGACGAGGCTTGTCAGGTAGCTTTCCTGGATCGAGCCGGCGACGGAAACTGCGGTGGTGAAGTTGGCGGTCAGGGACTGGGTCTGCGCTCCGATCAAGAACGTGTAATTGCCGCATTGGTAACCGGCAGCCTGTGTACTGCCCGTCGGGCTGGTGGTGGCGGTTGCCGGGGAAATCGAGATGCTGGAGAGGACATAGCCGGGGTTGGGCACGATGCTGTAGCTTGCCGTGGCAAGGGGTTGCCAGTCGTCGGAGCCGTAGTAGTTGCAGGACGCCACGCTGCCGCCCGTGGTGCTTGCCGACCCGTTGGTGTTGACGGTCTTCACCACCGCGTCGGAGCCCGTGTAGGTGATGGTCAGGGTCTCATTGCGCTCGTTCATGGGGAAGGTCAGGGGGGATGAACAGGTATACCCCGTTCCTCCGTAGGCCAGCGTGATCGTCTGGGTGGTGCCGGTCATGGGAGCGGTCGGGGTCACCTTGATCGAAGAAATGATCGAGGCACCGCCGGAACCGACCGTTGGCTGAACAGCGTAGGATGCGGAGCCGGTGGAGGGCCAGGAGGTGGTGCCGGGTGGGCATGCCGTCACTGTTCCCTGCACTGTTCCGCTTTGCACTACCGTCACGGTATTGGTGTTGGCGTACGCGGCAGTTAGAGTATGATTAGTTTTACTCATCGATATGCTGAGTGAATAAGGGTTTGAGTTGTCGTACACGGTTGTCGGGGTTGTTGTGGTGCCGTCCACCGTGTAGGAAACAAGCACATATCCGGCGTTGGGAGTGATGGTATAGCTTGCCGTGTCATTCTGTTTCCAGGTGTCGGTGCACGCGGAGCCGCTGCAGGTCTCGGTGCCCCCGGAGCCGCAAGTGATCGTACCGCCGGACACCTGCGTAACCGTCACGGTGTTGGTACTGGCACCATATGCGGTGGCGGCGAGCAATGAAAACATGATAGCGGCCACGCCCATGAAATGGCGTATTGCTGCTCTGCTGCTGGGAATGAGCCTGGATCCATACATTTTCATCGTCCACCTCTGGCCCTGTTTTTGGGCAGAAAAAATTCCATCAAATTGAAACATGCTTATGGTCTTCCTTTAAAGCGTTCCTGCGACTTAACTTACTCTTAAAATCCTGATCATTACCGGGTCAAAAGCGACCTGATCTCCGCGGCGCTTTTCGAGCCGCTGATGATCCGTCCGCTCGGCAGCACGAATGTGGGGGTGGAATCGATGCCCATGGCATCGGCAAGCTTTATCGTATCGTCAACCGGGCCGGCCGGGTCGCCGGGGCCGGGTTGCGGCAGTGTTTGACCGGCAAAGGCCCTGTCCAGCATACCAATCGTATTGGCGCCGAGGATGACCCGAGCCTTGTCATAGGCATGCGGGTGCATCTTCAACGGATACATCTTGACGTAGATGGAAAGGTCCGGCTCCATAGCTGCGAGCTGTTTCAACTCCCCATGGAGTTTGGCACAGTAGGGGCAATCCGGATCGCTGAAAACGAAGAGTTTTTTCTTCCCCATCGGATTGCCCATGACAATGGAATGCCCTGTCGGAAGAACATTGATGTCGATGCGGGACGAATGACCCGTTGTCACTTCCAGCATTGAATTAACTCGCTGCTTCGTCACCGCGCTGAAGAGCGGGCCACCCAGTACATATTTCTTTCCATAATCCATGTAGGCCGAAGCACGCTCCCCGTTTCGGTCCAGCGTCAGCTCCCAAAGACCGCTGATGGGGGATTCCTTCACCTCTTTGATTGTGGCCCCCAGATTCGATAGCAGTTTAGTGGCTTCCATCACGGTAAGATTGTGGCATGCCGTGCACGTTCCCCTGCTGCACCCTTGTGTCGCGGGCAGTGCATAAACAGATTTGCCTGCAATCACGGCAAGTAGTGGCAGCAATGTCATCATTTTTTTAATGATCATCATCTTCCCGACCGAAGTATAAAAACCTTCCTTACTTCATGAATGTGGACTATTTGGCCTCTTCCAGCATCTTCTTCAGGGTATCGGCATCCCTTCCACCAACAACGATTGCGCCGTTTGGCAGAATAAACGTCGGCGTGCCGGTAATTTCTTTGGAATTGCCGTACTTGATGTTGGTATCGACCTGTGCCTTGCTTTCATCTTTGACAGGCCTGGGGACATCCTTCCCTTCGAATGCCTTGTTCAGCACGTCCTGGCTCTTAGCCTCGAGGATTGCCCGAGCCTTGTCGTAGGCGCCTGGGTGCATCGGCAAGGGAAACGGAATAATGTAAATCGCTATGTCGGACGACGAGGCGGCCAACGTCTTCAGCTCTGAATGGAACTCGCGACAATACGGGCAATCCGGGTCGGTAAAAACATACAGTTTTCTGGCGCCTTTAGGATTGCCTATAACTATGGCATTATCCAGCGGAAGAGATGTAACGTCGACGGAAGTCGCTTGTTTCGGTTGCTCTGCTGCAAGTTCCTGGGAATGGGCCATTAGCGGTTTGAGCGTTGCAAGATCAATGGCGAAACCCTGCATGAGAATCTTCTTGGCGTAGTCAACATAAATGATGCCGGTCCTGCCGTCCTTCTCGACCAGTAGTTCGAATAATCCCTTTACTGGAGCCGGTTTGACGGATTTCACCATCCCACCGGTGTTTTTAAGTAGCTCAGATGCGTCCTGGACCGAAAGCGAATGGCATGAGGTGCAGTCCGTGCCGTGCCCTTCTGCAGCAAACGAGGCAGAACAGAAGATGACAAGAAGTGTGCAGAGGGAAAGAAGTGTATTATACATTTGGAATCACTTTCTATTATGGTTTATCTATCGGTTTTTGCAATATCAATGCCGTCAGTTATGCTTTTACAACATATTGATAATGTGTATGTATTATTTCTCACAAAAGGTAGCTATGCAAATTTTGCATTTTTATATGCATTTTTTGTCAATTTGGCAATAATAGGAAAAAGTGGCCGCGCATGCGAAAATCAACAGCCAAAAACCGCATGCCGTTCAAGCCGATAGTCGTAGATTAGCATGACCGGCAACAGTGCAGCCGGCAGGTTTAGATTTTTTCGAATAGTCAAATACAAGCCAAACCGCTTCAACATCCCTTTCACGCCTGCCTGAGCAGCGGCTTGCCTGACGCAAGGCCATTTGATATCCACTCCGGCAACGTCGGCATTATTTCACTTCTGCCGCCGATTCTGGTATCCTGTGCACATCGCGCACATTTCGGGGTACCAATGCACCACGGCGGCATCTATGAAGAAGAAATAGCGGGCAAGGCATACGACACCCGCCTGCTGGCCCGCTTTGCCCGCTATGTTGCCCCCTACCGCACGGCGGTCACCGCGGCGCTGATCACCATACCGCTGGTCGCCGCCTCCCGCCTGGCCCAACCCTGGATCATCAAGCTGGCCATCGACGGCCACATCACCACCGGCCGCCTGGCCGGGCTGGGAGGAATCGCCCTGGCGTTCCTGGGAGTCCTGCTGTCGGAATCGCTGCTCTCCTTTCTGCAGGTCTACCTGCTCCAGTCGGTCGGGCAACGGGTCATGTCCGACATGCGCGACGAACTCTACCGCCATGTCATGCACCTGCCGGTTTCCTGGTTCGACCGGGTTCCCACGGGCAGCGCCGTTGTCCGGCTGACCAGCGACGTGGAGGTTCTGGGCGAGATGTTCGCCTCGGGGATCATCACCATCGTGGGGGATGTCATGCTGCTGGTGGGCATCATATCCGTCATGCTCTGGATGAACCTGAAGCTTTCCCTGGTTACGTTCAGTATCCTCCCCCTGCTCCTGTACGTCGCCTGGGCCTTTCGCCGCAGGATGCGCCAATCGTTCCGCGAGGTGCGGGCGCGCCTGGGGCGCCTCAACGCCTTTTTGGCAGAGTGCATCGGCGGCATCAGCATCATCCAGGCATTCAACCGCGAGCGCGATGAAGAGCGGCGTTTCAGCGACCTGAACGCATCCTACCGGGACGCCAACATGCCGGTCATATTCTGGGATGCGTCGCTGTACGCCATCGTGGAGGCACTCTCCTCCATTGCCGTGGCCCTGATCATCTGGTACGGCGGCGGCGAGATCCTCCGGGGCGCCCTGACCTTCGGGGTTCTGGTGGCCTTCATCCAGTACATTGAGAAATTTTTTACCCCCGTCCGCGACCTGTCGGCCAAGTATTCGGTCATGCAGGGCGCCATGGCGGCCCTGGAACGGATCTTTGCCCTGCTGGACACGCCGGCCGGGGCAACCGAAGGCGAAACGTCCCCCCACCAGCCCCCCCTTGACAAAGGAGAACATCCACAGGACCGGGAGGATAGCCCCCTGATCGAGTTTTGCAACGTATCCTTTGCCTATCGCGAGGGAGACAATGCCCTGGAGGGGTTCAGTCTGGTCGTGCGGCGCGGCGAACGGATCGCGCTGGTGGGCGAAAGCGGCGGCGGCAAGACCACTATCACGCGGCTATTGACGCGGCTTTACGAGATCGACAGCGGCAGCATCCTCATCGACGGCGTAGACGTACGCGCCATGCGGGTCAACGACCTGCGTCGGCGCATCGGCATCGTTCTCCAGGACCCCTGCCTGTTTACCGGCAGCATCGAGTTCAACATCTGCCTGGGCGACGCGGAGGCGCGGGCACGGGTCCGGGCAGCGGCAGCCGCTGTCGGAGCAGACCGCTTCATCGAACGTTTGGCCAAGGGGTATGGGGAAGAGGTCCGGGAGCGGGGCAACAACCTTTCCGTGGGAGAGAAACAGCTTATCTCCTTTGCACGGGCCGTGGCCTTTGATCCCGAGGTCCTGGTGCTGGACGAAGCAACCGCCAATGTGGATTCCGCCTCGGAACAGATGATCCAGGAAGGCATCAAGGGGTTGATGCGGGGCCGCACCTCTCTGGTCATCGCCCATCGTCTTTCCACCATCCAGGATGCCGACCGGATCGTGGTGGTGCACCGCGGCCGCAAATCCGAAGAGGGAACCCACCAGGAACTCATGGACATCCAGGGGCTCTACTACCGGTTGCACCAATTACAGTTCAACCAAGGAGGCTGGCAATAATAACGTGGAACATCATGTTATTGTTGCCAGCCTCCCGATGTCTCCCGTTGACGCTGTTGCATAACATTGCGGAAACTGATACGGTTACACCATCAGCTGGATTCACATTCGGAGGAAACCATGTGCACCACTTGCGGATGCAGCACGACAGATACGCACGACCATGATCACCATCACGGCGACCTTCAACACAGCCACAGCCATAGCCACAACAATGATCACGAACACCTTGATCATGAACACGATACCCACGATCATCACGACCACCATCACGGCGACGATAACCACAGCCATGATCACGATACCCGCGATCACCATGACCACGACGACCGGAAACGGACCGTAATCGCTATCGAGGAGGACATCCTGGCCAAAAACAACCGCCTGGCCTCCTTCAACCGCGCCCTGTTCAAGGACAAGGGGATCTTTGTCCTTAACCTGGTAAGCTCTCCCGGCTCGGGCAAGACTACCCTCCTGGAGCGGACCCTGCGCGACCTGGCGGACCAGTTCCGTTTTGCCGTGATCGAGGGGGATCAGCAGACCGACAATGACGCCCGACGCATTGCCGCCACCGGCGTAGCGGTCCGCCAGATCAACACCGGCGCCGGTTGTCACCTGGACGCCCACATGGTCATGCACGGCACCGAGGGTTTTAACCTGGACAGCCTCGACGTGTTGCTGATTGAAAACGTGGGCAACCTGGTCTGCCCGGCGTCCTTCGACCTCGGCGAGCATCACAAGGTGGCGGTCCTCTCGGTCACCGAGGGGGAGGATAAGCCGCTCAAGTATCCGCAGATGTTTCGCAACTCCACGGTCATGCTGCTCAACAAGACCGACCTGCTCCCCCATCTGGACTTCGATGTGGAAAAATGCAAGGAATACGCCCGCCGGGTAAGCCCCGGCATCACCATCTTCGAGGTGTCGGCGCGCACCGGCGAGGGGATGGAGGGGTGGTACCAATGGCTGACGGCGGGGACGGAAAAACCATAGTCCGCAGGCGTTTCCTCATCAACGGCATCGTCCAGGGTGTCGGGTTTCGCCCCTTCGTCTTCCGCCGGGCCGGTGAACTCCGCCTGAGCGGCTGGGTGCGCAACATCCCTGCCGGGGTGGAGCTCGAAGTCCAGGGGACGGCAGAGGCGCTTTATGCCTTCCGGCACGCCCTGGCCCACGAACTTCCGCCCCTGGCCGTTGTCACGTCCATTTCCGCAGAGGATATCCCCTTGCTCCCGGAGCACGGCTTCACCATCCTCCCCAGCGCGGACGGAGAGAAGAACATCCAGGTGGCGCCCGACTCAGCCCTTTGCGGCGACTGCCTGCGTGAACTGTTCGACCCGACCGACCGCCGTTACCGCTACCCGTTCATCACCTGCACCAACTGCGGCCCCCGCTACAGCATCATCACCGCCATCCCCTACGACCGGCCCTGGACCACCATGGCGGCCTTCCCGCTCTGCCCCGATTGCCAGCGGGAATACGACGACCCGGCAAACAGGCGTTTCCATGCCCAGCCCATTGCCTGCCCGGCCTGCGGCCCGCGGCTTCGCCTGCTGGACCATGCCTCCAACCCGGTCGCGGAGCATGACGATGCGCTTACCACGGCCGTTGAATTCCTGCAGGCGGGGCAGATCCTGGCGGTCAAGGGTATCGGCGGCTATCATCTGGCCGTGGACGCCTGCAACCCCGAGGCTGTCAGGCGTCTACGCGAGCGGAAGAAGCGGGACGAAAAACCCTTTGCCGTCATGGCCGCAGACCTGGCGACCGCCCGGCGGCTGGTATTGTTGGGCGACATGGAGGAGCGGCTGCTGTCCGGCCCGGAAAGTCCGATCGTCATCGCGCCCAAGACTCCTGATTGCCCGGTTTCGCCCCTGGTGGCTCCCGCCAACGGCTGGCTCGGCCTGATGCTTCCCTATGCGCCGATCCATCACCTGCTGATGCGGGATCGCTTCAAAGCACTGGTGATGACGAGCGCCAACGTGTCCGATGAGCCGGTAGCCTTTGAAGACAACGACGCCCTCCTGCGCCTGGGCGGCATTGCCGATTTTTTTCTCGTTCACGACCGGCCGATCCATATACGTAGCGACGATTCCGTCATGCGGGTCTTCCAGGGCAAGCCGCTCTTCTACCGCCGGGCCAGGGGCTATGCGCCGAGAGCCGTGCGGCTTCCCTTCGGGACGCCCCCGCTTTTGGCGGTGGGGGCCGAACTGAAGGGGGCCGTCTGTCTCGTGCAGGGAGAACAGGCCTTTCTGAGCCAGCATATCGGCGATCTGCAGAACAGCTCCACCTGCGACTCGTTCCGCCACACCATACGGCACCTGTCGGGCATTCTCGAAATAACCCCCCGCTCCGTCGCCTGCGACCTGCATCCCGACTACCTCTCCTCGGTCCATGCGGCGGAATCCGGGCTGCCGCTGACAAGGGTCCAGCACCACCATGCCCACTTGGCGGCCTGCATGGCTGAAAACGGCCTGGATGGCTCGGTGATCGGCATCATCTTTGACGGCACCGGTTTAGGCTCCGACGCCACCATCTGGGGCGGCGAGTTTCTGGTCGGCGGCTACGGCGGCTTCCAACGGGCCGGCAATTTCCTTCCCGTGCCCCTGCCCGGCGGCGATGCCGCGGTGCGCGAGCCCTGGCGCATGGCCTTGGCATGGCTGTACCGTTCCCTGGGCGAAGACGCCTTCAACCTCGACCACCCGGTTGCCCGGCACCTGAATGATTCGGAGAAGAGCATCTTTGCCGCCATGCTGGAACGGGGCATCAACGCGCCGCTCACCTCCAGCTGCGGCCGGCTCTTCGATGCCGCGGCAGCCGTGCTGAACGTGCGCCACACCGTGTCCTATGACGGCCAGGCAGCCATTGAGCTGGAGGCCCTGGCGGAAACGGCGCTAGGTCCGGGCGCCTATTCCTTCGCGATTACCCCCGGAGAGCGCCTGGCCATAGATTTCACCCCTCTTTTCGCGGATCTTCTGGCCGATATGGCTGCCGGCGCCGGGACGGCCGCCATGGCCTACCGTTTTCACGCAACCGTCGCGCGCGCCGCCGTGGATGCCTGTACCCGGATCGCCGGCAATTCCGGCCTGGGCCGCGTGGTTCTCTCCGGCGGCGTATTTCAGAATCGCCTTTTGACCGAAATGGTATATACTGGGCTGCTCGATCGGGGTTTAGAAGTTTTCACCCACCGGCTGGTTCCCCCCAATGACGGCGGCATCGCCCTCGGGCAGGCGGCAATCGCCGGATGGCAGGGAAGGAGATAAACAGATATGTGTCTTGGCGTACCCATGAAGATTCTCAGCAGGGACGGCGACAACATCGTGGCCGAAGTGGACGGCGTGCGGAAAGAGGCCAGCGTCATGCTGCTGGGCGAAGAGGTCGGGGTGGGCGACTACGTCATCGTCCATGCCGGATTCGCCATCTCGCGCCTGGATGAGGAATATGCCGAGGAAACCCTGCGGATGATGAAAGAGGTCTTTGCACCGGAGGATATGCGATGAACAGGCGGACATCCGGCTCTGTTGCGGAGGCGGGCATATGAAATTCCAAGATGAATTCCGCGACCGCGAGCTGGTCGGGAACATGGCCGCCAACATCCGTTGCATGGCGCAACGGCTGTCACAACCGGTCAATTTCATGGAAGTTTGCGGCACCCATACCATGTCCATCTACCAGTACGGGATCCGTTCGCTGTTGCCGGAGAACGTGCGGCTCGTCTCGGGCCCCGGCTGCCCGGTTTGCGTGACCCCGGTGGGATACGTGGACAAGGCCGTGGCCTGCACGGCTGATCCGGCTAATATCGTGGCCACCTTCGGCGACATGCTGCGCGTCCCCGGCAGCCGTTCGTCTTTGATGGAGGAACGTGCCAAGGGCGCCGACGTGCGTATCGTCTACTCCCCCCTGGATGCGGTTGCCCTGGCAAAATCCAACCCCGAACGCCGGGTGATCTTCCTGGGGATCGGCTTCGAAACCACCGCCCCGACCATTGCCGCCAGCATCCTGGAGGCAACGCGGCTTGGGCTCGCGAACTACTATGTTCTCGCCTCCCACAAAACCATGCCGGTGCCGATGGAAATCCTCACCGCCGATCCGGACCTGGCCCTCTCCGGCTACCTCTGCCCGGCCCATGTCAGTACGGTCATCGGTGGAAACGCCTACAGGCCGTTGGCGGAGAAATACCACATACCCTGCGTGGTGACCGGTTTCGAGCCGGCCGACGTCATGCAGGGCATCGAGATGCTGCTGACCCAGGTACTGGCTGGGGAAAGCCGGGTGGAGATCCAGTACAGCCGTGCCGTGACCTGGGAGGGCAACCCGAAGGCCAGGGCCATCATGGAGCGGGTCTTCGTTCCATGCGACGCCTCCTGGCGCGGCCTGGGGACGCTTCCCGGCAGCGGCCTGGCCATCAAACCCGAACTTGCACGCTTTGACGCGGAGAAGGCGCTTAAGATCGAGGCGGGCGAAGAACGGGAGAATCCCGCTTGCCGTTGCGGCGAGGTGCTCAAGGGAATACTGTCCCCTTTCGACTGTCCGCTCTTTTCCACGGCCTGCACGCCGGAATCGCCGGTGGGGGCCTGCATGGTCTCCAGCGAAGGAACCTGCGCGGCTGCATACAAGTACGGAAGATAACTACAACCAAAAGGTTCCATTATGACCACCATGCAGGACCTCAAGAACCATTACCGCTTCACCGACGACGACGAAGAACTGCTCAAAGCGTTTCAGCCCCTGGCGGCCCAGCATCAGGTGCGTTTCACCAATGAATTCTACGACCACCTCTACGGAATGCCCGAAACCAACGCCATCCTCAACAACAGCAACCGCCAGCGCCTTCGTGAACTGAACGGCAACTGGTTCATGTCACTCTTCGGCGGCACCTACGACAATCATTACATGAATCACCTGGCCCGCATCGGCCACGCCCACGTGAAGGCCGGCCTGAACGTCCATTTCGTCAATGCCGCCATGAACCGGGTCCGCCACTTCCTGCTCAACCTGATCGACGAGAACTACCCGGACCGCGACGAGCGGCGCGCCCTTCGCGAGGCTACCGAAAAAATCCTCGACATGAACCTGGACGTCATGAGTTCCTCCTACCGCGAGGAAGAGCTGAAGAAGGTTTTTGTCTCCCGCAAGCTGGAATCCTACCTCATCAGATTGACCGAACGCTTCACCTATGGCCTCAACCTGGTGCTGGTGCTGGCTCTGGCCGGCGTATCCATCTCGGTCGTCATACTGTTCGGCTGGGACATCATCAACATCTTCCGGGGAAATGTGGAGAAGGGCATCCTCAGCGCCCTGGGCGAGTTGCTGATCCTCTGGATGATGATCGAGTTGATGGACAACGAGATCAAGAACCTGAAGGGGGGCAAATTCAACATCCTGGTCTTCATTGGCGTCATCATAGTCGCCATGATCCGCGAGATTCTGATCTCCACCCTGCGCCACGACGATTTGGCCACCCAGGCCTTCCTGGCCGGCACCCTGCTGATCCTGGGAATTCTCTACTACCTGGTCTCCCGTGCACAACAGGAACTCGGCAAGGTGTAACCCATGCCTCCGTTCACGCACGTTCTCGCCGGATTTACCCTGGGTTTCACGTTTCGCAAGGAACTCGCCCAGGTCCTGCGGGAGACCCGGCCCGGCTCATCCATCGCGAACCTTGACCCGGCCCGGCTCACCGGTAGCGCCATCACCGCCCTGGCCCTGGATTTCGACGGCGTCCTGGCCCCCCACGGCTTATCCGCGCCGCTCCCCGAGGCGCGGGAGTGGCTGGTCCGTTGCAGCGCCGTTTTCGGCGCGGACAGGATATTCATCCTCTCCAACAAGCCAACCGAGGCGCGCAAGGCTTGGTTCAGGGACAACTTCCCCGAGATCCGCTTCATCTCCGGCGTGCGTAAGAAACCCTATCCCGACGGCCTCGAACAAGCGGGTGAACTGGCCCGCGTCCCCTTGTCCGCCATCCTGATGGTGGACGACCGCCTGCTGACCGGCTGCCTGGCGGCCCTCGTCGCCGGCGCCCGCCCCTTCTACGTCCGCCGTCCCAGCATCTCCTTCCGCCACCGTCCCCTGGCCGAGCTGTTCTTCATTCTGCTGCGGGCAGGCGAACGGATGTTGGTGAGACTCATCGCTTAACGAGCGTCCCACCGATGTCAAAGCACAAAAAATCCCCCACCGCCCATCGGAGAGATAATCACTTCACGACTACTTTAATTTCCCCAACGCCTCTTCGATCCGCTCGCACATCGTCTTCAATATTTTGATGCGGGCATAGCACTTGTCGTTGGCCTCCACCAGGGTCCAGGGCGCAATATCGGTGCTGGTGCGGTCGATCATGTCGCAAACCGCCACCTCGTACTCGCCCCATTTCTCCCGGTTGCGCCAATCCTCGTCGGTGATCTTGAAGCGCTTGAAACCGACCTTTTCCCGTTCCTTGAAGCGCCTGAGCTGCTCCTCCCGGCTGATGGAGAGCCAGAACTTGACCACCACGGTGTTGTTGCGTGCGAGTTGTTCCTCGAAGTCGTTGATCTCTCCGTAAGCTCGCATCCAATCGCCCCGCCCGCACAGACTCTCCACCCGCTCCACCAGCACCCGGCCATACCAGGAACGGTCAAAGATGGTAAAACGCCCTTTGCGGGGGATGTTGCGCCAGAAACGCCACAGGTAGGGTTGCGCCAGCTCCTCGTCGGTAGGCGCCGCCACCGGGATGATGCGGTATTGGCGGGCATCCAGTGCCTGGGTGACGCGGCGGATGCCGCCCCCCTTGCCGGCAGCGTCGTTCCCCTCGAAAACCGCCACCACGGAGAGCTTCCTGAAACCGGCATGTCGGGTCAGCAGATTGAGCCTCCCCTGATACTTCTCCAGCTCATCGTCGTAGTCGGACTTTTCCAGTTTCTTCGACAGGTCCAGGGTCCTGAGGATCAACAGGTTGTCGATGGCGGATATTATGGGAGGGATCGGCTCGTCGTGCCGCGGCGGTTCGGCGGCGCCCAGGCGTTGGCGCAGGGCGTTGAGCAGGGCCTTGCCGATGGTCAGGTAGCGGTAATTGGGATCGCTCCCTTCCACGATTGTCCAGGGTGATTCGGGGGTGCTGGTGGTACGCAGCATCCGCTCCGAGACCTTGCGAAACGTGTCATAGAGTTTGTAATGCTGCCAGTCGGTATCGGTGACCCGCCAACGGGTCTTGGGGTCTTTCTCCAGGCTCTTCAGACGTTTCTTCTGCTCGCTCCGGGAGAGGTGCAGCCAGAACTTGAGGACCAGCGCCCCTTCGTTGCAGAGCATCCGTTCAAAGTGGACGATTCGCTCCAACCGCTGGTCCAGCTCGGCATTCTTGATGTCGCCGTAGACATTTTCCAGCAAAGGGGCGGAATACCACGTTCCGATAAAGACGCCGATCTTGCCCCTGGGCGGCAGTACCCGCCAGTAGCGGAACATCTGGGGCCGCTCCAGCTCTTCGTCGGTCAGGTCGCGCAGGGCATGGGTCTCGATGTGGCGCGGGTCCATCCATTCGTTGAGGAGATTGACCGTTTCCCCCTTGCCTGCGCAGTCCACACCGGCCACCAGGAGGATGACCGGGAACCGTTTCGACTGGAGCAGGTCGAGTTGGGCATCCAGCAGGGCCTCTCGCAGTTCGGGGACCTCCTTTTTCCAGACGGCTTTGCTGATCTTGTGCCCCAACTCCGCGGACTCAAACATGGCTGTTTCCCTTTCAGTATCTCGGTAGTTTTGAAGGCATGCCCGGCCAGATGGGACCGCGGCAGCAACTGCCGGTGTCCCGTGTGGTTAGTCGTGGGAAGTAATTCCGAGGTATTTTGGCTGGTGCCAAGGCGCGGCGACATAGATGTAGCAGGGTCTACCTCAAGGAGCCGCATTGATGGCAAAGGCCTTAAAAGCCGGAATTACCAGTACGAACTAACCGCACGGGACACTAGACACGGGTTGCCGCCTCATCGGCTGCGTAGCCGTGCATGAATAATATGAGCGAACTATAACACAGAAAATTAGCGGCAGTGCATCCACATCTTTTGCAACTTTTTTATTGGAACATTCGATTAAAATGTGGTAGAAACGGATGTTACTAAAAATCAGGAGGTTGCAGGTGAAAAAAACAGCATTATCTCTTCTTATTATCGCTGCACTCGCCTTTGCCGGGTGCAAAGAGAAACCAAAAACCGAAGCCCCTCAACAACCCGCTGGAATGCCTGCGCAGGGCCAAGTGCCTCCTGGACAGCCGGGCGTTGACCCCCACGCCGGCATGAAGGCACAGGAAATCCCCGCTGGCGCAGGCCAAAAGGGAAAGGTTACCCAGACCATGAATTCCGGCGGCTATACCTATGTTGAAGCGGTCAATGACAAGGGCGAAAAGCTTTGGATGGCACTGCCCGAGTTCAAGGTCAAAGTCGGCGAGACCATCGAGTATCCCGTTGCTCCTCCGATGGTGAACTTCCAGAGTAAAACCCTGAACAAGACCTTTGACAAGATCATGTTCATTCCCGGTATCAGGATCGTGCAATAGATCTTTTACCGATCATGCGACAGATTTCGCGGGGCCTTTACGGCCCCGCTTTTTTTGTATCCAATGCCCGGCGCGCAGCTCCATGGTTCGGCACCACGGCCAGGACCCTGCGATGACATTCCCTTGCCTTTTGCCCTTCGCCGCGTTCGGCATACAACTCACCCAGCAGCAGCCATCCCCAGGGATTATCCGGTTCATGCTCGGTTATCTCCCGGAACTCCCGCTCGGCCGCCTCAACGTTGCCGATCTGCCGATGCCACTCTCCTGCCAGCACATTCGTAGTGGCGCAATATCCCAACAGCGCCTTCTGTTGCCGAAAGCGCTGTTCACGCCCTTTCGCGGCACCGACCGCAAGCGCCCTCAGTATTCTGCGGGATGCGCGCCCCGGCTGCCCCGCAGCGTAGAGGGCCGTATCAGGCGCTTCCTCAAAGATGCCGGGACGCACCCGGCCGTCTGCAACAGCCTGTTCAAACAGCCGGGTGCCGGGATAGTACACCAGCGGGGAAACATATCCGTCATCCGGCCTGATGCGTCGCATGAGCTCGATGGTCATGTGGATATCATCTTCAACCTCCCCGGGCACATCGGAGATCAGGTACACGGAAAGATTAATGCCGACCTTTCTGACAAGCGCCGCCGTCTGTTCAACCTGCCAAGGGTGGATCGATTTGTCGAGTTGGGCCAGGATGCGCGGCGATCCCGATTCGACACCGAGTTGGACGCACTCGCAGCCGGCACGTTTCATCCATGTCAGGACCTCTTCGTCGAGGGTGGTGACGCGGGATTGACAGTTCCAGAGAATCGAGACCCGGCGTGCGACCATGAGACGGCAAAATTCAATGGCCCTGCCACGATCCGCGGTAAAGGTATCGTCCCGCAACGAAAAGTAGATCAGGCCAAACCGGTCTCGAATATACAGAATCTCTGCGACAATTGCTTCAGGGGAACGAAACCGCACCCGGCGCCCCCAGAAGCCCGGTGAACTGCAAAAACTGCATGCAGACGGACATCCCCGGGCGGTCAGGACGAATTCGGATTGCAACTCCATGTCAACGCCGACCGAATGTTCAAGATAGCGGGCCGGAAGCGGGAGTTCGTCGAGCGCCATCCGCGGGGCGCGCTGTCCCGTGAGAACGACGCGACCGTTGTCGCGAAACGCGATCCCCTCCACATCCCGCCAGCTCACCCCGTGCGCAACCCTTTCGGCCAATTCCCGCATCGTCTCTTCGCCTTCTCCCAGAACGACCATATCGACAGGAGAACCGTCGGCAAGCATCTCATGGTAGCGGAAGGTGGCGTGCCCGCCTCCCAAGACGATGATGCCGTCGGGATTCAGTTGACGCGCCAAGCGCGCTACCTCAAGAGAGGCGTGACGGTTGTGGGTCCATTGGGAAATACCGATGATGTCCGCGTGCAGGGAGGTGAGCTGCTTTTGGATCGCCGGGAGGGTACAGCCGGAGAAATTGGCCAGAATTGAATCGTATCCGGCTTCGCGCAACACGGCGTGCAGATAGCAGAGACCGCTGGGAAGCAGGCTGATATAAGGGTCGCTACGATCGGTTTCTCCGGATATGTACGTTAGAAGAATCTTCATAGTCGGACAAAAAAAATCCGGACGCAGAGTGCCCGGATTTCTTGATTATCATTGATCTTGGATTGCACTAGACACAGTGTCTAGTTCACGTTAAGGGAGAGCCCCATTGTGTCGTTGCTCAGAACATCGCCATCATGCTCTTCCTCAACCCCTTGCAGCAATTCGTTGAAGTTGATCGAGTCGCTGGTGGCGGTCGAGCCGACCCGCCGCGCCCCCAGATAGCGCGAAAGGTAATAGGGGGTATCCATGGAAGAGATCACCACCTTGTGATCACGGGAGGAGGCGTGGATCATCCTGCGATTGCCGAGATAAATGCCGACGTGCGACGGGAAGCGTGCATAGGTTTGAAAAAAGACCAAATCACCCTTCCGCAGATCGCCCCGTATGACCTCGCTGCCGACGTTGAACTGTTCGCGGGCGGTACGGGGAAGACTGACCTTCTGTTCCCGGAAGACCTGCTGCACAAAACTGGAACAGTCGAGAGAGTCGCGGCTATTGCCGCCGAAACGGTAGTGAGCCCCCAAAAAGCCATAAGCGGCCTTTTTCAAGCCACTGACGCCTTGACTGTTTTCTTCGATGTTTTTAGCAAGGTCAACCGGCCGGTCCGCGTCGATGTCGCTCAATTCAGCCAGGGTTGAAGAAAGTTCCTGCTCGTTCAAGAGCTCTTTGTTGACCAATTGCAATCTGTTGGAAGCAACAACGGCAGGCGCCTTTTCCTCAACCGCCGGTTCGGGCTCATTCAGGGCCAGCACTTGTCCGGTCTTGATCCTGTTGCCTCTCAGGCCGTTCAAACGGCGCAGTTCGGACATCCTGATGCCGGTTTTCTTGGCGATCCTGGGCAGAGTATCGCCCTTGGCAACCTTGTACGATTGGGCTTTTGCTTCCTTTGCCGATTTTTGTTCGGCATGGGAGGGAATGATGATGCGGGTTCCCTGCTCGATGCGGGAGCTGCTCAGGTTGTTGACGGATTTGAGTTCGTCGACGGAGACGTGATATTTGAACGCAATGGAATGAAGCGATTCGCTTCTGCGTGCCACGTGGGTTTTGGAGGCCAGAACCAGTTGCGGGAAAGAAAGCAGGACGAGACAGATCGCGCTGAGTATACGGATATGTATCATTGCCCCTCCTATTCTGTTCTAGTTTTAGTACGATAGTTTTGCCTTTATATAACAAATGACCCGGTATGTCAATCCTTTCGTAGTAACACTGCCATTTTCGACATGCAATTAATGTTCCAAAATAATGCCGCTAACGGGCCGAATGACGGGAAACCAGCTTCAACGTCAACGGTTCGTCCCGCAAAACAGTGACGTTTTTTGGCAACGGCAGCAGGTTTTTTTGATATTCTTTTCCCTTGAGAAGTTTGCCGGCATCAACCTCTTCCGTCGCCACCGACTCAAGCCTTGAGATCTGGCCGGCCGGACCCTCCACCTCAAGCGACGCAGGAGAGGCAACCAGTTGATACCCTTCCAGCCCGCGCGGCATCTTCCCCCGCACCACGCACCGAACCGGCACGGTTTTGCGCACCTTTTTCTCGGTTACGATGCGTATCGACGATGGGTTCACACTGCCGACCACCATACCGGAAGGGAGCGTGAAGTCCGAATTTCTGATCCTGACTATTGCCTGCCCTTCACGCACCTCCGACAGATCGACATCAGCTGCGATATCAAGTTTCGCCGGCGTGGGCGTCAGGGTGGAAAAGGATTTTACCTGGACCTCAACCTCTTCGGGGGAACTCCTCATCAGCACCAGATTCTGCGGTATGCCATGAAGCCTGACAGGAGCCGTAACCGTAGCAATCGCTCCCTGACGGGAGGTAATCAGCGCCCAGAATGCCATGACAATCAGCAGAACTGCCGTTTTCGCCAGCAGGTCGGAAAAAAGCCACTGCATCAAGGTCACATGGGGCCGTTCCTTATCCGGGGAGATCAGGTTCTCGAGGATCGTTACCAACTCGCCGGCGGACGACGGGCGGCGCAACTCTCTCCCTATCGCCAGCGACACCTCGCCCCGCTCCTCCGAAACAACTGCCACGACGGCGTCGGTACGCTCCGAGAGCCCAAGGGCGGCGCGATGCCGGGTTCCATAAAACTGTGGAAGGTCCGAGTTCAGGGAGAGCGGCAGATGGCACGACGCCAGGGCGATTCTTCCGTCCCTGATCAGGGCGGCGCCGTCATGGAGAGGTGCGCCGTCATAGAAGATCGCTTCCAGCATCTGCGGGGTAATCTCGCAGTCCAGGGTTACGCCGTTCAACATCAGATCCGTCAGCGACTCGCTGCGCTGAAAGACGACGAGCGCCCCGGTACGCTTCTCCGCCAGACTGTACAGTGTCTCGACGATCTCGTGGATCTGGCTGTTTTGCTGCGGCCCCTGACGGCTGCCGAAGAAATGCCGCATAAGACTGAAGCGGTACAGCGCCTGTCTGATCTCGGCCTGAAACACCACGATGATCAGGACGATCAGCACCGTACCCAACTCCTGCAGGATCCAACTGGTCATGTAGAGGCCGAGAAAACGGGTGACGAAGTAGATGATGGTCACCACCCCCAGCCCCAGCAGCACCTGCATGGCGCGAGTGCTTCGGAACCATAAGTAGAGCTGGTAGAGCAGCAAGGTCATGATCAGGATATCGGCGATATCCTGTATCCTCACAAAGGATGGCACGTCAACTCTCTTTTGATATTCTGAAGGGTTTGCGGATGGAAGGCTTCTCCTGCCTGATTACGGTGGAGCGGTGCTGCATGGCGAGCAGGGCCGCATCGTGTTTCGGCACATCGCGCTTATAGACCGGATAGGTCATGGTTTTCAGCATGCCATCGATCGGAAAACGGACGTAATCGAACTGTACCTCGTCAAACCCCCTGGCGGCCGCTTCCTTGGCGATGGCGGCGCGAACGGCAAGGACAACAACGTTTTTCACTCACGTCACCCCATTGATTTTTTCTGGTTAATGCCCTGAAAGTATGCTACAAGGCCAATTGATATTCATAGCATTAAATCATTGCAAAAGGTAGTTTAAACTCATGTTCAGACTTTCCGAAAAGGGCGAGAATATCCAAGTGATGTTCGGGAATATCGCCCCGCGTTACGACTTCCTCAACCGCCTGCTCAGCTTCGGCATCGACCGGCGCTGGCGCAAAAAGGCCGTACGGCTCATCAAATACCGGGAGGGTTCCCGGATTCTGGACGTGGCGACCGGCACCGGCGACGTGGCGCTGGAGATCGCCCGATCGACCCCTGTATCGGTAAAGATTACCGGGGCCGACTTTTGCCAGGAGATGGTGGACCTCGGCCAGGCCAAGGTGGCAACTTCTCCCTATGCAGGACGGATCGACTTCAAGGTGGCTCCGTGCGAGGACCTTCCCTTTCCGGACAATACTTTTGATTCGGTCACCATTGCTTTCGGGATCAGGAACGTGGTGGACAGAAAACTGGGGCTGGCGGAAATGTGGCGGGTACTGCAGCCTGGAGGACGCATAATCATCCTGGAGTTTTCCACTCCGCGCTCGCAATTCTTCAAACAGATCTACTACTTTTACTTCCGCCGCCTTCTGCCGGTCATCGGCGGGCTCTTTTCAAAATACAACGCCTACAAGTACCTGCCGGACTCGGTGCTGGAGTTTCCTTCCCATGAGGAGTTTTCCCAAATGGTCGCCGACGCCGGTTTCCGCAACGTCCACATCCACCCGTTGACATTCGGCATCGCCACCATCTACGCCGGCGAGAAGGAATAATCCCACACAATTCCCATGCCCCAAAAAAACTGTGCTCGTTTTTTAAAACAGGCTTGCAATGCCGCGAGTCGTGGGTTCGAGTGATTTGTCAATTGCGTTGCAAATTTGCCTTGTCTTTTTGCAATGCCGTTGATATCCCGGACGCGGGGTTGAACATCATAACCGAAAAATGCCGGTCAAAACCAAAGGCCGTGGAAAGCTTTTTGGAGTACCCACTCATGCTTCAACTTTGCCAACTGTTTTTTTCAGCCCGGTCAGAAATACCTTACCCAACTAACGCCAATTTTTCGATTGTAATGCTCCTTTTTTCACGAATAAGATTGATCTGTTTCCGGGTATTTTTCTGGAACCCTTTCTAGGTGAATTCATAGAGAACCTCTAAAGCGTTTCGCCTAAACTCCCTACAGCCTCTCTTACTGGAATGCTATCCCAAAACCTGCTCAACATGGGCCACAAGCCCGGCAACCTTTTCAAACACTTCATCTCGTTCCGGAAAGCCGCAATCGTCTCCAGCATCGTCATATCTGAAATGAACGGCAAATATGGTCAAGTCGGGAAGATCGGCAAAATCGGTGCAATCTGCTCCTAGGCTTTTCAATGTATCCAGTAACAAACCGAGATCATGGGTAAATCCATAACTTGCTCCCAAGGCGGAAATCCAGGCTTTAAGCGCTTTTTCGGCTGTTTGCTGGGCATGAAAACCAAAAATTTCATACGCAAAAATATCCGCGTCCAACATACCGCCAAGTGCCTTCAAATCACGACGGGCAATGGCAAGCATCTGCCGGGCATGGTCAATGTCGGACATACAAATCCCTCCCTTCTCTTAATGCATGAGCCACCACATGGTTCAGGGAATTGCGCCAGCGTTCAATTTCATCAATCGAATAGACCAGAATATCCTTGGCAACACCGAAACCGGCAAGAGCCCTGTTGATACGGCCTGTCTCACGAAATCGGCTTCTCCCTTCTCCAAACGGAGCATCTTCGATGACCAGCAGATCGACATCTGAACCTTCACGAGCATTGCCGCGGGCAATTGAGCCAAAAAGGATAATCCGCACCGGATTGACTTCCTTGACGATACATTCGATAATCTGATCGAGAATACTGTCACTAACGGTAATCATGGTAACCTCGCCAATTTTCCAGACATTCCTGGCAGACCCTTAGGGCATTTTGCTGATATTATTACGGGGTGTCAAACAAAATTGGAGTGCTGAATTCTACGCGGAGTATTCCGAGAACATCATCCTTAATTCAAAAGGCGGCCAATTGGCCGCCTTCGCTGTTTCAATTTATCTCCCCACCGAATACCACGTCCCCTTACCTGCACCATGTTGCTCCAGAAAACCTTGCTGAACGTATTCGGTGCCCTTCGTACCTTTATTCCAACTAAAACCAGAGGATTATTCTGTTTGCGGCGACGCCATATCGTTAATCGGCACGTAATGCGTCTATTGTGGCTCCCCAGCCGTGAAGCGGACTATGCCTTGAATTTACTTTCCGTCCCGTCCACAAGCCGCTTGATGTTTGCGTGATGCCGGATAATCACGATCACTGCGACAAGCGCCGTCACCATCAGCATCGCCCGGCTTCCGCGAAGCACGTACACGGCAATCGGCATGACCGCAGCCGCAGCTACGGAGCCGAGGGAAACATAACGCCATTTCAAGACCAGAACCAGGAAAACCGCCAGGGCGATGGCCACCGACAACGGCGACAGCGCCAGAAAGACCCCCAGAGCGGTCGCGACCCCCTTGCCTCCCTTGAACCTCAGGAATACCGAAAAGACGTGGCCGCAGAAGGCAGCCAGACCGACCCAGGCAGCCAGATCCGTTGATGGGGCAAAGTAACGGGCCGCCAGCACCGGCGCGAGTCCTTTAAGGCAATCGCCGACCAGGGTCAGTACACCGATCCTTCGCCCAAGGGTGCGATACAGATTGGTGGCGCCGATATTGCCGCTTCCCTCCCGGCGCACGTCAATGCCGTAGGCCTTCCCCAGGAGGAGTCCCGTGGGGATCGATCCCAACAGGTAGGCCGCCACGCAAGCGACGGCCAGGATGATGTCAGGTGTAGCTGTCATGGTCACAATCCCAGGTTACTTGCCCGCTGTCTTCCGGTAGTCGGCCGCATAGACGCTGCCGGGGAACTCGCGCACGAGCCTGTCCATCACCTCACGGCTCTTCTTTTCCTGCCCCGCCTCTCCATAAGCCGCCCCCAGGTAGTACAGCAACTCATCCGTGTGCTGAAGGCCGGAAAAATTCCTGAGCGCTTCTTCGAAACGGACGATGGCGGCCTGATACTTGTCGGTCCTCAGGTAAAAACGGCCGACGTAGATCTCGTACCGAAACTGTTTGATCTTGCAGTCGCCAATTTTCTCCTGGGCGTTCTGGACATATGCGCCACCTGGATATAACTTCACGTATGATTCCAAGATAGCCAAGGCATTCTTGACCGGCGTCTGGTCCGTGTCGATGCGGTTGATCTGCTTGAAATAACTCAGACCCTGCCGATAAAGGGCGTAATCGGCCAGTTCATGTCTGGGATGAAGCTTGCGAAAATCTTCGTAGGCGGCAGCGGCCTCGATGTAGTCCTTATTGAGGAAGTAGGCATCGGCAATTCCGATCTCCGCCCTGGAGGAAAGTTCCGGCGACTTATAACTTTCCTTGACCTTTTTCCAGTTTGCCACGGCATCATCGTACCTGCCCCTTTGAAAAGACTGCTCGCCATCCCGGTACATTTCATCGGGCAGCTTGTTCACCGGCGGCGTCGAGCATCCCTGCATCAGGTAGGCGGACAGGGCACAGATCACGAAAGTACGAAGGGCATTCTTCATGGTTATCCTCGCAACGCCATGGCGTTGGGTCTGATTCGACAAAATATGGCGGGTTCATACCGCTTAACTACAAAACATCCTTCTCGGCTCAGCCAACATCGATGGGGTCAACGAGCATGGCGTCTGCATTCGGCCCGGCATCAGATGATTCCCGCCCCGGTTGCATCGGCCAGCAGCCGTGCAATGATGTCGTGGTCCAGCCAGAGGGTGGCAGCCCCGGGATTCCAGGATGCATGCACCATCAACCGGCCGGTGGACAGGAACACGATGCGGGAGAGCTCTGCGCAGACCAACTGTTTCTGGTCTGCATGCATAGCCATCAATTCAGCGGAACTGGCCAGCATCAGCTCGGCCTGCTCCCGGGTGCTGTGTTGCGGCCAGGTGGCGAAATCCAGGATTCCGGCCAAAAGCGGCGACGCCAGGTAGGCGTCGGCCCGCTCCAGGAGATGTCCAACCGTCTCGCCTTCCTTCAGCATCGCCTGGCATCGCTCAAAGAGCGGTGCAGCGGCCCGCTCGCCGGCCACCCGCCGAATGGCAGACAACAACGGGTACAGCGATATCTCCACCCCCAGGAAAAGGGCGCTGGAGTTGGTCTGTATCTCGGGGCAGTTGAACACCGTGGCGACAACACCGTTCCCGGTCGCCTCGGCAGCGATCGCCTCGAGGCGCATCTTGGCCCACCCCTGCACGTAGGGGGTGTAGGACTGCCAGCGGTACTCACCCCCCACCAAAACGGAGGTGCCATGGTAGCCGTAGGCGGCGTAGCGAACCTGCCCGCCCGCTGCGGCGAGTTCCCCGCGCAGAACGGCAGACTCATCGATCAGATAGCGGAAGGTATCGCCCGTCACCTCGTTGAAACTGGCGTCGCACAGGCGTCCCAGATCGCTGTTCCAGAACCCCTCCGAGGCAAGGTATTTGTCGCCGGTTCCCTTGAATACCCGATTGAGGAGCGGCATGAAGACTCGCGCCCGGGGTATGCCGCCGGCCATGGAATGGGCAAAAAGCACATTGGCTCCGGCCGGAATGCGTGGTGCGAGCTGCTGCATCACCTGCGCCAGCGCGGCGCGGATACGGGCCGTACCGGCATTCCTCGCCTTCTCGATAAAATCAGGGCTGAAACTGATGGAAGCCCACTCGTCCAGCTTGGCCTTCTTGAGCTGTTCGGCGACCGACGGCTGCCCATCCACCTGTTCCATGTCAAAGCCCGCTTCCAGCGGGATGTTGATGACGCTCCCCCCCAGCAGCGTTTCGGCCTCAGCCAGCTCATCGGCGCTCAACCGCCGCAAGGAACCGTCGCTGTCGCGGCGGCCCACGGTAGTGCCGATCACGTCCATGCCGATGCGCCGGGCCTCCTCCACCAGACCGTTGGCATACCCGCGGCCAAAAAGTTCCCCAACCAGCACCAGCACATCGCCCTGTTTGTATCCCGCCGTATCCGGCAGCTTTTCCAGTGGCCTGTATTCAGTCATCCGATCCTCCGCCTGCTCTCCCGCTTCTCGACGGGATTTTTCAAAGTTGGGTACTCTTATCATGAACCGCCCGGCAAAGTGAATAGAAAAAGCTGCCGTGACAATGTAGGCCTTTCGTGCTATTGTAGGTAAAAATAATCGGCAGGAGACTCAACCTCACCGTGAACAACGACCTCATCCTTCTCGGCCATGGCAGTGGCGGCCGGCTTTCCCACCAACTTTTGGATGAACTGATCATTCCCGCACTGAGCGGAATCGCCCCTTCCGGGCAGAACGATGCGGCCCTTCTGGCCCCGATTGCTGGACGGTTGGCCTACACTACCGATTCCTTCGTGGTCGATCCGATCTTTTTCCCCGGCGGTACCATCGGCAGTCTGGCGGTCCACGGCACGGTGAACGACTTGGCCATGATGGGTGCGCGGCCTCTCTATCTGAGCGTCGGCCTGATCATCGAAGAGGGTTTCAGCCGGGCCGACCTGAAGACCGTGCTGGACGACATGCGCCAAGCCGCCGACAAAGCCGAAGTACGGATCGTAACCGGCGACACCAAGGTCGTCCCCCGCGGCAAGGCGGACAAGATATTCATCACAACCGCCGGGATAGGCGCCATGGAGCACGACCTCGACATTCACGGCGCCAATGCCCGACCGGGCGACATGATCATAATCAACGGCACCGTGGGCGACCACGGCATTGCCGTCATGGCCGGCCGCGAAGGGCTCAACGTCGGGACCGACATCCGCAGCGACTCGGCCGCCCTCAACAGCCTGGTGGCAGACACCATCGCCGAGGCGGGAGATCAGCTGCACGTGCTCCGCGACCCGACCCGCGGCGGCATTGCCACCACCATCAAGGAAATCGCCCAGCAGTCGGGCGTGGCAATTACCCTGCGCGAGCAGCAAATTCCGGTGAACCCGGCGGTACGCGGAGTCTGCTCGATCCTCGGCCTTGACCCGCTCTTCGTCGCCAACGAGGGGAAACTGCTGGCCTTCGTCGCACCCCAGGCCGCGGAACGGATCGTGGCAACGATGAAACGGCATCCCCTCGGCGCCCACGCCGCCATCATCGGCGAGGTCGTTGACGGAGAACCGGGCCGGGTCCGCATGGAAACCAGCGTGGGCGGCACGCGGGCGGTGGAGATGCTGGCCGGGGAGCAACTGCCCAGGATCTGTTGAATTCGACATCTACCACAGGGATATGGAGAACTGCTGACAAACAAAAAACAAAATCATTCATTTTAACCTTAAAACGGCAAATGCTTTTATTAGGTTAAATGTATCTTTCCGGTTTTGTTTTAATTTTAGGATTTATGCCTTACTCCCGATTTTTTCCGAGTCTCCGCGGCAAATTACAAGGTTTCAAGAAATGGCAAAGGATAAAACGCCCATAACCCCCGCCATCCGCCAATTGCGGGCCGAAAAGGTCGAATTCACGGACCATATCTACGCCTACGAGGAAAAAGGGGGCACTGCGGTTTCCTCCCGCGAACTGGGGGTTGGCGAACATTGCGTGATCAAGACCCTGATCATGGAGGATGATGCCAAGAAACCGCTCATCATCCTGATGCACGGCGATTTACAGGTTTCGACCAAGGAGTTGTCCCGGATAATCGGCGTCAAGCAGATCACCCCCTGCTCGCCGGAAACAGCCCAAAAGCACAGCGGCTACCAGGTGGGAGGCACCTCGCCTTTCGGCACGCGCAGGCCGATGCCGGTGTATCTGGAGGAGACCATCACCGGGTTGGAGAAGATCTACATCAATGGCGGAAAGCGTGGGTACCTGGTAGGGATGGCACCGTCGGACCTGGTGAGGGTGCTGAGACCGGTCATGGTACGCGTGGGGATATGACAGTGTCCCAAGGAGAAAAAAATGATCCGTAAGGCCCAGATAAATGACGTCAAGGAAATCCAGAAGCTGTTGATGAAGTATGCCGGCCAGGGGGATATGCTTTCCCGCTCCCTGTCGGAACTGTATGAATCGCTGCGCGATTTTTTTGTTTCCGCGGATGACGGCACCCTCCTGGGGACCGCCGCCCTCCATATCGTCTGGGATGATCTGGCCGAGGTACGCTCCGTTGCGGTAGCCGAAGAGGTCGGCCGCAAGGGCATCGGCAGTCAACTGGTGCAGGCCTGCATCAGCGAAGCGCGTCAGATCGGCCTCAAACGCATCTTCTGCCTCACCTACAAACCCGAGTTCTTCGCCAAGCTCGGCTTCCGACTGGTGGACAAGTCAGAGCTGCCCCACAAGGTATGGGGCGACTGCATCAAGTGCGTCAAGTTCCCGGACTGTGACGAAAACGCCATGATCCTGGACCTGGACTAAGGACACCGGCAAACAGGTTGCTGAAAAACTCAGTCTGTTCAAAAACAGTCAGATCGTTGCACCCGCAGAAAGCCTCGCGAAGGCGTAGCAGCGCTACGCCGCACAAGGCGGCTTTCGAGGACGGCGGCGAGATAGCTGTTTTTTTCAACAACCTGCTAATCGAACACATCCATGGAGAGATAGCGCTCCCCCGTATCCGGCAACACCACCACAACGTTCTTGCCGGCCCCCAGCTTTTGAGCCACCCGCACTGCACCGGCCAGCGCCGCGCCGCTCGATATCCCGCACAAGAGCCCCTGTTTGGCTGCCAGCATTCGGGCAGCGCTATAGGCGTCCGCATCCGACACGGCAATCACCTCTTGGTAGATGGAGGTATTGAGCACTTCCGGAATGAAGCCGGCCCCGATCCCTTGAATCTTATGGGGGCCGGCCTGCCCGCCGGATAGTACGGGAGATCCGGCCGGCTCGACGGCAGCGATGTGGACAGCCGGATTGTGCCGGCGGAGCACCTCGCCGGCGCCGGTAATGGTGCCTCCTGTACCGACCCCGGCCACGAAGCCGTCGATGCTCAACCCCTTCATCGCAGCGATGATCTCAGGGCCGGTCGTACGGCGATGGGCCTCCGGGTTGGCAGGATTGTTGAACTGCTGCGGCAGCAGCCAGCCATTTCCGGTAGCCAGTTCTTCAGCCTTCTGCACCGCCCCCTTCATGCCTTGCGAAGCCGGCGTCAGCACCAGTTCGGCCCGGTAAGCCGTTAATAGGCGCCGCCGCTCCAGGCTCATGGATTCGGGCATGGTCAGCACCAGCCGGTACCCCTTCACCGCACAGACCAGTGCCAGGCCAATACCGGTATTGCCGCTGGTCGGCTCGACGATCGTGCCCCCCGGCCTGATACAGCCATCCCGCTCGGCCTGTTCGATCATCGCCAGGGCGATGCGGTCCTTGATGCTGCCGCCCGGGTTAAAGAATTCAACCTTGGCGTAGATGGCGGCCGCCCCTTGTTCCGTCATTCCGGAAAGTTTCACCAACGGCGTGGCGCCGATCTGTTCTATGACGTTCGTGCTGATAACTATAGGCATGATATTGTCCCGGAACACTGATTTCCTAGATATAGTACATGAAACGGTGGTCCTGCTCCTTCTTGATTCCCATCTCCTGGCCGCGCTGGCACAGCGTTTGGATGGTAATACCGGAAAACAGCGTGTTGAGCAGAGTGGAGGCCTCTTCCCAGACCGTTTGGGTCACGCACTGCCCCTCAAAGGGGCAGTCGTTCTTGCGCTTGCGTTTTTTCGGCGTCACCCCCGCGCAATCCACCAGGAGCACATCCTGTTCCGTGGCGCATAGAACATCCAACACCGTGATCTCCTCAGGCTTTTTGGCCAGGCAGTACCCCCCCTGGGGGCCTCGCTTGCTTTTCAATATCCCTGCCCGCTTGAGGTTTTGAAAAATCTGCTCCAGATAGCGAGGCGAGATCTGCTGACGACGGGAGATGTCCTGGATCTGGGCCGGCATATTGCCGCAATTGTAGGCAATGTCGAAAAGAGCCCTCAGGCCGTACCGACTTTTTGTTGACAGACGCATAGTTCCTCCCGGACAGTCATATCTTTGCGCAACGTAATCTATAGCAAATATACACCGTATACGTCAACAAAACTCACCGCAACAATTCCTGATTTCAACACATGGCAATGATGATTTTTCCTGTCGCCCATACAGGCTGCTGCTCAACTTTCCGCATTCCTCGTCCCCGTGCGGTTAGTCGCGGGAAGTAATCCCGAGCTATATTGACTGGTTCCGAGGCGCGGCGACGCAGGTGCAGCAGGGTCTACATCAAGGAACCGCAACGACGGCAGCGGCTGAAAAAGCCGAATTTACGAGTGCAATCTAACCGCATGGGGCACGAGCCACCGTCACGACCGCCACCTCCCGGGCACCGGCCGCCTTGAGCGCCACGGCGCACTCCTTCACGGTGCTGCCGGTGGTGTAGACGTCGTCCACCAGCAACACGCGCCGACCCGTTACGGCATTGGCATCCCTGACGTCAAAGGCGCCCTTTACATTGTCGCGCCGTTGTGCGGCCGTCAGATTGATCTGCGGTTCGGTCCACCGGATGCGACGCATCGCGTCGCGATCCAGGGGGAGGTTCCACTCGCGCGCCCAGATCTCGCCCAGGAGCACCGCCTGGTTGAAACCGCGCTCCCTGAGCCGCCGGACATGCAACGGCACCGGCACCATCAGTTCAGGGGCGCATGTGGCGACGAAATCCCGTAGAGAATCGGCCGCCAATAGCGCCAGGGGACGGCGCAGGTAGGTTTTATGGCGGTATTTGTAGGCATGGATCAGGTCTCGGCAGCCCCCCTCGTAGATCATGGCCGCCCGTGCCGCCCTGAAAACCGGTTGCGACTCTTGACAGTCGCCGCAAACATGGTCATCACCCGCTCCCAGGAAGGAAATGCCGCACACCGGGCAGAGCGGATGCCCCACGATGGGCATGCATTCCCGGCACGCCGGACAGATGTGTAATGTGCCTGCCTCGGGGATGTACGCCCGGCAGATGTGGCAAAGCGGCGGGAAAAGAACATCCAGGAATGCGGTGAAAAATTTGTTCATGGGGCTTAGGAGGCTGGTAATAATAAGTTGAACAAAATTGCGCTCGGATTTTGGTCGGATTTGGCCGTAGCGATTGAACAAAACTGCAGGCGTAGCAGGCTGCGCCGAGGATTTTGTGATTGAGCCGCGGTCAAAGATGGCCGGAAGATGAGATGCAAGATGTTCATGTTATTGTTGCCAGCCTCCTCAATACCGCATCAAAACCCGGTAGGTCAGCTTCGTCTCTCCATCCGCCGCTACCGGCACCTTGTATTCCAGCATGCCGGAGTCGGCCTTGATGTAGTCGTGGCTGGAGTTCAGCACCTGCCAGTCGCCGGGAACCGGTTCGGTTACCCGCACCATGACGGCCTCTTTCTTGTGGTTACGGATCGAGATCTCGTAGGCCGCCTCATAGCTGTCGCTTGCCCGTTTTTTCCAGTCGGTCTGCTTCCTGTCGGCCACCACGTCGAAGGCCTCACCCAGCTTGATCCGCACCTTCTCGTCCTTGGGGGTGTGATCGATGGCATCCTCGCCCACAAACTGGAGCGACGCGTCGCCGTCCTTTTTGTAGACCCGCACGGTTCCTTTGGGGAGCGGCATCCCCAGGTGATTCTTCTCGCGATTATCCAGTTCGATATAGACACCGACCTTCTGCTTCTTGGCGATGTCCCCGCTGTAGCCCTCCTGGTAGTAATAGGAAGCCCCGGACAGGAGCAGCTCCTTGCGCACCGGTATGCCGGCGGCCGAGAGCAGGCTGATCTGCTTGGACTCGTTGTCCTTGATGGTGGAAGGGCGCTGGAGCGTGTACATGTGATACTCCAACAACCCTTCCTCCCTGAACTGGGGAGCCCGGGCGGCGGCCTCCATCAGCATGGCCCTGCCTGCTGCGCGCGGCGGCACCTCATCGCGGACCCGGTTGACGTCCCCGGCCACCAGTTTTACCGCGGCATCGCGATAGGTTGCCCCGCTGTTGTTGGTGATGGTGACCCATCCCCCCAGATCGGCCGTGTCGTCCCGCTCGTTGAGGGTCATGACGTAGTCGGCGCGCCAGTTGATGCCGTTGGTCAGGTAGGTGGCCTCCACCGTGTGCGGTTTTTCACGGTCGTTCTCCAGAAGCCACACCAGGGTGGGGCTGGCGATCAGACTCTCAGGCAACTGAGGGAAGATGACCCGCCCCGGATAGCCGTAGGTTATCTCGTTGCCGATCTTGTATACCGGACCGTTGTTGTTGTTGGAGAGGAGCGTGGCGGTCACTACCTCTTCCCGCTCGCTGTAGGGGTTCTTCTGGTAGAGCTTGACCTCTTTGCCCACATACTTGTCCATCAGTTTCTGCGGGCTGAGCAGGTCATACTCGTAGTTCTGTTCCAGGACATTCAGGCCGTCGGCATCCGAGAGGGATCGGATATGGACACTGGCGGGTATGATGGCGGTAGCCACATCCATGAAACGCAGTTCGCTGCGCCCCTTGGACAGATGCAGCACACGGAGGTCCTTGACCAACCCCAGGTTGGAATTGTAGATGGTTACCGCCACGCCGGTCTGTTCTGCAATGGTCGTGGTCGTTATTGCCGCTTCGCCGCCGGCGCCCCATACCTGATGAGCCATCGCCGCAACCAAGGCCGCCGCAGTGATCATCCTGCGCATTGCATAAACCCTCATATCCTCTCCCGAGCCTTCGACGTCAAGCTGTGAACTTCCCGAAATAGCGGCCTATTTCAACACCTTCACGGACTTTATCACCACCTGCTGTTCCGGCACATCCCTCATGCCGTGGTAGAAGCCGGTTTTGACCGCCTTGATCTTGTCCACCACATCCATGCCCTCGATGACCTTGCCGAAGACGGCATAGCCGTAGCCGTCCGGTTTGGGCCGGTTCAGCATGTCGTTGTTCACCACATTGATGAAGAATTGAGACGTGGCGCTGTCCGGCATGCCGGTGCGGGCCATGGCGATGGTGCCGACGTCGTTTTTCAGGCCGTTGGCCGCCTCGTTCCTGATGGGCTCGTCGGTCGGCTTCTGGGCGAAATCGGTGGTAAAGCCGCCCCCCTGGATCATGAAGCCGTTAATGACGCGGTGGAAGATCGTTCCGCCATAGAACCCCTTGTTGACGTAGCCCAGGAAATTCTTGACGCTGATGGGCGCCTCCTTTTCGAACAACTCAATCTTGATGGTTCCCTGGCTGGTCTCCATCTGGACGACCGGGTTCTTCGCCTTGCCTTCGGCACAGGCGATACCTGCGGACATGAAAACAGCCATGAGTGCAACTACCAATTTTTTGAACATTGCGGTTCTCCTTTGAGTAATAGATCTAATGGCGCGCATCGCGCTTCATGCAACCGCCGATGAATGAGATGGTCGCAGATAAAACCAAAATCCAGTCGGTTTCAGATGCTATCCGCATTCATCCCAGTTCCATAGGCCTTTCCAGGTTGTGCCATTTTGTGCCTGTTTCATCGTTCTGCCGCGACCGCTACCCCAGCGAACGCACCAGGTCGGCCAGGCACCCGATAAAGGCGGGCGAACTGTTGAGGGACCCGCTGCGCCGGAAGTTTACAATGCCCAATTTCTGGGCCTCTTCACGGTACTGAATGTCGATCTCGTAGAGGGTCTCGATGTGGTCGGACACGAACGAAAGCGGCACCATCAGCAGATCCTTGCATCCTGCCGCTGCCAGTTCGGTGATCTTCCCCTCGGTGGAGGGCTCAAGCCACTTGACCGGGCCGGCCCGCGACTGGAAGGCCAGATGGTGCGAGATACCGCCGAAATGCTCCATCACCAGCCGCACCGTGCCCTGGATGTGTTCGAGGTAGGGATCGCCGGAATCGATGAACGACTGGGGAAGACCGTGGGCGGAGAAAACGAGCTGGACGGCGCTTCGGTCGGCGAATTCGGCCAGCCCCTGTTCGATCTTCTCCACCAGAGCCCCGATATAGCCGGGATGATCGTAGAATTGGCGGATATATGCCATGTCGAAATGCACTTTTGACTGGGCCAGC
The DNA here is from genome assembly GCA_031292255.1 of Oryzomonas sp. GTDB lineage: Bacteria > Desulfobacterota > Desulfuromonadia > Geobacterales > Pseudopelobacteraceae > Oryzomonas. The sequence continues at coordinate 117,100 of JARLHN010000034.1, read as the reverse complement.
ACCCGCTTAAGTTCGTTGAAGCTGGAACCGCCGGTGGCCCGTGAATAATGGGGATAGAGCGACAATGCCACGATCCGGCTGATGCCTTCACGCTTGATGGCCGCAAGGGCTTCGATCGTGTCCGGCTTCCAATAGCGCATGGCCACGAAACAGCGGTACCCTTCGCCCAGGACCTTTTCCAGCTCTGCGCCCTGTTGCTCGGTCAGCTCGCGCAGGGGCGACTTGCCCCCCATCCGGCGGTAATACTCGACCACCGTGCGGGCGCGCCGGCGGGAGATGATGCGTGCAATCACCGGTTGCAGGAAGGCCGGCCCGATACGGATGATGTCCCGGTCCGAAAACAGGTTGCAGAGAAACGGTTCGACAGCGTCCAGGGAATCCGGCCCCCCCATCTGGAGCAGCAATACTGCGGTTTTTTCAGACATTATGAAATCCCTTTCTCATCACATCGGCACAAAGAAATATTGAAATCAAATTGCTTCTCATCCGGAGTTTCCGGGTGGAAATTATTTTTCGAGCCGGCTGTTGAAAAACTCAGGTTGTTCAAAAACAGTCAGATCGTCGCACCCGCAGAAGGCCTTGCGGAGGCGTAGCAGCGCTACGCCGCACAATTTCACTTGTGAAATTGGACCGCGAAGGCGCCCGAAGGGTGAGGCCGCAGGCCGAAGTCACAAAAGGGCCTTCGAGGATGGCGGCGAGATGGCTGTTTTTCAACAACCTCCTACGCTCGAATCATCACCAGCAGCATCTTGAACGGCTTGACCGCCTTGAGCGCATGGGGCTTGTTGGCCGGCATGATGATCATCTGGCCGGCCGCCACCGTCTGGGCGCTCCCCTCGATGGTCACCTCGGCCTCGCCGTCCACGACCTGCACAAAGGCGTCGTAGGGGGCGGCATGCTCGGAAAGCCCCTGTCCGGCATCAAACGAAAACAGCGTCAACGTCCCGATCTTCTTGTCGATCAACGTCTTGCTGACCACCGAGCCCTCCTGATACGCCACCAGGTCGCTCATGGTCAGGGCTTTACCGATCAACTCCATATTCCCTCCTTTTTCAATCTCGTGTTACGTAACATTAAGTATTTCGGCGAGTTCCCCTCTCCTTGCGGGTGGAGGTTGGGAGGGTGGATCAACTGAGTTTGCAGCCTTTTCCCCCTCCCTTACCCTCCCCCGCTGGGGGAGGGGGTCATTAATTCGTTAATTCAAAGGTTCAAAGGTTCAAAGGTACTAATTGTAACCTTTCTGCGACGTCATAATATGACCTAAACAACCTTCAGGCAACAGTTTTAAACAAAAAAGGCCGGAGACATGATGTCTCCGGCCTTTTCCCGGGCAATAAAGGGAACGTCGAGGGTGAAAACGCTCTGTTTTTCGTCCTGGGCAGGAAATCAAGGGGTTGCGCGGAGGCGTAGCAGCGCTACGCCGCACAAGCAAGCCCGCCGATTGACCCAGCCAGGGCGGAAAAGAGACGTTTTCCCGATTAGTACATGCCGCCCATGCCGCCCATGCCACCCATCCCGCCACCCGGCATTGCCGGCATGGCAGATTCATCCTTCGGCTTCTCGGCGATCAGGGCCTCGGTGGTCAGCATCAGGCCTGCGATGGAGGATGCGTTCTGCAGGGCGCTGCGGGAAACCTTGGTCGGATCGATGATGCCGGCCTTGATCATGTCCACATACTCGTCGGAGGCAGCATCATAACCAAATGCGTCCTTGCCGTTTTTGACCTTGTCCACCACGATGGAGGCGTCGATGCCGGCGTTTTCGGCGATCTGGCGGATCGGGGATTCCAGGGAGGCCCTGATCACGTTGACGCCGAACTGCTGCGCGGTCACCAGCTTGATGCCGTCCAACACTTTGAGGGCGCGGATGTAGGCAACACCGCCGCCGGGGACAATGCCCTCGTCAACGGCAGCGCGGGTGGCGTGCAGTGCGTCTTCCACGCGTGCCTTTTTCTCTTTCATCTCGACCTCGGTAGCGGCGCCGACCTTGATGACGGCAACGCCGCCCACCAGCTTGGCCAAACGCTCCTGAAGCTTTTCACGGTCGTAATCGCTGGAGGTTTCTTCGATCTGGGCGCGGATCATCTTCACGCGGCCCTGGATGGCCTCTTCCTTGCCGTCGCCGTCGATGATGGTGGTGTTGTCCTTGTCGATGGTGATGCGCTTGGCGCGGCCCAGCATGTCAAGGGAGGTCTGTTCGAGTTTGAAGCCGACCTCTTCGGAGATCACCTGGCCGCCGGTCAGGATGGCAATATCTTCCAGCATGGCCTTGCGGCGGTCGCCGAAGCCGGGGGCCTTGACGGCTGCAACGTTCAGCACGCCGCGCAGTTTGTTGACCACCAGGGTGGCCAGCGCTTCGCCTTCGATATCTTCGGCGATGATCAGCAGGGGGCGGCCGGTTTTGGCGGTCTGCTCAAGGATCGGGAGCAGGTCCTTCATGTTGGAGATCTTCTTGTCGTGGATCAGGATCACGGCGTTTTCAAGGGTTGCTTCCATGCGCTCCGGATCGGTCACGAAGTAGGGAGAGAGGTAGCCGCGGTCGAACTGCATCCCTTCCACGGTTTCCAGGGTGGTTTCCATGGCCTTGGCTTCCTCGACGGTAATCACGCCTTCCTTGCCGACCTTCTCCATGGCCTCGGCAATGATGTCGCCGATGGTCTTGTCGTTATTTGCGGAGATGGTGCCGACCTGGGCGATCTCCTTGTGGTCCTTGATCGGCTTGGAGATGTTCTTCAGCTCCTCGACGATGGCCTCCACGGCCTTGTCGATGCCGCGCTTGATTTCCATCGGGTTGTGGCCGGCAGCCACCAGCTTGGAGCCCTGGCGGTAGATGGCCTGGGCGAGAACGGTTGCCGTGGTGGTGCCGTCACCGGCAACATCGGAGGTCTTGGAAGCGACTTCCTTCACCAGTTGGGCGCCCATGTTTTCGAATTTGTCCTCAAGTTCAACTTCCTTGGCAACGGTCACGCCGTCCTTGGTGATCAGCGGAGCGCCGAAGGATTTGTCGATCACGACGTTGCGGCCCTTGGGGCCGAGGGTAACCTTAACGGCGTCAGCCAGGGTGTTGACACCTTTTAGGATGGCGTTGCGGCCGTCCTGGTCGAATTTGATGATCTTTGCAGCCATGCGTTATTCCTCCATATAGAATATGATTTAGTTTTTGAAGTTATTGTCTGAATTAGAAACGAGTTTTTTTTGTCCTGGGTTTGCCAATCGAGGAATGTCGCGGAGACGTACCGGAGGTACGTCGCACACAGGCGTTCCGAAGATTGGCGAGGCTAGGGCGAAAAAAGACCGTTTCTCTATTCTACGACGGCCAGGATGTCATCTTCCCGCATAATCAAATATTCTTCGCCATCAACCTTGATCTCGGTGCCCGAATACTTGCCGAACAGCACCTTGTCGCCCACCTTCACGTCCAGAGGCAGCACCTTGCCTTCTTCGGTCTTCTTGCCGTTGCCGGCAGCCACGATTTCGCCGCGCTGCGGCTTCTCCTTGGCGGTTTCGGGGATGAAAAGCCCCCCTGCGGTCTTGGTTTCCTCTTCGACCCTCTTGACGAGGATGCGGTCCTGAAGTGGTCTCAAATTCATGTTGTCCTTCTCCTTTCTATTACCGGTTGGTGGTGTAAAGTCGCAGACGCGATTAGCACTCGCGTCCATTGAGTGCTAACGGGAGGAATATAATCAACAGGTGGGCAAAAATCAAGGGGTGTGGTAATTTTTTTCCCAAAGTCTGTCATATCGCCGGAAAATCGTGACGGCCATCGAACGGATGCATAATTAATATACGAACAAATACAGCTAGGTATCGGTATTTACCGGCAGGGTAGTTTATTGCCGTCACTTTCCGTTTTGACAATCCGCCTGTGGTCTGGTACAAAACGCGAAATTGTTTATCAACCGGTCTGGTGCCGCGCTGCAGCTCAGCGTGGTTAAAAGGGAAGAGGGTGCAACTCCCTCGCTGTCCCGCAACTGTAAGGGGGGACCGACGCCGCATCATGCCACTGGGGAAACCTGGGAAGGCGCGGCAGTGGAACGATCCCCAAGCCAGGAAACCTGCCATTCCGATGCCTTTGGGACCTCCGTGGAACGAGGGGCCGAAGCCGGATAGCATCTTCATCCAGGTATTTTCGAGCCCCTGCCCATGGCGTTATTTGGCAGGGGCTTTTTTCGTCGGAGGGGCGTATGGCCACAACGATCTTCATTACCGGCGGGGCGCGAAGCGGCAAAAGCCGTTTCGCCGAGGAGTTGGCCCATCGGTTCGGTACACCGCTCGGCTACCTGGCAACGGCCCGGGCACTGGACGACGAGATGGCGGAGCGGATCAACAAGCACCGCCTGCGCCGCGGCGACGCATGGCAGACCATGGAGGAGCCCCTGTATCTGTCCCAGGCCCTGGCCGGTTGCGACGGCGCCTTCAAGGCGGTGCTGGTGGACTGCCTCACCCTCTGGCTGTCCAACCTGCTCTTTTACTACGAAGAGCGGCAAGAGGACGCCGAGACGCACATCATGGAGGATGTGCGGCGCCTGGCGGCAACCCTGGCCGGGATGCGGACACCGGTCATTGTGGTCTCCAACGAGGTGGGTCAGGGCATCGTGCCGGAAAACCGCCTGGCGCGGCGCTTCCGCGACATCGCCGGCCAGGCCAACCAGCTCCTGGCGGCTATGGCGGACGAGGCACACATAGTCATCAGCGGGATACCGCTCAGGTTGAAATAGGTCCTGGCTCCCGTGAAGGTGCCACGGATTCGGGTAGGTTTAACCCAGATATTCCATTAGGGCACGTGCAGGAGCTTTGCTCCGCCTAATGGAATATCTGGTTTTAAAAAAGGAGACCCTCAATGGACTTTGTAAAGGCCACGCTGGAACGCATCAAACCGGTCAACACCGAACTGCTGCACCAGGCCCAGGCCAAACTGGACAACAAAACCAAGCCGCTCGGCGCCCTGGGGAGGCTGGAGGAGTTCGGACGCCGTGTCGCCGCCATCAGCGGCACGTTGAGCCCCGACACCGGGAAAAAGGTCATCTTTACCTTTGCCGGCGACCACGGTGTGACCGACGAGGGGGTCTCGGCCTGCCCCAAGGAGGTCACGCCCCAGATGGTGCTCAACATGCTGGCCGGCGGGGCCGGCATCAACGTACTCGCCCGCCATGCCGGGATCGAGGTACGGGTGGTGGACGTGGGAGTTGACTATGATTTCAACGGCGCCGAAGGCCTGATCCCACGGAAGGTGGCCCGCGGCACCCGAAACCTCGCCAAGGGGCCGGCCATGACCCGTGACGAGACCCTGGCCGCCCTGAAAGTCGGCATCGACCTGGCCGACCAGTGCAAGGCGGAAGGAGTGGCCCTGACGGGAACCGGCGACATGGGCATCGGCAACACCACCCCTTCGTCGGCCATCATCGCCGCCTTCTCCGGTATTTCGGCCAGGGAGTTGACCCACCGGGGCACCGGCATCAACGATATCGCCCTGGAGAACAAGATCCGGGTCATCGAACAGGGGCTGGCCTTCAACCGCCCCGACCCGAAGAACCCGCTGGATGTGCTGGCCAAGGTGGGCGGGCTGGAGATCGCCGCCATTGCCGGCCTGGTGCTGGGATGCGCGGCCAACGCTATCCCGGTGGTGATCGACGGCTTCATCTCCACCGCCGGCGCCCTGATCGCCTCGGAACTGCACCCCAACGTGCGCGACTACGTCTTCGCCGCCCATGCGTCGGTGGAAATCGGCCACCGGTTCATGCTGGAGCGGATCGGCGCCGCACCGATCCTGGACCTGAACCTGCGCCTGGGGGAAGGAACCGGCGCGGCCCTGGCCATGAGCCTGATCGAGGCCGGGGTGAAGATACTGAACGAGATGGCGACCTTTGAACAGGCCGGGGTATCGAAAGAGTGAGGTATCCCTTTCCCGGAGAACGAACCGCGCGGGATGTACGATGCTGACCTCGCCCCCCCAATGCCCGACGGTCCTCCTGGAGTCGTTCGCCAGGGCAGGGTTTCCCCGCTCCTTCCGTTTTGACGGCCTGAAAACGGTGGTGATTGCCCGTACACCGGCCGAGGTCGTCCCGGCCCTGCGGGAGGTGGAACAGGCCGTGGAACTGGGCAGGCACGCGGCCGGTTTCGTCAGTTACGAAGCCGCGTCCGGCCTCAATCCCGATCTGCCTGCCGCCGGGTCGGGCGACCTGCCGCTGATCTGGTTCGGGATCTTCAACGAACGACATGAGTACATACCCGGTACGGAGCCGACGGACAACGGCGACGGCAACATCTCGCCGCCCGCAACCGCAATCGGCCGAGCCCCCTACGGAGATGCGATACAGACCATCCGGGCGGCCATCGCCAGGGGCGAGACCTATCAGGTCAACTTCACCACCCGCCAGCGCTTCGGTTTCAGCGGCACCCCCTTCGCCCTCTACCGCCGCATGTGCCGTAACCAGCAGGCCCCCTTCTGCGCCTGGATCGATACCGGCAGCCACCGGATCCTCTCCGCCTCGCCGGAGTTGTTCTTCAGCCTGGAAAACGGCCTGCTGACCATGCGCCCCATGAAGGGGACCGCGCCGCGGGCAGCGCATTCCGCCGCAGACTCGGCAGAGCGGGAGCGGCTGGCCTCAAGCCCCAAGGAGCGGGCCGAGAACCTGATGATCGTCGATCTGGTACGCAACGACCTCTCCGCCATTGCCGAGACCGGCAGCGTCGCGGTGCCGTCGCTCTTCGACATCGAGACTTACCCCACGGTGCACCAGATGACCTCCACGGTCACCGCACGTCCCAGGCCGGGTATAGGGCTTACCGACATCTTCAGGTCGCTCTTTCCCTGCGGTTCGGTCACCGGAGCCCCAAAACGGCGCACCATGGAGATCATCCGCGACCTGGAGCAGGAACCGCGCGGCGTCTACTGCGGCGCCATCGGCTACCTCTCCCCCGGCCGGGAGGCGACCTTCAGCGTGGCCATCCGCACCGTGGTGCTGGACATGGCGGCACAAACCGGCGAACTCGGCCTCGGCAGCGGCATCACCTGGGATTCCGAGGCTGGTGCGGAATACCGGGAGTGCCTGGCCAAGGGCAACTTCCTGCATCGTGAACCACCCGACTTTTGCCTGATCGAAACCTTGCGCCACAACAGGGACGGTTTTATGCTGCTGGAGCGGCACCTGCGGCGGCTGGCGGCATCGGCGACGTATTTTGGCTTCCGCCACGATAGCGACTCCCTGCGCGTCCGGCTCGCCGGGCTGGGCGGGAAGTTGAACGGGGTCCACAAGGTGCGCGTCCTTTTGGCCGGGGGGGGCGAACTGACCCTGGAGGCAGAACCCCTGGCGCAGCCGCCCTGCCCTTCCCCACCCGGCATGATTGCCGTGTCGAAAGTACGGGTGGACTCGGCCGACGCGCTTCTCTACCACAAGACCACCCGCAGAGAGCGGTTCGAGGAGGAACGGCGGCGGCATCCCGATTGTATCGATGTCGTATTCCTGAACGAGCGGGGAGAAGTGACCGAGGGGAGCTACAACAATATCGTCGTCTCGCTGCACGGCGAACTGCTGACTCCGCTCCTCTCGTGCGGCCTGCTGCCCGGGCTGCTGCGGGAGGAGTTGATCGAGGCAGGGGGCATCCGGGAGGCGATTCTGACCCCGGCGGACCTGGAAGACGCCGACACCCTCTGGCTGATCAACTCGGTGCGCGGCTGGCGGGAATGCAACATTGCCCCCTCCCCTGATTAAAAGGGGCAGGGGATATTCATCCTGACATTGGGGCAACTCCCGCAACCCCTGTTTTTGTTCGCAGAAAGAATTCCAGCAAAAAACATTTCATTCCCAGACAAGGAGAACAGACATGCTGACCCAGATCGAGTCCGCCCGCGAGGGCATCATCACCCCCCAGATGGCGGCAGTGGCCGCTGACGAAGCACTTTCGGCGGAGTTCGTGCGCAGCATGGTGGCAGAGGGGAGGATCGTCATCCCCTGGAATCACGGCCGCCGGCCCACGGCAACCGGTATCGGCGCCGGCCTGCGCACCAAGGTCAATGCCTCCATCGGCACCTCCTCCGACATCATAGACTACCAGGCCGAGGTCGCCAAGGCGCGGGCAGCCATGGAAAGCGGGGCCGACACCCTGATGGAACTCTCCGTGGGGGGCGACCTGGACCGGGTGCGGCGCGAGGTGATCGCCTGCGTGGACCTGCCGGTGGGCAACGTGCCTCTCTACCAGGCTTTCTGCGAGGCGGCCCGCAAATACGGCGACCCGAACCGGCTCGACCCGGAGGAACTCTTCGACCTGATCGAGCGCCAGTGCGCCGACGGCATGGCCTTCATGGCGGTGCACTGCGGCATCAACCTCTGCACCATCGAACGCCTCAGAAAACAGGGGTACCGCTATGGCGGCCTGGTCTCCAAGGGGGGCGTCTCCATGGTGGCCTGGATGTTGGCCAACAATCGCGAGAACCCGCTCTATGAACATTTCGACCGGGTGGTGGCCATCCTGAAGAAACACGACACCGTGCTCTCCCTGGGAAACGGCCTCAGGGCCGGGGCCATCCATGACTCCAGCGATAGGGCCCAGATCCAGGAACTCGTCTTCAACTGCGAGCTGGCCGAACTGGGACGCGACATGGGGTGCCAGATGCTGGTGGAGGGACCGGGGCACGTCCCCCTGGACGAGATCGAGGGGAACATCAAGCTGCAAAAGCGGATGAGCGGCGGCGCGCCCTACTACATGCTGGGACCGATCACCACCGACGTGGCGCCCGGCTTCGACCACATCACCTCGGCCATTGGCGCGGCCCAGTCGGCCCGCTTCGGCGCCGACCTGATCTGCTACATCACGCCGGCCGAACACTTGGCCCTCCCCACCGAAGATGACGTGCGCCTGGGGGTCAAGGCCGCCAAGATCGCCGCCTACGTCGGGGACATGAACAAGTACCCCGACAGGATGCGGGAGCGGGACCGGGAAATGTCCAAGGCCCGCCGCGACCTGGACTGGGAAAAACAGTTCCAACTGGCCCTCTATCCCGAAGACGCCCGCGCCATCCGCGCCAGCCGGGTTCCCGAGGACAGTGCCACCTGCACCATGTGCGGCAATTTCTGCGCCTCGCGGGGCGCAGGAAAGCTCTTTGCAGACGACCTGAAAAAGGATAAGATCTGACGGGCACATCGGCAGGGGAAAACACAGGGAAATATCGATTTCAAATCAAGGATGGAATCAAGACATGTACAGTTCCATCACATCGTTGTCGATACGGCTAAAGCCGGGGGATGACATTCACAGCTCGTTGTCCCGTCTGCTCCTTGACCGGGAACTGCCGGCAGCCTGCGTGCTCAGTTGCGCCGGCAGCCTGAGCCGGGCGGCCTTGAGGCTGGCCGGAAGCGGCGGCGGCACCATCATCGAGGGGCCGCTGGAGATCGTCTCCCTCTCCGGCACCCTGTCGCCCCATGGGCCGCACCTGCACATCGCCTTTGCCGACAGCATCGGCCGCGTGCTGGGCGGGCACCTGCTGGACGGCTGCATCGTCCTGACCACGGCCGAGATCGTCTTGGCGATCCTGCCGGAGGTGCGCTTCTCACGGCGCCACGACGCAGCCACCGGCTATGCGGAACTGGTCATCACAACCCCTGTCGAAGCAACACCGTGAAAAAGTACCTTGTCGCCTTTCAGTTCCTGACCATCATCCCGCTTCCCTTCAAGACCGACTGCGAAGCGCAGGACCTGGGGCGCTCCACGGCCGTCTTCCCCCTGGTGGGTCTGACCATCGGCGCCCTGCTGGCCGGGCTCAACTGGCTGATCGCCCCCTGGCTGGCCCGGCCGCTGACCGACGCCCTGCTGATTACCGCCCTGGCCGCCGTGACCGGCGCCCTGCACCTTGACGGCCTGGCCGATATCTGCGACGGCATTGCGGCCCGCGGCGGCCGTGAACGCTTTTTGGAAGTCATGAAGGACTCCCGTGTCGGCGCCGTCGGCGTCGTCGGCGTCGTCCTCGGCCTGCTGCTGAAGTGGCAGGCCTTGCTGGCGGTGCCGGCCGGCATCAAGATGCAGGCCCTGCTGTTCGTTCCCGCCCTGGCCCGCATGGCCCAGGTCCTTGCCATGACCGGGGCCCGCCATGCGCGCAAGGAAGGCCTGGGGACCGTCTTCATCCAGGGCGCCGGCCATGCCCAATTGATCACCGCCCTGGCCCTGACCCTGGCGGCGGCCTTCGTGCTGCCGCCTCTTACCGGCCTGGCAGCCTATATCGTCGTTATCCTGGCGACCGTGGCGCTACGCTGCTACTTCCAGCGCCGCCTCGACGGCCTGACCGGCGACGTTCTGGGCTGCATCAACGAACTGGCCGAGATTGCAGCCCTGGCGGTCATCTCGGTCAGGCTCCCCTAAGAAGGCTACTAGCAACAATAACTTATTATTGCCAGCCTTCTAATCCCTCACTCCCTTTTGAAAGGACGGACACACCCATGACCCCGGCGACACGCATCTACCTCATCCGCCACGGCCAAGTGGCAGGCCATGACCAACCCCGCTACAACGGCCAGACCGATGTGGGCTTAACCGATGTCGGCCTGGAGCAGTACCATGTTCTCAAGGAGCGCCTGGCCGGCACCCCCCTCGCAGCCTGCTACACCAGCGACCTGTCCCGCTGCGCCATCGGCGCGAAGATCATCTGCGGCCGGTTCGGCATCGAACCGGTGCGCCGCCCCGAGCTGCGCGAGCTGAACATCGGCGTATGGGAGGGCCTGACCTGGCAGGAGATAGCTCAACGCTGGCCAATGGAATGGCAGGCCCGGATGGACGACCTGGTCAACTACCGGGTGCCCCGGGGAGAGAACTTGCTGGACGTGGGGGCGCGGGTCATGCCGGTCATCGCGGAGATCGTGGAGCGCCACAAGGGGCAGGAAATCCTGGTAGTGGGACACGGCGGCGTCAACCGCATCGTGCTCCTGAACGCCATCGGCGCCCCGCTGGCCGGGATGTTCAACATCGAACAGAACTACGGCTGCCTGAACATCATCGATTATTATGCCGACGGCATGACCACGGTCAAGCTGCTGAACGGGTAAACGGCTGCGCCAAAAGTCCATCCGCCCCCTTCATCCCTGCGGCGTACCGAGGGGTACGCCTCACTCTTCAGGGGTCGCAAGCCTTGCAGCTGGAGCTTTTTGCCCAGCCGTTGAAAAAAATCTTCCGGAGAGGATCATCATGGCACGACCCAATCGACCGGTCACGGTCAAACTCCCCTCGGCCGCCGAAGCCGCAGCCCGCATAGAAGCCATGCGCAGGCAAACAGAGGACACCACCAACTACCGGACAAAATCCTTGAAGATACACGGCCCGATCTGCGCCAAATGCGGCCGGGAATTCGACCAGGCCAACCTGCACCAGTTGACCGTCCACCACAAGGACGGCAACCACAACAACAACCCCTCCGACGGCAGCAACTGGGAAAACCTCTGCACCCACTGCCACGATGACGAGCACAGCAGGGACCTGCTGGGGGATTATCTCAGCAAATAGGGCCACTGTTTCGCGCCGCGAGACACAATCGCTTCCCAGCCCGAATCGTGCCAGTTTTTTGTCTTAATCCGCGTTCATCCCATTCATCGGCGGTACGAAAAGATGAGACTATTCTATTCAACTATTTGCGTGTTTCTCGCGTTGGCAGCCCCGGCTGCTGCCCAGGATCATGATCTGGCCGGCCAGGTCCTGGCGGAGATCAACCTGGCCCGCACCTCTCCGCGCGCCTATGTCGGCTTTCTGCGCGAGTTCCGCAGCATGTTCCGGGGAAAATACTTCGTGCTGCCGGGAAGCGACACCCACATGCAGACCAACGAAGGGGTCAAGGCCGTGGATGAGGCGATCAAGGTCCTCTCACGCCAGAAACCGTTGCCGCCGCTCGCCTGGTCGGACGGTCTGGCCGCGGCAGCGGCCGAACTGGCAAAGGAACAGGGCGAGTCCGGCACCACCGGCCACGGCGGCGGCATACGAGAGCGGATCGACCGGCACGGGAAATGGAACCGGCAGATCGGCGAGAACATCGGCTATGGCCCCACGGAAGCCCGAAACATGGTCATGCAACTGATCGTCGACGACGGGGTGCCTGACCGGGGGCATCGCAAGAACACTTTCAGCCCGGTTTACCGCACCGCCGGGGTCGCCTGCGGTCCCCATCCGGGATTTGGGAGCATGTGTGTCATCGATTTTGCGGACCAGTTCAATGAGTGAATTCAATCGGGTATACTTGTAAATACTACCGCCCCCCAGCCCTTTAGGCCCCAGAGGGTCATCCTAAACCAGGAGAGGAGGAAAAACGCCCAGTTCTTCCCTTCCTTGATAAGGAGGGGGACAGGGGGTGGTTGAGTATTTTTCTGCCCAGAAAGGATCGAAGGTGGCAGCTCCCTCCGATAAACAACCAAGTCCAGCCCCCTTCTCACATTCTTGCCTTTATACAACTGTGTCGTGGAGCATAAACTCATCGATAATTTGAATATTATCACAAAGCGTTCAATGTCTGGACATGCCACCAACTTGTTGTTATTCAGATAGACTGATATGACAAATAAAGGAGTATGTATGGCAATAGACTCAAAAACGCCGAATCCTGTCCCGGTTAACGAAGTGCCGGACGATTACTTCCGCTTTCATCTTCCGAATCTGCATCATTTTTCTCCTTTTGGGGATGATTGGTTTGCCCTGAAGGCTGAGGCTTTTGCACGTTTTTTTGGGACACCGGTTTTTCTTGTAGCACAGACGGCAATAGTTGCCATCTGGATTGGTGTGAACGCTATCGGCTTCACCACGTTCGATGTTTATCCGTTTATTCTGCTCAATCTTGCGTTCAGCCTCCAGGCAGCTTACGCTGCCCCACTTATCTTGCTTGCGCAGACACGTCAGGCAGACCGCGATAAGATGCACGCAGATGCCGACGCGCAACATAGGGAAGCTCTTGCATTCGCTGCTGAACAACGCCAAACGCTGGCCGCACAGCAGGCTAGTCAAATACTGAATTTGCTCCAACAGAATACGGAACTGACCGAACTTGTAAAAGAGCTAAGCCAACGTATTGAAGTGTTGACCATTGAGATGCATGACAAAGTCGTTTGCAGCGACTTAAAATCATAGTATCAAGTGAAATAAAAACTAATAAAAGGAGCCCGACATGCAGCGGCACCTCTTGCCACTCACCCTGGCCATCCTCCTCTACCTCTCTTCCCCCGCCCTCGCCTGGGACGATGCAACCCACATGGCCGTGATGAAGGCCGCGGGCCTGGACAACTATGCCTATCTTGCCGTGGGTGCGGATATGTCGAAGATGAAGTCCGGCGGCCATGAAGACGGCAACCATTACCGCAACAACGCCAAAGGGGTTAAAGTCACCGCCGATATGGTTCTTGACCAGGTTCGCGACTACAACAGCCGGGACAAGGACAAAGGGCATCTCTACGGCGCCATCGTCGCCGCCCTTACCCAATATCGGGAGTACAAGAACAATGGCAGGTATGCCCGCTATCCCCTCGGTTTTGCCGCCCATTATATCGGCGACCTCTCTATGCCGCTCCATAACACCGACTACAACGATTTCAACAAGGCCCACCACAGGGCCAACGACGGCGTGGTCGAGGGTGGCGAAGACGAGGCGACCGATGCCAAAGTGGCCAGGATAGCGGCGGAAATCAAGAAAAGGATGGCAGGGCGCCCGGCTTATCGACTCCCTCGGGCCAAGGATGACCTCGTGAAGTTCAATCGCGAACTTGCGAAGAAGATCGCCGAGATCGCCAACAAGTCAATCGCTTTCGGTTATGCCATGCAGGACTCGAAGCCGCAAAAAACACTCATGAGTGCCGATGATGCGTATGGACAGCTTGCGGAGAGCGCCGCTCTCCTTAAAGCGGCTTTCGCGGCACTGCAATGAGGCGCCGAAAACAAATTACGATTACTGCATCAAGATCACGTGTTCGACTTGCGATTTACTTTGCGGAGTTGCCCCCTAAAAACACAAAGAACCCCTCGGGATTTTCCAAGGAGTTCTAAAAAACAGAAGTAGCATTTAGACTTTTTCCTTTTATAAGCTTTTTATTTCTTATATTTGGTTTTTGTCTTTGTGCTGCTTCCTGATTTCAGTATACGCTTCTCAAGTAACAATGCAACTATTATTTATTCGTAGGACAAACACAATTGGCCGGCTTCGTATTGCCGACGCACACGCTGGGGTGACAAATCTCCTGTTTGGTAGACGTTGCACCCTCCTTTACCGGTGTCGCTGCCACCGTTTTCCCGGCGTTGACCTCTTTCGTTGCCGTCATCTGTGCCACCTTCTTTCTCAATAATCTCCGGGTTCTTCCCCGTCGATAAGATTATTGTAGCAAAATTCGGCCTTGAATACCCTCAAAATCATGCGCTTCCGGCTGAAGTACGCTTATTTGAATCGGCGGAACCGATGGAAACAAGCTACTTTTTTTTGGGCCAGTAGGTTCCGCCCACCAGGGTTGCCGTGATGCTGCCGACCTTGACCTTGGATTTCATCAGTACCGGTATGCGGCGTTCATCGTCCGTCAGCCAGATATACATGTCGGCGGTGCGGGCGAAGATCCCCTCCGATTTGAGCAGCGGCTTGATCACAACGGTACGGAACCTGCCCAGGGGGGTTTCGATCACCTCCCGCCGCAGAACCTGCACCTCGGTGTTCCATAGTCTTTTGCAATCGAATATGTCGATGTAGTAGGAGGTACCCACCTGAAGGGGAACGGAGCGAAAATAAAAGAAACTGGACAGGGTGTCGTAGGTCCGCGCGGTGATGCTCTTGGTCGTTTCGCTGTTCTTCAGCAGGTCCTTGGTATTGACCTCAAGCTTCTGGCGATCATAGACCGCGTCCTTCTTGTAGCGGGTCCACCCTTCGTGGATGCGTTCGCGGTACAATCGCGGCACCCCGATGTTGAGTGGCGGCGTGCCTGAGATCAACACCGACTCGATCCGGTCATCCACCGGGAAAAAGACCCGCAGCCAGCTGGCGGATTTGGCGGTTGATACGATATGCACCTCGTTGCCTTCGAGGGTCACCTCCTGCACCGCCCGGCCGGCCGGGATACCGGTATAGGATATTTCGAACTCCAGCCGCTCCGGCATGGGAAATGCCGATGCGCGACGCGGCATCACCGTCAGCGCCGTGAATAACGCCAGCGCCATGACCAGGAAAACGACTCTTCCCGGATTATTCATTGCCTCACCCCATTTCACCTTTCACCAGTTTTCAAGCCTGTCCGCCGGTGGGAGCGCTCTCGAATGCGTTACGCATCTTGTGCAACTCCTCCATCTCCCGCAATTTGTCGCCCAGCCAGGCGTGAAAGACCCTGGCATTTTCATAACTCATCACCACGCCGGTGTCGATAAAGCGCACCATGCTGCCGGTCAGGCCCTCGGGCTCGACACTGACTTCCCGGCCGATGGCGCCTTCGGGGGTAATCTCGTGGCTGATCGACTCGGGCAGAGGCTGGCGCTCCAGATAAAAATGTATCACCATCTCGCCGCGGGGCGAAAAGCCCCCCTGGGCGCCATTGACATAGGTGGGATTGTATCCGTAATTAAAGATATACTTGAAGACGAGCTCGGGTTTCTTGGTGTTCATTTCATGCTCTCCTTTTCATGTGCTTGATCATTTGATCGTATCGTAGCCATGCCGTCCCATCGGGTCGTTGAAAATCCGGCATGCGGCATTGCCGCTCGCTCACAAGCACATCGTGCCAAGTGGCACGCTACGCTTCCCCGCTCGCTTGCGCCTTGCATACCAGCCTCCTCGTCACGCTTTTCAACAACCTCCCATGTCACTTATCATACAGCCAGGAGGAGGAAAAGAAAATATTGCAAAATAGCTGGCCGGCGGTTATAAAAGATCATAAAAGTCTTGTTTTGCGGGAGGGATACTTGAAGATCAAACGAATTTTGCCCTATTTTCACCTCGTATCTGCAATGATTCTGGCGGGTTCCCTGCCGTTCGCCGCAGAAGCCGCGCCGACCGTTGTTTTCGATCAGGGGCATGGTCAGCGATTCACCGTCAGCGCCCCTGGCGAGCTTCAGCTTTCAAAACTGGCGGATACCCTGCGGGCCTCGAAGATCACCATCACCCAGGTCACAACCCCGTTGAGCGACGACACGCTCAAAGGCGCCTCCGGGTTGGTCATATCCGGCGCCTTCAAGCCGCTCCAGCCGGAGGAGGTCGAGGCGGTTGTCCGCTTTGTGCAAAATGGCGGCAGGCTGGCCATCATGCTGCACATAGCCACCCCCCTGGATAGCCTGCTGACCCGGCTGGACGTGGACTATTCAAACTCGGTCCTGCACGAACGCAAGAACGTCATCGACAAAGACATTAACTTCCGTGTCACCGACCTTACAGCCGGCCCGCTCTTTTCGGGGATCAACAGCTTCTCCGCCTATGGCGTCTGGGCGCTCAAGCCCGGGGCGTCATCCCACGCCATCGCCCGTACCTCGCCCGAGGCCTGGATTGACCTGAAGGGCAACAATACCCTCTCCGAGGGCGACGCCGTCGGCGCCTTCGCGATGGTAGTCATGGGCCCCCTGGGAAAAGGCGACTTTGTCGTCTTCGGGGACGACGCCATCTTCCAGAACCGTTTCCTGGACGACAACAACCGGAAACTGGCAATCAACCTGGGGACATGGCTGACCAAACGCTAGAGACGAAGGAGGGATATTTTCGTTTCTCCTCCAACGACAGGATCTATTGTCGCGTAATCGGAAGCGGCCGCCGTCACATCCTTTTTCTGCACGGCTTTGCCGCCTCGCTCCATACCTGGGACAGCCTCGTGCCCTTTTTCCCGGCCGGCGAATACACCCTCCATCTGCTGGACCTGAAGGGGCATGGCCGTTCCGTGGAATATTGCAGGGGCGATTATTCCGCCTCGCACAACGCCAATATCGTCAACGCCTACATCCTCTCCCTCGGAGTGGACGAGGTGGACCTGGTAGGGCACTCCTTCGGCGGGCTGGTGGGGATGTACGCAGCCCTTGAATGTCCCCGCATCTCCCGCCTGGTCCTGATCGACGCCCCCGGCTTCCCCCAGAAGATCCCCCGGTTCATGAGGATCCTGTGCATTCCCTTCATAGGTCCGCTGTTCCTGGCGCTCCTCTCCCCCCGCGTGGTCGCCCGCAAGGGTCTTGAATCGGTCTTTTACCGGCACGAACGGATCACGGAGCAACACATCGAGCGCTATGCAGCCGGTTACCGTGGGCTGGCCGCAGCCTGCGGCCTGGCCGAAACGGCACGGCAATTGATTCCGGACAATGTGGAGCAGATAACCGGCCGTTACGCCACTATCACCATTCCGGTCCTGATACTGTGGGGAGTGCACGACCGGATCGTCAAACCGTGGCAGGGCCGAAAGCTGCAGCAGGAGATTGCCGGCTCCCGTCTCGTCACCATCGCCGACTGTGGCCATAATCCCCACGAGGAACTGCCGGAAAAAACCTTTGGCCTGATCCAGGCGTTTTGGGCCGGAGAGTCCGGTTGACGGCGCCGGTGACGTAAGGGCGCATTGCACATGCCCCGATTGCACCCTGCATGCATCCCGATTGGACGAACAGCAGTTCGCCCCTACGATTCAGATAGTTAACCACGGAAACATTGGTTTCTCATCCGGAGTTTCCGATGGAAACAACCTATACGCCTTCGTCGCCTCAATCCTCGCCGCCTTGATGTCATCTTCGATGTGAAACCGGAATTAGCCGTACGACAACGGTATACCTTGACTTAAACGACGAATAGTTGTAGATTTAATATTTTACAATAGTCGTAAGGAGTTGAAATGAAACCACTCTTTTTGAATCCTCCCACCTTCGAAGACTTTGACGGCGGTGCCGGCGCCCGTTACCAGGCATCCCGTGAAGTGACCTCATTCTGGTATCCCACCTGGCTCTGCTTTCCGGCCGGGATGATCGAAGGAAGCCGCGTGGTGGATGCTCCGGTACAGAAATTCACCCTGGACGA
The DNA here is from genome assembly GCA_031292255.1 of Oryzomonas sp. Classification (GTDB taxonomy): domain Bacteria; phylum Desulfobacterota; class Desulfuromonadia; order Geobacterales; family Pseudopelobacteraceae; genus Oryzomonas. Next base: position 99,136 of record JARLHN010000034.1, on the reverse strand, counting down.
CTGCCTGAAGATTGCCAGGGATTTCGACATGGTGGTGATGTATACCTCCACCCCCACGCTGCCGATCGACATCGAGACCGCCCGCCGCATCAAGGAGATAAAACCGGGCATCGTCACGGTCCTGACCGGGCCGCACGTCACCATCCTGCCGGAGGAATCGCTCAGGGCCGGCAAGGGTGCCATCGATATCGTCTGTCGCGGAGAATTCGACTATTCCACCAAGGAACTCTGCGAAGGGCGCGATTGGGACCGGGTGGACGGCATCAGTTTCCTGAAAGACGACAAGGTCGTTCACACCCCCGACCGGTCGCCGATTGCGGACCTGGACGCACTCCCCTTTGTCGCGCCGATCTACAAGCGCGACCTGCCGATCAAGGAGTACGTCATCCCGCACTTCAAGAGCCCCTATGTCTCGATCTACTCCAGCCGCGGCTGCCCGGCACGCTGCATCTACTGCCTCTGGCCCCAGACTTTTTCGGGCCGCCAGATGCGCACCCGCAGCCCGCAAAACGTCTACGAGGAGATCAAGTGGATCGTGGACAACATCCCCGAGATGCGCGAACTCTCCTTTGACGACGACACCTTCTCCGCGGACAAGAAGCATGCCCGGGCCGTGGCCGGGCTGATCAAGCCGCTTGGCATCTCCTGGACCATCAACGCCCGCGCCAACTGCGACTACGAGACCTTGAAAATCATGCGCGAGGCGGGCCTGCGCCACGTGGTGGTGGGCTATGAGTCCGGCAACGAGCAAATCCTCAAGAACATTAAAAAAGGGGTCACCAAGGAACAGGCGATCCAGTTCACCAAGGACTGCCGGAAGCTGGGGCTCTCCGTCCACGGCGCCTTCATAATGGGCTTGCCGGGCGAGACCAGGGAGACCATCCGCGAGACCATCGAATACGCCAAAATGCTGGACCTCAACTCCATTCAGGCCTCGCTGGCCTCACCCTATCCCGGCACCGAATTCTACGACCTGTGCAAGGATCAGGGCTGGATCTCCTCGGACGCCTTTATCGACGATACCGGCCATCAGAAGTGCGTGATCAACTACCCGAACCTCTCCAACGCCGAGATATTCAACTCCGTGGAAGAGTTCTACAACAAGTTCTACTTCCGCCCCAAATACATCCTGCGCAGCATCGGCAAGATGATCGTCAACAGCGAGGAACGCAAAAAGCTGCTCAAGGAAGGCAAGCAGTATCTTGCCTACATGCGCAAGCGCAAGCTGGCCGCGCCCTGAAGCGCACGGCACCGGCATGAAACGACTCATCATCACCTCCGACGACTTCGGCCTCTCCCCCGGCGTCAATAAGGCAGTGGAGAAGGCCTGGCGCGACGGTATCCTGACTTGCGCCTCGGTCATGGCGGGGGCAGCGGCATTCGACGAAGCAGTGGAGATTGCCCGCCGCAATCCCGGCCTCCAGGTGGGTCTGCACCTGACCCTGGTCCAAGGTTCGGCAGTGCTGCCCCCGAACGAGATCCCCGGCCTGGTGGATGCGGCGGGCAACTTCAGGGACGATCCCGTGGCTGCCGGCATGCGCTATTTTTTCGACAAGGGGCTGCGCAAACAACTGGAACGGGAGATCGAGGCCCAGATCAGGCGGGTGAAGGACGCGAGCATCCCCCTGACGCACATCGACGGGCATCTCAATATCCACCTGCACCCCACGGTCTTCTCGATCCTCGGGGAATTGATGCCCCGCTACGGCATCACCAGCTTCCGCCTCTCGCGAGAGCGGCTCTTGCACAACCTGGCCTTCAACCGGGAACGCGTCGCGGGGAAGGCCCTGGAGCGGATCATTTTCGGGGCGCTCTCCTCCCATGCCCGCCCGGAACTGAAACGGATGGGCATCCGCCATGCCGGCGAGGTCAAGGGGGTTCTCAACTCCGGACGGATGAACGAGGCCTATCTCCTCAACATACTGGACGGATTGGGCGAAGGAGTGACGGAGATATACTTTCACCCCGGCATCCTGCCGGATGGCGAGATTACACGCCGCATGCCGGATTATCGCCATGAAGACGAACTGGCCGCCATCACCAGTCCGCGGGTCAGGCATAAACTGGCTGCTTTAACTATTGAATTGACCAATTATCGAGGTGACAGCAAACAACATGTTTAAGACCGTGATCATCATGTTCATGGCGGTAACCGCCGGAACGGTGGGCGATATCCTGCTGGCCAAGGGGATGAAGGAAATGGGGGACATCTCGGCCATGAACCTGCGGGGCATCATGGATACCGCTTTCAAGGCCCTGACCACACCCAAACTCATCATGGGCACCGCCATGCTGGCCATTTTTTTCTTTCTCTGGCTGGCAGTGCTTTCCTGGGAAGACCTGTCGGTGGCGCTCCCCATGCAGGCCATCAACTACGTGCTGGTGGCGTTCCTCTCCCAGTACTTTCTGCATGAAACCGTGACGCCCCTGCGTTGGGCCGGTACCATCCTGGTCTGTGTGGGAGTAATGATGATTACGAAGAGCGGCGGGGCGCAATAGACCCGAATTACACAAAGGAGAAATCCATGCTTGACGGAAAAACAATCGGATTTATCGGCGGCGGCAACATGGCCGGGGCGATCATCAAGGGGCTCCTGGCCGGTGGACTTCCGGCCGCCTCCATCATGGTGGCGGAGCCTGACCCAACCCGCAGGGATTTCCTCTCCAGCGAGTACGGCGTGAAACTTCACGACGAAAACCTTGACATAATCCGCCAAGCCGACATCACCATCCTGGCGATAAAACCCCAGGTGGCGGCCAGCGTCCTGACAGGGCTGGAACCGGCCATTTTGGCCGACACGCTGATCATATCCATCATGGCCGGCATCTCCACCGATTTTATCGAAAAAACACTCACCAACGGCGTGCGGGTCGTAAGGGTGATGCCCAATACGCCGGCCCTGATCCAAGCGGCGGCCACGGCGATCTGCCCCGGCAGGAAGGCAACCCAACAGGACCTGGAGATTAGCCGCGAGATATTCTCCCTGGTCGGCACCGTCGTCACCGTACCGGAGAAACAGATGGATGCGGTAACCGGCCTGTCCGGCAGCGGCCCGGCCTATGTCTTCGCCTTCATCGAGGCCTTGGCCGATGCCGGGGTGAAAAACGGCCTGCCCAGGGACATCGCGGCGCAACTTGCGGTGCAGACCGTGGTCGGGGCCGCCCGCATGGCAGCGGAAACCGGCGAACATCCGGCACTGCTGAGGGAGAAGGTGACATCGCCCGGCGGCACCACGATTGCAGCACTGCACACCTTGGAAAACGGCCGTTTCCGGGGCCTTATCATGGATGCCGTGGATAGCGCCTGTCGCCGCTCAAAGGAATTATCCGAGAAATAGTCGCACCATTTAACCTAAAAAAGCATTTGAACCGCAATGGAGCAAAGTACGCGAAGGAAAATCCGTCAGTTGTCTTACCAAAGTCTTTCACCTGATAGGTTCGAGTCTTTATTTTCATAAAGGTTTGAATTTCTTCGTGCCCTTTGTGTCTTTGCGGTTGCTAACTGCCCTTTTCAGATGAAAATAAAGCGGGCGGCCCTGAAGCCGCCCGCTTTATTTCGATGTATCCGCGTTTATCCCATTCATCCCGGTTACAAACGCTTTGTTTCCAAATGCCTTTTTATCAGGCTCACTCCGCCTCCCCCCGCACGAACCGGAAAGCCACTCCCTCATCCGTGACCCGCACCACACGCGCCTTGAGCACCGGCGGTTCCTTGCCCAGCACCGTCCCGTTGAGTTGCAGGTGCATCTCGGCATCGACCGGCGGCCGGGGGTCGAAGTCAACGTGCACAAATGCCCCGCCGTCGCTGAAGTCCTTGGTGGTTGCCCTCTTGACCTGCTGCATGTCGGGCCACGTAACCTTTATATCCAGTGGGGCTTCAATCCGTTCGCTCACGCGCGCCTCCTTCATCGCTTGTCCACTTCAACCGCCTCCTCCGAACGTTCTGACGGCGGCCCCTTTCGGAGTGAAGTTATTCCAGCCCGGCCCCAGGCCGATTTTGGGGAAGATTGATCTCGGGAGACAAGATCAGGCGGGGGGAATATCCTGCGCCCCCAATATGTTGACTATCTGTTCCCTACCCCTTTGAAATATTTATCTCCGTGTCTCCGTGGCAAATGCTTTTTCCGGTCAATCCTCGTCGTTCGGCTTAGCACCGCCGGCAGGCCTGTTGAGCGATTCATACAGGGCGATCTGCTCGTCAAGCGACAATTTGCGGCGGCGGCAGGCATCCTTGGCGCGGCAGAGCCGGCAGCGGTCGTCGGAACACCACTGGCAGCAGATGCAGTCGGGACAGGGGTGCTTCTTTGTGTCTTCCTGTGTCACGGGAGATCAGTAGACCACGTTCCGCTTGACGGCATTCCCTTCCAAAAGCTGGGCAAACGCCTTGCCGCTGTCGGCATTGACCAGCAGGTAGCGCGGGAGTTTCATAACCGGGTCGCGGGGTGTCGCGTGGCGGCGTTCGATGGTAAAGCTGGCCACGTAACCCGCCTCGACGGCCTTCTTGATCAGGTAATCGTCGTAGATGCCGAACGGCCAGGCAAGCAGGTCAACCTTTGTGCCAAGCTCCGAATCGAGCTTGACCTTCGACTTCACCAACTGGGTCGTAACGAACTTGTCGTAGGCTTCGCTGCTGAGCTTTTTCCGGTCTTTCTTGAAATTCGGGTGCCAATAGGTATGGGACTGGATATCGAATAGCCCCGTTTTTTTCAGCTCCCGCAACTGATCCCAGGTCATGGCGTACTTTGCATTGGAAATGGCGGAGGGATAGGCAAAGATCGTGACCGGATAGCCGTACTTGCGGATGACCGGCAGCATGTAGCCGTACACGGACTTATGGCCATCGTCCGCAACGATAACCACCGATTTGGGCTTTGGGGCCGGCGCTAGGCCTCGGTAGTGATCCACGAGGCGGCGCAGCGGGATGACGGTATAACCGTTGTCGTGCAGGTATTTCATCTGGGACTCGAAAACCGGCGTCGTGACCGTCATGCCATCGGCCACCGTGGGGCCGAAACGGTGATAAAGCAGGATCGGAACGCGGAAATTCTCGGCAGCGGAAGCGGAACAGGGGGCACACCAGAGAGAAGCGGCCAGCAGCAGACTACATACAAAACGCAACACCATCAGATAAAACCTTTCTGAAAGAGAGTTAGTGTTCATTCGGAAACTCCGGATGAACACTATCTGTTTTTTAACCGTAAACAAGTTACCGGTCCGGGGTTCATCCCCTGACGGTCTACACGGAACAGGGGGCACTGCGTGCCACCCGGTGGAAAACGCTTCCCTTGAGACGATGCCGGGCGAACCCCTTGCCGTAACTGCCGATGGCGGCAAGTATCTTTTCCCCCAGGTTCAGCATGCCGCACCCCGCATGTTTTATTCGCACACCTTTGTCCAGGGAACACCTCTACCCTTTGAATAGGAATATAATGTAATTTTTAGGACTTGACAATTATAAAACATTATTCTACATTTATGACGAGACACCGTTTTCGTACACTTTTTCGAACTTGTTAAAATTTTTTATTAGTTTTCACAACGTTACTCTCTTCAATTTTCATTATATCAAATAATACAAGGTACCGACCATGGCAAAGAAAGAAAAATCGGAATATCTCATTCAGGCCGTCTCCCACGCCCTGGACCTGCTGGAACAATTCCACGGCGAAACCGACGAACTGGGGGTCACCGAGCTCAGCAAACGTTTGAAACTGCACAAGAACAACGTCTTCAGGCTTCTTGCGACACTGGAAGCGCGCGGTTACATCGAGCAGAACAGGGTGACCGAAAACTATCGCCTCGGACTCAAGACCCTTGAACTCGGGCAAACCTTTATCCGCCAAATGGGCCTTCTGCGCCAGTCGAAACCGGTGTTGGAAGCGCTGGTCAAGGAGTGCAACGAAACCACCTATGTGGCCATCCTCAAAGACTCCAACATCATCTACCTGGATGCCGTTGAAACCGACATGACCGTCCGCGTCGTGCCGCGGGTCGGTTCGCGGCTGCCGGCCTACTGCACCGCCGCCGGCAAGGTCCAGATCGCACACATGAGCGACGAGGAATTGGAAAACTATCTCCCTGCCAAAGAGATCAAACGTTACACGAAAAATACCATCACCGACCGCGAACTCCTCAAGAAGCAATTGAAGACCATCGCCGAGCAGGGCTACGCCATCGACGACGAGGAGCTTGATGTCGGCGTCAAGTGCGTCAGCGCCCCGATCCGCGACTACACCCGCCGGATCATCGGCGCGGTCAGCATCTCCGGCCCTTCCATGCGCTTCACGGACGACCGCATGAACAAGGAACTCATCCCGCTGGTGACAAAAGCGGCCAAGGAAATATCCTCCAAGCTCGGTTTTCAATAACTGCCCCAACCATCATATCGACGAAGAAGGCGGCCTTCAGGCCGCCTTCGCTGTTTCCGCTTGAAGATATGGCCGCCGTTGGCTACTATCGGGTCATTGCCAAAACCTTTACTGAAGCGTCAATCACCAAACCTTTCGAGGTACGAACATGCCGACCTATAAAGTGATCGAACTGGGCACCGTCACCGCAGAGGCCATCGAGGAGACGATCAACGAATGGACCGCCAAGGGATGGCGATTCGACAGCATGCAGTTCGCCATGCGCGAGTCCAGCAGGCGGCCGAGCATGGCCTTTGTGATGTTTACGCGCGAGCAGGCGGACAAGGACTCACCATGACTACCCACGACGACACCCTCTACCTGATCGACGGCTCTTCCTACATCTACCGAGCCTATTACGCCATCCGCCATCTTTCCTCACCCAGCGGCCACCCCACCAACGCCATCTACGGTTTCGTCCAGATGCTGCTGAAGCTGATCAAGGACCACGATCCCAAGCATCTGGCGGTGGTCTTCGATGCCGGGCGGATCACCTTCCGCACCGAACTCTACCCTGAATACAAGGCCAACCGCGCGGCCATGCCGGATGACCTGCGCCAGCAGGTCGGTCCGATCCGCGAGGCGGTGCGCGCCTTCAATATCCCGGTACTGGAGTTGAAAGGGTTTGAGGCGGACGACATCATCGGCGCCCTGGCCGCCCGCTACAGCGCCAAAAACGGCCGGGTCGTGGTGGTGACCGGCGATAAGGACCTGATGCAGATCGTGACGGAGAACGTCACGTTACTGGACACCATGAAGGACAAGGAATCGGGCCTGACCGAGGTGAACGAGCGCTTCGGCGTCGGGCCCGGGCTGGTGCCGGACATCCTCGGCCTGGCCGGCGACAGCTCGGACAACATCCCCGGCGTACCGGGCATCGGCGAGAAGACCGCCATCAAGCTGATCCAGGAATTCGGCTCGATGGACACTCTCCTGGAGCGGGCCGCCGAGGTCAAGGGGAAGAACGGCGAAAAGCTGCGGGAGTTCCGCGACCAGGCGCTTCTGTCGCGCAAGCTGGCAACCATCGAGCTCAATGTGCCGCTGGAGTTCAACCTGGAGCAACTGGCGGCGCGGGAGCCGGACACCCCTGCCCTGAACGCCTTTTTCAAGCAGTACGGTTTCACCACGCTCATCAAGGATTTGACTGGGCGCGCCACCCTGCCCACGGAGAGCTACAGAACCGTAACCACTGCCGAGGAGTTGGAGGCGCTGGCCGCGGCCCTGGAACAGGCCGGCGAATTCGCCTTCGACCTGGAGACCACCGGCCTCGACCCGCGTCTGGCCGAGATCGTCGGCCTGTCGTTCTCTTTTCGCGATCATGAGGCGTACTATGTGCCGGTGGGGCATGTGACCTCGCCCCCCCCTCACCCGTCACCCATGGAAGAGGGAACATTGTTTTCCGCTCCCGTCCGGGATGACGGCCATGGCGGGGCCGGCGTCTCTTTCGCTCCCGGCCAGATCCCGCGGGACCTGGTGCTGGAACGCCTGCGCCCGCTGTTCATGAACCCTGAACTGCGCAAGGTCGGCCAAAACTGTAAGTTCGACATGCAGGTGCTGGCCAACAGCGGCGTCACGGTCAGGGGGGTCTGGTTCGACACCATGCTGGCCTCCTACGTGCTCAACCCGGCCCGCAGCGGGCACGGCCTGGATGCCCTGGCCCAGGAGCACCTCAACCACCGCATGATCAGTTACAGCGAAGTGACCGGGACCGGCAAGGGGCAGAAGAATTTTTCCCAGGTGGAGATCGGGGCAGCCTCCCGGTATGCCTGCGAGGATGCCGACGCCACCTGGCTCCTGCGGCGTAAATTCGGGCCGCTCCTTGCCGAAACGGGCCTTGAGCAGCTTTTTCATACCATTGAGATGCCGTTGGTGACGATCCTGGCCGCGATGGAAAACCATGGGGTTCTGCTGGACAGGGAGATGCTGAAAGAGCTTTCCCGTGACTTTGCCGTCCGCCTGGCCGAGCTTGAAGGGCAGATATTCGCCATTGCCGGCGCCCCCTTCAATCTCAATTCCCCCAGGCAGTTGGGCGAGGTGCTCTTCGAGCGCATGGGACTGAAGACCGGCAAGAAGACCAAGGGCAAGACCGGCTGGTCCACGGACAACGAGGTGCTGAGCGCCATAGCCGAGGAGCAGGAGATCGCCCGGCTGATCCTGGATTACCGCGGGCTGACCAAGCTCAAGTCCACCTACAGCGACGCCCTGGAGCGCCTGATCTGCACCAAAACCGGCCGGGTACACACATCCTACAATCAGACCGTCACCGCCACCGGCCGGCTCTCGTCCTCCGACCCCAATCTGCAGAACATCCCGGTCCGCACCGATGAGGGGCGCCGTATCCGCCACGCCTTCATCGCCCCGCCGGGGCACGTCATCCTCTCGGCCGACTACTCCCAGATCGAGTTGCGCGTGCTGGCCCACCTTTCCGGCGACCAGGTATTCTGCCGCGCCTTCGCCAACAACGAAGACATCCACACCCGCACAGCGGCCGAGGTCTTCGGCCTGTTCCCCGAGATGGTCACCACCGAGATGCGCCGCCAGGCCAAGACCATCAATTTCGGCATCATCTACGGCCAGGGCGCCTTCAGCCTGGCAAAGCAGCTGGGCATTGCCCGCAAGACAGCCGAGGATTTCATCGCCGCCTACAAGGAACGACACAGCGGCGCGGTCGGTTTCCTGGATTCCTGTATCCGCCAGGCGGAAGAGACGGGATACGTAACGACCATCCTGGGCAGGCGGCTCCCCATACCCGATATCCACAGCAGTAACGGCAACGTGCGGGCCTTTGCCCAGCGCAACGCCATCAACTACCCCATTCAGGGCTCGGCGGCCGACATCATCAAGAGCGCCATGATCCGGGTGGATGCGCGGCTGCGGGCCGAGGGGCTGAAAAGCCGCCTGACCATGCAGGTGCACGACGAACTGGTCTTCGAGATACCGGAGGACGAACTGCTGCGCATGGAACTCTTGGTGGAGGAGGAGATGTCCCACGCCGCGGAAATGAAGGTGCCGCTCAGGGTGGATATCAGCTACGGGAAGAACTGGAGCGAGGCGCACTGATACCTTGTAACATTAATACTATTTCGGAAAAATCCTTTAGGCTCTTGAGGGTCCTCACCCTGCGGGGGATCAACCACCCCTGCCCCCCTCCTTATCAAGGAGGGGCCGGGGGTGGTGGCCATCCTCAGTTCACAGTTTCCTGTCCATGAGCCCCTCCCGTTTTCCCTGATCACTGTTTGCCGTGCTGATGCTCCTTCCGCGCAGCCAGGAACACAACCTCCACCTTCAGGGTTTTACCCTGTCGCACGACCTGCACAATCCCGCGATCGCCGGGATGTTTCTGCTGCACGGCACCGGTCAAATCAGAAATATCCGTCAAGGACTCGCTGTCGAGGGAGAGGAGCAGATCCCCCTGTTGCAGGCCGGCCCGTTCGGCGCTGGAACCGGGCAGCACTTCCTTCACCACCAGGCCGTGGCCGCCGGGCGCCGGTTCGATCATCACGCCGAGACGGACCCCGGTTTCCGGCAGATCCTCGTAGGCCTGATACACCTGGAAATCATAGGGCACCATGGGAAAACCGGGAATATCGACGTTCATCAGACGATCGTTCTTGTCGGACGGGATATCGATTTCCTTGCCGCCGATGATGGTATAGGAAGCGGCTAAGCGGCGGAATACCCGGCGTGGGATGCCGAAACCGTTGCTGACGTGGTCTCCGCCGGCGATTACCAGCAGGTGTTTGTCCTCCCCTGCGGGACTTGCCAGGTAGCGGGCCGCCGATTCGGCCATGGTCTCGTCCCGCAGGGCCTGGGCGCGGATGAAACCATCGATCGACATCGCCCCGTGGCTATGCTCGCCGAAGATGGCTGTCACCAGACCACGCTCATAGGGGTCGGCCAGATCGAGTTCCGGCAACTGGGCCCGTTCTGCCGGGCTGAGTTGCTCAGGGGCCTTGCTGCGCACCGCCCTTACCAGGCTCTTCTCGGCATCCAGGGCAATGACCGGGATGTGCCGCAAACGGGCGAAGTTCAGCAGATCGCGGTAATAAGCAAAATCCATGTTCCAGATATCGAACCAGCGTGACTTCTTGAGAAAAGCCTTTTCGTCAAGCTTGCCGTCAACCCAGAGATCAAGGGCCGGCTGCTGCGAACGCACGAACATCTCCATGCCCAGCGCGACACGGCCGGGATAGCGTTCGGCAAGGGCCTGAAGGACCTGCAGTTCCAAGCGGTGGGAAGCCGGGTTGTCATGGGTCTCTCCGACGTAGACGATGCGGGCGTCCCCGGCCACCGCCAGCATCTGGGCCTGGCTGACCGGGAGGCCGGTCGGCAGGTGAACGATCTGGCCGATCCGGGGCGGCGCCGCGAGCGGATAAGGTTCCTGGGGATCGCCCATCACCTGCTTGCCGACGGGCGCGCAGGCGGTCATGGCGAACAGACACAAGGCTGCGGCCGGATATACAAATGGCGAAAAACGGTTCATAATACCTCCATCGCGGAAACGGACAAGTTCTTATTTTTTTCTCGCCTTGCCTTCCGACCGAGAATAAATAAATCCATCTTACTTTTCAATACAATCAATAGTACCTTTCAATGCATCGTCAGTTCATTACATCATTGAAAGTTCGGCATGGAGTCCCCTCCCCCAGCGGGGGAGGGTTAGGGAGGGGGAAATATCTGCAAATTCAACTGAGCCCCCCTCACAGCCTCCCCCAGCGGGGGGGAGGAGACTCCGGGGCTGAAAGGGACTTTTCCGGAATCGCAGCCGTTACAAGGCAAAAGGCCATCCATGCATGTCGAAAAGCTCCAGGCCATAGTTCTCTCGACCATTGATTACGGCGACAGCGACCGTATCGTGTCGCTGTTTTCACTTGAACATGGCCGCCTCAAGGCCTTTGCCCGCGGCGCGCGCAGCAGCCGCAAGCGTTACGGCGCAACACTGGAGGCCTTTGCCCGCATCGAGGCCCAGGTTCGGGTCAAGGAGGGGCTGGCGGGCCTTCAGCAGGCCGAACTCGTCTCCATCTATCCCCGCATCCGCGGCGACCTGTCCGCCATCGCCCATGCGCTCTATGCCTGCGAGGTGGTGGAGGCCATGACCCCCGAAGGACACCCGCTGCCACGGCTCTACCGATTGCTGGCCGTCTATCTTGACCGGCTGGAATCGGAAGCGGCGGCCGCGGCAGATCGGCGGTTCTTTGAAATCAACCTGCTGAACATCCTGGGGTATCGCCCCTCGCTGGAGAGCTGCTCCCGCTGCAATGCCCCGTTTGGCGCGGCCGGCGCGCTGTTGCAGGAAAACGGCGAGCCGGTGTGCCGGGCATGCGCGGCGACCGGCAGGCCGCTTCATCTCTCCACGCTCAAGGCGCTGAACGCCTGCATGGCAACCGGCACCTTCGGCAAGGTCGCCTTTCCACCCGAACTCCTGGCGGAAGGGGGGATGCTTCTGGACAGGTCCATCTCCATCCATGCCGGACGCGGGCTGAAAAGCCTGGAGTTTCTGGGGCAGGTCACTCCCTAGATATCATGTCCTGACTTCTCCTCGTCCTGCCTTTTCCTGCCGTCCAGCAGGGCGCGCCAGCAATAGCCGGCCGCAAAGCCGCCCACGGTTCCCGCCAGCAGGAACATGAACAGCTGCAGATCCCCCTCGCCGGTATCGAACAGCGGTTTTCTGGCTTCACGGCCATGCTCCTTGGCGATCTTCTGGACAACGGTCTCATCGACCCCCTGCCATTGCTCCGCCGCCTGGGACAGGCCTCCCACCGACAACAGGAACGCGCTTACCATGACGATAGCGTGACGTCTCATCGCTTCCCGACCTCCATGCCCGCCAGGGCTGTCCGGGACAACAGGTCCGGCCGCTTCCTGCACAGCAGGGAGACCATGCCGGCGGTGATGACGCCTTCGATGATCCCCAGGGGCAACTGGGTGGGCACAAACGCCAGGGCGATCTTTCCGGCCAGAGGCCAGAACGGACTTGCTCCCCGGATGCCGGCAGCCAGGATCACGGCGGTCGTGGCATAGGTCGCCCAGTCGGCCAGCATGCCGGCTGTGAAGGCGGCCACGACCGCCCCGACGCCACAGGCGCGCAAGGCCCGAAAAACGAAAAACCCGGTAAACGAACCGACAACCCCCATGGAAAAAAGATTGGCGCCCCAGGTGGAAAGGCCGCCATGGGAGAGAAAGAGCGCCTGGATCAAAAGGGCTACCGCCGCAACCACGACCCCCATGGCCGGGCCGAGAAGGATCGCGGCCAGTCCCGTGCCGCAGGGATGGGAGCAGGTTCCGGCGGTCGGCACCGGCACCGGCATGCAGGAAATGACGAACACCACGGCCGCCACCATCCCCACCAGCGGCTTGCTGGACAGGTCATGGGCCGACCTGCGCGTCAGGCTGCGCAGCCCCAGGGCCAGAAACGGCGCCGATGCGGCAAACCAGAACGCTGCCCAGGAAAAAGGCAGGATCCCCTCGGAGATGTGCATGGCAAATGATGCAGACGGCAGAAGAACGACAGGCAGGACAACGGACAACAACAGTATTGCTGGGTGTTTCATGATACGCTCCCTTCCCCGCGGTTGGAGTGAATATGTGCCTTCCAGCCAGGTCTCCTGGCTCGGGGATCGTCCCGTCACCGCGCCTTCCCATCCTTTGCGGACAGTGGCCTTGTGCGGTGGCAGTCCCCCCTCACAGTTGCGGGGCAGCGCCGGATTTGCACCGGCTTCCCTTGGACCGGAAGCAGTATTTTCAACTTGTAGCACGGGGAAATAGTAAAGACAACTCAAACGTTGCCGTAGTTCCGGCAGGCATCCGCAAAGGCGGGCGCGAGCCCTCCATTGCTGCCGAAATGCAGATGGATGTAGGATGCCAGGCAGTTTCGGTAACGATACCCCTCCGAGTCAAGCTCAAGCCCCTGCCGCGACACCCGGTAACAGCGCTCCATATCATCGGGCATCGCCCCGATCTCCGAGTAGTGGAATTCGTGGCCGCGTGCGCTCCCGCCGGCAGCAGTGTCGCCGTAATAGGACCCGAACTCGACCTGGCGGTAACCGAGGGCCTTGCGTTTCGGCAACATGCGCGCCCGCACCGGGAATATGCCGACGAAATCGGCCGACGGCGCGCCGTCCCCGGCCTCCATCCCGCGGGTCAGGTAGATGAAGCCGCCGCACTCGGCATACACCGGCATGCACGCCTCGACGGCGTTGCGCACGGCGGCCTTCATGGCGCTGTTGGCTGCCAGGCGTCCGGCATACAATTCCGGGTAGCCGCCCGGCAGGTAGATGCCGTGGATACCGGCCGGCAGGCCGGCATCATCCAGCGGAGAGAAGGCGACCACCTCGGCGCCCGCCTCCCGCAGCAGGCGCAGGTTGTCTTCGTACACGAAGCAGAAGGCCGCGTCCCGGGCCACGGCGATGCGGACGGGCGAAATCCCACCCAGAACGCCTTTTATCACGCCCGACGCCTGTATGGGCTTCTCCCCCCCCTTTAAAAAAGGGGGGTCGGGGGGGATTTGAATCTGAGCCAGCCCATCCAGATCCAGATTATTCTCCGCCAGAGCGGCCAGCCGCTCCAGGTAGTCCGGCGCCGGCTGATAATCCTCGACCGTGACCAATCCCAGGTGGCGCGAGGGAATCCCCAGGGAGTCGTCGCGAGGGATGCAGCCGAACACGGTCAGCTCCGGCAGTGCCGTTGCCAGGGATTGGCGCAGCAGCTCGCAGTGGGAGTCGCTGCCCACATTGTTGAAAATCACGCCGGCCACCCTGACGCGCTCGTCGTACCCGGCGAATCCTTTGACCAAGGCCGCCGCGCTGGCCGCCATGCCGCGGGCGTTGACCACCAGCACCACCGGCAATCCGCAAACGGCGGCCACCTGGGCGCTGCTTCCCTCCATGGATGCGCTGCCGATGCCGTCGAACAGTCCCATCACCCCCTCCACGACCGCCACATCGGCATCGGCCGCATGCAGGCGGAAGGTATCGGCCACGAACGCCTCCGGGCACATCCAGCCGTCCAGGTTGACGGAGGGGCGGCCGGCGGCCAGGCGATGATAACCGGGGTCGATGAAATCAGGGCCGCACTTGAAGGGCGCGACCGTCATGCCGCGGCGCCTGAAAGCGGCCATGACGGCCAGGGTCACGGTGGTCTTGCCGGAACCGCTCTGGGGGGCGGCTATGAGGAAAGCGCGCCTTGTCACCGCAGTGACTTCCTCGATCCGCCGTACTGGAAAAACGCGATCAGGTGAAATTCATCCTTATCATACCCCCGGGGAAACGACCCCACCGGGCCGATGGCACGCAGGGTACGCATGACCTCGTCATCCAGTATCCGGGCTCCGGAGCTTTCCAGCAGTTCCAACTTTATGATCTCTCCGCTGCGGTTAAAGGTAATCCGTACCGGCGTGATGCCCTCGATCCCCTTTTGGGCCGCTTCCTGGGGGTAACGCCAGACACCGTACACGGCGTCTTCGAAGTGGCGCAAGAACGAACCGAACTGGATGTCGTCACTGTTGAGGAAACGGGTATCCCCCTCGGCCACGTCGTTTTCGAATTTGCGGCGATACCCCTCTTCCAGCTTGGCCAGGCGCTGCGCGCCGGGGAAGAGTCGGGGCTGAGCGACCTGCGGCACGCTCTGGGACTTGGGCCTGAGCAGACTGGAGACCGATGAGCCGGGAGTCAGAGGGGACTCCTGGCGTTTCGAGGGCGTCGCCATGGACGGCTTGGCTGATGGGCCTTGCCGTTCGGCCTCCTGGGGCTTCGGTTTTGCGGCTGGCCGGGACAACGGCCCGAAACTGTCGCGGGCGGCATCTCCGCGGGGAGCCATCTCTCTGGGAACACGCTGTCGCTGAACCGAGAAGCGTTTTGCCTCCTGCTGCCGCGGCGCCTCCTGGAGTTTGGGCGCCGGCACCTGCTGTATGTCGATGAACACCGGCTCCTTGGGAGGCGGCTGTTGCTCGTGGGGCAGGTAGTATATCAGGGCAAACAACCCGATATGGAGCGCCACCGAGATTACCAGAAGGTAGATAAAAACTTTTTCGATATATCTATTTGACATGCAGGATGGTCACTTGGAAAAAGATAGAGCCGATCGGATATGCCGGTTGGGAGGTTATCCCGCCTCGGGCATGGGAACTGCCTGAAAGCCCCGGTCGTGGGGCAGGACCGCATCGTCCTGCGTGCCGGTCTTGGCTCGAAGGTACGGCAGAATTTCCTTCAGGCTTTTCAGGATGATGTGCCCCGCCTTGGGGAACTCGGACGGGTCAAACTCAATTGTAACACTACTCTGATAATCGGTGTTGCGCAAGTGGTTCAGGAAGCGGGTCAGCGGCAATTGCCGTGTCCCGGCAGGCGATGTTCCCGTCCCTGTCCGTCCTGGACCCTCCATGGCTTTATCCCCGTTTCGACGCCCCGCTATGAAAGCCTGCGGTAATGAATAAAGTATATCTGCTTGCCGGCGTCCATGAATTTGAGCATGTACTTGGAAAGCGGGTAACCTTCCAGCGCATGCCGGTAGGGATCGGGAGAGAGCACGTTTACAAACCCGGCCATATCCGGCATGAACCGGGCTACATCCTCGCCGTAATCGTCGAAGTCGGTGGCAAAATGAAAATCTCCGCCAGGCAGCATGAACTCCGAAAGATAGCCGACGAACTCCCCATTGACCAGCCGCCGCTTGCGGTGGCGCATTTTAGGCCACGGATCGGGACAGTTGATGACCACCGCCCGCAACGAGCGGCGCGGGATGCATCGTTCCATGAAGGAGCGCGCCTCGGCACGGATGACCCGCACATTGTCCAGCCCGGCCTTATCGACCCGTTTGGAGGTCTTCAGGCACCCCTTGTTATAATAATCCACGGCTATGAAATTCCAGTCGGGGTGCAGGTGGGCCATCTGGGCCACGAAATGCCCTGTGCCGCAACCGATCTCCAGCGCCAGGGGGTTGTCGTTGGCAAAAATTTCGTTCCAGGCAGGCATGGAAACCAGCGATTCAGCGTCGATAAATCGGGGGGAAGTTATGGGGATAAGCGTCACACATTCACCTTTTGAGTATTAATCGTATATATTTACCACACCTTGCGGCAATAATTCATCGCTTTTTGCTTCAACCCGCAAAATAACCGCAAGAATGTCGTCGATCAGGCAACGCTGTCCAGCACTTTTCGCCTTAACATTTCCCCTCTGCTGTGGTATAGACGTTCAGAAATAGCGCGGCATCGGAGAACGCATGGAAATCTTTGGCGGCTTCATGGTAATGATGAGCATTATCGGCTTTTTCCTGGCGGTTATCTGGCTTATCATGCCGTTCGTTGTGTTCGCCATCAAGGGGAAACAGGACCGCACTGTGGAAGTGATGGAACGTATCGAAAAGCGGCTGGCGGAGATGGATACCCGGCTGGCGGAGCTTCAACATGTTGGCCGGCCGGCCGCGTCCGAGCCTGCTGCCCACGTTTCGGACATCTCGCCCCCGGACCAGGACCGGGCCGGGGACCTGCCCGCTTCCTGACCCCCTTGCCTGGGCAACCATTTTACGATAGAATTCACGCAACAATAAGAATCGGAGGATGTGAAAGATGCCGTTGCTGCATGGCAAAAAAGTAGTGATTTTCGGTATTGCAAACGAGAAAAGTATTGCCTGGGCCATAGCCCGGGCTTTTCATGCGCAGGGTGCGGAACTGGCCATTACCTACGCCGGCGAGGCAATCGAAAAACGGGTCCGGCCCCTGGCCGAATCGTTGGACGCCGCGGCGGTCCTCCCCTGCAACGTCACCAACGATGACGAGATTCAGGCGGTATTCTCGGAATTGGGAAAACTGTGGGATGGTATCGACATCATCATTCATGCCGTGGCCTTTGCCAACAAGGAAGAGCTGAAGGGGAGCATCATCAATACCACCCGCGAGGGTTTTGCTACTGCCATGGATATCAGCGTCTATTCCTTACTCGGCATACTGAAGCAGGCCCATCCGTTGATGCAGGGCCGCAAGGCCGCCGTCCTGACCCTCTCCTACCACGGCGCCGTGAAGGTGTTCCCGAGCTACAACGTCATGGGGATAGCCAAGGCAGCCCTGGAGGCATCCGTACGCTACCTGTCCGAGGCGCTTGGCCCCGAAGGCATCCGCGTCAATGCCATCTCGGCAGGGCCCATCCGTACGCTGGCCGCCTCCGGCGTGAACGGCTTCATCCATATACTCAACCACGTCGAGTCCAAGGCCCCCTTGCGCCGCACCATCACCCAGGAGGATGTAGCCCGCTCCGCCCTCTACCTGTGCAGCGACATGGCCAGCGGGGTGACCGGAGAGATACACTACGTGGACGGCGGCTACAACGTAATCGGCCTGTAACCTGAAGCCGTGAAAATGTCACGGATTCAGGTGCAAGTAAAAACGAGGTTAAGGCAGGAATTATCCCTTTCCCGCCTTAACCCGATTTCTCCGGAGCCTTCCCATCAAAGAACCTTACGGTAATCTCGCAGGACTCAAACAGAGCCAGATCCAGGCGCTTGAACGCCTCTACCGGAGGCGCGTCCCACCGGCCGAGTTCTGCTCCTCCGAACTGGCCGCCCGCCTCGTCGAGATTTCCTCCGACATCCGCCGCCAGATCGGCATCCTGGTCAACCGCCAGGGCATGGTGGAATATGTTGTCGTAGGCGACGAAAAGGGGCTGGTCATACCCGAGCTGCGCGACTACCCGCTGGGCAAGCACCTGTTGCGGGGACTGCGCCTGATCCATACCCACCTCAAGAACGAACCGGTCAGCGAAGACGATATCACCGACCTTTCGCTGCTGCGGCTCGACCTTCTGGGCGCCCTGTTCGCAGCCCCCGCCAGGCAGCATATCTCCGCCCAGATAGCCCATCTTTCCCCGGCCCACGGCGGCCCTTCGGCCGTTATCGGGCCCGTCGAGCCGCTCGACCGCATCGATCTGGACTGCACCCATTTCATCCCCGAGCTGGAAGCCGACCTGGAACGTGCCACGCGTACCGCTGCCCATGTCAGGGATGCCGTAGAGAGCGCCATCCTGATCTCGGTCACTACCAGCGGGACACGGCAGGAGGCCGAGGATTCCATCGCCGAACTGCGCGAACTGGCGAGGACCGCCAGCATTGAAGCACTGGACAGTTTCATCCAGCGCCCGCGAAACCTCAACCCCCGCTTCCTGATGGGTGAAGGCAAGATGCGCGACGTTGTCATCCGCGCCCTCCAGCGGGGCGCCACCATGCTGGTCTTCGACCAGGAACTGACGCCGGCCCAAATCCGTTCTATCTCCGCCATGACCGAACTGAAGGTCATCGACCGCAGCCAGTTGATCCTGGACATCTTTGCCCGCCGGGCCAAAAGCCTGGACGGCAAGGTCCAGGTGGAACTGGCCCAGCTCAAATACCTGCTGCCGCGCCTGACCGGGCGGGGTGTGCAAATGTCGCGGCTGATGGGCGGCATCGGT
Source organism: Oryzomonas sp. (assembly GCA_031292255.1). Classification (GTDB taxonomy): domain Bacteria; phylum Desulfobacterota; class Desulfuromonadia; order Geobacterales; family Pseudopelobacteraceae; genus Oryzomonas. The sequence continues at coordinate 80,298 of JARLHN010000034.1, read as the reverse complement.
GGGCGCGGACCTGGCGAGACCAAACTGGAGACCGACCGCCGGCGCATCCGTGATCGTATCGCCAGCCTGGAGCGGGTATTGAAGGAACTCTCCAGGGGCCGCGACCAGCGCCGCCGCCAGCGGGTCAAGGCCGGCGTGCCGATCATCTCCATCGTCGGCTACACCAATGCCGGCAAATCCACCCTGCTCAATGCCCTTACCCAGAGCGAGGTCTTTACCGAAGACCTGCTCTTCGCCACCCTGGACACCTCCACCCGCCGCCTGCGTTTCCCCCGCGAACGGGAGGTTATCATCACCGACACGGTCGGCTTCATCCGCTCCCTCCCCAAATCGCTGATGGGCGCCTTCAAGGCCACCCTGGAAGAGTTGCAGGATGCCGATCTGCTGCTGCATGTGGTGGATGCGGCCAACCCGCGCTTCGAGGATCAGGTCGCCCAAGTGCGGACCATTCTTGCCGAGTTGGGACTGGGGGACAAGCCGGAACTCCTGGTCTTCAACAAGGCCGATATCCTGAATGACCTGAAGAAGAAGGATACGGTGGCTTTCCTCAAGGTGCGCCAGATCGCCCGCACCAAGGGCGGCCTGACCATTTCGGCCCGGGACCGGAAGAGCCTTGCGCCGCTGATCCTGGAGTTACAGCAGAGGTTCTGGCCGGAAGAGGCGGATTGATGTGCCCGCCACCGTCGCCTTTAGTCCTACCGTAAGTGGCAGGGGCGGTTCGCCGGAGTTTTGCAAGGGCGTCATCCCGATTTGCAAGGCCGGGATCTCGCCGTACTGCCCAATCACTCGAACTGCTTCTTGAAATCCTCCACCATCTGCCGCAAGCCCGCAACCTCTCCACGCAGACCGGCGACCTCTTCTTCCAGCCTGGCGATCCGCTCATTCTCCGCCATCACCCGCTGCCGGGCCGCTTCGGGGGGCCTGCCGCCTTCATCAGCCGCGGATTCGGGTTCGCCGCTCCAAAGCTGGGCATAGCGGGACTCCTTCCTCCCCGGCTGACGCGGCAGTCGCGCCACCAGGGGCGTTTCACGCTCCGTCAGCTCCCCCAGCACCTCCTCCACCGCCGCCAGGCCGGCGAAGGGATGCATCCGCTCCCCCCTGGTGCGCAACTCCCCCACGGTCTGGGGTCCGCGCACCATCATCTCGCACACAAGGGCCAACTCCGCCGGCACCAGGCCCAGCTTTTCAGCCAGGAGATGGCGGTACTTGGGCACCCGCCCCCCATCGGCCGACACCACCGCCAGTTGCTTGAAGCGCAAACCATCGAGGGCGCGGACCACATCCTCCTCCGCCAAGGCCATGATCGGGTCGCGGTTAGACTTCTGATTGCAGGCATTGGTGAGCGCATTCAGGGTAAGTGGATAATATTCCGGGGTGGTCATCTCCTTTTCGATCAGGCAACCGAGAACCCGTATCTCCACACCATCCAGCAGATTGTCCATGGGGAACTCCTTTCGCGACGGAACATGGAGCCACTATAGCACGATACGGGCAGCCGGGCACCGGATTTCAGATCCAAGCGCCGCGTATCGTATACGCGTTTACCGGTATACATGATTGGCTATGTAAAAACAGGCCGCTATACTGGACGTGATATTTGTATGTTTCGCATATTCAGGGAGCCCACATCCATGTGCAAAAAACTCTTTATTTCAGCCACCGGCCAGCACTGCGGCAAGACCACCATCAGCCTCTCGTTGATGCATCTTGCTCGGCAACGGTATGGACGGGTCGGCTATATCAAGCCGCTGGGCCCCAAATGCCAGGCGTTCGGCGGAGTCGTTGTGGACAAGGACGCGGCCCTGATGGCCCAGGTCTTTGGCCTGGAAAACGATATTGCCCTCATGTCGCCGCTGGTCATCGGCAGAGGCGCCACCAAAAAGTTCGTGGACGGCGAATTGTCCAGGGAATGGGCCATGGAGAAGGTCGTCGCGGCCTGCCGGGAGTTGGAATCACGCCATGATCTGCTGCTGATCGAAGGCGCAGGCCACGGCGGCGTCGGATCGGTCATCGGCCTCAACAACGCCGACATGGCAAAATTGCTGGATGCGCCGGTCGTGATGGTTGCCGGCGGCGGCATCGGCAACGTCATCGATTCAGTGCGGCTCAACCTGGCGCTGTATGAGCAGGAGGGGGTGGATGTGCGCATGCTGCTGGTCAACAAGCTGATTGCGGAAAAGCGCGAATCATCCCTTTCCTACCTGGAGCGATATTTCGAGGACAAGAAGATCCGGGTCTGCGGGGCCTTCGACTATTCGCCCGTCCTGGCCGACCCGACATTGCGAAGCGTCGCCAAGCTGCTCGAACACCCGCTGATGGGGGATCAGAGCAAAAGACTGCGCATCGTCCATCACATTCACCTGGGGGCAGCCTCCTCCCAACAGGTGATCGACAACCTGCGGGAATCGACCATGCTGATCTCCACCAGTTCCCGTGACGAACTTCTGGTTACCCTCTCGTCGTTGTACAACATCCCCTCGTTTCACAAGCTGATCGCCGGGATCGTCATACCCGGCCATGCGCCGGTGTCGGCCATTACCCAGCGCATCATCGACGACAGCGGCATCCCCTACATACGCATCGAGGAGACCACGGCCGAGGCTTTCAGCGCCCTGAGCGGCCATGTTTCCAAGATATCGGCCGAGGATACCGAGAAGATATCGTTGATAACCAGCCAAGCCGAGCAGGTGATCGACTTCGACGCCATAGAAACCCTCCTTGAGACGGGTGCGCCACCCACCGCCGGCTCCATGTCCCTTGCCCGAGCCGCATGATACCCCGGAATGAGAAAGGCGGCCAAGCGGCCGCCTTTCTCATTCCTAATGGTGACTAAATATCAGCTGCTTAATTCCATCAGTTTTCGGCCTCGCATTCAACTATTTGTAATTTGGCTACCAAATTACAGACCATGTCATAAGCAACTTAATTTTGAAATATTGCAAAGTTTATTCGGTTCGAGTCTGCTCCGGCTCCCCAGCGCGGACAAAAATGGGCACTGGCAAGAGCACTTATCATTGTAACGGTTTCGAGCGAAGCTGCTTGTCAGCTGATACACATGGTTAGCCGTACGCTCGTTCCATTCACGTTATTTGGCTATGCTGTTACGTTTAAGATATGAATCTATGGCCTTGCCGATTAAAATAAATATCGGCGTTATCAACAACATTATTTTTCCAACTATCTGTGATTCAGCATATAACATCCAAAGGGAAGCAATTACGTAGCCTATTATTGAAATGATCATAATTAACTTGATTTGCCAATTATTTTGACCATCTGTTGTACAAATACCAAATTTTCCTGGGCATTTAAATATTACAACAAAATATATAACAAGTAGAATTACTGGCGTTACTGAACCTAAAACAATCGCTGTTCCAGATTGTTTAGTGATTAATATGGTTGCCACGATTGCCACCAAACTTGAAAGCACGACCAACAATATCCCGTAAAAAACAATTCTTAGATAATCAAGTTTTGCCGCCGGCATAGAGTTTTCTCCCGGGTGAATCTCCCTGCCTTCTTTGTTTGGCGGACGGACGTTTTTGGGGCGCAGCGGTGTAGTGAATCGTCATCTGAACAGAAACCGTCTGCCGCCCTTTGTTAGACCTGTTTTCAGTGTAAATATTGCAACCATAAGAAACACAATCCACCGATAGCTGCTGTTATTGCCAGTGCGGCATATTGATAAACCCGAAACATTGAATAATAGATGTATTTGGTGAATAATACACCAGCGCCGAATAGAGCAAAATACGTAATAGAGTAAGCTGTAGAGGAATTAATTTTGAGAGCTGCTAATGTTGCCTTCGAAACAAGGACAATCGCAGTCAAAAGGAAAACAAAGAAAATAGTGGTAAGGATTCTTGATTCCATTATTATCAATTTATCATTCATGGTTTCCATCATTTCGTTGTTGGTCTAACATAATAATTAGCTGCGTATTAGCCGTAATATATTACAGGTTGCTTTGTTTAAAATGATAAATCATCATGTAATATTGCTCTGTTACACAAATATTTCAAATATACCTTTCGAATGCAATACGGGTTTTTGTTAGTTTATTCGTATCTTGTAGCAGTCGCCCCGTTTCAGTAACACGGGGCCTTCCAAATACATCCCCTCAATATCACATTTTTCATATGAGCAAAAGTGAATTAAGATGATGGCCGGACCGGTGGGGTTTCCTCCCTGTAGGGAGGTACCCTGCCGACCGGCCATCATTTTTTCTTGCAATATACTTTTGTCTAAAATATACTCAGGTATACATTGCGGAGGAAATGAAATGACACCAGATATCGAGTTAACGCAAGTTGCTGTCAAATATGATGAATATACCAAAGATCGTCTGGACAGATTGGCTCGGAATGGGGCGGTAAACAGGCATCATCTTATGCTTAGTTTCGTCAATATTTGGATAAGCGTCCTTAAAAATGCTGACATGGCGGCTCTTTTTCATTTTGCAATCATATTAAGAGACTTTGAAGCTCTGACGAAAGGCATATTGCGATCACAACGCGAAATTCCTGATTCTCGCGTGCCTGAAAAGGCTTTTCCCATTAAACTTGGCGAAGCTGCCATTTTTGATATAGAGCGGTTTGCCTCCAGGGCAAATATGTCAAACCATCAATTAATGAAAAACATGATCATCATCGGCATCGAAGAGCTTGAGAGTATTACAGACTATAAGTCGTATGAATTCGGCGTGGTTGAGCCAAAGTTGTATAAATCATTTGAATTGATTATGAAAAAAGCATTTAAGGCTTTCAAAGCGGGTATCAAATGAAACTTCTCCTCCACGGCTTCGATTCCGTTTACTGCGCTTATTTCCTCAAGCCGACCGGGCGCAACCCGCTCGACTTTGGCAAGCTGGCTGAACAGCAGGAGTCTATCCGGCAATCAAAGCGTAAAAACTCCCTGCCGATCACGCTGGGCAACGCTGATTTCCTCCTCACGCCCTACGGCACCAAGTCCGGCTATCCCTTCGTTATCATGAATGGTGATTTCAATATTCAGCTCGGCGAGTACAACAAACCGAATTTTTACGTCCAATTTTACAGCCAAGCCCTTTGGCGCGAGTCGGGCTATCTCCTCCATGAAAAGTTCCTGGACTGGGCGGCGTCTGTCGGCCTTACTCCGTACCGTCCAGAAAGCCTCTCCCGTGTGGATTACTGTTTTGATTACGACCTGCCGGAAATTGACTTTGACGAGGACTGTTTCAAAAGCCTAAGCGTCAAGGACAGCAAGCACCGAGGCAACCGCAAAGATCAGACATTTACCTTCGGCAATGGTGGCGACATCATGCTGCGCGTCTATGACAAAGTGGCCGAGATTAAACAGAAAAGCGACAAGGTGTGGTTTTATACCCTCTGGGGTCAGGACGCCGACGTATGGCGCATAGAATATCAGGTACGCAAAGAAGTGCTCAAGGATTTCAGCATTGCCACCTTTGACGACCTCAAGGCCCAGATAGGCGACCTGTTGCGCTATCTCGCAACGGATCACACCTCCTTGCGTCAACCGAACGGTGACAGCAATTCTTCCCGCTGGCCGCTGCATCCTCTGTGGATCGATCTCCTTGAGCGAATCGGCGAGTTGAACCACCTGGGCGTCTCACGCATCCACGGGCAAAACTCCGTCCTCGAAGAGCGCATGGTGCGCATGACGATTGCCATATATGGCTATCTCAAGAAGGTTGCCGCCGTTCACTGTGTCCAGACCGATAAGCCGCTGATAGATGTCAATGAGGCTTTGGGCGTTATAGATTCCCGCATACAGGAATTGCATGTGCCGCTTGCTTGGCAGGCGGATGTTGAAAAACGGATCAAAGAAATCAGGCTTGGGCAATGGTGACCACTGAAGACATTGACAAGGTTCTTAAACCTCATATAAATCGAGTACTTTTGTATGTCCAGGCCGGTGTTACGGCACCTCATCAGTTTGAAGCCTGTCGCAAGCTCATTCTTGATGAACTGGGCAAAAGCGGTTTGACTCGTGAGTTGGAAAAATTGTGTTGTAAGGAAAGGTAAGGCACGGGCAGGAATAGATTACGCAAAGAAGGATCGTGTTATGAGTGGATAATTACAAAATAGTCAATGATGTGCATATAAGCTTCAAACATAGTGCGATTGAAAAATCTGTACTGCCTGAAGAAATTAGGCTTATTGCCGCACACCTGGGCGAACTGTTGCAGCAGATCATCCGAGAAGCGGACACGGAGGAATAACCCATGATCGTGGCTCTCTATGCGCGTGTATCGACAACAAAACAGGCTGAAAAGGATTTATCCATTCCCGACCAGCTCCGCCAGATGAAGGAATGGTGCAAGGCGCGAGGGTATGACATCGCGGTTGAATATACCGAGCCGGGGGCTTCCGCCACCGACGACCGGCGTCCGGTGTTTCAACAGATGATCGGTGAAGCCTGCTCCTCTCCTCCGCCGTTTGATGCCATCATCGCGCATAGCCTCTCCCGCTTCTTCCGTGACATGATCGAGTTTGGTCTGTACGAACGGCGCTTGAAGAAACATGGCGTTGTTGTCCTCTCCATGACCCAGCAGACCAGCGACGACCCTGCCGGTGAAATGGCACGGCGTATCTTTAGCCTGTTCGATGAATACCAGAGCAAGGAGAACGGCAAGCATACCCTACGGGCCATGAAGGAGAACGCGAGACAGGGCTATTTCAACGGCTCAACTCCTCCCTATGGCTACCGCAAGGTGGAGCTTGATATTCAAGGGAACAAGGGCAAGAAGAAACGCCTTGAAATAGACCCGGCGGAAGCGGCTATCGTCAACAAGATATTCCAACTGCACCTGAACGGCCATCAAGGGCAACAACTCGGCGTCAGGGGGATAGCCGCTTACCTCAATGACCGGGACACCACCATGCGGGGAAACCGCTGGAATAAGACCTTTATCTATGAAATGCTCACCAACCGCCTTTATCTCGGTGAATACATCTTCAACAAGACCGAGGCAAAAACCAGACGGATTAAACCCGAATCGGAATGGATCACCGTCAATATCGAGCCGATTATTGACCCTGAGACCTTCGAACAGGTCAGCTTGAAACTCGAAGGACAATCACCGGCCAAAGTCCCGCCCCGCGTTGCCGGCTCTCCCACACTATTGACCGGCTTTATCAAGTGCGGCTCCTGCGGTGCCAGCATGACCATTGCAACCGGCAAGGGCGGTAAATATCGCTATTACAAATGTTCACGCAAAATCAACGATCTTTCAACCGGCAACCGCTGCCAAAATAGCAACGTCGCAATGGAAAAGCTAGACAGTCTCATTTTGCAGACCGTGGCCGACAAGGTTTTTACTCCGCAACGGGTGGAATTGATGTTGAAGGAATTGCAGGTCAATCTCAAACATGCCCATGCGGATCAGCACGAGCAGATCAAGCAGCTTTCCAAGGAACTTGAGGAGCTGAAACAACAGACGGACAAAATTTTCGAGGCTGTCGAGAAAGGATTTTTACCTCTCAACAACGCTTTGCAGGAAAGAGCGCACCGGCATGAAGTCCGCCGCCAGGAAATTCTGGTGGAACTGGCAAGCCTTAAACGCCAGAAGGAAATGCCGCTGACCAAGCTGAACAAAAAGCACATTGCCGCCTTCTGCTCGGCACTCAAGGAAAGGCTGTGTAACAAGGCTTCGAACTTTGGAAAGGAATATCTGAAACTTCTGGTGGATGAGATCAGGGTGGACAAAAAAGAAGTGCACCTGTCAGGGAGCTATTCAGCTTTGGCTGGTGCACTTTCTATGTCAACAAAACCGGCACTCGAAATGGTGCCCAGTTTTGTCCCGTTATGGCTCCCCACCCCCCATTGAACCCGACAACTTTTTTCGAGAGTACGGGGTTTTTCCATTGTGTCGCCCGCCGTATCGCTCCCGCCAGGGAGCGGCAACCGCCGCGCATCCGCACCCTCAGCGGCAAGCGTTCTTTTGAGTTCCAACATCATCGCTTCACCCCTCTCCGGCGTGAAGACAATGTTGGCCAAGGCTTCCAGCACGTTTCCGTCGAACTGATCCATCCTTACCCAGAAATCTCGTCACTGGAATTTTTGTTACAGTTTCCCATATATAGCGTTTTGAACTTTGCCGAACAACAAGAAGTCCGCTATTTGACGGAATTCTGGATAGCAGCACCGTGATTTCGCGACCCATCCAAGCCTATCGGTTTTATTTTCTTCAAGCTGTACCCACCCATATAACGTAAAATCAATATATTGTAAAAATACAATTAAATGTAAATTTTGGCACCTCGCGTGCATTTGCAATTCAATGTATTCAATTATTTTTATATATAGCTAATGCGCTTTATAGGGAGGATTTCAAACAGCATCCAGGCCGGGAAGTTGGAAAGGGGGTGAATTATAGACGTTGGCCGGAGTAGCAGCACCAGGACGATATATGGCGGTTTATGGCATGCCGTCATAAAAAACGCAAAAGGAGGAGATAATGAGAAACAGAATACAACAGATGCTAGCCATTGGATTGGTGGCATGCATGAACATTCCGCTTGCGGCACAAGCTGCCGATGACGGAGAAGTACTTCAGAAGATTGACAATTTGTACAAAGAAATCGATACCCTGAAGAGCTCGGTCAAGAAGGTCGAAGACAAGTCCCTCGGCAAATGGCTGACCATCGGTGGTGAGTATCGCTTTCGGTACGACTACCTGAGTGGGGCAACCAAACCGTTTACCGATGTAACCGCAACCTTCAACAACGCCCAGAGCCAGTTGCAGCAGGGGTATTTCAACGCCGCGGCGGCGGGCAATAGTGCGGCGACCCAACAATTTGCCGGGGCCATTGCCGGGATGACGAGCTTTTCCCAGCAGATGGCGCAGGTAAAGACCTATAACCAGGCCCTGAGCTTCTTGGGGGCCAATCAGGCCATGCTGGGGCCACAAGGTCTGGGTGCCTACGCCGTGGCTGTCCCCTCCTACAAGCCGGAAGAGCCAACGCTGTATACCAACATGCTGAACCTGGATCTTCATATCAAGGCAACCGAGAATGTGACTACCACGGTTCGCCTCGCCATGTATAAGGTCTTCGGTTCCCAGGATGACCAGGCAGTCGACAATGGCGGCGCCGCCCCCTTCTTTGCGGACCGCGTTGGAGTCTTTGACGGCACCCTCGCCCATGTACCCTCCAGCAGCTACCTGGACGTGGACCGGGCCTATGCCACCTGGAGCAATATCGCCGATCAGCCGCTCTGGTTCTCGGTCGGTCGCCGCCCCTCCACCAACGGCGCCCCAAGCAACCTGCGCCTCAACAACGAGCGTCCCGGTAACGGCGGCACCCCGTCGCTTCTGGTGGATTATGCCTTTGACGGCATGACCATCGGTTATGCCCCGGATATCGAAGCGCTGCCCGGCGCCTATGCCAAGGTCTGCTACGGCCGCGGGTTCGACAGCGGCTTCCGTTCCACCCCCGCCAACTCCATCGCCGATACCGATATGCTCGGTATCGCCGTGATCCCGGTCGATACCGATCCGCTGCGGGTCTGGCTGCAGTGGAACCGCGGATTCAATATCTTCGACGCACCCACCATGAACAACACCTACTTCGGCAATACCGCCCCCAAAGCCAACCTGGGTGACATCGACTGGTGGGGCGCAGGCTTTATGAGTACTTTCAAGAAGGTCGGCTCCGGCGACCTGAATGTCTTCGCCGATACAGCCCTGAGCGTAACGCATCCCAACGGCAATGTTTCCTCGCAATTCGGTTTCCAGGGGCTCATGACCGGCGGCTTCTTCGCCCCGGAAGCTCCCACCAGCAAGACTGGTTGGGCGGTGTCAACCGGTCTCCGTTACGACCTGCCGTCCAAGACCAAGCTCGGATTTGAATACAATCACGGTTCCAAGGACTGGATCACCTTTGCCCCTGCCTCCGACGACATGTGGACCTCAAAGGTCGGGACACGCGGCAACGTGTATGAAGCGTATGTTATCCAGGAACTCAAATTGAAACCGATCTCCTCATACTTCAGCAAGACCTTCATCCGCATCGGCTACCAGTATTACGACTTCGACTACACCGGCAGCAACAACTGGGTCGGCGCTCCAGTCAAGATGTCCGACGTAAAAGGGCAAATGATGGCACTGACACCACTGGCCCACGCAACGGACATTTATACGACATTAGAGGTGCATTTCTAACCATGCTTTGTATCCATGTCGCGTGCAGGCGGATGGTTTCAGCTTTTTCTGCAAGCGACACGGCCAAACAAATAACTACCTATATTCACAAAAGGAGTAGAACAATGAAACGCATTTATTCCATTATATTCTGTCTTTCGATACTGTTTACAGGGAGCCTGTCGTTGGTGAACTCCGCACATGCCGATGAGATCAAGATGGTGGGAGTCATCACTAAAATCGAAATGGCGGCGGACGGCAAATCGGCAACGGCTATCCTCAAGGATAACAAGACCAGCGAAAATGTACCTATCTCCATTACCGATGATCTTACTCTCGACAAATTCAAGGATCATCGTATCGTCGAAGGTGACGAGATCCGCTGCAAATTCGAAAAAGAAAACAATAAAAACAACAGTAAGCTCTTCAAAAAAACGGCCGGCTGTTAGAAGTCCTATTTTAGATTCGTCGATCACTCGGTTTTATACCGATGCTTCTGCAAATATTTATATCAATTTGTAATGAATACGTACCTTCTCCATGAGGAATCTCCCGGTGGAAGTCCTCATGGAGAAGGTCTTACGCAGCGAGAAGCAGAAGTCATCCGGCGGGGATTTTATCACACCAACGAATCAATATTTCCGCATATATATATTATTTTATTTTACAACAGCCAATCAGTACAAAAAAGGAGTTTGAATATGAAAATGAAGCAACTGGTGGCACTCTTCCTGTCAGCATCCATAAGCCTGGCGGCTTCTTTGGCTTTTGCCGGGCCGGACCACGCAGAGTTCCTCAAGGGGCCGTTCAAAGATGGTCCCAGCGTCACCAAGGCATGCTTGGAGTGCCACGATAAACAGGCATCCGATTTCATCAAAACACCACATTGGCTCTGGAAAGGGCCGACGAAAGGACATGTCCGTGGTTATGAGCACAGTAAGGCCGAGTTTGGTAAAACCAACATGCTTAATGCCTTCTGCGTCAGCGTCGAGGGCGGGCCGAATCAGGAAGCCCGCGGACATTGCACCGAGTGTCACCCCAGCTATTTTTGGAACAGTAAACAATTTGATTTATCTGACAAGACCAAGATCGACTGTCTCATCTGCCACGCCCAAAAGGGGGACTACGGCAGGGAAGACGACAAAATCACCGAGTTCGCAGACCTTGACAAGGCAGCCGCCAGTGTCTCCGCCCCCACACTCAGAAACTGCGGTTTCTGTCACTTCAACGGCGGTGGCGACAACTGTGTGAAGCACGGAGACCTTGAATCCTCTCTCAATACGGCGGACAGGTCCCTCGACGTTCACATGGCCGTCAAGGCCAAGGGTGGGCAGGGCTTTACATGTCAGGCCTGCCATGTGACCAAAGATCACCGCATCGCCGGCGCTTCTACCATGATGGCCACTTATGACGGCCGAGTCTTCTGTGAGGACTGCCACAACGGCAAAAACGCCCCGCACCAGAAGTCGCGCAACAAAGCCATTCTCAACAACCACTTAAAGACTGTAGCCTGCCAGACCTGCCACATAGCCTACTTCGCTCGCGGCAAGGCAACGCGCATGAGTTGGGATTGGTCAACTGTCGGCAAAAACTTGAAGATTCCACCCCAAGAAGGGCGGGCCACGTTCGACAATAGCAAGGGCACATATTCCTGGGCCAGGAACGTTGTGCCGACCTATATGTGGTATGACGGCACTATCAAGCGTTACATGAAGGGCGAGAAGATCAAGGACCCCTCCAAACCGGTAATCATGACGGCGCCCTACGGTTCCATCAACGAGAAAGCCGCCAAGATCTATCCATTCAAAACCTACGTCGGCAAGCAGCCAATGGATGCGCAGTACAAGTATCTCAGTGTATTTCAGCAGTACAAGGGTCTCTGGGACACGCTGAATTGGCAGAAGTCGCTTGAGGATGGCGCCAAGGGGTCTGGCCTCCCTTACAGTGGCACGTACAAGTTCGTCAGCACCGTTTCCTACATCGGCCAGCATCATATGATCGCTCCAAAGGAAGAGGCGCTTGCCTGCGGTGAATGTCACATGGGAGGCACTCGGATGGATTGGAAGGCACTGGGCTACAAGGGTGACCCGATGAAGATCGGCGGAAGGTTTGCCAAGCAACACATCAGGAAATAATCAGATTGGGTTGTTTATAAAACTCAAGTCGAAGGATCTTCCTTGACCTGAGGATAGTGGCGGCATGTAAATTTCACTATGCCGACTTTATTGCGGACCCGTTTCGCCCCGGACGTCAGCAGCAAATGGGGTCAGCAAAATTCATCACGTGTATAACCGGATAAGCTGAATCCAAATTAAATGGTCACCCCCGGCACTGCCGGGGGCTGACCATGGAGACTGAAGATGGTTTGTGAATTCTACAGTCGTTGCAACTTCTTTAAAACCGCAATGACGGAAATGCCCAAATCGGCTGAATATATCAAAAGCAAGCTCTGCTTCGGTAGTTACGACTCATGCTCAAGATATCGCGCGGTCAAGAAAAACCCCCTGATTGATGGAATTACAGACAGCTCCCTCGAAGTCAGTATAGATGATTTGCAATTATTGATACCTGATATGGCTAAAGATGTTAACTGCCAAAATTTGTTGAAGCTGCTCATAATTAAGTACCTTATTGATTAGGTGTAATGCCATTTATGACCTGATACGTATTAAACAACCGTTACAGCCATAGTATGGCAACCTTTTACTGGCGTGTATTCATCGAGGTGGCCCCGGATCTGTTCATTGCCACTGAATAATTGAGTTAATTATGATTACTGATAAGCTCGATATACTTTGTATCGTTTATCATTTACAAATCAAGCTATTGAATATTTCAGACATACGCAACAAATTATGTTTGCAAATAAAGAGGAATAATTACTTATACTCGACTCGTCAGATAAGGCTATTTACGGAAGAAATTCCTATGTCATGCAAGCTCAACAGAGCTGAGTTAAAAATCTACTTGCCTTTGACATTTTATCACACTTATAGTGTCGCGTGATACTACAGATATTTGCAGCACAGAACCGTCTTCATTAGGAGATAACATGAGAATGCTCATTATATTGACTTTGTTGGCAACCGCATCAGTGTCGTGGGGCTTTGATGCAACATCTCAATGTGTGATATGCCACCGTGACAAAAACAGGATGAAATTGCTCGGAGCCGAGTCCATGTACCTTGATCCGGCACAGGTTGACAAGGAAACCGGCATGAAGGGGGCAACCTGTGTTGACTGCCACCTGGGAGATGGCTCACAATCCGGCAAGGAATCTTCCCACAAGGGAATACTCCGGCCCTTCGTAGTAGCCGTCGGCCCCAAGGTCAAGCTGGAAGCCCTTTCCCGCAATGCGGCGGGGGTAATGCAGCCGCTCTCACCGAGCGGGGGTGGAATGGAGAGCATGATTCCAAAGGGTGATCCAGATAAGCTCAAGGCTGCTGGGGCAAAAATGATTGTTGGAATCGAATGGCATGACCGGGATCCGAAAACTTTGGCATATTCACCGAAAATTGCTAAAGAGACCTGCGGACGTTGCCATGATAAGGAGGTGAATGATTATAACAGTTCAGACAAAGGGCTTATGAAGCATCAGCGAGCTTTTCGCATGTGGTCCGAGAAACTTCCAGGCCCGCAGAACTGCGGAATGTGGTTCGGGCAAAACAGCACAAGCTTGCAGAACCAGACCACCCAACCCTTTACAGGAACGCAGAATGCCATTTCTGATAGAAGTTGCAATATGTGTCACCCCAGTTGTAACGACTGTCATTATCGGCCCTTTGCCGGTGCGGGAAGTCACTCGTTCGGGAAACCTGATACCCCGAGCTGCTACGGTGGCGGGCGAGCGAGCATTTGCCATGCCGGCCCCATGGATCGTCGCCGTGGTGCCGGATATGTTCGTGGAGAATATTCCTTTCCGAATTCACTGCCACAAGGAGCGCATATCAAGGCAGGCATCCAATGCCTGGACTGCCACAAGCCCATTAGTCACAACTTTGGGCATCTAGCTTCAGACGATGCGAGATCTGCCTGTGCGACCTGCCATGGCGACATCGTCAAGGCGATTCGGAAGTCAGCACACGCCAACGTGGATTGTAGCGCCTGCCATGTTACCGTTTCCGGGGCTTACCAATACACCTTCTGGGGAAGAGGCAATATCGCAGGTGTCGAGACGCCTTATGCAAAGCATAAGGAATATTATGGCACCCGCGATCTCCCGACACTCATCCGTGATGCCTCCGGACGCTGGATCGCAGTGAAGCCATATCCAATGGCCGTCCTCAACCAGACGCAAGAGCTTGGACCAACCGGACTATTATTCCGGGCGATACCGAAACGGACAGTACCTGGCAACGTCAGGATTGGAGAGCCACCGGCATTTGAAGTTTCTCGTTCAGCCACCGATGTGAACGATGCCTTCATCGTTGTCGGCACCAGAAACGACCTGCCTTCAGCGAACAAAGCAATTCTCTGGATTCAAATGGACAAGCTCAGCCATGCTCTGGGGAAGGCAAGGAAGTGTGGCACCTGTCACGATTCCCACGATCAGGTCGGGGTTTCAGAATGGACGTACTTTGAAGAGAAAGATGTGACCAAGCCATTCAAGGGGAGCTATAAAGTCATTGCGGATCGCAATGGGATGCGTTTCACGGATGCAAAATGGGAGCCGCCACCACTGGCAGCTGGCCGGAGGAACGAGGATATGGCACCCTTTACGGTGTTACCCAAAGATGCCTGGGACGTCAAGGGGATGGATTTATCCATTCCATTTGATGAGAAGACAACAAATCAGGCACGCAGGAATCTCGACAAGTTCCTTGGCCATCTCGGCAAACTGCCGGCTTCTCCCGAAATCAGCAAGATTAGGGCGATTGCCTATCACAACCTGGATTTGGCCATTAAGATGCTTGAGACAAGACAATAAATTCCTACCGGAGTTGAACCCATATCCCGCTATTTTGGTTCCCTCCCCCCGCTGGGGAGGGGGAACCTTTTTCCGGCTGAACATTCTTCATCCTGCGGGAGAACAATGCCAATCAGGAATCCCTATGTTGTCCATGGCGAAAAAACGGCATTGACGGATTTGACAGAGGACGTGGATTGCAACACGATGGCATTTGAAGACAAGCCGAATTCCATCTCGTTGCAAGCAAACGATATTGATTATCTGATCCACAATCACATGGAACCGGATCATACCGGCCGGCTGTCAACGCTTCATTCCAAATCGAGCTTTAGTTGAGCAGATCGAGGTATGCTGCCATGAATAAACACATCACGGCAAATGGTGGCATACCTCGGACACCTACTCATTAATCATTTGTTTGACCGATGTTGCTTTTCATCTTCCGCAGCTGTACTACTGACTTTCTTTGTTTTGGCATCTCGGCCCGCGAGATCGCATGAGTTCGACATTCATGTCGAAATGCCGAGCCTTGGAAGAATCACTTTCTGCAGGAGTACCCAAATGACGAAAATCACGAGAACAACGAAAATGTCTTTCATAAATTTGCCTCATTGTCTGTCAGGTGTTCAACCACCATCTTTACCATCGGATCAATCACCGTATAATGAATCTCGACTCCGAACCGCTTACCCTCGATGATGCCGCCTGCTTTCAGCTTTGCCAGATGTTGGGAGATCACGGCCTGCGGCATGTCAAGGCATTCCCAGATGTCCTTTACGCATTTTGGCTGCCTGATCAGGCCGGCGACAATCTGTAACCGCAAGGGATGCCCAATCAGTTTCAAGGTGTGTGCTATTGAATTAAAAGTATCCATGTCACCTCCAATTCCCGCTTTCAGGTTTGTTCACAGCTCATTTGCCGCATGATTCCTTGGGAAAGCGCGGCACACCAAATTTCTCCAGGATCGTGAACATCGGGCAGAACTGGGTAAAACCGGATTGAAACAGATTAAGCCCGACAAAGCCGGTAAACAAGAGCCAGTAGGGCGAATGGAAGTGGGCGAGCAACAGAGATATCATGACAAATGACCCGGCCACGGTGCGGATAATACGTTCGATATAAAATTCTTCCTTCATGGTGCACTCCTTTCTATTTTCTGTCGAGCATTTCAGCGATCTTGCCCGCGACTTCACCCGTCAAGACCGGACAGGCACCCCCGTGGGTCTGGCGAATAGTCTTGCAGCAGGTAACCCCGTACTTTTCCTTAAACCAGGTGTGCAATTCCTTTGTCAGATGCGAGGTACTCTTCTTATCTGCCAGTACCACCCCCAACGCCACGGTGCCGCCGGACACCGCCCCACATAAGCAGCCGGAACCGGAACCGCCGCCAAAACCGGCAACGGCTTTGACTGCGGACTCAGGCACTTCGGGCGCAAAGTGCTTTCTGACAGCTTCCATTACAGCTTCGGCGCAGTGATGGGTACCGGACCGGTAAAGCGCCTCCGCTTCCAGTTGACACTGCTTGGCCACCTCCATTCCTTCTCCTGATGGTCTTGCCTTTTTCGACCAAAACATCAAACATCCTCCTTTGTTTCACCTATATGACGCCGCTCTTTCCACGACTGCACCAGATAGTACAGTATCGGAATGGTTACCCGGGAAAGGGTTGTCGAGGCGATTTCGCCGAACATCATGGCCAGGGCCAATCCTTGGAAGATCGGATCGAAAACGATCACGAAACTTCCCACCACCACCGCGGCGGCGGTCAGCAGCATGGGACGGAAACGTACCGCTCCGGCCTCGATGATGGCTTTGTCCAGGGGCATCCCCTCACGGCGTTTCATTTCAGCAAAGTCGATCAAAATGATCGAATTGCGTACGATGATCCCGGCCAGGGCGATAAAGCCGATCATGGATGTCGCGGTAAAAAATGCCCCGAATATGGCATGCCCCGGCAAAATGCCGATGAGGGTCAGCGGGATCGGGGCCATGATCACCAACGGCGTGGTAAAGTCGCGGAACCAGGCCACCACAAGGATGTAGATCAGCACCATCACCGCCCCGAAGGCCATGCCCAGATCACGGAAAACCTCGTAGGTGATATGCCACTCTCCGTCCCACTTCATGCCCATGTGCTCTTCGGACCAGGGCTGTTTGGATGCCAGGATTTCTATCTTCTGACCGTCAGGGGTTGGCAAGGATGCAATCTCCTTCTGCATCTTAAGGATGGCGTAGACCGGCGCCTCGGTCTGGCCGGCCACATCACCGATCACGTAGACCACATTCTTCAGGTTCTTGCGATAGAGTGTCTTCTCCTCGCTGCCGCTGGTAGTCCGCACCAACTGGGAAAGAGGCACGGAGCCCCGTGATCCCGGAACGTTGACTGACGCCAGGTCAGCCACGGAACCGCGGCTTGCGGTGGGCAGACGCAGGTTTATAAAGACAGGCTCCTTCTCCTTCGGCAGATGGAGTAGTCCAACGTTTCGCCCCCCCAGCGCCATGGCCATGGTAGCGGTAACATCCTCCACGGAAATTCCGGACAATGCCGCCTTCTCGCGATCCACGTTGAAACTCAGTTTATGCTGGTCGTCCTCGCGGTACATGTCCACATCCACCACGCCGGCCGTCTGCTGCATGATCGCTTTGACCTTGGCGGCAATACCGGCGCGGCCGGCATCATTTGGTCCATAGACCTCAGCTACCAGGGTGGCCAGTACCGGCGGGCCGGGCGGGATCTCAGCCACCTTGACCCGTGCGCCGTATCTGTCGGCCACGGCCTTGACCAGCGGCCGGATGCGCTTGGCCGTGTCATGGGACTGGTCCTTCCTCTTGTCCTTGGGAAGCAGGTTGACCTGGATGTCGGCCTGGTTGCTGCCCTTGCGCAGGTAGTAATGCCGGACCAGACCGTTGAAGTTGAAGGGGGCGCTGGTACCCACATACATCTGGAAATCGGTCACCTCCGGCATTGTCCGCAGTGCATCACCCATCTCCCTGGTGATTCGGGCGGTCTGCTCCAGCGGCGTTCCGTCAGGGGCATCGATAATGACCTGCATTTCGTTTTTATTGTCGAAGGGGAGCATCTTGACCGTCACGGCCTTGAAGTAGATCAGCGAGCACGAGGCAAGCAGCAGGACGACCACTGCCGTCAGGAAGCTGTAGCGCAAGGGCTTTTCATGGAGCAGCCGCCCCATCCAGTGACGGTAGAAGCGGGTCAGCCGGGAATCGCTCGGATACTTCTCCGTTGCCCCGGCATGATGGGCCCCCCGCATGAAGCGATACGCGAAGTAGGGGGTGACGGTGAAGGCGATGAACATGGAGATCAACATGGCCATGCTGGCGCCTACCGGGATCGGGCGCATGTAGGGGCCCATCAGGCCGCCGACGAAGCCCATGGGGAGGATCGAGGCGATGACGGCGAAGGTGGCCAGTATCGTCGGATTGCCGATCTCGTCCACCGCCCTGATGGCCGCCTCAAGAGGTTTCATGATGGTGGTGGTGAAGTAGCGGTGGATGTTCTCCACCACGACAATGGCATCATCCACCAGGATGCCGATGGAAAAGATCAGGGCAAAGAGGGTGATGCGGTTAAGGGTATAGCCGATCAGATAGAAGACCAGCATGGTCAGGGCCAGGGTGACCGGAATGGCAATGGCCGCAACCGCCCCGGCGCGCCATCCCATGAAGAGGGAGATGAGGATCGTGACCGAGAGGGCAGCCAGGAACATGTGGAACAGCAGCTCGTTGTTTTTCTCCCTGGCGGTCTCACCATAGTTGCGGGTCACGGTCACCTGGACATCTGCCGGTATCACTTTCCCCTTAAGCGATTCCACCTTGGCCAGCAAATCCTCAGCCACCCAGGTGGCGTTGGCGCCTTTTCTTTTTGCCACTGAAATGGCTACGGCGGCGTAATCCTGCTTAGGATTTCCGATCAGCTTCTTCTGCGCCGCTCCCTGCCCCAGCCCCATGAAGACATAATCCTGCGGTTCGTTAAGGGCATCCTCCACCCGGGCCACGTCGGACAGGTAGACCGGCTTACCGTTGGCAACCCCGACCACCACGTGCTTGACCGCCTCGGCATTCTCCAGAAAACCGCCGGTGTCCACCAGGGTATCCCTGTTGTCGGCACTGAAGGAGCCCGATGCGAGCTTTGTATTGCTTTTCTGCAAGGCAGAGGCTACCTGAAGGGGTGATAATCCGTATGCAGTCATGCGGGACGCATCCAGAGACACCCGTACCTGACGGGAAAGTCCCCCCTTTATCTCCACCTCGGCACTGTTCTCGCTCTTCTTCAGCTTGTCGGCAACTTCCCTGGCCAGCATACGCAGGGTGCCGTAATCATATCGCTCAGACCAGAGGGTCAGGGCCAGGATCGGGACATCATCGATGGACTTGGGTGAAACCAGCGGTTCACCAGCGCCGGGGGGAAGGAGGGCACGGCTGCTCATGACCTTGTTGTAGAGTTTGACCAGCGACTCCTCCATCGGTTGCCCTACCAGGAAGCGGACGGTGATGATGCCCATGCCGGGGCGGCTCATGGAGTAGAGATACTCAACCCCCTTGATCTGCCACAACATCGCTTCAAGGGGTTTGACTACCCGCTCCTGTACTTCGGCGGGCGACGATCCGGGCATCGGCAGATACACATCCACCATCGGTACCGATATTTGCGGTTCTTCCTCGCGGGGGGTCATTATGACCGCGTACAGCCCCAGCATCAGCGCAGCTCCCACAATCAGCGGGGTCAACTTCGAGTTGATGAAGGCACGGGCAACCTTTCCCGCAAAACCGAGGTGATTCATGGTTTATTCCACCTTTACGCCTTCCGTGATCATCTCTGCACCCTCGACCGCGATCCTTTCACCTTCCGACAAGCCCGAGAGAATCTCCAGCCGGGTCCCAATCGATTTGCCGACCTTGACCAAACGCATGCGGGCAATATTATCCTTGTCCAGCACCCATACCGACGTCAGTGCTCCCTGCTCGAAAACGGCTTTTTTCGCGACGGTCAAGCCGATGCTGCCCGTTCCCATTGAAATGGCCCCCCTACCAAACATGCCGGACTTGAGCCCTTTCCGGTTGAGGTTTATCTTGGCGGTAAACGTTCGAGTGGCAGGATCAACCGCCGGGACAACCTCTGCTATCCGTGCGGGAAAGGTCGTCCCGGCGGCATCCAGCGTCACCTGCACGCTGCCGCCCTGTTTGACCTTCGCGGCGAGCGACTCGGGTATGGCAAACTCCAACTGGTACCGGCCTTCATCCTCAATGGTCATGAGTGGCTGGCCAGGGAAGACGGTTGTCCCCAAAGCCGCCAGTTTGCTGGTGACGACCCCTGAAATAGGGGCGACAATTTTCGTATAGCCCGCCACCGCCGCAACGGCTTTTGCCCCTTCCCGAGCCTGCCTGAGGCGCGCTTCCGCCCGTGCGAGACCTTGCGAGGCCAGTTCGCGCTCGGTCCGCTTGATATCGAATTCCTGGCGGGTTACCGCCTGTTCCATGAACAGTTTTTGAAAGCGCTCCTGGGTCACGTCGGCAAGCTGTTTGCGTGCCGCGGCTTCATCCAGCCCGCGACGCGCCTCTTCGATGCCCGCAACGGCCGATGCTTCATTGGCCTGGTTTTCCCCGGCATCAAGCCGGATCAGAAGCTGACCCTTCTTGATCCTGTCCCCCTCCTGCACGCTCATCGCACTGATCGTACCGGCCAACCGGCTGGAAATCACGGCACTGGTCCTGGAACGGACCACACCTGAGACCTCAAAGGTTTCCGGCAACGATGAGGCAGCGGCACGCTCTATTACAACCCCTTTTACAACCGTCGCCGTATCGGAAACCCTTTTCCCGGAATCATGCCCGCTGCCGCTGCAGCCTGCCAAAAACAGCAGCCCCAGGCCGACACGGGTTGCCTTGGTATGCATCATTTCGACATCTCCTTGAGAAATATGCCCGCTGCATGGTAGATTTGTCCGGTGGCCAGCGCCAAGTTCGTCTCGTCATCGATCAATCCGGACCGCGCTTGATTCAGTACCGTCTGTGCATCCAGCAGTTCATACATGGTTGCAAGTGAGTTTTCATACCGCCGGGAGATCAGGCGTACCGTTTCTTCCGCATCCTGTACGGTATTTTTGGCTACCTCAAGCCGCTTATCGGCTTCATCGTGCTTCAGTAAACTTTCCTTGACGCCGTAGACCACCTCTTTGATTTGGTTTTCAATATATTCACTGCTTGCGGACCGATTGGCAACAGCTCTGCGATACTCACTACTGCGGGCAAACCCGTCAAAGATTTGCCATTTGAGGGTCGCCCCTGCCATCCATGAATCATTGTCCGCTCCAAAGGGGGTATCCTTCGAATTAAGCTGATAGCTTGCGAATGCCGCCACTGACGGCAGATAGCTGTTTCTTGCCAGCTTGACTCCTGCGTTGGCCTTCTCCTGTTCGCTTTTCATTTGCAGCAGGTCGCTCCGATTTTCCAAGGCGGTAGTGATCAGGTCATTCTGTCCGGGTGGAGAAGGCACGTCGCTGATGGCGCCATCGACTTCCAGGTTTTCCCCCTCCTTGAACCCTAAAAGTTTTTCAAGCTGCATCCTTGCAAGTGAAAGCACATTCTTTTCCGTGATGAGCTTCTGCTCTATTGAGGCCTGATGTGTTTTGGCCCGCAATTCATCCGATTTCAACCCCACGCCGTTTTCAGTCCGGACCTTTGCGAGACGCAGGTTCTCCCGTGACTCGCCCAGCGCAGTTTCCGCAGCGCGAACCCGCGCTTGAGCCTTCTGGATCTCAAGGTAGAGCCGAAATGCGGCAAAAGCCATTTCCTGTCTGGTTGTCTCCAGACTCATGCTTTGAGACTCTGCCTGTTTGACGGCAATCTCCCTGGTGGGAGCAATGGCGGGGTTAAACAATGGCTGCGTGAGCACGAGAGCTGTCCTGAAATCGTGCTGCGTGCCAGGATTGTTCAGATTGGCTATCTGCAGGTCATTCACGGCAAAGCGCCCTTCATCGAGCTTCATCATAAAGGTTTGAGTCGGCGAGTTTGATGCAGCAAAGGCCTCTTCAAAACCGAGGCGGGGAAGGTAGTGGGATCCGGCAAGGTCAACACCGCTTTGAGCGGCAGCCAATCTGAATTTCTCGGCCTTAACCATGTTGCTGGTGCCGGCTGCCAGACTGACAGCGTCTTTGATCGACAGCCTGACGGGTTCCGCGGCGGCTATCCCAATCCAACAGAAAAGAAGCGGCAAGGAAAAGAAAATTCGCAGCATAGGTTCTCCATTGAGTCATGACTTGAGGAAAGCCCCCATAATGGGTTGAATGCAGGATATTCAACGATGATATTCAACGGAATACCCTCGGACAAGAGGATCTAAAACCTGTCAACGCCCATATGAGTGGCATTTTATTTTTTGAAATGCCTTGAACGCCGTAACGGCATAGCCGATGTTTAAGGAACTTTATTAATTATATGTTTTACAATATATGTGGATTTTAAAATATGTCAACACAAAAAAATGTCTGCCGTGGGTGGGGGTTGGCACATATCTGCCGGTAGGAAAACCTGCGCGCCGTCTGTTTCAATTTGGTAGGCGGTTTGAAGCCGGGATGTTACGTGTTTGGACCGACAACTAAAGATGCTGCCGGTCCATGAGTAACATGGCCTGGAGGAGAGCCACGACATGGTCGGCTCAGGCATTATTTTCTGGTTGGGCGACCAGCCTGGGTTCATATGCCCATGATGGAGTCAAGCGGAGATTACCCGGCGTACAGGCATGGATTGCGTCTTCAGGCGGGAAGAAGGTGTAGGCGTTGCATCAGCCGGTCCGGTACATGGTCAGATAGCACTCCAACGCCCGCCAGACACCTCCAAAAAAGCTGCCAACAAGGCCGAACAGCTGCTGTCGCGTCTTTTGAGCAGCGAAAGGGAACGCTTGAGCATCAACGGGCTTGCCACCTCCACAAGCAAGCCGTACTCAAGCTCACGGTGAACGGCAATCCGCGAAAGGCAACTTACCCCAAGCCCTGAAGCGACACCGTTCTTGATGGCCTCCGTATGACCGAATTCAAGCGATATTGCATAGCTGATACCGGCTTTCTCCATGGCGTCCTCAAATATCTCGCGCGTACCGGAGCCTTTTTCACGCATGATCCAAGGGGCCGACGCCAGGCTGGCCGGTGTGACGACCTTGCCCTTTACCCAGGGATGTTCAGGCCCCGTTACCACGACAAGTTCGTCATCGCGCCAGTGGGACGAAACAAGCCCCCTGCTGTGGCAGGGCCCCTCGACAAACGCGATATCAAGATCACCAGCTTCAAGCCAAAGAGCTATCTGTTGTGTGTTGCCCACCTGCAACTCTACCCTGGTCTTTGGATACCGCTTGGCAAAATTTCCCAATAGTGCAGGTAGCAGATAATTGCCGATGGTGGTGCTCCCCCCCACCAGCAACTCACCCACCATCTCCTGGTCACGATCACCCCGTAGCTGAATTTCAACCCGCCGCACGGCCAGAAGTATCTCGCGGGCCTCTTTAAGCAGCAAGCGCCCGCTATCATTTAGCAGGAGACGCCTTCCGGTCCGTTCGAACAAAGGGGTAGCGCTCAACTGTTCAAGCTGTGACAAGGCCATACTGACCGCTGACTGAGTAAGAAGCAGTTCCTCGCCCGCTTGCGTGACGCTTCCCGTAGTGGCAATCTTTTCAAATATTTCCAGTTGCCGAAGTGACAGGGCCACAGTTCAATCCAATTGATATAATTTATAAATATTATTCATTTTTATTTATATTTCGTTTTGTCTATAGTGTCAACAGCTACGTAACCAAAGGGGGCTGTTGTGAAAAACGGTAATCTGTTGAAAGCAATATTCTGGATAGCATTGCTGGGGTGCTGCTGGCCTCGGGTAAGTGCCCCGATAGCACTGGTGGCCGGGATCACATTCGGGATTCTGATCGGCAATCCCTGGAATGTAACCACGTCTGTCTGGAGCAGGCGCTTGCTACAGGCCTCGGTGGTCGGACTGGGGTTTGGCATGAACATTCCGGAGCTTGTCAAGACCGGCAAGGATGCCTTTTTGTACACCGCCATCAGTATCAGCTTTACCATGGTCTTGGGGTATCTGTTAGGCAGGTTTCTTAAAATACCCCAGCGCACTTCCACCCTGATTTCTTTTGGGTCCGCCATCTGCGGTGGTAGCGCCATAGCCGCCATGGCGCCGGTGATCAAGGCAGAGCCTGAAGAAACCGGCGTTGCTCTGGCTACCGTCTTTACCCTCAATTCGATTGCCTTGATTCTGTTTCCTCCCGTGGGTCTTCTTCTGGGAATGGGGCAGCGACAATTCGGGCTTTGGGCCGCCCTGGCGATCCACGACACCAGCAGCGTGGTAGGCGCGGCGGCAGCGTATGGCGGGGTGGCCTTGGCAATCGGCACAACGGTCAAGCTGACCCGGGCATTATGGATCATGCCTTCCGCCCTGGTTGCCGCCTGGTTCACCAAGTCGGAAGGGAAGGTCAAGTTTCCTCTCTTCATCTTCGGCTTCATTGCCGCTGCTGCCATCAAAACAGTGCTGCCGCACTATAATCAGGTATGGCAGCCGCTTAACGGCATGGCGAAACAGAGTCTGGTGGTTACCCTGTTTCTGATCGGCTGCGGCCTGACCAGAGAAGTACTGGGCAGAACAGGCATAAAACCGCTCGCCCAGGGCGTAATTCTCTGGGCGATTGTTTCAGTGACGAGCGCCGTGGCCATACTGACCGGCTGGATCAACTAAGGCCCCTGTCCAAAGGAGGATGTATTTCAATTACTGCGGCCCTCTGATTGTCCGGCTCTTTTTTCCTATGAAGTTATGGAGACTCTCCGCAGAAGATCCAGCTCGTCCAAGACCTTGCCGGAGCCGAGCGCAACGCAATCCAGCGGGTTTTCGGCGATCATGACCGGTACCATGGTTTTCTCGCACAAGAGTTTATCGAGATTCCGCAGCAATGCTCCACCTCCGGCCAGGAAAATGCCGTTGTCGAAAATATCGGCAGCCAGTTCTGGCGGAGTTTTTTCCAGACAGATAAGCACCGTATCAACAATGGCGTTAATCTGTTCCTTGAGAGCCTCACGGATTGCGGTGGAGTTTACCTCGATAGTCTTCGGGTTACCGGTTACCAGATCGCGACCCTTAACTTGCCTTACCAAAACATCCGGACCAGGACATGCTTCACCAATTTCGATCTTTATCGATTCGGCCGTGCGCTCGCCGATTTGCAGATTGAATGACTTGCGGATGTACTGGACGATGGCGTCATCCATCTTATCACCCCCCATGCGGGTTGAATGGGCATAAACGATACCTGCCAACGAAATTACCGCTACCTCAGTGGTGCCGCCGCCGATGTCAACGATCATATTACCTGACGCTTCCGTGATCGGCAGTCCGGCTCCGATAGCGGCCGCCATCGGCTCTTCAATCAGATAGACTTCGCGTGCACCGGCCGATTCCGCCGATTCCTTGACAGCCCGTTTCTCCACCTGGGTAATGCCCGAGGGGACGCAGATAACGATACGTGGCCTCACCAGGGTTTTGCGGTTGTGTACTCTATGGATGAAATACAACAGCATTTCCCTGGTGATATCGAAATCGGCGATGACCCCGTCCTTCATTGGCCGGATGGCTGTGATGGAGCCTGGCGTGCGCCCCAACATCTGCTTGGCCTCCATGCCAACCTTAAGGACCTTCTGCTGGCCGCTGGGCATCTTCTGCACGGCAACAACCGACGGCTCGCGCAGGACTATCCCCTTGCCCTTCAGGTAGACCAAGGTATTTGCAGTACCAAGATCGATTGCCAGATCGTTGGAAAACATTCCGAACAGCTTGTTAATAATTCTCAGCATCATATTCTCCCATCAGTATCTTATTATTATTGCGGCAATGAAACATCACAACCCAAAATGCAGGGGCGCTGCCTGCCGCGCCCCGATTGGGCGGAGCAAGCGCCGCCCCTGCCATTGATATGTTTAATCGACCCCGCAATATATCTAGCGGCCACCATGGTTCCATGGTCATGCAATTACCGCACATTGGTATAGCATGAATCGTATTCCAGCTTTGAACCCTATCGACATCGAGGACTGACCAAACTAAACCTTAAATATCCCGATGTACCGTGAAGGTCCAAGTGGTGGTGGGTCAATCAGGCCGCCGATGCAGGGTCAATATACGATGCTGATCTACACGGCGGCATGGCGCTGGGGAAAAAAGTTCCGCAACTGAATTTCGGATAGTTGTCGGTTCTTGTCGAACGTGCAGGTATGCACTGTCGTCATTCTCTCAACTCCACGAGAAAATCGGACATGTTCTTCACATCCTGCATCTCCCGGAATTCCCGATAGCCGTCAACTCCGTCGATATCCAAGCCGCGATAGTAGCGAGGTCTGGCGTTCTTAAGCCCTGAAAGGGCTTTGCTGGTGGCATAGCTCGAATCTGCAAGCTTATCCGCTCGGTACTTCAGACCGAGTACTATACTAAACCCCAGCTGAAACAAGCTTTTCAGATATACGCCGGCAAGGATTTCTCCCCCCTTCGTTTCATCACCGTGGCTCAGGTACTCAAGGGCAATATTCAAGTAGCCGTAAACCCTTTCCAAGATCGACTTCATATATTCCGTGTCGGCGAGATGCGCTTGGTCGGCCACAAGTGCGGTATTTATGAGATAATTCAGTTCCATGCGAAAGAGCTCCGAGTCCATGAGGAGAACAACCCTCGCCAGGAACGTCTTTCCGGTCAAAAATATCTCGGGAAGAGTGGTTGCTTCACCCGTCTGCAACAGCACTTTATCGAAGTTGGGGGTAAACGTGGCCGGGTCGATACGGGAGTAGATCTCAAGCGCCTCATCATGGGGAGGAAAGCCCAGATCGGCAAGGCGTCCCGATTTCAGGCGATAACATTCCTCTTCTGATTCGATGTCGATTTCACCGCTGACGCTTTCCATGAGCGCCACGTACAGGGGATTATCGAAACGGCAGACCAACTCCAGGAAGGAGCCGATGACCTGGGAGCATTCGGGGTTCTTGAATTTTATCAGGAACACATCATCAAAGGTGTAGTCCCAATCCGTCTGACGTTCTTCATCGTTATTGAGATCGCCAATGCCCCCCGCTACGACAAGTTCCCTCCCCAGAAAGAGGGAAAGAAGATTGAAATCCAGATGCGGGAGCAATTCCAGGAAATGTTCCTCACTCCCTTTCAGAATATACCCAAGATATTCGACCGCCTTATCTTCCAAAAACGTCCAACCCCTCCAGAGTTCCATATCCAGGATAAAAAGGCACTGACGTGGATTTGCCAGACCCAGCAATTCCATGGCATCAGGAGCGCCAATTTCCTTGAATAGCCAATATAACTCCTGGGGCGGCATAGCACGTGTCAGCTTCTTCCCGTCCGGGTCTCCCGGAATAAGGTCCATCCTCTCACTGGGGAGCGCCCCATCCAAATAGATACGTTTATCGTCAAAAGAAAGTTTGCGGAACTCTTCCTCACCAAGCCTAAAACTGTTTGTAGCTGCCGTCCCTGTACCGATTTCAGTCACGCAATTTCCCAATACGTATTCTCCTTGTTATGCATAATACGGTGATTTCTTACCATAATAGCACCTTTTTCAAAAACAATGCGGGAAGATTTATTTTATTCGTTGTACATTAGTAATGTAAAATCAATCAATCCCGCGTTTTTTTTCAAGGCACTGAGAAAAGAGAAAAAAGATCAACGTCACGGATTGAATGTTTATTCTCTGTGCCCCTGTGGAAAAAAGCTGAGGCGTCAACCCCTGACACGAGACATTTATGGGGTGAGTTCAAGTCACTTGGTCAGGGGTTGCCACTATGAGGCTCTTTCTGAAAATGGCGGCGACAACAAAGAAAAGCCCGGCAGTACCGGGCTTTTCTTTGGGACAGTGAGTGGAATTCCGCTACTGATCGGTCACGGTGATTTCATTGAGATACATATTCTCCCCATGGGCACTTGTACCGAGGAAACCTATGTAAACTGTTTGCCCTTTATAAGCGGTCAGGTCGGCGTTGGCTTGCGCCCATCCGTTGGTGGCGGCATACCGCGATATGGCGGTCCCTACCTTTGTCCATGTAGACAGGTTCTTTGTCATGGAAATAACAGGTTGCAATGTGTCGGTTGCCGCTTGGTCTCCGTTGTCATGATACATCCAAAATTTCAGGGTGACCATTTTGGCGGTAGTCGGGAGCGCAATGCCCGTGACACGGGCGAGTACAGCCTGATTGCCGGTTTTGGCCGCTGCTGAATTGAATTCCGCCATAGCACTACCGGTGTAGGGTGTGGCTGTCGGTGTAGACCCCTTGGCAACCAATCCCCAGATGGCACTGTCGATAGCGCTCGTTTCCAGGGTGTCCCAGCCGCCTCCCGCGAAGTTATCGGTAACCAGAGTGGTTCCGGTGACAGGCGGCGCGGTCATCGTCAGTGACACTGAAGCGGTCTGCGTCATGCCACCCCCTGCAGCAGTAATAGTGAGCAAGTAAGTGCCCGGCGTAGTCGAGGGGGAGGATGCAAACGTTAGTGTTGAGTTGCCGGAACTTGGGGTCGTGATTGTCGCCGGGCTGAATGCCGCGCTAACGCCGGAAGGCAGGCCGGATATCGAGAGGGTAATGCTGCCGGTGAAGCTGCCGCTTGTCGTGGTGCCGACTGTCAGCGTTCCGTTGTTGCCTGCCACCAGCGAAATGGTGGATGCAGAGTCGGTCAACTTGAAGGTCGGCGCAGGTGCAGGAGTTGTTGATCCCGTCGATGATGTCCACTTGGTCACCATGACGTTTGCATCGACGGAACCGAGGCCGGTTACCCTGTCATATCCGGTTCCGGCGGTGTATCCCACTACGCCCGGCACACTGTTATTCCCGGATGTAATGTCATGAAAGGCCGCCACACCGGAGCCGCCGTATTGCGCCTTTGCGAGCGGATACAGACTGAGATTGGGATTGCCTTGACGGCCATATTTTTGCACGACGAGAGCCATGATCCCCGCGAATGACGGGGATGCCGCGGATGTACCCGATACAGCCTCAAGTTGTCCCTGCGAAACGATCATATAGGCGTCATGGCCGGAGCTGGTTAGCGCAACATCAGGAACATCCCTCATGCCATCCGAGGGGACTCCCGATGCGACTTGCCATGATGGTTTTGCATAAATGATCGACACCCCTCCCCCGGACGACCAGAGCCCTTCGTTGCCGCTGCCTGATTCATTCCATGCTGTCTCAGGGATATAACTCTTTGCGGAAGTGTCTCCGGTGCCATTCGTTGAGTTCCAGTAACTGCCGCTGCCTTCGTTGAATTCAGTGCCGCCGACAGCCACGTTGTACGGAGTGGATGCGAGTCCGTTCACACCAAGCCCAGAACCCGTTGTCGAGCCGGAGGAGCTGCATCCTGCCGCTCCTGAATCGCCAGAGGACACAAAGACCGATATGCCTTGGGCTGCCGCCTGTTGCCAGAGATTGTTATAAAAGGTGTTCTCGGCGGTGCCCATCTGGGCTTCACATGCACCGAAGCTTACGCTCATAAGAGGCGCCAGATTGTTTTCAACGATATATTGTGCTGAAAGGTCGACACCGTCAGTCGAGTTGGTCGATTTGGATACCACAAATTTTATGGTTGCATTTTTTGCGACCGCTCCGGACCATTCCACGTCCAGGTCAGCTTCGAGATCTTCGCTGGCGCCAAGATCGCCGGGGTCCGGGCCGTTTATAATCACTTGCGGCGGATTCGCGGGGAGTCCCATCGTACTTCTGAAATTGGCCCAGTTGGTGCCGGACGGATGAGTGCGGCCGACTATGGCAATAGTTTGACCATTACCGGTGATACCTGCACTGTACAGCGGATTGAGGTCATATATGGTCGCAAAATCACCAGGTGCAATATAGTGGCTGCTGCCGTTGGTATATTCAGGCTTGGACGGTACGTCTGCGGCCAATGTTTTGGCGCCGGTATTCATAGCGCCGCGTGGAAAATTATGCAGGGTTACCACACCGGCTATGAGGTCGGAAAAACCCGCGGGGATTGTCGGGTTCTGTGAGTTGGCGGTATATGTCCGGCCGTTGATGGTATAGTTGTGAATGGGAGTGCCGAATGCCGCTTTGACCATTGCAGCAGTACCGGAAAAGTTGATCCAAGTTCTGCTGCCGCTTACGGCATTTATGGTGAAGCCAAAGGACTTCAGCCAATTGGTGGTCGTTGTTATATCCTCTGCCGAATTACCGAATTGCGCCCCGAATTCAGCCGGTGCAAGCCACTTGTGGTAGTTGGAAGATGATGGATTTTGCTGGCTGGCCAGGAATTCTTCGAGTTGAGTCTGGATGTTTTGCGGTACCGTCAGCGACAATACCATGTTCGTCAGTGGGAGAGTGTCACTCGCAGCTCCGGCATCGTACTTCGTCTGAGCGGAGGGGTGAACGTTTCCGGGCAACGCGATGCGGTTGTTGTTGTCAATAGTGCGGGCGTAGGCCATGGATGCTGCCAAAGTGACCGCCAAGGCGTAAAAAACGGCAACGAATCTCGACATTATTTTATGCACGGCACTACCTCCGATTCTGATTTTCAGAGATTCAGATGGGGACACCTAAAACAAAAAGCGTCCCTCATTAAAATTAGAAGGACGCTCGATAACATCTCTCGCCCTCTTTTCGGTAGCCCGGCTATCCTTTCATATTTTGGACCCGCGGCTTTGCGTCCCCGGGTTGCCCCAGGTTTGCTCTTTACAGAGAGGATTGTCGTTTACAGGTATTGCATGATTTATTTCTACCGGCAATAAAAAATTGCATAGAGTATGCCACTCAAACATGCCACACAACCGACTGTTATTTCGAACATTTATACATGATCCCCTGATCAGCGATTCTAACCTTCCAAATAATGTCACCTCACATGACAAAAACCGGAGAATTGCATAAGGGCAATGCCCTTGTTTCGTGGCGACGACGTTGGTGGTCAGCCGTGCTTACTCCTGCTTCCATACGACCTCATCGTCCACAGCATATACCCGACATTCATTGCTGGCCTTGCCGCATGCCTTCAATGCATTTGCGACAAGGTCCCTCCCCTGCATGAAAGCGCTCCATGAACCGTTGGGCGCTATGACAAATACACGTGGTTTCTTCATCGTCAGGAACTTCTGGTAGCCCTGCCGACCTTTCTCATTCAGATACGGCACTGCGGTGACATCATCGATCGCGGCAAAACCGGCCTTCTTCGGGGTCTCTTCCGGGCCGGTCCACACGACGAAATCGTTTAAGGCATAGGCCTGACAGCCGCGCGCTTTTTGCCGGCATAACTTCAGCGCCCTGCCCAGCGGATCAACGCCGCCGTCAGTTGCCGCCGCAGTGCCATTCGGGGCCACAACGAATGCGCGCGGCAACGGTCTGTCCAGGAATTTCCGGTAGGACTCGCGCCCCGTATCGTTCAGGTAAGGTACGGCATCGACATTGTCGATAGCGGCATAGTTCGACGGTTGCGGAAAGGAAATGGGCAGGTACTCCGGGTAAACGGGTGTATTGGGCAAACCCACCTTGGCAAGGAAGGCATCCACCTTCGGCACCCAGATGGCCAGCCCCTCCTGATACCCGAGCATCATATGCGAATCGTCTTTGAACACACCGTAGTCTACGAGTTCTGCCGGTCCCCACTCTGCGGTGTAGCGCTCGTACATGGCACGCCAGAGCGATACCGGAAACAGCTTGTCGTTTTCCCCGTAGAACCAGAGAGAAGGGACCGAGGTGTGCGCTCCGAACTGACCAACAGCGGCAACCAGACTGTATTCCGGGTTCGGGCAGGTGGGCACCAGCATCCCGCCCGAGAAATTTATCAGCCCCTTGACCCAGGGATGCTTGAGGGTGCCCAGGGCGAGGGTGTTCCAGCCGCCGAAGCTTTGGCCGGCCACGAGGATGTTTCTGCTGTCGATAGCGGAGAATGTCGAGAGGTAATTGATGATGGCATAGATGTCTTTGGCATCGTCAATCCCGACAGTTGCCGGATCGCAGCCGCGAATCTCGAGCTGCCCCTCGGAACCGGCGTACCCGCGCAGCATGGGGAGGGCCACCGCATAGCCGCGGGAAAGGAAATACCCGACCGCCAGTGGTGAACGGTTCCTCGGATTGAGCTTGGCGGACGTGTTGCCGTCGGAACCATGGTTCATGATCGCAAGCGGAAATGGTCCGGAGCCATTGGGAGTGAACAGGGTCAGTTGAAGCTTGACCGGATGGAGATCGTCGCTGGGGACTGTGATGATCTGCTCGTTGCGCGAAGCATCGAGCTTGATGGGCGTATCTTCGATCAGCAGCGCTGACGCCGCTGTCTGCAGGCATGCGCAGATAAAAACGGCAAGCAGGATTCGTAATGCTGTGGGTGTCATTTTGTGTCCTTCGTTTAACGATCGGGGCGATGTGTTAAACATTGGGGGACAGATCTACTTGATCGGCCGCGATCCCATCATGAGAATATCCACTAATCTCCTGGCGCTTTGTTGCCAATCCGGGCTGGTTGCTCTATTAGCGGCACCAATGAGCGCGCGAAGCAAATCAATGGGGTTCAAGTTTTCACGTCGGCACGCGGCTTTCGTTCGATGTCTTGTGAACCTCTCCTGACCGCGACAGGAGGAATGGCAATGCGTATCTTCGTAACAGGTGCTACAGGAGAGTAACACGATCCGGACTCAACACGATACATGTGGGGAAGCGGAAATGGAGTTACCTGAATTGTGCCGTGTGGAGACCCTGGCGCGGAAAAACGGCCAAGCTATACCACCAGCTCCTTGAGCCGGGCATCCTCGTGCCTGATATGCACTTCCAGCCATTCCCGCAGATAAGCCATCGCCTCAAACTGGACGAGCAGCGGGTTATCATGGAATTCTTTACGGAATTCAAGTAGTCTGTCAGTAAACTGTTGGTGCTGATGTTTCTGTTGTTCCAAATCAGCATAGCCATAGTGTTCCATCATTCGCTCTTCGGCATGAAAATGCACCTGGGCATACTGTTCAAGAGCACTGAGCAGCCGACCAACCGCTCGTAACTCGAGCTTTTTTGCCACTATGCCTATAAGTTCGTTGGCCAGGTCGAACAAATATCGGTGATGTTCGTCAATAACGTCAATACCCACTCTTAGTGTTTCGTCCCAACTGATCCATCTTGTACCCCGATGCACCAGCTCGGCCAACGCCACGGTTTGGGTGGGATTGATGATGTCTTCGCGGTATAGTTCCCGGATGCGCCTGATTTCAGGTAATGCTGCCTCGAAGGCCTTGACGACGATCGGATCGAATTTTTTCCCGGCTTGGCACAAAATCCAGGTAATGGCATCTTCAATCGACCAAGCACACTTGTATGGGCGTGTCGAAATAAGGGCATCAAAGACGTCGGCTACTGAACAGATTCGGGCAAGAAGAGGAATCCCCTCTCCCTTCAAACCGTGCGGGTAACCGCTGCCATCCCAATTTTCATGGTGGGAGGAGGCAATATCCCGTGCCGCCATGATGAGCGATTCCGAGCCATACAGCAATCGTTCGCCGATTTCCGTGTGGGTCTTCATAATGTCGAACTCATCGTCGGTCAGCTTGCCCGGTTTCAACAGTATGTCATCGGCAATGCCGATTTTACCCACATCGTGCATTGGTGCTGCGATATACAGCAGTTCGCGCTGTTCGTCAGACAAACCAAGCGCCTTGGCGATTACTACCGCGAAACTCGACATCCGCATCACATGCAAACCGATGTCGTGATCACGGCATTCGGCAGCCTCACCCAGGCTCCGTATCGTCTGAATCCTCGCTTCTTCAAGTTCAAACTCACGGACCTTCAGCGTTTCGACGGTCAGGCAGCGGTTCACCAGCCCCGAAAGCGCTTGGGCAAGATTATTCATGAATCCGATTTCCGCATTCGAGGGCACCCAGTCCGGCTCGATAAAGAGGATCGCCTGGCCGAGTTGACGGCTGTCAGTGGCAAGCGGCAGAACAATCGCGCGATCCAGTGGTTCAAACGACACGGTATGGGCGGTGGCGCAAAACGTCCGGGGAGCCTTCGCCAGCAAAATATCGGTCGCGGGATCAAGCCAGACCGGCTGAAAACCGTGCTGTGCTATGGATATCAAGCCGCCGCGGGGATTGAACATCCTGACAACCCCTCTTGGCTGTACGCGGAATGAAGGCAACTGTTGAAGCATGGCGAGCAGGCGCGCCAACAGGTTGTCGAGATCGTCGTCCATGATGCCTGCGGCAACGAATGCCAGTATGAGTTTGCTGTTTTCCATATGTACGGTATGTTCCTCGTGCCAAGGAAGTAAAGGAAATCGGCTGACCTGCCCCCCAACGCAGAGAGCCTGTATGGTGTTGTGTATTTGTGTTCCCGACCAGAGGCCGCTCCAGCCGTCGAGTCCCATGTTCAGGCGATTTACAAGGGTGGTCGGGTCAGTGAATGGCAAAGGGGGAAAACCGGATGGGGCGGGCCGCTGCAAAAGCGGCTATTCAAAAGTTACGCGGCAAAATTTAATATGTTGCGCCGGTTGAAGTCAATATAATTAAGTATGCACTGCTAACCTATTTTAGTTATTCTTAATTTTTGTCAAAAAAATCCGCAACAGGGACGTTCTCCATGATTGAGCCGGGCGCCCTGAGCGAATCGATCAGCCGGTCAGGCGCCGACAGAGGGAGAGCCGTGCCGGGCATCGTTACGAGCCGAATACGGTTGTGGACACATTCAACCCCCCTGGCAGTTGATTCGGACTACTATCGTGGGGACCGATTCTGACGTGCTGAATTGAAGGAAGCTCCCTATATCCCATCGACCGTGACAAGCCGAACACCCGCCCGGACCATCTCCTCCAGGGCCAGGGCCGAGTCGCCCGGCTTTTGGTCCACGCCCGCCACACCATCCGTCAGCACTGTCACCCCAAGGCCGGCCCGCACGGCATCCAGCGCCGATGAGCGCACGCAGTAGTCGGTGGCCAGGCCGCCGATGTAGATGCGGCTTACCCCCAGCATTGCAAGGCACGACGCAAGAGTAGCCCCATCTTCCAGGAACCCCTCGAAGGCCGAATAACTGTCGAGATCGGGGGCGGTCCCCTTGGAGATAACCATGGTGCCCGCCGGCAGGCGCAGCCCGGGGTGGAAGTCGGCACCAGGGGTCCCCTGCACGCAGTGTGGCGGCCAGGTTCCGCCGTATTGACCGAAGTGCCTGGTCACGGCCGGGTGCCAGTCGCGGCTGGCAAATACCGGCAAACCGGCCTTCGCAAACCGCTCTGCCGCCCGATTGAGCGGTTCCACCACCCGGTCGCCCTCCGGTACGCCGAGCGCCCCGCCAGGGCAGAAATCGTTCTGCACATCCACGATTAAAAGCGCGCTGTCCCGTTCCATGGCTATGCCCCCCTTTTGCATGCTTCAGTGATCAGCCTGCAGCGCAGCTCATTCAGGCGAGGAGAGACCGAAACCTTGTAGCGGTGAGGGTTTATGAAGCGCAGGCACCCCTGGGGGAGCAAGGCAAGTTCCCGCCGGCAGCGGGCGGTCATTGATTCGAGCGGCTCCCTGGCAACCGTGCGCCGTCCTTCTTCCATCACCACCCGCCGCAGATCGGACAGCCGCGCCCCCGCGGGAAGGAGCTTGTGCTGCAGCGGGTTGGTCGGGTCATAGACCGTTTCGCCCGGCTGCACCTCATCCCCTTCCAGGCAGATGACATCCTGAATGAAAATACCGTCCGGGCCGGTCGCGCGCAGGACGCTCTTCATGCCCGGCAGGGTCGCCTTGGCCATGTCGCTGGTCACCTTCAGCTTGGGAAGACCGTCCACCGCGACAAGCTTGTAGACGCCGCCCAAAGCCGAGCCACCGGGCCCGGAGCAGGTTGCCAGCTTGGTGCCCACGCCGTAGACGTCCACCCGCCCCCCCTCGCTGCGCACCGACTCTATCACGTACTCATCCAGCTCGTTGGATACCACGATGCGCACCTCCCCGAAACCGGCTGCATCCAGCATCCGCCTCGCTTCGCGGGACAGGTAGGCCAGGTCGCCGGAATCGATGCGAATGCCCCGCAATTCGTGGCCCCGCTCCCGCAGTTCCTGTGCAACGATAATGGCGTTGGGCATGCCGCTGCCCAGGGTGTCGTAGGTGTCCACCAACAGGACAGTGGCCTCGGGGAAGGCATCCGCATAGGCCCGGAAAGCGGTCAGTTCATCGGGGAATGCCTGGACCCAGCTATGGGCATGGGTTCCCTGAACCGGCAGGCCGAAGGCCATGCCGGCCAGGACATTGCTCGTGCTGTCGGCCCCGCCCACGCAGGCCGCCCGGGATGCGGAAAGCCCGCCGTCAGGTCCCTGGGCGCGCCGCAAGCCGAATTCGATCACCTCCGCCCCGCCCGAAACATGGCAGATACGCGCCGCCTTGGTTGCCACCAGGGTTTGGAAGTTGATGATGGAAAGGAGCGCGGTCTCCACAAATTGTGCCTCCGCCAGGGCCCCCTCCACCGTCAGGAGCGGTTCATTGGCAAAGACCACCGTTCCCTCGGGTGGTGCGGTCACCCGGCCATGGAAACGGAAGTCGCGCAGAAAATCGATAAAGCGGGGCTGGAACAAGCCAAGTCCCATCAGGTAGGACAGCTCTTCGGAGTTGAAATGCAATTCTTCCAGGTAGTCCAGGGCGGGTTCAAGTCCGGCAAAGACCGCATACCCACCCTCGAAGGGATTGATGCGAAAAAACAGGTCGAATACGGCCCGCTTGCCCACCATGCCCTCCTCCAGGTAGCTGGCCAGCATGGTCAGTTCGTACAGGTCCGTCAGAAGCGGTGAGTAACGCATTATACCTCCCGAAAGGCAACCGATGATCGCCGGTTTTCCCGATGCAGGGCCCGGTAACGGGCCTTTTGTCATAGTGTACCATGGTCGCGGGCAGTCCCACGGCAACCCAACGAAAAAAGGAGATGCAGGACGAATCCCGCAACCCCCTTTGGCCGTGTAGTGCAACGTACAGGTATTTTATTTCCACGTCAAGTTTGCCTGAGAGCACTCATGGCGGTTTCGGATCGATCCCTGCGCCCTCAGTAATGCGGCGGCGGCTCCTCCTCCTCGGCACTGCGATTGATGGAGGGCGCCAGCAGTCGAAGCTGTTCGCGGATCAGGCTCTGCTCCCGTTCAAGCCGATCAATGGCCCGCTCCTGGCGATAGACCGTGTCGTTCAATTCCTGGATGGTATGTTCCTGTTGCATGAAACGCAGCTCCAACTCGGTAATCCGTTCTTTCATGGCTCCCCCAATAGTGTCCCGTGCGTTTATTCGCGACACACGGGATTATTTCAACTCCCATACGGTCATTTCGGCGATGGTATGCTGGAACTTGCGCCGGGTCTCGCGAATCACAAAGGGGATGTCGCGCGGCTCGCCCAGCAGGCGAAAACGGGGTGCTAGCGCACTGTTCAGCCCTTCCAGCGAGGTGACGTTCTCGCCCGCATCCCTGTACCCTCCCAGCCATTCCTCTTTCTTGGTGAATGCCTCCAGCCAGGTATAGGGCGAGGTGATGACCAGCAGTCCGCCCGGATTGATGTGTTCGTGGATTGTTGACAGGAAACGGCGCGGCGAGTAGAGCCGGTCGATGAGGTTGGCCGCCAGCACCAAGTCATAGCCGGTGAATTTTTCCGGCAGGTTGCAGGCGTCGGCCTGAGAGAACTCGACCCGCTCACGCACCTTCTCCAGCCCCAGGTCGGTCAGACTGATCTCGTGGAACGAGAGTATTTCACCCTCCTCGGGAAAGGCGTAGCGCAGGTACCCCTCATCCTGCATGCGGGCCGCCAGACGGAAGAAACGGGTGGAGAAATCCAGTCCCGTCACCCGTTGGAAGCCGCCGCGGGCCAGCTCGAAAGAGGCCCTGCCCACGGCGCACCCCAGGTCCAGGGCGCGCCCCTTGGGACGGTCTCCCATCACTTCCAGGCAGAGTTTTGCGCAGGTTGCCGGGAAATTTGCCACGCCGAACCGTTCCGCCCCGTAATGGGCGTCACAATACTGGGCCGCCAGGGTGTCGGTCTCATACTGGTCCTCGCGGATCTCCACCGGCGCGGCGCTCTCCACGTAACGGAACCCGGCGTGTTGGAAGAAATGCCGACGGAATGCGTAGCGCGAATCCCGCGTCGCCTCGTTGCCGGTGGAGATCCACGACCCCCCTTTTATCAGGTTGTGGCGGGTATCGAAGGTGGGGGTGGAAAAATCATCGTACCACGGGTGGATCCGGAAACCGTGGAAGGGATAGATGGGGGTTTCGGTCCACTGCCAGGCATTGCCCAGCACGTCGTAGAAATCGCCGAAACCGAAGCGGTCCACCGGGCAGGATGACGACCAATATTCCAGGTTGATGTTGCCCGGCGCCTTGTCCCACCAGGGCTGGTCCGGGATATCGCACATGTCCCGCAGCCGGTTCCATTCATCCTCGGTCGGCAGGCGGATGGGGAGGCCGGTTTCCGCCGCCTTCCAGGTACAAAACGCCTTGGCTTCCAGATAGTTGACTTCCACAGGCCAGTTCCAGGGCAAGTCAATCTCCGAGGCCATGGTGCGCAGTTTCCAGCCGCCATCCCTGTTGATCCAGAAGGGCGGGTGCTCGGCCTGCCTGAACTCCCGCCAGTTCCACCCCTCCTCGGTCCACCACTTTTGTTCCCGGTAGCCGCCGGCCTGGACAAAGGCCAGGAACTCCCGGTTGGATGCCAGGTACCGGGATGCCCTGAACCCGGCCACCTCGGCCTCGTGGCGGCCATACTCGTTGTCCCAGCCGTAAAGAGGATGGTCCTTGGGTTTCCCCAAGACCACGGGGCCTCCGGCAACCGCAAGCAGCCTGTTTTCCGGCGGTTCGCCCGTCTCGCCGCAGATTGCCCAGAGGGGAAGCTGCACCACTTGGTCGATGGGCAACTGGCGGATCAGCACCGATGAG
This sequence comes from Oryzomonas sp., assembly GCA_031292255.1. GTDB lineage: Bacteria > Desulfobacterota > Desulfuromonadia > Geobacterales > Pseudopelobacteraceae > Oryzomonas. The sequence continues at coordinate 41,323 of JARLHN010000034.1, read as the reverse complement.
GTCTCCAGGTGGATACGCTCGTGCTCGATGCCCATCATGACGGCCCAGAACGGATCGCCCCACGTGATGGGCAGCTTGAGCGGCTGTCGCCGGATCAGGCCGTCCATCAGTTCGCGGGTCTTGTCGCGGTACTCCTTGACCGCCTGACGGGTCGGCCAGTCGTAGTGGGCCGAATTCAGGTCATCCCAGGACATCTCATCCACCCCCACGGCAAACATGGACTCGAAGCGTGGGTTGATGCGGCTTTCAATCACCTTGGCGATGGTCAGTTTGTTGATGAAGAAGGTGGCGGTATGGCCAAAGTAGAATATCAGCGGATGCCGCAGCCGGTCGGCCCGCAGGTAGAAGGTATCGTCATGCCTCAGCGTCTCGTAGAGCTTCTCGTCGATGTCGAACGTTTTATGGAAGTAGTCCAGGATTTCGGCCCGTTTCTGTTCCGGATCCTCACCGTTGAGAATGGTGGTGCGGGTATTTTTAAGTTCCATGGCATCTCCTCACTGTTCATGACGGGAAATTACTCGGTTAGTGCATTATACCCCAACAGGGACGAGCGGCAAGCGATGCGGCTGATCGAGATTACACATCCAGCACCACCACGGCGCGCCAGATTTCGGACTTGCAGGCGACCCGTAAACGATGCAGGGTGGCGGCCTTTACGTCCACCACCAGGGGGTGGCGCTGCCGGTCGATCCTCTCGCCCCGCAAGACCGATTCCAGCCGGTAGCGGCCGTCGTTCTCGGCGATCCTCACCCTCTCCGGGTGCAACAGCAGCCGCCGGGCATCCTTGAGAAAGACCAGCTCCTGAAGAAATGAAAAGAGCAGCAGGTCCAGAGCATCATCCTCCACCGTGACGGTCATCTCTTCCCGGCGTTCCACGGCCTCGGGATCATGGACCATGGTATGCAGCAGGGCATCGGCGCCAGCCGCAAACAGCTCTTCCCGCGTGTCTCCCCACGCCTCGAAGGCCACGTCGGCCGTGGCGATGTCGTCAAGAAATTTGTAGGGCATGGCCAGCGAACTACCCCTTGATATTCCCGATCGGCACCAGCTTGACCACCCGGCGGGACAGGCCGGCCTCTTCGGTGGCAGCGGTAACCTGGTCGATATCCTTGTAGGCAAAGCCGGCCTCTTCGGCCAGGCCGCCCCAGGAGTCGGTGCGTACGTAGATTCCCCGCTGCTCCATCTCGCCTAAAAGTTTCTGCCCCTTGACCATCTTTTTGGCCTGGTGGCGGCTCATGGTGCGTCCGCTGCCATGGGCCGTGGTGAAAAAGGTGGCAGCCGCCCCCGCCTCTCCCGCCAGCAGATAGGAACCGGTCTCCATGCTGCCGCCGATGATTACCGGCTGGCCGGTCTCGCGGTAGCACTCGGGGATGCCGGCCATGCCGGGGCCGAATGAACGGGTGGCGCCCTTGCGATGCACCAGCACCTCCTTCATCCTGCCGTCCACCGTGTGATGCTCCAACTTGGCGGTGTTGTGGGCCACGTCGTAGACCATGCGCATCCCCAGGTCCTCGGGAGAGCGGTGGAATACCTGGGAGAATACTTCACGCAGGCGATGCAGGATCACCTGACGGTTTGCGAAGCCCATGTTGACGGCGCATTTCATGGCTGCGAAGTAGGCCTGCCCCTCAGGGGAACGGAACGGGGCGCAGGCCAGTTCACGGTCATGGAGCTTGATTCCGTACTTGGTGGCCATAACCCGCAGGAAGCTCTGCAGGTAGTCGGTCGCGACCTGGTGGCCGAAACCGCGGCTGCCGCAATGGAACATGACCACCACCTGGTTGGGGATGGTGATGCCGAAAGCGCGCGCAGTGGCTGCATCGAAGATGTTTTCGGGCCGCGCCACCTGGATTTCGCAGTAGTGGTTGCCGGAGCCTAAGGTTCCTATCTGGTCAAAGCCGCGCTCGATGGCCTTGTCGCTGACCGCATCGGGATCGGCGCCGCCGAAGCAGCCCCCCTCCTCGGTCATCTCCAGGTCCTCGGGCCAGGCGTAGCCTTTCTCCAGGCACCAACGGGAGCCCTTCTCCAGCACATGGCGGAACTCGCTGCGGGAGCAGCGCACAAAGCCGGTGCAGCCGACCCCGGTGGGGATGCGGGCAAACATCAGGTCCACCAGTTGGTGCAACCGCGGCCGCACCTCTTCCTCGGTCAGGGTGGTCAGCACCAGACGCATGCCGCAGTTGATGTCGAAACCGATCCCGCCGGGGGAGATCACGCCGCTGGCCGGGTCCATGGCCGCCACGCCGCCGATGGGAAAACCGTAGCCCCAGTGGCCGTCGGGCATGCAGAAGGCGTATTTCAGGATGCCGGGCAGACAGGCCACGTTGGCCGCCTGCTCGAAGACCCCCGCCTCCATGCCGGCCAACAGCCCTTCCGTTGCGATGATCCGGGCCGGGACCAGCATGCCGTCCTTGTATGACACGGGGAGCTCCCAAACCGTGGGAGAGACCCTGCGCAGTTGGGGAGGAAGGGACATGGCGTATTCCTCCTTTGGGATACGGCTTGATGCTATAATCCAAATCCGCCCTGAAACTGATTATAGCACATTAAGCGGGGATGTTGACCGACAGCAGGGTAAGCTCATCGTCCCCGGTATTGCGGTAATAATGTTCTTCCCCCGCCTGGATGCGGACCGCCAGCCCCTGCCGTATGGGAGCTTCGTCACCGCTCACCCCGACGACGCCCGAACCGGACATAAAATAGAGCAGGTGCCCATAGGTGTCGTGATGCGCGGCAAAACCGTTTCCCGGCAGGACGCGGGTGACGGTCACCTTGACCCCAACGTTCAGGATGGTCAGGCCCAGCACCCCTTGGGCAACGTCCGGCCGTACCGTCTCCCACTCCTGTGTACCGGTGTCGATGAATGTGCCCACGGTAGCGTCTCCTTTCCTTCCGTCTTTCCTTGGCATGCCCCACGCCATTTATACCAATTCCAAATAAAGGCATTAAAGTCTACCACGACGGCCGCCCCATTGCCAACCACCCAGGCATTGCGCTCCATCGGCACGAACGGCGGGTCAAGGGCGCCCTCGCCGGGCAGCCCTGCGCGGCCGGAGTGACCACTTCAAAAAAATAATTTTTATTACGAGTCAACATATTCATATCAATACATAATATCAACTTTAAACTGTATACCGTATACAATCTTGTATTTCTTTGGTTCCGTCGTTTACCATCCAATAAGGTCGGCCATTGGCCGCATATCTCATTTGGGCAGGTATCGACATGTTTGAAGTCGTAAGCAACGACATCCTTGCACCCTCTCTCCACCGCATGGTGGTCAGAGCCCCACGGGTGGCGGCGTCCCGAAAACCGGGACAGTTCGTCATCGTCCGTTCAGCACCGGAAGAAGAGCGCATTCCCCTGACCATCGGCGACGCCGACAACGCAGTCGGCACCATCACCCTTTTCGTTCAGGCCATCGGCGCATCGACGCGCACGATCGTCGCCACACCCGTCGGCGGTTTTCTGCGCGACGTGGCCGGGCCACTCGGCCTGCCGACCCATATCGAGCAGTGGGGTCGGGTGGCCTGCATAGGAGGCGGCGTCGGAACGGCAGTCCTCTATCCCCTGGCCAAGGCGCTCGCCGAAGCCGGCAACGACGTGACCACCATCATCGGCGGCCGCGCCGACGCCTTCATCATATTGAAACATGAGTTGTCGGCCATTTCCAAGGAGGTGTTGATCACCACCGAGGATGGCAGCATGGGGCGCAAGGGGTTCGTTACCGCCGCGCTGGCGGATTTGATGGCCGATCCGGCCACCTGTCCCCAGGCGGTTTTCGCCATCGGTCCGGTGCCGATGATGCGAGCCGTGACCGAACTGACCCGCCCCCAGGGCATCACGACGATCGTCAGCCTCAACCCGATCATGATCGACGGGACCGGCATGTGCGGCGGATGTCGCGTACTGGTGGAAGGCGAGCCGCGTTTCGCCTGCGTGGACGGGCCTGAATTCGACGGCCACAAAGTAGACTTCGAAAACCTCTTTGACCGTCTTTCCACCTATCGCAGCCACGAAGCGGCCAATTGCAGATTGAACAGGCAGGTGCAGCCATGACGACAACCATGACAACCAGGGAACGTCTCGCCATCGGGCGGGTCAGGATGCCGGAATTGGCGGCAACGGTGCGCAGTTCCAACTTTGAAGAGGTCAACCGCGGGCTTGGGTCGGACGATGCGCTACGCGAAGCCCAGCGCTGCATCCAGTGCAAGAACCGGCAATGCGTGGAGGGGTGTCCGGTAGGAGTCTCCATCCCCGAATTCATCGGCCGGGTGGCGGAAAACGACTTGGCCGGCGCGGCCCGCATCCTCCGGTACGATAACGCACTGCCAGCCGTCTGCGGGCGAGTCTGCCCCCAGGAGACGCAGTGCGAGGCCAAATGCGTGCGGGGGATCAAGGGCGAGGCCGTCGCCATTGGCTACCTGGAGCGTTTCGTCGCTGACTGGGCCATGGAGAACGCCATCCAACTCGGCATGGAAAAGCCGCCTCCCCCTACCGGCAAACGGATCGCCATCGCAGGGTGCGGCCCGGCCGGGCTTACCGCGGCCGGCGAACTGGCCCGCTTAGGCCATGGCGTGGTGATCTTCGAGGCACTGCACGACACCGGTGGGGTATTGCGCTACGGCATCCCCGAATTCCGTCTCCCCAAGGCGATCATCGATGCCGAGGTTGACCGCTTGCGCGCCATGGACGTGGAGATCGAGTGCAACGTGATCATCGGCAAGACACTCACCCTGGCCCAACTGCGTCAGAAGTTCGACGCGGTATTCATCGCCAACGGCGCCGGCCTGCCGACCATGCTCAACATCCCGGGCGAAAACCTGAAGGGTGTCTACTCGGCCAATGAATACCTGACCCGGATCAACCTGATGGGGGCCGGGCGCCGGGCTGAGGCCGCCACGCCGATCATAAAGGGGCGCAACGTGGCCGTTATCGGCGGCGGCAACACGGCCATGGACTGCGTGAGGACCGCCCGGCGGCTGGGCGCGGAACGGGCCATGATCATCTATCGCCGTAGCGAGGCCGAGATGCCGGCCCGCGTGGAGGAGATCAAGCACGCCAAAGAGGAGGGTGTGGAATTTCTCATGCTGACCGCACCGGTGGCCATTCTCAGCGAAAATGACGGATGGGTCGCCGCCCTGCGCTGCCGGCACATGGAACTGGGTGAACCGGACGCCTCGGGCCGGCGCAAGCCGGTACCGGTGGAAGGCACCGAGTACGACATCCCGGCCGATGTGGTGGTTAATGCCGTCGGCACAGGGGCTAATCCGCTCCTGACGGCAACCGCTCCCGATCTGGCCCTGAACAAGTGGGGCAACATCGTTGCCGACGAAAGCGGCCTTACCAATCTGGCAGGCGTCTTTGCCGGCGGCGACATCGTCCGGGGCGGGGCAACCGTCATCCTGGCCATGGGGGACGGCAAACAGGCGGCAGCCGCCATTTCCGCCTTCCTCGTCTCATAACGGGGATTTTCAACGGCCGTTGCCCCAACTATCCGCCCGTTACGGGGGGTTGCACGATTTTTGTAGACGAATGGCCGCATTCTCTCGTACCTTATAAGGAGAGACAACGGCGATCCAGCCGCATTAATTGTACAGGAAAGGCATCACACATGGCACAGGCAAAACAAGGCGACAAGGTTAAGATCGACTACACCGGCACGCTGGAAGATGGTACCGTTTTTGATTCAACTCTGGAGAGCGAGTGCGACACCGAGGATTGCGGTTGCGAGGAAGATGGCGACTGCGGCGATGACGATTGCGGTTGCGGCTGCGAAACCGGGCCGATGGTGCTGACCATCGGAGCGGGGGAGCTGTTCCCCTTGATCGACGAAGCCCTGGTCGGCATGGCTCCGGGCGATAAGAAGACCGTCGTCATTCCGGCCGCGGACGCCTTTGGCGACTACGACAAGGAGCGGGTCTTCACCGTACCGCGCGGCGACCTCCCGGACGATCTCGACCCGGTGGTCGGCGACGAACTCGTGCTCGCCAATGAGGATGAAGAGGAGTTGGGCGTGTCGGTCATTGAGGCAAACGCGGAAAGCGTCACCTTCGACGCCAACCATCCCCTGGCCGGAGAGAATCTCACCTTTGAAGTGTCGCTGCTGGAGATACTGTAGCGAGAGGGGCACACATCATCGCACGTGGAGGCGGCCTGCAGGCCGCCTCCACGAGACACCCTCCCAATTGACCGCTTGACAAAGCCTGTCAAGCACTGCTATAGTTGCGGTAATTAGCAGTACCGCGGATATCACGTTATCGTAGGCCCCGGAATTTGCCGGGGTTTTTTTTTGCACAATAGAAAGAAGAGAGAGGCAATTATGGGATTCACCCATTTCAAGTTTCACCCGGCAGTGTCAGCCGGTATACGCGAGGCAGGCTATTCGCACCCGACACCAATCCAGAAAGAAGCCATACCCATAGTCATGGAGGGCCGCGACGTGCTCGGCCTGGCCCAGACCGGGACCGGCAAGACCGCCGCCTTTGCCCTGCCCATACTCGACCGGCTGAGCAAAGGGCCACGTCATGTGACCCGTGCACTGGTCATCGCCCCGACGCGGGAACTCGCTGAGCAGATCGAGGCATCCTTCCGGCTGTTCGCCGGCCAGACCGGCCTGAAAAGCGCAACGATTTACGGCGGTGTCGGTCAACTGCCCCAGGTTGCCGCCCTCAAAAGAGGCACCGAGATCATCGTGGCGTGCCCGGGACGGTTGCTGGACCTCATGCAGCAAGGGGTGGCTCTGCTCAACAACGTCGAGGTGCTCGTCCTTGACGAGGCGGACCAGATGTTCGACATGGGATTTCTACCCACAATCAAGAAGATTTTGCAGAAACTTCCCCCCCAAAGGCAGACCCTGCTTTTCTCGGCAACCATGCCGGACGAGATCCGAAAACTGGCTGAAGAGATGCTGAAGAGCCCTGTGACCGTGCAGGTCGACAAGATCAAACCCGCCGCCACGGTGCGGCACGCCCTGTATCCTGTCGCACAGCACCTGAAAACGGCCCTGTTGATGAAGATACTGGAAAATCATACCGAAGGTTCCGTGCTGGTTTTCACCAGGACAAAACACCGGGCCAAAAGGGTTGGCGAACTGCTGGTCAAGGCCGGCTACCAGGCGGCGTCACTGCAGGGCAACCTCTCCCAGAACCGTCGCCAGGAAGCCATGGATGGATTCAGGGACGGCTCGTACCGGATCCTGGTTGCCACCGATATCGCTGCCCGTGGGATCGACGTGTCATTGATAGGATTGGTCCTGAACCTTGACATGCCGGAGACGGCCGAATTTTACGTGCACAGGATCGGGCGGACCGGCAGAGCGGAGCGCACCGGGGAGGCGATAACGTTCGTTACCGGGGATGACACCGGCTCCATAAAGACGCTTGAAAAACTTCTGGGCAAACAGATAGAGCGGAAGACGCTGCCGGATTTTGACTACAAAGTCCCGTCTCCCCTTAAGGACGAGGAGTTCAAGAGACATCCCCATGAGCAGGGCAGCCGCCGCCCGGCCCCCAAAACCGACGCCAGGCAGCAGGCAAAAGGTCCTGTCAGGGGTTCCGGGCCGTTTAGGACCAAGAGCGAGGTAGCCGGCGAGGAAACGAAAGATGCCCGGACGCAACCGACGGCGAAAGCGGGCACCTCGCCCGAGGCGGCACGCAGCGAGAAACGACGCCCATGGCGCGGCCCCGGCAAAGGAGCCTGATTACGATCACGTCTGCGGACAACGACTGATTGCGCGCAGACCCATAGCATACCGGCAAGAATTATTTTTGGCACAAAGCCGAGCGGGACCAAGAGATTGAACCTTGGATGCCGCCCGGCTTTGTGCTATTCTTTGCCATTCCCATGCTCAGAAAGCTCTCCACAATTCTTGTCCCGACGGCAGTTCTTTTTGCCGCCTGGGTCATCGTCTTCCAGATCCCCCGGCTTTCTCCGGAAAAGCAGGACTTGGTGCCCCTTGCCCCCTACCTGCTGCACATCGTGGGGATGCTCCTTGCCTGCCATTTCCGCCGGGGGCGGGTCTTCCTCGCACTGCTGGCCGTTGGGGCCTGCTATTACCTCTTTCGCACCCAACTCACCCAGGGCACCGACACCCCGGAGGCATGGCTGATCTACCGTACCCTGGCGGTTGTCGTGCCGTTCAATATCCTGCTCATTGCCCTGATGAGCGAAAAGGGATTCTGGAGTACGGCGGGGCGTATGCGCTTGGTGTTCGTTGCCGTGCAGATCGGTGCGGTGTGGATAACGGTCCGCCTTGACCTTCATTCCCTGTGGGTTGCCTTGACGCGGCCGATCATCCACTGGCCGGCGCTCGAGCGCTTCACCATGCCGCAACTGAGCCTGATCCTGATCCTCCTGGCGGCATGCGTTGCCCTGCGGCGGGCCATTTCCCTCGGCTCCCCCATCGAGGGGAGCATGTTTGCCTGCTGCGTCACCCTCTACGTCGTGTTCAGGTGGATGTGGTCCCCTCATGTGCCGGAGACATTTTGCGCCGCTTCGGCCCTCATCCAGATCATGGCCGTTATCCAGGACTCCTACAACATGGCATTCCGCGACGATCTCACCGGCCTGCTCTCCCGCCGCGTGCTCAACGAGCAATTGCCGGGCCTGGGGAGCCGTTACGCCATTGCCATGGTGGATGTGGACCATTTCAAGGGTTTCAATGACACCTATGGGCACGATGTGGGGGATCAGGTGCTCAAGATGGTGGGGGCACGCATGATGAATATGACGGGAGGCGGTTCCCCGTTCCGCTACGGCGGCGAAGAGTTCACGGTGCTGTTTCCCGGCAAGAGCGCCAAGGAGGCGCTCCCGCACCTGGAACGTCTTCGTCAGGCCATTGCCGATTACCGTATGGCGCTGCGTGGGGAAAACCGGCCCATGGACGAGGAGCGGGGCAAGAGCCGCCGCTCCGGTTCACGCAACTCCGGCGAGGTATCGGTTACGGTCAGTATCGGTGTGGCCGAACCGGGAGAACGGCACAGAACACCCCGTGACGTGCTCAAGGCGGCCGACGAAGCGCTCTACAAGGCAAAAAACAAGGGCAGGAACCAGGCCTGTCTTGCGGGGGCCAAATGAGGACACCGGCTGCCAACGCCGACAATACGAGCGTCGGCGCCGTGGGGGCGCCCGCGGCTTCCCCTGCCATCGTCCCGTCCCCACTCCCCTGGCAACAGGATCACCCCCCTCTGATGCTGGCGCCCATGCAGGGATTGACCAACCAGGCAATGCGGCGGCTGTTCATCGACTGGGTCCGGCCCGACACCGTCTTTACCGAGTTCATGCGGGTCAACGCCTCTGCCCCCGTACACCGGCTCTCGGCGACCGACCTGCGCGAGATCGATTCCCAGGAAGGCGGTGCGCCCCTGGTGGTGCAACTGATCGGCCACGGCCGCGAAGCCCTGGTTGCCGCCGCTCGCTCCGCCCAAGCTGCCGGGGCCGCGCACATCAATCTCAACATGGGCTGCCCCTACGGGAGGATGACCAGCGGCCTGACCGGCGGCGGCATGCTGCGACGTCCCGAGTTGCTGGAGGAGATCATCTTTGCGCTGCGTGCCGTCATCACGGGAAGCTTCTCCGTCAAGCTGCGCGCAGGCTACGACGACCCCTTGCAGATATTCGACCTGCTTCCCCTCTTCGAGACGGCCGGCGTGGATTTCCTCGTGCTGCATCCCCGCACCGTGGCCCAGGAATACCAGGGGCTGGCGGACCATGCCATCACCAGCCGCGTGGTGCGACAGACCCGGCTGCCGGTCATCGCCAACGGCGACATCCGCACCGTCGCCGACGGGGCCCGTCTGCTGGAGGAAAGCGGCGCCGCCGGGCTCATGCTGGGTCGGGGAGCCATTGCCGACCCGCTTCTGTTCGAACGGTTGCGCGGCCGCGCCCCTGCCGAACCGGCCAGGCCGGAACGGGCAGCCATGCTGCGACGTTATCTCCAAGAGCTTCTGGCACGTTACGGGGAGTTGTTCTGCGGGGAGACCCAGGTCCTGAGCAAGGTCAAGGGGGTGTTGGCAACCTTTGTCGATGCCGACTTCGAACATGCCGTCAGGCAGCTCCGCAAGGCCAGGACCATGCCCGCTTTCCGCGCCCGCCTCGCAGAACTGGAGTAGCCCATGGACACGGCGCCACCTCTTTATGATCATCAAAAACTGCTTGAACTGGCCGAAGCAAGAATGCCCTTCGGCAAATACCAGGGACGGCTGTTGATCGACTTGCCCGAGCCCTACGTGGTCTGGTTCGCCCAGCAGGGTTTTCCCAAAGGGAAACTGGGCGACCAGTTGCGGACGATCTACGAGATCAAGGTCAACGGCCTGGAATACCTCTTCGATCCGCTGCGTTAGCGGAGGTATATCTCTCTCTACATTGCGGGGTGTCAATAAATCCATGGGGGGAGATTTGGAGATTGTGGCCCGTTTCCCCGACGGCTGTGTCCGCATTAATCAGTTTGAAGAGATTGATGAGGCGCTGACAGCCTCATTGATAAGTTGCTGCATCGCATGGGTTTGCGTTTGACGGTGGAACCGGAAATGCGGGCCATGGGGCAACGTAAAGCAATATGGGAACTTTCTCATGGCACGATCATTCAAGAAAAACCTGATATTGAAAATTGCGCCGTTTTTGAGGCGTTCCTTGTCCAGCACATAGCCGCGGATGGCGAAATCACGCAGTATGCCGGTGGCCCACTGGCGGAACTGGGTTGCCCGTGCCGAGTTGACGCGGTACCCGACCGATATTATAGCGTCGAGGCAGTAGCAATCTACGTTCCGGGAAACATCCCGATTGCCCTCTTTCTGAACTATCCGGAATTTCCGGATAGTTGCGTCCCGATTCAATTCACCGGATTGATAGATATTTCCCAAATGCTCATTGATTGTTCGAACATCTACTTCAAACAGCACAGCCATCAGCTTTTGCGTCAGCCAGACGGTCTCATCCTCAACACGCACCTCGATGCTGTTTTCTCCGGCCTGCTTGGAAAATATCAGAAATTCGGCGGTGCTGTTCCTGATACGGAGGTTTTTCTCTTTGGTCATGTTGTTTTCTCCATAAAATTGATGCCTTATGTCTATGGGGGGCAATAATGAGAAAGGCTGCTTATTGAACTCCCTGCGACTTATTTATAGAGATCAAGGATTTTTATACTATAGTTACGCCCCTGTTTCAAGCGTAACGCTTGCCAGTATCCCACACGGACAAAGGATTGTGGAGCTTGTCAAACATATTGTTTGAGGTATGTTTTTCTGAGGGGTAGTATACCCATCCTAAACGTAACGTGAGGAGCGAACCCATGGAAGATACCGTGTTCAAGGCCATGATCGTTGAAGAGCCGCAAAAGGGGACCTTTACGCGCCGGATAGGGGAACGGCGGATCAGCGACCTCCCGCCGGGAGAGGTCGTGATCAGGGTCCACTATTCGTCGCTCAACTACAAGGATGCCCTATCCGCTACCGGCAATCCCGGCGTAAGCCGCAACTTCCCCCATACCCCCGGCATCGATGCGGCCGGAGAGGTCGCAGCCTCTTCGACGAAAACCCTTGTCCCCGGAGATCGGGTGATTGTCACCGGCTATGACCTGGGCATGAACACCCCCGGCGGTTTCGGCCGGTACATCCGCGTGCCCGCGGCATGGGTGCTGAAATTGCCGCCGGGCTTGAGTCTGCGGGATAGCATGATACTCGGTACGGCCGGGTTCACCGCCGCACTTTCGGTACTCCGGCTCATGGATGCGGGGGTGAGACCGGGCAGCGGCGACATCATCGTCAGCGGAGCCACAGGCAGCGTGGGGAGTATTGCCGTTGCCCTGCTGGCACATGCCGGCTACCGGGTTGTGGCAGCCAGCGGCAAGACACACGAACAGGAGTTCCTCCTCGCTCTCGGGGCCTCGGAGGTCATCAGCCGCGAAGAGTTGCTGAAGGGGAGCGAGCGTCCGCTCATGAAGGAACGTTGGGCCGGTGCCGTGGATGTGGTGGGGGGAACCACCCTGGCGGCAATCCTCAAAGCGACCCGCTACGGAGGGGTCGTCACCTGCTGCGGCCTGGTCGGTTCCACGGAACTTCCGGTCAATGTCTTCCCCTTTATCCTGAGGGGGGTGAGCCTTTTGGGGATCGACTCGGCAGAATGCCCCATGGGACCGCGCGTCGCCGTCTGGAATCGGCTGGCCGACGACTGGAAGTTGAACTCCCTCGCCGAATTGGCTGTCGAGTGCCGTCTTGAGGAGCTGGAGCAAAAGATCCAGACCATGCTGCACGGCGGACTCCGGGGCAGGACCGTAGTCAAACTGGCGGACTGAACATCGTTCACCGCCTCCACGGGACACCAATACCACCCCAAGGCGGCTAAGGCCGCCTTTTCGAGTCCTGCCTGCGTTCGTTCTCCGGCGCTTTTTCCCATCAATCAGGCCCATTCCCTGCAGTATCCCTCCAAACCATGACCTGAAGAGCACTCATCTTCCGCCATATTGTTCCCCTCTTTAAAAAAGGGGGGCCTGGAGTTTGGACTTTTGCTCCCCCGCTCCTTGCAGGAGGAGGCTGGGGGTGGGGGAAGTCGCTTCAAGCGCTCCACAATGGCACATCCCCCTTGAGGCCCCCGAGGGTACCTTGTTAAAGGGGGATCTTATCGTTAGCGGAAAATCGATGTTGATCAGCAACCATGATGCAAACCTGCCATGAAATCCCTGAGCAGCCGCCGGATTACAAAATATCGTTTGATTTGTTTTTATATAAATATTTCAGTATGTTAAAGTAATACTAAATCTTTATGCCGATCAAAAATAAAAAAGATATCTAATTCTCAATGCTACAATAGTGTAACATTTTGTTTTATAAGAACAAACTTGTCACTATCCCTTGCATTTCCAAATCATTCCACTTATAGTATTACTAAATTTACGATATGAGCCAAAAGGAGAAGAACAATGGCGTGCCCAATATGCAACACCAATGAACACTATTTCGGGATCGATTCGGCTGCGGATGGGTCTGCCGAGAATGTAGTAACCTGCCTGTTCTGCGGGACGATTCGGACAACGGACAGCATGCTGACGGAGACAATCAAAAACGGCAAGGAAAAGTCCTTTGTCAAGGCATTCTCCAACTATGCGGAAGATGACGACCTTCATCTGGCGGCGTAACCATCCGAAGGAGTAACGACGTACTGTGTATGCCACCGTGGCTGCGCGGCGGGGGTACCGGCGGAGAGAGCATCTGGAACGGGGGATTACTTGGGAAAAAAGTGAGGCGCGGCCTCCCGGCACACACCGAGCGAACCCTTCGCGCAGATCCTGCCGTCCTGCCAGATGGCGCCATCCAGGATGGCATTTTCCAGGTTTGCACCGATCATACCGCTTAACTTAAAACTTGCCATTCTCAGGTTCGCGCCGGCAAGGTTGGCCCGTTCCAGGTCCGATTCCCCCAAGTCAGCCCGCTCCAGATTGGCATTGCTCAGATCGACGCCTTTCAGGTTGCACTTGCTGAGATTAACGCCGCTCAGGTTGATGCCGCTCAGGTTTTTGCCCGACAGATCCCTGTTTGCCCTCAAGAGTGCAATAACCTCCTCGCTGGAGAGCCTTGTGCCGGGAGCGGACTCGCTTGCCTCAGGGGTCGCATTGCGCACCGTCTTGACCCTGGCCGACTTTTTTTTCTTTCTTCTCTTCCTGGGGACAACCGCGCCCACCCTTTTTGGGGGAGCCTGCGAAACCTGGTCCGCCGGCGCCGGGATTGCGGCATTGCCGGCCCCAATGGCACCCTCAGCCGCCTGCACCGTCGAAGAGGGGATATCCGCCATTGAGACGGCCCCAAAGATACCCGCAGCGACAAGAACTACCCTGAAAATCGTCATGACCCACCCGCCTCGATAGTGTCCCGGAAAGAATAGTGACCGATAGTACCATGTCGGCAGGAAAAAGCAAACAACCAGCACATGACCGCCCCGGGTCACCGATGCATCATTTGCCCGCCTCCGCAATGACCCGCAAACCGCCCGGCCGCTGCCCAATGCCTATTTGAAGGTGTAGAGCACATAGTCGGCGATGGCCGTGGCATCCTTGTCGGAAAGGGTTGCCGCATCAAAGCCGATCATGCGTGAAATGGGGGTGCGCATGATGCGCACGATATCCCGGGCTCTGGTGATATGGTGCGAGCGCAGGGCCGAGCCATGAAGGGACCGTTCGGGGTCGCTGACGTTGCCGCCATCGGGGTGGCAGGCGGCGCAGTACTGCTTGAACAACTCTTCGCCCCTGCCCAACTGCCGCTGAAGCGGCGCCGGGGAGCGTCCCCCGTTCTGCGGTGCATCGTTGCCGCAGCCTCCCAGCAGGGGCACGACAACCGTCACAACCGCACACGCACGTAGCGTCGATCTGAACATGGCCGCCTCCTGTGATCCGATTATCGGTTGACCGTACAAAGCTCAGCAATGACCGAGGGAGAGCGTCACGGTCACCAAAAGTGGAAAGAGATTGAGATAGGGGAAGAGAAACCTTTCGGAACGGGCCAGGGAGATGACGGCCAGGGGCAACGGAAAGAGAACATACCAGATGGCGGCATGCTGCCCGATGATGCCGAAGGCGGGTAATAGCATGGCCGCGGCAATCAAAGCGACCATCCAGAGCCAGAACGAAGCGCCCTCCCTGACCGGAGGACAAAAGAGCGGGATGCCGGCTGAACGGTAATCGGCGGCATGGCGGCGCTGAAAGAGCCAGAAATGGGGGATCTGCCACAGGTACAAAAGCCCGGCCAGAAGCATGGCCCGATAATCCGCGGGGCTACCCCCGGCCAGGCACCAGCCGATCAGCGGAGGCACGGCGCCGCACACCGCCCCCAGGGCCAGGGCAAAGGAAGTGCGGCGTTTGAGGGGAGTGTAGACCGCCAGATACCACCCCAAGGCTGCCGCGCCGAGCAGTGGGGGCAGCGGTCCGCCAAAAGCGGCCAACAACATCAGGCCGCCAATAACGGCAAAAGAGCCGATGATTGTTCCGGAAAACGGCGTCAGGTCCCCCCGTGGAAGGGGACGCCGGCTGGTGCGCACCATCAGGCGGTCCAGGTCCCGTTCCAGCACCTGGTTGATGGCGGAACCTCCCGCAGCCAGGAGCACCACCCCACATACAAGAGCGCCCAGGGAGACGGCATGCACCGCGGCCGGATAGAGGAGATAGCCACCCAGTGCGGCAACGCCGTTCAAGAGCGCCAGGCGGGGCCGGAACAGTCTGAGCAGGGAGGCGGTCACTTGACCTCCTTAATGAATTCCACCAGAGCCGCCACATCATCGTCGGACAATTCGGTAAAGGTGGGCATGATCGGCTGGAACCCTTCCAGCAACTGGGTATTGGGCTGGCGGATGCACTCCCGCAGATATCCCTCGTCGGCCGTGACGGCAACCCCCTTGTTCGCTCTCAGCACCGTAATCGTGGTGCCGAACAGCCCTTTGAAGGTGGGGCCGACGCCGTGGCTGCCGTCCAGGGAGTGACAACCGAGGCACCCCTTTTCCTGGGCCAGCTTCCTGCCGTCGCGCTTGGCGGATGCGGCGCCGCCGGTACGGAGGTAGCCGATGATCGCCTTAATCTCCTCCTCCTTGAGCACCCCGATAAACGATGGCATGACCGGCTGGAATCCCTTGACCACGTCGGCGTTCGGCTCCAGGATGGATCGCCGCACGTAGGCCTCATCCACGGTAATGTGCCGTTCCCGGCCATTGGTCACGACCGTTTCGCTCCGTCCCCAGAGCCCCTTGAACGTCGGCCCGACTCCCGGCTTGCCGTCCAGGGTGTGGCACCCCAGGCAGCCATGCTTTTCGAGGAGTCCACGGCCGGGGTTGCCCTCCTTCTGCGCCAGCCAGGCCGCAAACTCCGCCTCGGGCAGCGCCTCCACGGTGGTGATCATGGCCGAATGGCCGGTGCCGCAGTACTGGGAGCAGAACAGGTCGTAAGAACCGGGCTTGGTTGCCACGAACCAGGCATGGTTCTTCATGCCCGGAACCACGTCCCGCTTGACCCGGAAGGCGGGCAGGTAGAATCCGTGGATCACGTCGCGGGAAACGAGCTCAACCTTGACCGGTTTGTTCACCGCCACATACAATTTGTTGCTGGTCTTCCCGTTGGGGTAGGTAAAGCTCCATGACCACATGCGGGCCGTGACGGTCACCTCCATGGCCCCCTTGGGCACGTTGCGCAACGCCAGGTAGCCGGACCAGCCGTAGAAGAACATGGCCAGCACCAGCAGGGTCGGGAGCACGATCCAGACAACCTCCAGCCAAAGATTCCCCGAGACCTGCGATGTCGGCTCGGGGGAACGGGAACGGCGGTAGCGGATCACAAAGACCACCATGGTCGCGGCAATACCGAGCAGCAGGACCAGAGAGGCACCGAAGATGAACATGAAGACCGGGTCGATTGCCTCGGTTGTGGTTATAAGATGGGTAGCGTCCACGGCGTCTCCTCAGCGGTAGAGCACATCGAAGAAGGTAAAACCGATGAAAATGGCCACGATTGCCAGGGCCAGGAGCAAGAACCACCGCAACAGGCGACCCTCGTATTTCATGTGCATGAAAAAAGCGATCACCAGGCCGGACTTGATGCAGGCGATGGCGAGCGAGCCCCAGACATGGCCGATTCCCACGTTGTGATGGGCCACCCACACGGTCAGGCCGGTCAGGCTCAGCAGTCCGAGCCAGACCATGACGAGCTTTTTGTAGCTTACGATGTGATGGGCCGTGGTTTCGTGCGTCATGTCGGCCTCCTAGAGAATCAGGTAGTACAGCGGAAAGATAAATATCCAGATCAGGTCCACCAGATGCCAGTACAGGGCGCCGTTTTCCAGCAGCACGAAATCGCCGGCATGGACGGTCCCCCGTTTGACCCGTACCGCCACCACCGCCAAGAGCGTTGCACCGACCAGGACATGCAGACCGTGAAGGCCGACGGTGATGTAATAGAGACTGTAGAAGACCGACTCCCCCGGTGGTCCGTTGGCCAGACGGGGTGAACCGGGATAGATGCCGTTGCCGATTTCAGCACTCCATTCCAGGTACTTGTTGCAAAGAAAGGTTACCGCGCAGAGGATCGTTCCACCCAGTAGCAAGAGCACGTTCCGGCGTTCGTTCCTTTGGATGGCGGTGACCGCCATAGCCGCAAGGAGACTGCTGGTGATGAGAATCACCGTGTTGAGCGTTCCGAAACCCACATGCATGTCTCGCCCCGCGGCGGTGAACTCCCGGGGATAGCGGGAAAGGTAGGTTGCATAGAGCAGGAACAGGCCGCTGAACAGGAGCAATTCCGTGAACAGGAACAGCCACATGCCGAGCTTGGCCCCGCCGTAATCCTTGTGGGGGGCATGGTTCATGGAACACCCGCCTTGGTGAAATCGTACGGTCCATGGGTGACCACCGGCTCTTGGTCGAAGTTTTCGGTTGGGGGCGGTGTCGGGATGCTCCACTCCAGGGTCGCTCCCCCCCAGGGGTTGCTCCCCACCGGTTCACCCCAGAACAGGCCGCGGAACAGGTTTACCAGCATTATGATCAGCCCCACGGCCAGTATCCAACTGCCGATGGTGGATACGAGGTTGAGGGGTGCGAATTCGGGGAGATAATCGTAGTACCGCCGGGGCATCCCCTTGAGGCCGAGCACCATCATGGAAAAATAGAGGATATTAAACCCCGTGAACATGAACGCCCAGGCAATGACGGCAGGTTTTTCGGCGTATTTGCGGCCGTAGAATTTGGGCAGCCAGTAGTGCATGGCGGAGAAGAAGGCAAAGCCGGCGCCGCCGAACATCACGTAGTGGAAATGTCCCACCACGAAGTGGGTGTCATGCACATGGATGTCCGTGGCAGCCGCGCCCAGGATCAGCCCGGTCAGTCCGCCGATGGAAAAAAGCAGGATAAAGCTGAGCGCGAAGAGCATTGGCGCTTCCAGGGAGATCGACCCCTTGTACAGGGTGGAGACCCAGTTGAAGACCTTGATGGCGGACGGGATGGCGACCACGAACGTCAGGAAGGAGAATACCAGTATGGCCGTATCGCTCATGCCGCTGGTATACATGTGATGCCCCCATACCAATGAACCGGCCGCGGCGATGGCCAGGCTGGAAAAGGCGATCATCTTGTAGCCGAAGATCGGCTTGCGGGCAAAGACCGGGATGACGTCCGAGATCACCCCCATGGCGGGCAGGATCATGATGTAGACCGCCGGATGGGAGTATATCCAGAACAGGTGCTGGTACATGACCGGGTCGCCGCCGCGGCCGGGATCGAACAGGCCTGCCCCCAGGATACGTTCGGCCATGATCAGCACCAGGGTGATGCCCAGGATCGGCGTCGCCAGGACCTGGACCCAGGCGGTGGCATAGATCGACCAGACGAAGAGCGGCAGCCTGCCCCAGGTCATCCCCTCGGCCCGGAGGCGGTGGATCGTCGTCACGAAGTTGATGCCGGTCAGGATCGATGAAAAACCGATAACAAAGACCCCCAGGACGGCCAGGGATACGTTGGTGCCGGTGCGGGCGCTGAAGGGAACGTAGAAGGTCCAGCCGGTGTCGGGCGGGCCGCCGCCGGTGAAGAGCGAGGTCAGCACGATCACCGCACCGATGGCGTAGAGCCACCAGGAAAACAGGTTCAGGCGCGGGAAGGCCACATCCCGCGCGCCGATCTGGATCGGCATGACCAGATTGCCGAAAGCACCCGGCATGCCGGGGATGATGAAGAGGAAGATCATCACCACCCCGTGCACGGTGAACGTGGCATTGTAGGTTGCAGGCCCCATGATGGTGCGCCCCGGGGCCATCAGTTCGATACGCAGCAAGAGCCCCAGCAGCACCCCGACCAGAAAGAAACCGAACGTGGAATAGAAGTAGAGCAGCCCGATCCGCTTATGGTCAGTGGAGAATATCCAGGATGTGATGCCGGTCTTGCCGGTGTCGTTCCAGAAACTCGTGGGTGTTGGCTGAACGGTGGCCATCAAACCTCCCGACAAAAAGCGTCATTACATTAAAATTTATTAACATTAATTAGTTGCCTGCATGGACCAGCAATGTCCGGTTGAGAAATCGCATCGACTGAAACATGCTATTAATTCCCCCCTCCCCTTGCGGGAGAGGGAGCTGACTGTAAATACCAAACCGGACAACGCCGGGTAGATAAAAGGATAAAAAGCAGCCGGCCGGAATGTCCGGGCCGCTATCCTGTCAATACCGCCCATCCGGTGTAGCGGATTATTTGCGCTTATTTCCGTGCAGCAATAAAAAGGCCAGAAATCCCCCGGTACAGAGGATGATCACCGTGGCGCTTACCCGCATCAGGTTGAAGACATAGGTCTTGCCGGCGGGATCGAAGCTGAAGCAGAACTCCATCACCTTGCGGATGGAGGCGCCCGACCTGCCCTCGCGCGCCTCCAGCAGTGCCAGGGTCACGTCCTTGGCCAGAAAGGTCGTGCCGTACAGGTAACGGACAATGGTTCCGTCCCTGGCGACCACCAGGCTCGTCACCGGGTGAATGAAATCCCGCCCCCGGCGTTGAAAACGATACCCGGCGGCAGCGGTCAGGCGTTGGATGTTCGGGGCATCGCCAGTCAGAAAGCGCCACCCGTCCTCGGGGAAGGGAACATTCATCGAGGTCAGGTATATGCGTTTGTAGCGGGCGGCAAGCGGAGGGGTTTCGCTCTCGTCGAAGCTGAGGGAGATGACCCGGTAATCGGTAGCCGGCCGGTATTTTATGGCCGGCAGCACCCGCGCCAGGCCACCCTGCAGATAATTGCAGATATTGGTGCAACTGTAGTACACGGGGAGAATGATGGTCGGCCCGGTAATCAGGTCGCCCAGGCGGACCGTTTTCCCGGTTTCATCGCGAAAGGTTGTATCAAGGGGGATCTTTGCACCCAGACGCTCATCGACCCCGACCGCCGGCCCCTCTTCCTGCGGGAATGGATCGCCGGCCCGGTGTTTTTGAGAGGCTTCCTCGCTGTGTGCGCCGGCCCGGCAGGGGAAGAGCATGAGCGCCGCGAGCAGCACCGCCGGTATGCACCGAAACACCCGAACCGTTGTGCCGTTCATCCATGCCATGGCGTTGCACCCTCGTTGTTTCTGCCCTCGGCTTTTGTGGAACGCTCGGACCTTAGACCAGGTTGAAATTGTTTTCGTAGGCCATCAGGGTATTGATCATCAGGGCGGCCACGGTCATGCGGCCGACGCCTCCCGGCACCGGGGTGATCCAGGAACACTTGCCGGCAACATTCGCGAAATCCACGTCCCCTACGATCCTGCCGTCCTCCAGCCGGTTGATGCCCACATCGATCAGCACGACCCCCTCCTTGACCATGTCCTCGCTGACAAAGCCGGGGATGCCCACCGCCACGATCACAATGTCGGCCCGGCGCGTCTCGTCCAGCAGGAGCGGCCGCGGCGTCTCGATATGGGTCAGGGTGACCGTGGCGTTGCCGATGTCGAAATCGTTGGACAGCATGATGGAGATCGGCTTGCCGACGATGTTCGAGCGGCCGATAACGACACAGTGCTTGCCTTTGATCGGAATGTTGTAAAATTGCAGCAACTTGCAGATGCCGTAGGCGGTAGCCGGACGAAAGGCCTTCTGGCCGAGGGCCATGCGGCCGAAGTTGGCGGGATGAAAGCCGTCGATATCCTTCTCCGGGGTAATGGCATTGATGACGTTCTGCTGGTTGATGTGGGAAGGCAGCGGCAGTTGGACGATCAGGCCGTCCGTGCCCGGGTCGTTGTTGATGTCGCTGATCTTCCCCAGCAGTTCTGTCTCCGTGATGGTTTCCGGGAGGCGGATCAGGTTGCTTGCGAAACCGGCCCTTCCGCAGGAGGCTACCTTGGATTTGACGTACGATTCGCTGGGGGCGTGCTTGCCGACCAGGATGATGGTCATATGCGGCTTGCGCAGGCCGGAGCCCACGTAACCGGCGACCTTCCCGGAAATATCGGCCACCAGGCTCTCAGCGCACTTCTTGCCATCCAGCAGTTCCATGTTTATACAACCCCTTGCTTCCAAATATCGGTACCTCACGCCACCCTCAGGGAGCCGGAGTATATGAATTAGTATCACAAATTAGCGGGGGCTGCAACCGAGGGGTGCGCATTTGTGCACGGCCATGGCCGAGAGCAGCCCGCACCCACCATCGGGGCCGCGAAAAAAACGGCCGAAGGGCCGCAGATGTGAGCTTAAACGTTCTTTTTAGTTTTCTCCTTTTCCGGGCAGGTCGGTAAGCGCAAAAAAAATGCCCGGCTACCGTTCCAGGGTATACCGAGCATCGTCGCATGGCCTGTTGATGCCGTAAGGCGTTATAACAACGTGGACGGGGCGCCATTGCAAGAATGCCGTAAAACTCGCAAAGCGGCACAGTGCCGGGCCGGATTCAGCCTTCCGTCAGCACTCGTTCCTCGTAAAGAGCCTCGATCTTGCGACGATGGCCCAACTCGACATCCGCAAAGGTCATCAGCACCTTCTGAAGCTTTTCATCGTCCGTCATGCCGGCAGCAGTCTTGTAAAGATGGTAAGCGTTATCTTCCGTCTTCATGGCGTAGGTCAGAATCTCCTGGTAGCTCATGTCGCGCCTGAAGGGTACATCTGCCAGGTACTTGCTTATACTGACTTCAGGGATTTTGCACAGTTTGTGATGCTCGGCTTTTTCCGTATCGATCTTGCTGAAGACATCCTTGTGGGTAGCCTCTTCCGCAGCCAACTCCTGGAACATTTTCTTCGCAGCGCCGCTACTGATCTCTGCTGCCCGGCTGTAGAGTTCATATGCGGTGTCCTCGCGATCAACAGCAAATTTAATAACATCGTCAAGGGTAACAAATTCCATAGTTGCTATCATCCTCCTGATATTTGAATGTACAAATCCTATTAACTTTTACCAGCGGTTTGTCAATATGATTTATCAGCAATGACCCAACCTTGAAAACGAGGCCCCCGGGAGGGGTCTACAGAAGACGTATTTTAAGCCGTTCCTTAAACTTATCAGCACCTTCCGTAGGTTTCGCCCTTATCCATCGCACGTGAAAACGTACGGCAAAAGCCAACCTTCATTCATTCACCGTGACAAATCGGTCACGGCCACTCCCCTTGGCTCTGAAGAGGGCGCCGTCAATCTGCTTCAGGCAGCCATCGATGCTCATCCCCGGCCTGAACACGCCGATCCCCATGCTCATGGTCGTCGAGATTTTCCTTTCCTCCCACGTTACGGAGATTTTTCGCACCTTGGCAAGGAGCTTGGCGGCCACCGAACAGGCCGTTGGCAGATCGGTTTCCGGGAGGATGAACAAAAACTCCTCGCCTCCCCACCGGCCGCAGAAATCCTCGCTGCGGATCTGTCCACGCAAGATATCGGCAACAGCCCTGAGGACACGGTCGCCGGCCAGATGCCCGTGGTTGTCGTTGATCTCCTTGAAAAGGTCAAGATCGCTGATCAGGATGGAAAAATTCTTTTTGTGCCTCTCGGAACGGCTTTTCTCCGACTCCAGCCGGGCCATGATCTCCCAACGGTTGGCAAGGCCGGTGAGGAGATCGGTCCGGGCCGAGAATTCCAACCGGGCCTTCAGGTCCATGAGTTGCGACTGGTACCCGTCACTGATGGTGACGATCTTGTTGAAACGCCGCAGAAGCTTGGTATGCCTGCCCACAACCCGCTCCAGTTCAGGCGTGAGGGGATTGCCGGTGACGGCACTCCGCTGGAGCAGGCTGTGAAGTTCCTTGAGGATTTCATCCTCGACCGGCTTCGGTGTGCTCCTGGCAGCAGGCGGCTCCGAAGAGGCCGGGATGTCCGGGAAGGTATCTTTTTGCTGCCACGCACCCAGTTGGCGGGTGGTGGACTTGATGCATTCGGGGCAGATCCCGTGACTGAACATGATATCCGCATGGGTGCCGAAATAGGTCTCAAGCCGCTGCCAATAGTCGTTATCGGTGCGGATGTTTTTGCAGTACACGCAGAGCGGCAGGGCAACATCCTTGAGCTGCCGGTACTTGTAGGTGGTATCCTCGATCTGCTTCATCAGCTCCCTGAACTGCATCTGGTAGGTATCGCTGATGACAATCGTCTTGTTCAGTTTCCGCAGCAGTATGCGGTAACTGTCGGCAAGGGTGCCATATTCGGCGACAAGATCGACCGAGGGTGAGGAAGGCTCGGAAAGTATACGGTCGGCCCGCTCCAGGGCGGCGTCGGTCGCAGGTATGTTCGATCTCTTGCGTGCCATGGCATCCCTATTCATCGGTTGCGACAATGGAAAACGGCAGCGTGACCTCTTCCTGGAACTCTTCCGCCAGGTCAAGGGAACGGGGATTCTCCCGGTCATACCGCCAGGCAACTGTGACCTTGGCGCCCCCGACATAGGCGTCCTCCAGGAGGTCGAGCAGGTCGAGCATGCACTTGGTGCTGCTGCTGTTCATGTAACTGACGTCGATATCCAGATGAAGCTCGTTCTGGCCGGAAAGGTACTCTTTCACCCAACCGACGACCGGTGCGTAAAATCCGAAGGAATTCTCAGGGTAGGACTCCCCCGAGATACGCATCTTTCGCTCAACGGCGTCGAACCTGATCAACGGTGTGGATGATGACTGCGGTATATCAAGCGTATTCATTCTCTCTCCTCCTACACCAATACGGTCAGCGTGAAAAAAGCATAGTGTCCATCGATGTTCCGAATGGAATATTCCAGCTTGGCGACTGCCCGCTTGGCTATCTCCATCAGCCCGATCCCCGCCCCTAATGCCCCTGGGGGCACCTCCTTATGCAACTGCTGCCGGATCCGTTTTTTCAGGCCATCGCGGTCAAGGCTATTGATCTGGTCGATCCGCGCCCCGAGATCGGCGATGTCTTCCGTCCTGATCAGGTTGCCGGATGTCACGGCGTATGACTCACCCTGCTTGGCGATGACGATGGTGGCTGAACCGGCCTCCCCTGCGTGAATATCCCGCGACACGAGATAATTTCGGGCATTCTGGGTCATTTCGATGTAGACGCCGAATACATCCTGCACCGCCATGCGGGATGTGTCCTCCGCTGCCAGATGGTTTCTTATGGCGATGCCGATCTCCTCGATGATACTGTGGGAAAATGGCCCGTTGAAACACATCATGATCCCTTCCTGGGAAAACTGCTCTCTGAGCTTAAAAAGATCCATCGTTACCTCCTTGCGTGAAAACGGGTATCGGCCATTTTGACAGGTTAACAGGGTACGGGACGGAAGCCCACCAACGTCACGTCGTCACGTTGCGGATGGCTGCCCCGATAATCGGACAGAATGCGTTCGAAGGCCTCGGTCTGCGCCGGCATGACAAGGTGACGATGCCCGGCCAGCATCATCTTGAAACGCTCCGAGCCGAAGCTGTAGCGCATGTCTCCGCCCGGTTCGTCCAAAAGCCCATCGGTGGTGAGATAACAGGTGTCTCCCGGAGAAAGGGCGACCTCATGATTATGATAGCCATAATCAAGCCTGGAGCCTCTGTAGCCTACCCGTTGATGGTCACCCTTTATTTCTCGCACCCCCTCTGCCGAGGCGATGTAGAGCGAGAGCCCGGCCCCGGCGAACAGGAGTCGCGCCGCGCGCCGGTCAAGCATGCAGAGGGCGATATCGAGTCCCGCATCCACGTCCCGCAGACGCAGAGTCTGCTGCATGACGCGGTTCAGCTCGCTCAGGATGCGGGCCGGGTCGTCGGAGCAGACCATGTCGATCACGTGGTTCATGACCGAGTTGACGGTCATGGTCATGAATGCGCCGGGGACGCCGTGTCCGGTGCAGTCGATACATGCCAGCAGGGAATGGCCGGGGAACTCCCGAAGGTAGTAGAAGTCTCCCCCCACGATCTCCTTGGGCCGGTACAACACGGCGTACTCGCCGAGACAGCGTGACATGAGGTCCGGTTCGGGCAGGATGGAGGCCTGGATCATGCGCGCATAGCTGATGCTCTCCATGATCCTGTTCCGGGACTCCTCCACCATCCGGTTGGCGGCGGAAAGCTCGTTCGTCCGTTCCCTGACCTTTGCTTCCAGATTATTGGTGTAGTCCAAGACCGTCTCGGTCATGGTGTTGAAGGTAGCCGTCAGGTCGCCGATCTCATCCCTCCTCGTGACCGGAAGCGTGATGTCGTACCGTCCGCCGGCGACCTGGCGGGTGGCGGCGGACAGGCTGGTGAGGGGCGCCAGCACCATGCGGTTCATGAGAATGGCGATGGTTATTATCACCAGCAAAAGCGACACGAACATGATGACCACAATGGGGAAAAACTCGCGCATGCTGATGACG
The DNA here is from genome assembly GCA_031292255.1 of Oryzomonas sp. Taxonomy (GTDB): domain Bacteria; phylum Desulfobacterota; class Desulfuromonadia; order Geobacterales; family Pseudopelobacteraceae; genus Oryzomonas. The sequence continues at coordinate 16,079 of JARLHN010000034.1, read as the reverse complement.
CGGGAGACATCCACCAGGACCACGTTAAACCAGCCGACACCCGGCATGAAGGAGACGGCGGCCAGGTACTTCTTTCCGCCGAAGCGGGCGGGGAACGCCACCACCTCGCTTTTCCGGGCAGCGAGCGTGACAATGGCCGTACGCAACTGTTCCTGTTTCTGGCGTTCATCCATCAAGTTGTAGATGGTGACCTTCTTCACGTTGTCCCGTTCGTTGGCGTTGTGTTCCACGATCCTCCGGTCTTCGTGGGCCTGGATAATGCCCGAACGGTCGATCAGTATGGTCGAAAGCCCCTGTTCCTTGGAGTAGACGATTTCGTTGAGAAAATCAGTGATATCGATGCCGCTGCCGCAGATTCCAAGTTTTTCGCCGCCCGCCCCCTTCACAATGGCGTTGATCCAGACCTTGCTTTTCTTGATCAGGCGATTATAGTCCAGGTTGAGGGCAAAGTCGTCAATGTCCCGCATGGCGACGAAGTACCATTCATCTGACATGTTGTCGGCATGCAGGACCGTGGTTGCCGGCCTGCCGGGCGCCCCGTCGCCGGAGAGCGAGTAGTAGGTATGGGAAGCGTTGACGGTTATGTTGCAGCTGCGATCCCGAAAGTGCCGCCGGTAGCTTTCCAACTGCTCCAGTGCCTCCTGTTTCACGGGGGGGCTGTTTTCCGCAGCGGCCCATCTCTTCAGAACCGGATCGTCGGCCATCTTCCGGGCCAAGGCCACCTCCCGGTCAATGATGGAGATGATCTTGTTTTTCTCCAGCAGGGCTTCCTTGGTGGCGAAACGTTGGGCAAAAACATCGATGATGCGATTGCTGCCGGTATAAAAGGCAAACAGAGTCACCGAGCCGATAACCAGATAGACCAGCACGATGACCGCAATAAACTTTGACCTGATGCTGAGGAATTCCATGACAAGATCCTTGTGCCCCACAATGCACGAACCGTTTACGGCTCGCGATCCACAAGATTACAAAAAAATCACCTGAATGCAATATCTGATTATATGCAGATACTAAAAAGCACGTACGTAATTCGACATAATTTTTCTCATGATCATGAAATGTCGCCATGCATCAGAATTTCATGTCGCGTTACTAATGTACTAAATAGTTTTAATCGTCAGACGGGGCTTTCCGCCCGGACTTCAACCGTATATCCTTGCAGTCCCCTGTCGAAGCGGCAGAGAAGACAACCCGGCAAGCCTGTTTTGTTTGACAGTGCCCCTGGAAAACTGCTAGGCTTTATACATCCGCGGACCACACCAACGCGGTGCGGATAAATGTCACGTGCATCGACACATAATGCTCCGGAGCAGTCCGGAGTTTTTTTATTGTGGTGGATGGTAAATTTCCAACAAAGGGAATATGGGAGAGCAGTATGGCAACCAGAAAACTAGCGGCAGGGGACTGCATCGAGGCGCGCTGCACGCGCTGCCGGGCACTATTGAATCATACGATCGTCGCCATGGTGGGGGAAAAGGTCATCAGGGTCGAATGCAACACGTGCCGCGGGATTCATAATTACCACATGGAGAAGACCGTCACGGGGCCGGCAGCCGGAGGTGCCCGCACAAAAGCAGCGGCCCCCCGTAAAGGGAGGAAAGATCCCGGAGCCGCCGAACGGGAAGAATGGGAATCCCTCAGCCCGGCCATAGAGCCGGATAAGGCGCTTCCTTACGACATGAACGGCAAGTTCCGCGTGAACAACCCGGTGGCTCACCCTGTTTTCGGCCTCGGCATCGTAAAGCTTCTCCTCCCCCCGAACAAGATGCAGGTCCTGTTCCGCGACGGGAATAAACTGCTCCGCTGCGGGTAGTTCTCGGGGGGCCGCATGGGCCCCTTTCTTATCCCCGGCATGGACGGAACCCCACATTGTTGCCTGAATCAGGGCGGCGCCGCACCAGAAATCCGTTCTTATACCAATTTCACAACCCAGATTTTCCATTAGGGCACGAGATGCCGCCGAGGCATGTTCCGAGTAGCTTGTCGTCCGGTTGACGAGGCAATAGCAGGGCTATTGGTGAGGAAACCGGGCGGGTAGTGCAGGAGCTTTGCTCCGCCTTATGTGAATATCTGGGTTCAAATCAACGGTATTATCCCAGTTCCAGTGGTGGTTCATCAAGGGCCGCCAGTTGTTCGCGCAGGTCGAGGATGTGTTCCCCCCAGTAGCGGACGGTATTGAACCAGGGGAACGTGGCGGGAAAGACCGGGTCGGCCCAGCGATTGGCAAGCCAGGCGCTGTAATGGAGCATGCGCAGGGTACGCAGGGCTTCAACCATGCGCAGCTCTGCCGGGTTGAATTCGAAGAACTCACCGTAACCTTCGATCAACGCGTCCAATTGGGCGATCCGGCGCTGGCGGTCGCCGGAGAGCATCATCCAGAGGTCCTGCACTGCCGGAGCCATGCGTGCATCATCGAAATCCACGAAGTGGGGCGCATTGTCCCGCCACAGGATATTGCCGCCATGGCAGTCGCCATGGGAACGGATGGAGCGGATCGGCCCGGCCGCGGACATAATCGTGTCCACAGCCTTCAGCAGCTGATCGGTCACAGCGGTGTAGCTTGCCCGGTATTCCTCCGGGATAAAGCGTTCGCGGATCAATTCGACGCTGGCATAGCCGAAGCTTCGGGTGTCGAGGGTCGGCCGGCAGACAAACGGCTGCACGGCGCCTATGCGATGAATGCGACCGAGCATACGGCCGAGAATCAGCAGGTTGTCAAGGTTGTCGAACTCCGGGGCATGCCCCCCTTGGCGCGGATAGAGGGCGAAACGGAACCCGTCGTGGTGAAAAAGACTCTCACCGGCAGCATTGGTCCATGGCGCTACCACCGGCAGTTCATGTTCGGCCAGCTCGAAACAGAAGCGATGCTCTTCGAGGATCTGCTTGTCGCTCCAGCGACCGGGGCGGTAAAACTTGGCGATCAGCGGTTGTCCGTCCTCGATGCCTACCTGGTAAACGCGGTTTTCGTAACTATTCAGCGCAAACGTACGGCAATCGCAGCAAAATCCCTGGCTTTCAACGGCATCCATGATGAGGCCGGGGATAAGGTTTTGAAAAGGGTGTGGGCTGTGAGGCATCGGGGCGCGGTTCTCCATGACGTTTCGGATGGCAGAAAAAGGTGGGAACCACCATACCACTAAACATGGCTGCAACCAAGCGGAAGCACGCGACGGTCTCGGCCGTCATGCCATCGGGCACTTGTACTTGGGTAGTGGAGGGTGAAAAAAGGTCAGTCTGTGAGCTGAGGATGGATACCACCCTCGACCCCTCCTAAACAAGGAGGGGAGGAAAACGCCCAAACATTCCCCTCCTTGATAAGGAGGGGGGCAGGGGGTGGTTGATCCCACCGCTGGGGGGGCCTTTTCCGAAACTGTAGCCGTTACATGGTACTAGCGGGATGCGGGAGAAGGAACGGATTTTGGCGGCAGGGTAGTGACGGAAGCCTCCGGCGGCAAAGCGGCTTCACCGGAAGGAGGAGCAGGTGGTTTGCGCAAGGTCTGGCGGGTGACGCGCACATACGGGACGAACTTGACGATCTTTTCCTTTCCCTTGCCCTGTTGTGCGGATTCAACCAGGCTGTTAATCTGGTTCAGCATGACCGATTTCATTTCACTGTCCAGCGGCTGGGGTTCTTTATGATGCTCCAACTGCTTTAAGTGGCTGAATACCTTCCTGGCATACGCCTCGCTTTTTTCCGGCGTTTGGCTGTTGTAGCAGCCGATGGCCTTCCAATTGTAGCCGTATTTGTTTATGCAGGTTGCCAGTATCCATGCGCCGGTTTTCGTATTGTAGCAGGCGTCTCCCAGATACCTCCACCGCTGTTCGCCAATTACCGGTTTCCAGATGGTATTGATCTGCATCAATCCGATGTCAAAAGTTCCATTGCTGTTTTCGTTGATTGATTCAGGCACAAAGTTCGACTCGACCCTGGCGATCGACCTCAAGATCAATGGATTGATGCCATACATCTGCCCCGCCTCCTCGAAACAGAACGGGTAGGCATCCCTCCCGGCACCACTGACCGCAATAAGGACCAAAAGACACACTATCTTCAAATTTTTCCCCGTCATTGCGCCATACTCCGAAAGTCCGGGCAGATATAATACCAATTCCACATCAAGGATGAAATCAAGGCAGCGAGGATTGAGGCGACGAAAGCGTACAGGTCGTACGTTGAGGAGCAAAAAGACGAGCCGATTTGGAATTGGTATAATGTGCCGCCCGGCGCATCATTCCTGGGAAGGAAGGAATGAGATGCTGCGGGACTCTTCCAGCACCTTTACAAGCTCTGTCAACTGCTGCTCGCCCATGCCGAGCAGGGACGCCTCGGGGAGTTCCAGGAGCGCCTGGTCCGGCCCGGCAACGAAGCTCATGCCACAGGAACGGGTAAAGACGTTCACAAGCCGGACGATGACAAGGACTTTTTCGTCGGGGTCGAAATGCGCGCTGGAATGCCTATCCACGGCAGTGCGATAAACTGGCGGCATGTTCCAATGCTCCATCAGGCGATTCCCCTGCTCCACATGTAATTCGTCAAATATTTCCAGCAAGAGTCCCCGTTCCAACGCAGCCTGGGCAACCCCGGCGTTGGTGATCCGTTCCAGGGCCTTGATCAGATACAACTTACCCACATCGTGGAGTAACCCTGCCAGATAGCACTGTTCCGCCAAAGCACGGTGCCCGGTGTTCATGGCCACCCAGCGGCAACCGACGGCGCAGCCATGGGAATGGAACCATAACTCCTTCATGACGGCATTGACCGTGCTGTTGTCCGAGGCATGCAGTGCAGCCTGGGATGCCGCCATGGCCAGATTGGAGACGTGGTGCGCCCCCAGCCGGATAAGGGCATCCTTGATCGTTTCCACCTTGACCCGCCCAATGTAACTGGACGAATTCGCCATTTTCAGGATCTGCCCGGCAAGGGCCTGATCGTCGTTGGCCGTGTTCGCCAATTCATCGATGGTAAAATTGAAATCGGAAAGCAGATGGATCAGCTTAAGGGCTATGGGATGGAAGACCGGCAGATCGATAGGTTGTATCGACAGAAGTCGCCGGATCGTCAGCGAGATGGGCATTTGTCAATCCTTGAGAAAAGGCGGCACAGGGCCTGCCTTGCCGTATCATGAGTTTTTTGCTGCCAAAACCTCGCTTTGGATGCGCTTTCAGGAAATAATATCGTCGATGTCCGAAAAAAGCAAGAAAGGTGAACACTCAAGCCAGCCATCAAAACCCGTTACATATGACCATGGGGCAAAACAGTCCCCAATGTTTATCTTTAGTTGCCTCATTCGCAAATTCTGATAGTATGAAAAACATTCGAATTTATGAACATCGAAAGGGAAAAACATGCGCAGACTCACCCTGGCCTTACTTATCACCCTGGTTGCCATCCCCGCTTTTGCCGCGGAGGCGCCAAAAACCGAAGAGCAAAAGACCCTGTATGCCATTGGCCTTTACATGGCCCGCCAACTTTCCGTCTTCAGCCTCACCCCGGCAGAATTAGACCTGGTGAAACAGGGGATGTCGGACGGCGTGACAGGGGCAAAACCCCTCGTGGATCTGGAGACGTATCAAAAGCACGTCCAGGAACTGGCCACCGCCCGCCGTAACGCCCAAGAGGGAAAACTGGCTGCCGCGGCAAAAGAGCTCATCGCCAAGGCAGCCAAGGAGAAGGGGGCAATCACGACCAAGTCGGGCATGGTCTACCTGTCGCTGAAAGTGGGCAATGGAGCCGCCCCGGCTACCAGCGACAAGGTCAAGGTGCATTACCGCGGTACGCTGGTCGATGGGACGGAATTCGATAGTTCCTACAAGCGCGGCGAGCCGGTCGAGTTTGCTTTGAACAGTGTGATTCCCTGCTGGACCGAGGGGGTACAGATGATGAAACCGGGCGGCAAGGCCAGGCTGGTCTGTCCGGCGGCAATCGCCTACGGCGAGCGGGGCGTCGGCCCCATTCCCCCCAACGCTACGCTGGTATTCGAGATTGAGCTGCTCGGCGTGACGAAGTAGTCGGCAGCGTCGCTACGCGGTCTTTGGAGACGATCATGATGGTACCAGTCCATCATGGTCGTCATCCACGAAATCCCCAAAGTCGATCACATCCCTGACCTTGGCCAGAAGCCTCTTCGGCCATTTGTCGATCGGGATTCTGGTCAGCATCTTGACCTCCACGAACGTCAGATCCATATCATCAGGCAGCTTATCGGCAAGCTCCGCTCCCCAGCGAATCTCTTCCGGCGTCAATGCCGCCAGCAGCAAAGCTTTATCGGTCTTTGTCATAGGGTTCCCTCACGATTCCATTTACGGTTGTGCCTCAAGCCTACAAGGAAATTTCCAGGGGCACAACCCCTAATTCCCGACGTCCCATACGCTCCTCTCCGGAAAACGCGCCCCACAGCCAGCCACTTGATTTTTCCGTCACTGTGATACAATTTTTTCAAACCTCATCTCGATATCCTCAAGCCGACAAAAGGAGTCATTCATGGACTTACAGCTTAACGGTAAAAAAGCCCTCATCTCCGGTTCAACCAAGGGGATCGGCCTGGCAATAGCCATTGCCCTGGCACGTGAGGGTGCACACGTCGTCATCAACGGGCGCAGTGACGTTTCCCTGGCGGTTGCGCTGGAACAGATCAGGAACGCCCTGCCGGATGCTGCCGTGGAGAGCTTTACTGGCGACCTTTCCCAGGCCGGGGACGTTGACAGGTTACGCCGGCAATTACCGTCCCTTGATATCCTGGTGAATAACCTGGGCATCTACGAGCCGAAGCCTTTCGAGGAGATTTCCGACGAAGAGTGGCTGCGTTTTTTCGAGGTCAACGTATTAAGCGGCGTCCGTCTGGCACGAGCGTATCTTCCGGGCATGAAGGAGCAAAATTGGGGACGGATCATCTTCATCAGCAGCGAGAGCGGTATTCAGATCCCGGCAGAGATGATCCACTACGGAATGACCAAAACAGCACAACTGGCGGTCTCGCGCGGCATTGCCGAAACATGTGCCGGGACAAAGGTAACGGTCAATGCGATCCTGCCGGGCCCAACCCATACGGAGGGCGTGGATGGGTTCGTTGCAAAACTCAGCGGCGGCAAATCCTTTGCCGACTTCGAAAAGGAATTTTTCCAAATGGTGCGCCCGGCATCGCTGCTCAAGCGCTTTGCCACTCCGGAAGAAGTTGCCAACCTTGCCGTCTACGTGTGCAGCCCCCTATCATCAGCCACCAATGGCGCCGCGTTGCGTGTTGATGGCGGCGTTGTACGGTCGTGTTTCTAGCAGGCCTACATCAAGAAGCCGCAACGACGGCAGCAGCCAAAAGATCCCAAATTACGACGGAGAACTGACCGCACGGAACTCCCGATATTCCGCTGATCGAGCCAGGCGTCAAAAAGGCCGCTACCCCCGTCTTTACAGGGGTATCGGCCTTTCGTCCCTGCAGGGACAGGTCCGCCGCTTCACGGGACAGATGCGGAAACTATTTGACAAATGTGCCGATTGTGTGGCACCGCAGTAAGTCAACGAATCAAAAACATCAAGGAGAACCAGACATGAACAGCTGTCCTTGCGGTAGCGGCGCTGCCTATTCCGATTGTTGCGAACCGGTCATCACCGGGGCGCGGCCTGCCGAAACGGCGGAACAACTCATGAGAGCGCGCTATTCGGCATATGCGGGAGCGCAGATGGATTTCATCTTCGAAACCACCCACCCTGACTATCGCCAGGGGTATGACCATGATGGAACAAAGGAGTGGGCGAAAAACTCCGAATGGCTGGGACTCGAAATCATCGCCACCGACAAGGGCGGCCAGGAGGACAGCGTGGGCGAGGTGGAATTCGTCGCCCGCTTCAAAGACAAGGGCGTTGCCCATGAACACCACGAGTGTGGCCAGTTTAAACGCAAGAGCGGGAAGTGGTACTTTACCGAGGGGACCATGATGAAGCCGAAACCGCTCACCGTCATCAAGATCGGCCGAAACGACCCCTGCGCCTGCGGCAGCGGCCTCAAGTATAAAAAATGCTGTGGAAAGTGACGCCACCCATGGCGGGCTGGTGTCCGTGCGGTTGGTCGTGGGAACTAAACATATGGGACACTAAAGTACTGACGGAGGGTCATCAGGCATGGCCAAGACCACCGAAACCTGCGGCTGCGGCACGAAGAGATCGGAAGAAACATGCCCGGCGTGCAGGGAAGCCGAACCCCGGCGATACTGGTGCGAGACCTGCGAGCGGGTTGTTGCCGACAAACGCTGCCCCCTTTGCGGGCTAAAGGCACGCAAGATACGGCCGGATACCCAGGGGTAACAGGCCCGGCGACTCGTTCCGCTTCACGGAACCGTCACCACAAAGAGCGATACCAATTCCCGGAGGAGATAATCTGTGACAAAAACTACTGCCAAGAAAATATGCACGACTCTCTGTCCACCAGTTGATCTGAGCGGAGAAGCCGGATGGACCCCTTTTGATGCCCCATCGCTGGTCGGGGAATCGTTGCGCTTTGTCTCCGGCGAGCCGGACGGCAACCGCTTCCGGGTGCGCTATTACCGCGACGAGGAGCAGCAATTGAAAGCGCGCATCTGGTTCGGTCCCGAGACCGAAGGCCCGCCGGGCAATGCCCACGGCGGCTCCATGGCCGCAGTCTTCGACGAGGTGCTGGGTCTGGCCGCCTGGGCGGCAGGATATTCGATCGTTGTCGGCAACCTGAACGTCAGCTTCAGGAACCTCCTGCCGCTGCAACAGGTCGTCACGGTCGAGAGCAGGATCATCTCCGCCGAGGGGCGCAAGGTAAAGGTGCATGGCCGCATCTGCCGCGGAGAAACGCTCTACGCCGAAGGGGAGTGCCTCTGCATCACCATTGCGGGGACATGACCCTGCAACGCCGGGGCTGAGGCATGCAATCCCTCACGCCGGCCGGAGGGTGGTCTCGATCCTGACCCCTGCCGCCAGGGTGCGATGCACCGGGCACCGCCCGGCGACCTCCAGCAAACGCTGCCGCTGCACCTCGTTCAGCGCCCCTCGCAGTTCCAACTCCCGCTCGAAAGTATCCATGCGGCGATCCGTCTCATCGCAGTCGCGGCAGTCTTTGGCGTGGTCCTTGTGATGGGAGAGTCGCACAACCACCTCTTCCAGCGGCCACCCCTTGCTCCGGGCATATACCTGCAGGGTCATGCCGGTACAGGCGCCGAGGGCGGCCAGCAAGTACTCGTAGGGGGATGGCCCTTCGCTGCCGCCGCCGTCCTCCACCGGCTCGTCGGCCACCAGTGGGAAGCCGTTGGCGAACAGATCGGTGCGGAAACCCTCGGCGCCGGTGCGTGCCGTCACCCGGTTGTCGATTACCTCCACCGGGACGCGGGAGGGGGCAGGCGATTCGGGCAACGCCAGGTAGCGAACGGCCCAAGCGGCTATGATCCCGCCGGTGTAGCGGGAGTCCCGGCTATCGGACAGCAGATGGTCGGCCGAGTCAAGGGAGATGAAGCTCTTGGGATGGGTGGCGGTCCGGTAGATATCGGCGGCATTGTCGATCCCCACCACCTGGTCATTGGGGGAGTGCATCACCAGCAGCGCAGCCTTGAGCCGACGTAGCGTTTCTTCAGGTCGTTGAGCCTCCAGGTCGTCCAGCAGACTCTTGCGGATGGTGAACTCGCGGCCGGCGATGCTGACGGCGGCCTGACCGCTCTGCGCGATCCGGTCCACCGACACCCCCAGCAGGTCCCGTACATGGGCGGGGCTGTACGGGGCGGCTATGGTGACCACGGCCATCGCAGAGGGGATCTCCACTGCCGCCGCCAGCGCGGCCGTACCTCCCAGGGAATGGCCGATGAGCAGTCGTGGGGCCTCGTACTCCTGCTCCAGGAAGCGGGCAGCCGCCACCAGATCACTCACCTCCGATGAGAAGGTCGTCGCGGCAAACTCCCCCTCGCTCTCCCCCAGGCCGGTGAAGTCGAAGCGCAACACGGCGATACGCCGGCTGCTCAGGGCGCGGGCGATGTACACCGCTGCGGAGAGATCCTTGGAGCAGGTGAAACAGTGGGCAAACAGGGCGTAGGCCAGCGGCTGCTCATCCTCGGGGAGTTCCAGCCGGGCTGCAAGCCGTTCACCCCGGCTATTGGGGAAGGAGATTCTCTTCGTGTTCATCAATGCCACCTCGTCTTATACCAATTCCATGCGGCGTTATGATTTGTCAACGCTCGCAGCCAGTTCCGTGGCCAACCGGCACAGGGCTGCGGACTCATCCAGGCCATCCAGGAAACGCTGCGGTATCCGCGAAAGACCGACCTGGGCGCCCACCAGGGCGCCGGTCAGGATGGCGCGCGCCTGATTCTGTCCTCCCCCGTTGACGGCATGCAGCAGTGCGGACTCGAAATCGTCGTGGAAACGGGCCGCCAGATAGTAGGCCGCCGGTAACTGGTGGTAAATTGCACAGGGCATGCCGTAAACGATCGAGACCTTCCAGGCCGGTTCGATGCGGATATCCGGGTCTGCGGCGGCGACGGCCATATAGGACGGTGTCAACAGGGCATCGGGGGAGGCAAACTTTCCGGCCCGGGGCGGGTCGGAATCGCCGGGACGGGGGGGCTGCAGATTGTCGTTGGTAACGGCGTGGAAGGGGAGCGCGCCCTTATGCACCAGTTTCATCAACCTGTCCGACAGCCGGGCGTCCAGTGGGTGGCCCTGCACCAGTTGCCCCAACACCGCACCGTAGGCAACGGTCATGGACACCACTGTGTCGTCGGCCTGGGTCAGGATGGTATTGCCGGTGACCGCACCGGCCATCCGGCCGGGGTCCGGGGCATAGCGCACCGCCAGGGCCAGGGTGCGTTCGATGGCCTCCGTTGTGTCGGCATGGCCGCCGGTCTGCCCCCAGGGCAGTTTCTGCTCCACCCGCCGCCGCCACAATTCCCGGATCGATTGGCTGGTATAGCCGCCCGGCCCGCTGATGGGGGTTCCATCCAGGAGCGGCAGCAGTTCCTCATCCATGCGGCGGCAAAAGTCGGCCTCCTCGTACCCTCCCCGCTCGACCAGCGACGTCACCAACAGCCTGAGGATGAAGCCGGCCTGGGAAGACTGCCCAGCCTTGAGCCCGGCGTGGTAGCGGCCGGGCCGGGGATCGGTATAGCCGCTGATCCACTCGCCGTAGTCGCGGCGCAGTTCTGTAAGGCTGTAGTACCAGTGCGGCCCGAGTCCCAGGGCATCACCAATAAAGGCACCCATGATGGCACCCGCTGCGCGATCCCGAATGGTTGTGTCTGACATGGCGGCCTCCTGCCGGTGGTCCTCCGCGCCCTTTACCAAGCATATTTCATTATACCGCGTTATTTGCCGGGATGTGACGGCAAAACAGAGAAGGCGGCCGATTGGCCGCCTTCTGATGTGGTTCTCCTTCTTCGGACTTCGCCCGGAGAAGGTATCGTTCCCCCGCCTTCGGAGATGTGCTGTTAATGTTTAATGGTGGAAAGCGTTTCGCACCATCGCTGCTGAGTGTCCTTGAGCCCGAACGTTAAACTGCCGATTTCGTACAGGGCCGCCAAACCAACGACAGCGTAGATGAGCCTGCTGATCGTCCCTGCTTCACCAAAGATGGCGGCGACGAGGTTGAATCCGAAAAAACCTACAAGGCCCCAGTTAAGGGCTCCGATGAGAAGTAAAACCGTTACGACGACGTCCAATGTTTTCATGGTATGCCTCCCCGCTATTTCCGAAGGCGATGAAATCCCCTCTGGCCCACTTACTATTATACATCAAGTGTTGAGGGCCATTACACCATGAAATATGAATCGGCAATGGGCTATGTATCGTACAAAAGCAGCCCGTTGCCGTTTTTCCGGCCCCTTGTTTTTGCAAGGCTCCCCGGCGATTACAATTTTTTCTTGGAGGCCCTGGGGCTCTTGGCGGCTCGGGCGCCCTTCGTCTCCACAAGCACTTCTGGAGGGGGTAAAAAGGAGTTCGGAGCGGCGGGCTGCAGGGTGGTGAAGTGGGATACCGCTATTTTCCTGTTTTTACCGTCGCTGAACTGGATCATCGCGGAGGAGGCCGTAATTTCCATGACCTTGCCGGCGCCCCATTCAAGCGCGCCTGTGTGGCTTACAATGTTGCCGATTTTGATTACCATGTGTCATACCGCTTTCTTTAAGAAATGAGTAGATAGCACAATCCAGACCAGGCCCCATGACTTTGTAGCCCATTCAACTCCAATTATATTTTTTAACTTTATTCTATAAACTATATATTAGCAAGTATTATTTACGATAGTTAGTAGTTTTTGCACGTATTACATTCAGTATAAATCCAACTTATAGCCATATTTATTATTATTGTTTCACAACACATGCAAGCTGCTTGAATAATTGTGTTTATTCCTAAAAGATTACGATTCGCCCATTTATGCTGTTTTACTTCACAAGCATAGCTGGTTTTTAGCTTGACTTGCATCGCACAAAGCTGTTATGGTCGAGAAACGTCCGGAATATTTCCAGTCGAAATTTAAAAGCAGCATCGGGAGAAAGTAAGAAAATGGTAAACGGAACAGTAAAATGGTTTAATGACAGCAAGGGGTTTGGTTTTATTGAGCAGGAAAATGGCGAAGACGTTTTTTGCCACTTTTCCGCAATCGAAGGCAACGGTTTCAAATCCCTTGCTGAAGGCGATAGCGTGACGTTTGAAATCACCAAGGGTCCGAAAGGGCTTCAGGCCGCGAACGTACAGAGAGCCTGATTAACGCCTTAATTGGCCGCAAAAGCCCCGGGGATTCTCGGGGCTTTTTTTATTAAAAATCACCAGTTTTAGGGAGCGACGCGATGGCCAAACCTAATTTTTCGTTTCAAAAGAAACAGAAGGAACTCGAACGAAAGAAAAAGAACGAGGAAAAACTGCAGCGCAAGCTGTCCAAGAATAGCGCCCCGGCGGACGAAAACGGCTTAGAGGCCCCTGTCGAGGAAGAATCCAATTAAAACCGGGGATGTTGCGATGCGGGCCGATGCTGCCCCTTGGCAACCGAGCCGCTGCCGGAAGTATCCAACACTGACCCGCGTGACAAAAATCGACTTTTTTTGACCGGGAAGCCCCCTTCTTTCCGGATCAGCCCATCCCCAGGCCCAGAGCGGCATAGATGCGTGCGGCCTCCGCCACCTCGCCGAAGGCCACCAATTCATCGGGCGTATGGGCGCTCTCCAGTAAGCCGGGCCCCAGGATGATGGGGCAGGTTCCGGCCGCATGGAACAGGTTGCCGTCGGAGTGGGAGCGGAAGGCGCTCAAGCCCGGCCTGAGCCCCAGTTGGGTATAGATGTCCCTGACAAGCCCGGCAGGTCGGCTGTCGTTTCCCAGGTCATAGCCGGGTGAGGCGAAGTCGAAACTCAACTCCATATCCAGGTCCGGTATGAACCGGCCCGCATCGGCCGCGATGCGGCGGATCGATTCCTGAAGGGCGGCGGGGGCCATGTCCGGCGGCAGGTGCAGGTCGATCCACGCCTCGCAACGGTCAGGGACGACAAAACCTGCCCGGGACGAGCTCAACTCGCGGATCGAGTAGACGATCTCCCCCCGTTCCCGGTCGAAGATGGGGTCCTTGCCCAAATGCAACAGCAAGCGCAGCATGGACTCCACCGCGTTGTGCCCCAGTTCGGGCAGTGACGAATGGCTGCGCAGTCCGCGGGTGACAAACCCCGCCTCCAGGTAGCCGAAATGGGCGAAGCAGGGCACCAGCCCGGTCGGCTCGCCGATCACCACCCAGGGGGGGCGGCACTGTTCCAGAAAAACGGCGCTGCCGTCGCCGTTCTCCTCCTCTCCCACCACCAGCAACAGACCCAGCGAAGGCCGTTCCTCCGGCGCCAGGGCATCGGCAAGGGCCAACCACGCCTCCACCATGGCGGCGCAGCCCCCCTTCATGTCGGCGCTCCCGAGGCCGCGGATGATGTCCCCCTCTTCATGCGCCCCGAATTCCTCCAAGTCCCAGGCCGGGACCGTATCCACGTGACCGGCCAGGTAGAACTTCGGTTCGTTGCCCCCCATGGTGACCCGCAGGTTGTAGCGTTCATGCTCCACTACCTGGCGTTCCACACTGAATCCGGCACGGGAGAGCACCTCCTCCAGATAGAGCTGGATATCCTCCTCTTTTCCGGAGGGGGAGTAGATATCCACCATATCGAGCAGGGTCCTGCGCAGCCGTACCGGGTCAATGGCCCGCCAAACTTCCTCCACACGTGGGATCATGGCTTCTTTACCGTTTTTTTCCTGGCCTTGCGCGTCAGGTTGAGAGACATGTAGACGTGCTCCTGGAAATCGTCAAAGCCTTGCTTCCTGAAAAAATTGATGGCCGCCCGGTTGTCGGATGAGGTGTCGATGATGATCATCCTCACCCCCTGCTCCATCATGCGGCGCCTGATCTCATTGAACAGCCTGCTCCCCACGCGCCCTTTCTGGATGTCCCGCCGAACCCCCAGCCAGACCAGGTAGCCATACTTCCAGGCAGAGTTATGCTTATTGACCGTGGTCCCCAGGGCAAAACCGGCGATACGCCCCCCCATCTCGGCCACCAAGCAGAGTTCGGTGTCCGAGTTAAACATGGTGGTGATCTCGAATTCATCCCAGGTCCGGTAGAGGCTCTGGGAGAATTCGACAGTGAACACCTCCTCCCCGATATGGAAAACCTCGGGGAAATCGTCGATCTCCATCTCGCGGATACGGGGAGTTTCCTCACTGGACAATGATGTTTCCGACATGCGATCACCTCGTAAAAACTGTTTCCCGAATCGATGACACCCTAACGGCTCATGTCGCTTGCTCCGCCGTTCAAGCGTCACAGATTCAGGTATCTGCCTCAAGTATACCAGGAAATTCCGTCCTTCCCGGAGCAGGGGGCGTTGCCGGAAAATTATTGGGCAGGCATGGTTGTTTCCGGCTCAGCGATTGCCTGTCTTTACCTTGATGGTATCCTCCAGCGTTTCTTCGCCAATGGTCAGATAGAGCATGCCTTCGGTGATAGTGATCGACCAGGTGATGGAGCGTTCCAGCCGGGTTGCCAAACTGGTGATGAGCACCTGATCGAGGCTGATGACGGTGAGGTTGGCAAGCTTCTCCAGTTTGTGCAACTGCTGCTGGTCCCAGATGGCGAGGGCTTTGCCGCACGCCAGCAGAGCCACCCGTTCCGAATGGCGGCTTGCCTTGATGATGCGATCCGGTTCCGGCAGGCCGACCTCGACCCAGAGCTGCACCCGGTCGTCGCCCCCTTTCACCCACAGGTCCGGTTCGTCCGTAGCGCTGATTCCCTTGGTGAACGTCAGTTCCGGCTCATGGAAGATGGCGTAGGCCAGCAACCGGGCCACAAGCCGCTCCTCGGTTTCCGAAGGATGCTGGGCGGCCGTTGCCTGCAGGGTTTCATAGATGCCGCGGTCCACATCGGACAGATGGATGGATACTTTGTAAACTTTGGATGGCAGCGCCATGTCGGGTAGAATCCTCGCAAATCCATATAAGGCCGTTTCTCGTCAACAGGCGTTAAGCGGATGGGTTATGGGGCGTGAAGATACAACCTTCATCACCTCGAATGTATCGTTGCCGTAGTTCCATGGCTAGTTTCTCATCCGGAAAGGAGGGATTTTTCGTCCAGGCAAGGAAATCGAGGGATTGTGCGGAGGCGTACATCGGTACGCCGCACAAGCAAACCCGAAGATTGACGCAGCATGGGCGGAAAAGAACCCTTTCCGGACGGAAATCAGCTAAAATCCGGGCTTGGTTTGCCGGTATGATATCCTTGGGCAAAATCGATGCCCAGGGAGGTGACGGCATTCAGCAACTCTTCGTTTTCGACGTATTCGGCAATAGTTTGTATTCCGAATTCCTTCGCCAATACCGCCAGGGTTTTGACAAAGGACATGTCCTTGGAGTCGTTCAGCATATTTTGAACGAACATGCCATCGATCTTAACAAAGTCAACCGGAAGATTGCGGATGTATTGGAAGGACGAAAAGCCGGAACCAAAGTCGTCAATTGCGAATTTGAAACCCTCCATTTTAAGGTCCATCACGAAACGTTCCAGCAGGGTCATGTTTTTAAGGGTGTCACGTTCGGTAATTTCGAACACGACCTTCTC
>JARLHN010000033.1 GCA_031292255.1 Oryzomonas sp. | reverse complement strand
TTTGTAGATCGCCTTGATTGAACCGACCACATTGAGCAAGGTTGTCAGGATACCGCCTATTACCAGCGATCTGATCGGATCGTGCGCCACCTGTGATTGCACGCCGATACCGACCACGCCGCCGATCTGCGGCATGTCGAGGAAAAGCGATTTCGTCTGGAGTTCTATTTCGTCACAGTCAAGTTCCTGCAATACTCCTTTGGCATTGACGACATTATTGACGACTTTTACAGAATCGAGCAGAAGTTTTTCATGAGCGATACGTTCGCGTATGATTTCGTCCATGACATTTAAGGTTGACGGCGATGGTGGGTTCATCCAGAAGACTTCGATATCATAAGCTTCTTCATCGATCTGAAAAACGCAGAATATCGCATAGACCTGCATGACCTTGTTTACTTCGGTAAGTAAATAACATACCCGCTCCTTCCAGTCCCGGATGACATCGGAGGTAATGATGAAGCGTTCCAACACCTGGATTTCAAACTCCAACATTTCCTTGCCGACCGCCACATTCTTGATGCGCGATATAAGGTTGCCGAATTCGTCGAATATGGCATCGAGTTCTTTAAACATCAGCCTTTCGTCATGGAGTTGCAGGGTGGTCAGGTCAGATAAGGCATTGACGGAATGTACTTTTTCGCCAAGAATATCAATCGCTGTGCCGATCCGTTTGTTGATGAAACGGGCAACTATGAACGACATCAGAAAGGGGGTCGGCAAAAGGAGGGCGAAAATCAGGAAAAACTTGCGCAGGAAGGCATCTCGCGCCGCTCTTATATCTTCGGTAATGGATAGAACGCCGAGCACCTCTCCCACCCGTGCACCGGGATGGCATGCAAGACATTTCGATTCCGCCTTGAGCGGATATAAATGTCGAATAGCGCTAAAGGTCTGGGCATGAAAATCCAAGCCGTCGATAAACGCATTGCGGAGTTCCCGGTCTTGTTTCAGGTTGGAATCGGTCACGCGTTTCAAGGTCTGGCCGACATGCAACTCCGCGGAAAAGTGACCAACATCTGAACGCAGATACGTCTCAAGAATCCTTGTCATATCCTCATGTGTGCGGCCATCATTCATTGCCTGAAAAATGGATCCGTAGATCCGGTTTGCCATGGTGGTGGAAAGGCGTGCTGAAGTATCTTCGGTCTGCCTCAGGAAGATCCATGAAACGGCGAAGATGACGATCATGAAGGTTACTGCGGATACAACGAAGGTTGCAAAGAAGATAAAACGTTTCAGCGTTATGGTTGCAAGTGATAATTTCGGCATGAATGATGTCCTTTAGGCAGTCAAGCATGGACCATAACCCGCATCCTCGCATGTTCTGCTCATTCCTCGAAATTAGGGATGTCCTTGTTTGATTGGCACGTTGCGAACGTCGTAGAACAGGCTGATTCTTGCTAATATCTCGTATGTTGAAATCTTATTTCACCCCATTTGTCCTATTTGGTGTTCATCCCGAAACGGCCCTTTTCCGCCATGGCGACAACGAGCTGGACCACGAAAACGCTCCGAAGAAGGCGATCATAAGGTCGAGTCAAAAATTGCCCGCTTCCGCATAAAAAACATAGGGATTTCCATCGGGAGTTTCCGGATGAAAATTATTTATGTTGTGAATTTTTAATACATTTTTTTTATATTGTCACCTATTTTTTGTTAAATATCGGTCAAATATGACGGGATCTCTAATTCCGCCTACCCCGGTCGAGGGGTAAACCGGCTAATCTGGCGTTAGCGATTTATAAGGAAAAAGCTGAGGGTGGCAACCCCCGACATGAAACATTTTCAAGGTGAATTCAAGTCAAATCCCGCACCATGGGCTGCCCCTTTACGGCCCTCCTTGTTTTGTCATTTCATGGTTCGTAGTGTTGTGTTTTTCTTCCAAGGGGCTAGAATTATCTTAAATGCGGACGACGGCTCATGGTGCGGAAAGAACGGCTGCTCAAACAACATGCGAGGGGGAAAAAGGATGGCTACCAAGACAGAACCGATCCCCGATGGCTGTCATTGGGTAACGCCGGAGAAAATCAAAAAGCGCGCCCAATGCCTCTGAACGACAAAATGAACCTGTATCCGGTCATATTTCTACAGGAGGTGGTACCATGAAACCATTTATGTCGGCCTACAATACCCAGTGTTACGCCCTGATGCGGATCGTCGTCGGATTTCTCTTTCTTTGGCACGGGGCTCAGAAGCTGTTCGGCGTTCCGATCCCAATGCCGGGGCCGGTCCCTGCATTCATTACCTACGTGGCCGGCCCGATCGAGTTGGTGGGAGGCACCCTGGTCATGATCGGGCTCCTCACACGCTGGGCCGCCTTCATCACAAGCGGTCAGATGGCCGTGGCATACTGGATGGCGCACGGGACAAAGGCGCTGTTGCCGATCCAGAACATGGGGGAGCTGGCGGTCCTTTACTGCTTTGTTTTCCTGTTCATCTCCACCCGGGGTGGCGGGATCTGGAGCGTTGATGCCCTCAGGGGCGAGGAGACCCCTCCGGCGCAATGACCGGGGCGATGGTGCGGCCCGCCGTCTCGGCAGGTTGTTGAACATCGTCGCGCAGAGGCGGGTCGCTGAGACGCATGCCGTGAGGAAGCGAGGCTGCCCTTCGGTACACTCCCGCTTTTGAACGAGTGGCAACGCAGTAAACAGCCTGTCAATGCCCCGGCAACTCTCCCCGCATGGCGCCGGGCGGCCTGATGAATGCCAGGAAACGTTCCTCCAGGCGTTCCGCCTCCTCGATCCGCCCTTTATTGCGCAGAATCTCGATCACGCACTCTGCGGTACAAAGGCAGGCCTCCTTCTGATTCTTCCTGAGGTTGTAGAGCGACTTGCCGGCAGGCTTGAGGCAGACCCGACGGAGTTTCAGGAGATACGGGCTTCTCTGGTGGATCTTGCGGGCCTCATGCCATGTGCCGTCGATGATGACAAAATGGCTGATGCCGGCCAAATCGCCGTCATTGTCGCCCGCGGCACCGGGATAGACCAGCGCCACACCGCCCGCCTCTATCTCCTCCATGAGTCCGGCGGGCGGATTCATCCGGTCCCAGCGGACCTGTTCGGCTGCATCCCCCATTACGTCCAGCACCAGTCGGCCGGTGTTGGAACGTTTCCCGAACTCCTTGAAATGAGTCAGAAGGGTGAATTTCATATTATATGCCCCCCTCTGTCGACGGTGGCGACACAGGCGACACCGGGACCGGTTCGGGCTTGGGCTCGGCTCCGCCGTGGGCGGGGCAGAATTCGCTCGGCTCGGTCCCGGCGATATAAAATTCATAGTGTTTGCTCGGACACTCCGCAGTCGCCAGAAAGCCCGTGGCAAGGTCGATGGCAACGGAAACGACCCCATCCGGCATGGGGAAATCGGCGGCCGGCTTCGATGCCACGGCCTGGCGCATGAACCTCTCCCAGATGGGGGCCGCGGCAGTCCCGCCGGTAAACCCCTTTCCCCCCGACCGGGGCTTGTCGTAACCTACCCAGATGCCGGTTATTACCTGGGGGGTATAGCCGATAAACCAGGCATCCCGGTAGTCGTCGGTTGTGCCGGTCTTTCCGGCAGACGGGCGCTTCTGGCTGAATTTCCTGAGCGTCTTGGCGGTACCATAGGTCATGACGTCCTTCATCATCTGGGTGGTGACAAATGCGGCGGCAGGTGCAAGGACCGGAGTAATCGCCGGAGGGTACTCCATCCAGGCATGACGCCTGCGGTCGTACACCCGGATAATGGTCCGCGCTTCGGAGCGCATGCCTCCGGTGGCCAGGGGGGTATACGCCTGAACCAGTTCATTCAGGGTCACTTCATCCGTTCCCAGGGCCAGGGAGAGACCATTCTGTGCCCGCAACGGCAGCCCCATCTTGCCGGCGAATTCGGTGAAATACGGAACCCCGATGGCCTCAAGCACTTTTACCGCTATGACATTGTTGGAATAGGCCAGGGCCTGCCTAAGGCTCAGGTCCCCATACTCTTTCCCGCCATAGTTCAAAGGCTTCCAGGTTTCGTTGTTCCCCCTATTGTAGGCTACCGGCCTATCGTTCCAGATACTGCCGGCAGTAATCCCCTTTTCCAGGGCCGCGGCATAGATCAGCGGCTTGATGGCCGAGCCGGGCTGACGCTTGGCGGAAAAGGCGCGGTTATAGGAACTCTTGCCCGCATCGACTCCCCCCACGGCAGCCAGGACATCGCCCGTTGCAGGGTCCAGGCATATCAGCGCCCCCTGCATCCGTGGGGAAATCCTCTTGACTCCATCAGCCAACGCCTGCTCTGCCTCTTTTTGCAGCTTCAGATCCAGGGCTGCGGTCACTTCCAATCCGCCCTGTTCGATGACCTCCGCCCCGTACCGCTCGATCAGCTTGGCCCGGATGAGGGCAAGATACTGCTGGGCCCTGTGCTGCATGAAGGTGACGCGCTGGGCTCTCAGGCTCTGTTTCCGGCGGGGCGTGATCATGTTCAGTTCCACCATCCGCTTGAGGACAACGTCACGCCGTTGCGTGACGTTGGCACCCTTGCCCAACGGGTTGTAACGGCTCGGATTCTTCGGCACGCCGGCCAGCAGGGCGCATTCGGCGTCGGTCAGATCCTCCGGGTTTTTATCGAAATAGATGCGGGCCGCCTGGGCAATGCCCCAGGCGTTATTGCCATAATAGATCTCGTTGAAATACATCTCCAGGATCTGCTGCTTGGTGTACTTCTTCTCAAACTCCATGGCCATGCGGGCTTCATCGAACTTCCGCTCTATGGTTTTTGCGCTGGAAAGGTATCTGTTCTTGATCAACTGCTGCGTGATGGTCGAGCCTCCCTCGACCATCTTCCCCTTGACCACATCCTTTACCAGGGCCCGTGCGATCCCACGGATATCGATTCCGCCATGTTCGTAAAAGCGGGCGTCTTCAACAGCCACCACCGCCTTTTGCAGAAAAACGGGGATACGGCCGATGGGGACCCAGTAACGTCTCTCCGGCAGGAGCCGGCCGACAAACCGCCCCTGCTTGTCAAAGACCTTGATGGAGGTGTAGCCGGTTGCCGCCAGGGGATAGGTGGCGTAATCCTCCTGAGCAGGCGCCCGAGTCACGAGGTTCAGGACCAGGAAAAACGCCAGGACGGCGGGATAGAGCACTTTTTTGCAGCGGGCACAGAGAGGGAAGCTCAAGATATTTGATCCTAAAAATGGTAATAATCGTCAATGAAATCGGTCGATTTTCCTTTTCTCCCGGTTTCGGGAGTTGACACCCATTCATTTTACATCTATTTGAGCGCTTCGAGTAAAAAATTTCATTCGGCAATGCGAGAGCGTTAACCCGACCGCACAGTTTTTTTGCGGAAGGTGCTAAGGAGGCTGGCAATAATAAGTTGGCCGGTTCTTGTCGCGATTACTGCGGCAGCAGCCGCACAAGCTCGCGCATGAACGCCGGCAGGTCGCCCGGCTGCCGTGCAGTGACCAGCCTGCCGTCCACCACCACCTCGCGGTCCTGGTACTCCGCGCCGGCGGCACGAAGTTCCTCGGCAACGGTACGGTAGCACGTGGCCCGGCGACCATTGAGCAATCCGGCGGAAACCAGGATCTGCGGACCATGACAGATGGCCCCCACCGGTTTGTCGGCGTCGAAAAAGGCCCGGACAATCGCCTGGACCGTCGCTTCATCGCGGATTGACGCCGGCGCTTTGCCTCCCGACAGGATCAGGACGGCGTAATCGGCCGGATCGACTTCGGCGAACGTCTTGTCCACCCGCACTTCGTAGCCGTGCTTGCCGGAGATGCAGCCCTGCTCTCCCGCAGCGACCTCGACTCCATACCCTTCTTCTTGCAGACGGTAGAGCGGAACCAGCAGTTCAGAATCCTCAAAGTTGTTCGCGCTCAGGATCAAAGCCTTCATCATGTGCCTCCCGGGGCAAGATGCGCCCCTGCTTTTCATTATTTCTTCGCCGATAAAATACGCAAAACCTGTCGCAGGGGCGCATTGCATACGCCCTGATTGCGCGAACAGCAGTTCGCTCCTACGATTCGGATATTTAACCACCTGATCATTATTGTATCGCCGTATGTCCGGTTGTCCACAATTGCCTTTATGTCGGCCCGTCCCGGGGTTACAATCAATTTATGCACGAAGCGCGTATGTATCGTAATAACGGGAGGTGACATGAAAGTAGAAATCAACGGTAACACCCTGGCCTACAGCGACAGGGGGAAGGGGCTTCCCCTGGTTTTTATCCACGGTTTCCCGCTCTGCCGGAAAATGTGGCTGCCCCAGGCGGAAACGCTGGCCAAGGCCGGCTGCCGGGTCATAACGCCGGACCTGCGGGGGTTTGGGGAGAGCGGCTTGGGCTCCGGGACGGTAAGCATGGACAGCTATGCCGACGACATGGTGGCGCTCATGGACCATCTTGGAATCGACAAGGCCGTGGTGGGGGGAATGTCCATGGGGGGGTATGTGCTCTTTAATCTCCTGGAGCGGTATCCGGGCCGGATTGCAGCCCCGATCTTCATAACCACGAAGGCAGGGGGCGACGATGATGCGGCCAAGGTCAGGCGGACGGCCCTGGCCGAAGCCTGCCGTGTCCAGGGGATCGAGCCTGTGGCAGAGGCGTTCCGCACGATCCTCTTCGCGCCCGCAACCCTGACGGACAACCCCGCGCTGGTGGACGATGCGTGGGGGTGGGTGGATGCGACCGACCCGCGTGGTGCGGCAGCGGCGCTCATCGCCATGCGGGACCGGAAGGATTGTGTCCCCCTGCTGGGCAGCATCAGCCAACCCACTCTCGTGATCGGCGCCGATCAGGACCAGGCCGCACCGGTGGAAAACTTGCGCATCATAGCGGAAGGGCTTCCGCATGGGGAACTGTGTATTCTGCATGGCGGCGGGCATATGGTAAACATGGAGCAGCCGCTCGGGTTCAACAACGCGATACTGGGGTTCCTGGCCGGCCTGTAAAAGGAATCGGCTCGTTTCCCGGACGACAGGCCCTCAACAGACCGCAACAATGGTAAACATCGCAGCCGTGGCAGCGTCGCCGGCCCGCACCTGCACCTCGTCGCCCGTCCGCCTCCCCAGCAGGGCTCGCCCCAGGGGGGAGCCGGGGGTAATGACCACAATCTCCATCGTGTTGTCGGCGATCTTCATGCCGCCCCCCTGGGGTCCGAGAAAAAACCGCCGCACACCCCCTTCGTCATTCTCCAGGGTAACCAGGGCCGTCAGCCGAATCGGCGTATCGTCGTCAAAGGCGTGCAGCGACAGGGTACGGTAGTTTTCCAGCGCAACCCGGATCTCCTGGGCTCGGTTGGCCTGACCTTGGGCGATGTAGGAGGCCTCCAGGGCGGTGGTGTCATACTTGTTGTCCGGGAGGCACTCCTCGTGGGTGGCGGCCTCGTGGGCCACCATGGCAGCGGTTGAGAGCACCGCCAAGTCGGCGGAAAGCGCCAAGATAATCTCCTGAATCAATCGCTCTTTTGTCATGTGGTGGAAAGTCTCCTGGGTGCAACGGGTTCACGCCGGGGCGGGCCGGAACGGGGCGGGAAATCTAGCAGAATTGAACGGGGCCGTCAACCGCCGCCATGGGTGGAGAAGAGGAATTGCCGCGACAGACGGAAAGCGATAAAAGTCGCTGTCACCCTTCCAGCGATTGTGATATGCTTTTTGTCCCATCCGGGAAAAAACAACCAACAAGGAGTACACCATGGCAAGAGCCGCTGCCCGCCACATCCTGGTGGCAAGCAAGGAGGTCTGCGAAGACCTCAAAAAACAGATCGAAGCAGGGGCCGACTTTGCGGCCGTTGCACGGGAACACTCCCTCTGCCCTTCGGGCAAGCAGGGTGGCGCCTTGGGTGAATTCGGCCCTGGACAGATGGTGAAGGAGTTCGATCAGGTCGTTTTCAGCGGCGAAGTAGGCAAGGTCCTCGGCCCGGTCCAGACCCAGTTCGGATACCACCTGCTGGAGGTCACCAGTCGCACCGAGTAGGCAGGCGCTTATGGCATGACCTTATTGCCCGTTTCCCGGCAAAGGCGGTTTCGTGGCCGTCTTTGCCGGGAAACCATCCCACGGACCGTGAGGCCGGGCCTGCCTCGCCCCCCCCTGAATCATTGCCACCCGCTGCCGAGAGTCAACCCCCGTATGAAGTTGCGCAGGAACTGGTCGCCACAGGGTTTGTAATTTCTGTGTCCTTTTGCCCGGAACATGGCGGACAATTCGGATTTCGAGATCTGGACGCCGGCCTTGGCGAGGATCCCCAGCATTGCCTCATCGGTAAGTTCCAGGGCTATTCTGAGTTTCCTCATGATGAGGTTATTGTTCAAGGCCACTTCCGTCACCGCAGCCGAACCGGGCTTCGGTTCCTGCGCGCCTCGCCGGGAAACGATCAGACCGTCCAGGAACGCTGCCGCAACCCTGTCGTCGCAGGCCAGAAAGCCGGTCTCTTCCTCTTTTTTCAACAGTTTCAGCACGTCTATCGGCCTGATGTCATGCCCGCCCAACGCACATAATTCGGATATGGCTTCGCCATCTAGCTTCAGGGCGTAACGGAGGCTGCGGAGCAGATCGTTGTTTGTCATGGATTTTTCCTTTTGAGAGCGTTCCTACCTGTGATTTCCTCTGTGTCTCCGTATCTGAACGGTCGCTTTCAGGATTATTACGCCTGATCGTGTCATAATACACGAAAAATAAGGGCTTCGCCGCACGGCAAATACGCTATCCTTTACCCGCGGTTTAGGGTATAGTTACCTATAGACTTATTATCAGAAAATATCTTCTCGCGTACCCTTCGAACCGAACCCCACCTCTCCTTACGCCTTCGGGAACATCGTGACGAGCGACCAAGCAAACAGGGAAATGCCTGGAAACGCTCCCCTTGCGTCCAGAACAGGATATGAGAACATATGAAAACACCGAAAAAATTTGAAATGCATGTCGAAAACGGCCTCGTAGACGAGGTCGTCTCCCAGCTTATGAGCGGCAAGGAGGCCGAGGTCTATGTGGTCCGGTCCATGGGAGAGTTGCGCTGTGCCAAGGTGTACAAGGACGCCGACCATCGAAGCTTCAGTTCCCAAGCCCGCTATCAGGAAGGGCGCAAGGTAAAGAACAGCCGCCAGACGCGCGCCATGGGGAAGAACTCGAAATTCGGCCGCAAAGAACAGGAGGGCGCCTGGCAGAACGCCGAAGTGAACGCCTTGCAGCGCCTGGCTGCCGCAGGGGTTCGCGTGCCGCAGATCTTCAGCTATTCCGGTGGGATACTGCTGATGGAACTGGTGGCAGACGATAACGGCAACAGCGCGCCAAGGCTCAATGATGTAAGGCTGACAGCGGAGCAGGCACGCGACTGTCACCGCACCATGATCACACAGATCGTTCTCATGCTCTGCGCAGGGCTCGTCCACGGCGACCTGTCCGAATACAACGTGCTGGTCGGCAGCGACGGACTGGTCATCATCGACCTGCCCCAGGCCATCGATGCCGCGGGAAACAACAACGCCGCCGACATGCTCAAGCGGGATGTCGCCAACATGACCGCCTACTTCGGCCGGTTTGCACCGGAACTTCTGGCCACCGACTACGGCAGGGAAATCTGGAAGCTGTACGCCAGGGGCGAGCTTACCCCGGAGAGCATACTGACCGGCCGTTTTGAGCAGAGCGCCATCCCTGCCGACGTGCGCGGCGTCATGCGGGATATCGAGTTGGAGCGGCGCTGGCATGAACTCAACAATTGAAATACGTGCAGATAGATCCGGTTATTGAATACCTGCCGCAGGGACACCAGACTACGCGTTACTTCGGCACGGGCAGATAGGTGATCACCGAGAACACCACTCCCTGCGGGTCCATAAGCACGGAAAACCGCCCCACATTCGGGATGTCGGTCGGGGGCATGAGTACTTTGCCCCCCAGCTCTCCGGCCTTGCGTGCAGTGGCATCAACGTCGTCAACGGTGATGTAGACCCCCCAATGAGGAGGCATCTCGCCACCCTCGCACTGCCGCGTTGACATGATCCCGGCAACCCGTTCTTCGCCGACTTTCGCAAGGGTATATGACATCCCTTCGATCGGGGCCAGTTCGGTGGTCCAGCCGAGAAGTCCGGTATAGAATCGCTTGGCCCCTTCCACGTCCGTGGTGATAAGCTCTGCCCAACTGAAAACACCTTGTTTGGATAGATCCGACATATACTCCTCCCACATCATCTCTCGCGAGGAATTGTCCGGAATACTGTTTATTTACTCTTCTTTTCCGCCTTTTTGATCTTCTTCTCCGCTTTCTTTTCCTTCGGGGTCTTGGCCGGTTCTTTTTTGGTTTCTTTTTTGCTGTCCACGCCCTTGCTCATGAGTGTTCCTCCTTTTTAATGTCTGGTTATCGGTGCGCGCCGACATCTCCACAAGTATCAATAATATACCACTCCCTGGATCGAGGCACGGATTTTATTATTGTTCATGCATCCGATCCGAAATTCCCCATGCCCTCCCAGCACATACCATGACCGTCAGTCTATTTTCCGCACCTTGAAGAAGCGCCCCTTGATCCTGTTTCTCCCGAGGCAGGCCAGGGCCCGATCACAGCTATGCCGCACAATCGCCACATAGGTATGGATGTCGAAGACATCGATCCTGCCGACCTCGCTCCCCGCAATCCCTCCCTCGCCGGTCAGGGCGCCCAGGAGGTCCCCAGGGCGCAGCTTGTTCTTGCGGCCGCCGTCGATGCAGAGCGTTACCATGGGGGGTGCCGGCGGCCGGCCCGGCGCCGGCGACAGCGCCGCGAGGTCGCCGCGAGCAATAGTGCTTCCCATCGCATCTTCAATGGCAGCGATCAGCCGGCTCTCCCGGGGGGTCACCAAGCTGACGGCCAGCCCCTGCCCCCCGGCACGACCCGTACGGCCGATGCGGTGGGTATGGGTTTCCGGGTTGCGGGAGAGCTCGTAATTGATCACCGCCGGCAACTCCTTGATGTCGAGCCCGCGGGCGGCAACATCGGTAGCAACCAGCACCGTTGCGCTCCGGTTTGCAAATCGGACCAGCACCTGGTCCCGCTCGCGCTGTTCCAGGTCGCCGTGAATGGCAAGGGCCGCAAAGCCCCGGCTGACCAAGACATCGGCCAGATCCTGGCATTCCAGCTTGGTGTTGCAGAAGACCAGGGTCGATTCCGGGCGATAATGGCCGAGAACACGTGCCACCGCTTCGGTCCGCTGCTCATGGTCCACCTCGTAGAAGACCTGCTCGATGGAACCCTCGTCATGGGTCTCGTCCACGCTGACCTCCACCGGCTCGTGTTGGACCGCCGCGCTCATGGCGGCAATCGACTCCGGGTAGGTGGCGGAGAACAGCAGGGTCTGCCTCTTGGGCGGGGTGGCGGCGATCAAGGCGCTGATATCCTCCTGAAACCCCATGTCGAGCATGCGGTCGGCCTCGTCCAGTACCAGGGTATGCAGGGTAGACAGATCGAGGCTGCCGCGGCGCAGATGATCCAGCAGGCGGCCGGGGGTACCGACCACCACGTGGGCGCCATGTTCCAGCGAGGTAAGCTGGGGGCCGAAGGGAACGCCGCCGCACACCGTCAGGATCTTGATGTTGTCGGTAAAGCGCGCAATGCGACGCAACTCCTTGCCGACCTGATCGGCCAACTCGCGGGTCGGGCAGAGCACCAGCGCCTGCACCCGGAAGGATGTCGCCTCCAGGTGAGTCAGCAAGCCGATGCCAAAGGCCGCGGTCTTGCCGCTGCCGGTCTTGGCCCTGGCGATCACATCCTTGCCGGCCAGGATGAGCGGCAAGGAGTGGGCCTGGATCGGCGTCATCCCGGCATAGCCGAGGGATACCAGGTTCTTGAGCAAGGGGGCTTTCAGCCGGAGTGATGAAAATGCGGTCGGGTTCATGGAAATACGCTCTCATTCTGCGCCCACAAAAAAACCACAGGAAGTTGTCCATGTGGTTCATGCGCTTGATACATATACCACAGTACAGCTTGCAGAGCAAATTATCATAAAATCGGAAGTTTAGCCACAAAGACGCAGGGACACAGAGGAAATCACAGAGTTTTATCAAATATTCTCAAATCAGGAATGGAGAAGAAAAATCAGTTGGTTGCCTTACCAAATCATTCACCAATTTGGTTCGAGTCTCTTCGCTTTGTTTTCATAAGTATTTGAATTTCTTTGTGCCTTTTGTGTCCTTGTGGTGATTAACTGCCGCTTTAGGTTGAAATGTTTATCTGCGTGGCTCTGTGGCAAATGATTTTCCGAGTATATCAGCTGTAACAGGCTACCATAACAGCGGGCGCTCGGATGCAAATTCCCTCATCCGGCCGTTGACAGGGTCCCTGAAGCGCAGCCTCTGGGCGACAAGCTGGAGCGGGGCGTGGAAGTCGTCCTCGCATTCGGCCTGCAACTCGGGATAATATCTGTCGTTCAGTATCCCGAATCCGAGGCTGCTCATGTGGAGCCGCAACTGATGGGTCTTGCCGGTTCGCGGCTGGAGGACAAAACGGGCCATCGCGCCCTTGACCTCAACCAGGTGGATGGCGGACCGGGCATTGACACGGCCGGGTACCGCCTTCATCCGGAACCACGGCTCACCCCGCTCTATCCTGTTCACCACATCCCATGATGCTGTTTCCTGGAACGGTTGACACGCCGAGAGGGCCTGATAGGTTTTTTCAACGTCACCATCCATGAAGAGTTTGCCATAGAGCCCTCTGCTCTTTTTATTGACGGAAAAGAGCACTAATCCGGCCGTTTCGCGATCTATTCGGTGCAGCGGCGCCAAGTCCCAGATCCCGGTGCGGTTTCGCAGGCGGTTCAACAGGCATTCGTCAACATATCGTCCGCCAGGGGTCACGGGAAGAAAATGAGGCTTGCAGGCAACCAGGATCTCGTCGTCAAGATGCAGGATCTCTTCGGTAAAAGGAATGTACGGCTCAGTGGCGACTTCGCGGAAATAATAGATGCGTTCCAGGGGGGCGTATTCCGTATCCAGGGAGATTTGCTGCGCCTTTTCGTCAAGGACCTTTCCCTCGAAGATCCTCTTTTCCCAGGTTTCCCGTGAAATGGCAGGAAATCTTCTACTCAGGAAAGCCAGGATGGAAGGGTACGGTCTCTCGGCTTTCGGCATGGTAACGACGGAAGGATGTTTAGAAATCCCCATGTCACGTTTCCTCGATCAAAACCGTGTCGTATGGTCCAAAACAGCCGGAATTACGGGCACGAACCAATCGCACGGGACACCAGCTATTTCTTGTTCGAAAATCCGAGGCGCTCGGGATGGTTGCAGACGTAACTTTTCCCCATACTGAGGGAATATTCGCAAAATTCCGGATCGGGTTTTTTCACCTTGCACTCGAAAAAATCCTTGCTGATCATGCGGGTACGACAGACTCTCACAGGATTCCACATATTGAAGATACTCATAGCCCCACCTTCAGTCGGTATTTTCCTTCAGCTTGTTTGATCTTCTTTGTACCCTTCTCTTCGTGCCCCGCTTGTGCAACCGATGCTCCCGATAGAAACGGAAGGCGGCCGATTGGCCGCCTTTGTCATCAGGTTTGCCGCGTATGGATCGCGCTGCCGGCTAACGGCGGGGAGCATCCAAAAGCGGTTGGAGAAATTTGTCAAAGATGGCCTTTTGTTTCGAGGTCAGGAGATCAAGGTCCCCCTCGTTGTCGAGCAAAAAGGTGCCGACGCCGACGACTGTTTTTGCCAGATAACCGGTCCCTGCAACGCTCTTTTCTATCTCATCGCCTCGTTTGCTCAGCAGGTTTTTCAGCAACGTCTGGTCTAATTCCATCGATTGAACTCCAACAAGGTTATTGTGCGCTTCCCGCCTGGGGGTTGCGTTCAGTACGGATACTTAGGGTATCATTATGCACTATTGCGGACAGAACATCCACCATCAATCGGCCAACAGCGGATATGGCAATAACCTTTCGTGGACAACTGCCGTTTTGGGCGGGAGCGTTCACCCTGATGTTTCTTCGGAAACCCCAAACAAGCACCTGCCCCATGACGGGGTATGGTGAATGCAAGGTTAACCTTCGCACGGAACACTAACAGGCGAACAGTAAAGGCGGCCTAATTGGCCGCCTTTTGCATTTAGCATGGGGTTCACGGAATTCCCCGTCAGTTTTTCCAACCTTTGCTGCGGGCCTCGCTCTGATCAGCTTCGACCTCGCTCAACAGTTCCAAATAGATGGCGTAACGGTCAGCCGGGATCTGCCCCTGCTCCACCAGCCTGATGACAGCACAGCCTGGTTCGGTCCTGTGTCGGCAATTACGGAAGCGACAGCTCACCTCGCCGTGTTCTTCGAAGCCGGGGAAGTGGATGGCCAGTTCCTCCGCCAAGATATCCACCAAGCCGAAATCCCTGAAACCGGGGGTATCGACCAGCTCGCCACCGCCGGACAGGGTATGCAGCGTGGAGACGGTGGTGGTGTGCCGCCCCAGACCATTGTGGTCGCTGACCTTCCCCACCTTGAGATTTATCGCCGGGCAGAGGGCATTCAACAACGAACTCTTGCCGACACCGCTTGATCCGACAAACACCCCCCGGTGCCCCTGATTCAGAAACGCCTGCAAAGGCACCAGACCGGTCCGGCCCGTTGCACTGATGGCGAACACCGGAACCGAACCGGTATAGATCCGATGCAGGTTGGCGAGTAATGCGGTGGTGTCGTCCAGATCACACTTGTTGACGACCACGAAGGGCTGTAGCTGCGCCACCCGGGCCGCAACAATGGCCCGGTCAATGAAGCCCAACGGCGAGTTAAGGGCCGCCACGATCCCGAGTACATCCAGGTTTGCCGCTACCAGATGGATCCCGCCCCGGCCATCACGCCGTCGCAGTTCTGTCCGGCGGGGTAACCGCCGAAGGGCCTCGCCCACGACCTCCACGTCATCGCCGACCACATGGCCGGAACTCCGCTTCACCCGTACCATGCGGTGGTTCCCGGTAGTGAAGACTACCTTGACCTCAACGCCATGATGGGCCGTTATCAACCCGCCACATGCCTGGTCAGTGCGGGCGGAATCCGGCGTGGCGGGTTTCGGGCGGCGTGGTGAAGATGCGGCATGGTTCATGGCTGACACTCTCTCATTCCTCGCAAAAAAACCACTGGGGTGTGTCCCAGTGGTTCAGACGCTTAAGTAATATAGCACATTACGGCTTGCAGAGCAATTTTTCAGCCATGCTCGACGGCAGCAGCATTGTCTGCCATGGCAGTGTCCCGTGTGAGAAGCAGCGTCAACAGCCACATGATTTCTTTCATATACATCCCGCCTTGCGAATCACATACGGACGCTCCCCTTCAAAGTGTCCGGCGCTTCTTACCCTGTGGGCGGGGCGGGATGGCGGCAGCTTTAACCTCGGGTTCGTAACCCACCACAAAACTGGTGGTGGTGTTATTTCGCATGCTCAGAAAATGAGCGTTGTCGGTATCGAACGGACAGATGGGCATACGGCATGGCTCAAAACCGAACCTTTGGTAATAGCCGGGCGCGCCCAGGACAAACAGGGGCTGGCTTTTGATTGCCTCCTGGCGCAGGGCAAACCTGAGCAGTTCCGTGCCCACCCCCTGCTTTTGAAAATCCGGGGCCACGGCCATGGGCCCCAGGTGCAAGCCGCAGATCTCCTTGCCATGGTAGGCATTGGTAAAGGCGATGTAGGCGATGACCTTGTTGGTCTGGATGCAGACCCATTCATGCAGGTCCCTGCCGTTCTCGTGGAGCTTCTGCACCAGCCCGGCTTCGTGGCCGCTGCCGGGAAAGGTGCGCTGAAACAGGGCATAGACCTTGGCGCGGTTCTCTTCCGTCAATTTCTGTATCTTCATCGTGCCCCCGGTGGTCGTTTAAAAAATATTGGAACCATAACAAAACAAAGGTGCTGTTTGTCTTCCCCCTTTGGCAAGGGGAGGAATTGGCCTCAGCCCTTTTGGGGGATTGTTGATCCGAAAAATATCGAGAGCCGTTACGCAAGCAGCAGCGCCACGGCATGCAGCAAAAGGCCGATCACGCCGCCGACCAGGGTGCCGTTCATTCTGATAAACTGCAGGTCGGAACCGATGCTCAGTTCGATCTCGTTGGTGTAGTCATCGCTTTCCCACTGTTGCATGGTGTCGGTAATATGCCCGGCAATGGCCGTTCGCAGCGCATCCCCGTAGTGTATTATCAGCGTTTCCAGGTGTTCGTTCAACGACTCCTGCAACCCCTGGTTGCGGGACAGGGTCGTGCCAAGGCCGGCAACCGCCGCTGAAATCCTCTCCTGCACTTTTGATTGGGGCTGGGCCAGGTCGTCGTTCAGCCAGCTCTTCAGATCGTTGCCGATGTGCATCACATAATCGGCAATAGACTGGTTGTGAACGACCTCACGCTTGATCGTCTCGATCCTGTCGCGTAGCGCGGGGTCGGACTTCAGCCTGGCGCTGAACTCCGTCACCGCCGTGTCGAACTTGGACCTGAGCTCGTGGGCAGGATCGGCGTCAACCTCCTGAATGAGGGCATTCAACCTGCTTGTGATCTTTTCGCCCACCCCCTTGGCAAACTGGTCGCGCTTGGGGATGAAGGCGCTCAGGAGCGGATATTCTTTCGCACACATGTTGTCGATGGCGCCGGCCAACCTGGTTTGCGCTTCCTCGGTTGCCAGGTATGCAGCGCAACGATGCAACAGGTCGTCGAGAACGACTTGGTGGCGGTTGTCTTTTCGGAGCGTATCGATAACCGTCCCGGCGGAGCTGGAGATATCGAGGTTTTCCACCCGGTTGCTCAGGGCGGCCCGCAACAACTGCTGCACGCGCTCGTCATCGATAAAATCCAGGGAGTCGGCAAGCACACGGGTCACACCCTTGGCCACGCCGCAGGCTCGCTCCCTCGACATCAGGTACGCGGCAAGCTGTTCGGCCGGATCGTACTCCCGCATCCTGGCGATCAGGGTATCGCTGGCCAGGAACTTGTCGCGGATAAAGCCGGCCAGGTTTCCGGCAATGACGTCCTTCTTGTTCTTGATGATGGCCGTATGGGGTATGGGCACACCCAAGGGGTGGCGGAACAGCGCCACAACCGCAAACCAGTCCGCCAGGGCGCCGACCATGGCCGCCTCCGCAAAGGCGGCAACCCACTCCCAGGCGCCATGCCCCTTGTGGGAGCGGGCCACCACAAACAATATGGCCGCGCCGATCATCAACCCCGTTGCTATTGTCTTGTTCCTGATCAGTAGTCGTTTTCTGTTGTCGTTCACGCACTATCTCCGTATTTTGTTATTTCGTCGCCATGCCGGGGAAAACAAAAACCGCTTCATCAGGCAGAAGCGGCTTTCACTTTCATGAGTTATTTTATGGCACGGCTGTGGTGTTTTTGTCAATCGCTTGGTGAATAATGAGTCCCAGGGACGTTTGCTTATTTTTTTAAAGACAGAAAGCCCGTATATTCCCGGCCGCTGATATCAACGGCAACAACTTTGCCAGCCAACAGGCCTTCAACCTGTTCATGTGTCAACTTAAACTCAAACGCACCGTAGTTTTCGCCGAACTGGGAGCGGGCCTCGGCCGTGTTCTCAATGATTTCTATTCTATCATCACGATTATACTTGCCCGCAACCGCCCCGCTCCAATCGGTGATTTCAGGGATATCGGACAGGTCGATCTGCTCATCCGGCATTTCAGCCAGCGCCTTCAATTCGGCCGACTGCGCCCCGGTAACCTTGCAGGTTGATTTCACGCGTTTGAGCTCAGACACCTTGCTCATACTATTCCTTTAATCCCAATGTGCGTTAAAGCTGTTTGCCCATAGTTGTGTAATACCATAAAAAAGGGCGCTGCAATCAGCGCCCATTCGGTGTTATTTCAGGTTCTTCTTAATTCGTTCCACCGCCTCAATCACATTCTCCCGATTCCCGAATGCCGACAACCGGAAGAACCCTTCCCCGCTGGGGCCGAAGCCAGAGCCCGGTGTCCCGACCACGTTGGCCTCGTTCAGGAGCTTGTCGAAGAACTCCCAACTGGTCATGCCCCCCGGCGTCTTGAGCCAGATGTAGGGGGCGTTGACCCCGCCGTAGACCGTCAACCCGGCTTCCGCCAACCCTTCGCGGATGATGCGGGCGTTCTCCATGTAGTAATCGATGATCTCCCTGGTCTGTTGCCACCCTTCGTCGCTGTAGACCGCGGCTGCTGCCCGCTGCACCGGATAGGAGGCGCCGTTGAACTTGGTGGTGGTGCGGCGCAGCCAGAGCTTGTTGAAGCTGTATTTCTCTCCCGTGGAGGTGGTCCCCATGACCTCTTCCGGCACCACTACCAGGCCGCAGCGCACGCCGGTGAAACCGGCTGTCTTGGAGAAGGAGCGAAACTCGATGGCGCATTTCTTGGCCCCTTCGATCTCGTAGATCGAGTGGGGGATGGCGGGATCGGTGATAAATGCCTCGTAGGCGGCGTCGAAGAAGATCACCGCGTCGTTGGCATTGGCGTAATCGACCCACTTCTTCAACTCGGCCTTGCCGGCCACGGTGCCGGTCGGGTTGTTGGGGAAGCAGAGGTAGATAATGTCCACCTTCTGGGCCGGCAGGGCCGGGATGAAGCCATTGGCCTCGTTGCACGGCATGTAGACGATGTTCTTGTAATACCCCTTGTCGTCGGCCTCACCGGTGCGGCCGATCATGACGTTGGTGTCGTTGTACACCGGGTAGACCGGGTCACCGATGGCCACCACGTTGTCCAGGGCAAAGATGTCCAGGATGTTGGCGCAGTCGCACTTGGAGCCGTCGGAGATGAACATCTCATCCGTCTTGAGGCTGACCCCCAGCGGTTTGTAGGACTTGTCGATGATGGTGTTGATCAGCCAGTCGTATCCCTGCTCCGGGCCGTAGCCGGCAAAGGTTTCCGCATTGGCCAGGTCGTCCACGGCGTCGTGGAAGGCCTTGAGGATGGCCGGGGGGAGCGGGCGGGTGACATCGCCGATGCCCAGGCGGATAACCCTCGCGGTCGGGTTGGCCTCGGCAAAGGCGCGCACGCGGCGGCCGATCTCCGGGAACAGGTAGCCGGCCTTCAGTTTCAGGTAGTTGTCGTTGATTTTTGCCATTGGTGCTTCAATCCTCCTTGAAGATAGGGATACTACAGTGCCGATTCCTTTTCCACCAGTTTACGGCTCACCTTGTCCAGATACATCTGCTGGTCGGCATGCTGTATGGCCTCATCCAGCTTGGCCGGGTTCTCCACCGTGGCGCACCCCAGGGAGATGGACAGGGTAAGGCCGCATGCCTGGGCAGCATACTTGTCTGCCAGACTCCTGACCCGTTTCAGGGCGATGTCCGCCTGAACGGCATCCACGCCCGGCAGCAGGATGGCGAATTCGTCGCCGCCGATGCGGGCAACCACGTCTTCGGCGCGGAACGATTCCAACAGGATCAGGGCAACGGTGGTGATCAGCACGTCTCCGGCCGAATGGCCGTGGCTGTCGTTGAAAACCTTGAGGTCGTCGATATCGGCCATCACCACGGAGATCGGGGTGATGCGGCCGGCGGAGAGCCGGTCCATCTGATCGTCGAAATAGGCGCGGTTGTAAAGACCCGAAAGGGCGTCGTGGGTGCTGATGTAGAACAGCTCCTCGTTCTTCTTGTCCTGGTCCTGGATCATGGCGTTGAAGGTCTGCGCCATAAGCCCGACCTCATCCTCGCTCTCGATCTTGAACAGCCGATCCGCGCCGCTTTTGGACGAAATCCGGCTGACGTGTTCGGCAAAGCGTACCAGGGCGCTGGTGTAGTTCCCCATGATCAATCTGACGATCAGGATGATCAGGCAGACGCTGACAGCCACCGCCACGGCAAAATACCTCTCCATGCGGTAGACCGACCGGTAGGCTTCGTTCAGCGGATAGTTTGCCCCGACGATCCAGTCCACGGCCTGGAGATGTTTAAAGGACGACAGGGAACGCACGCCATGGGAATCGCTGCTTTCAGCCACCCCTTCAAAGCCCTCCAGCGCCCTGTCCAGCTGTTTGTTGACACCCGGCTCGACCTTGCTCGAAATGATCCGCGACCTGTCCGGATGCATGATAATGGTCCGGTCGCCGGACACCAGGTAGAGGTAGCCGCTCTTAGCTATGCGGGTATTCGACAGACCGCCCAGAAAATTATCCTGCAGCAGATTGACGCTACCGCCCAGGATGGCGATCAGCGTCCCGTTCTTGTCCCACACCGGGACGGTGATGCTGATCGCCGGGGTCTCGGGGGTGTGCGTTGAAATGAAAGGGGCTGAAATGACCGGTTTTCCCGTGGCAATGGTCTTTTGGTAATACTGCCGGAAAGAGATATCCCTGCCGCGCCGACCGGGAAGAAACGGCGATTCCGCAATGATCCTCCCCTCTTTGGAAAACAGGTAGATGCCGTTGTCGAAGGAGTTCCTGACGCTGTGCAGGCTGTCGAGAAAACGCTGCGCCGCCTCCGGGTCGGCGACCATGCTGGGCGTAACGTCATGGGATGCCTCGATGACCGTTTTCCGCGCGGCAGTCAGTTTCTGATCGACACCTTGGGCCACGACGGTCAGCAGGGTCATTTGCTGGCTGGAGATCGTCGCCTTGAGTTCCTGCTTGAAATAGTACAGGGAGGCTGCCGCCATAAGCGACGAGAACAGGATGATGAACGTACAAACCGCCACGGTCATCCTTACGGTGATGCTGTGCCGCTTTAAGAGGACCCCTGCATTCATTGATCTGATAAACTCCCCGAATTTTCAACAACCTTCTAACGCAGGCCCAGGACATCCTGCATATCGTACAAACCCGGTTTCTGCGATACGACCCACTTGGCGGCGCGGACCGATCCGCGGGAAAACATGTCGCGGGTCATGGCGCGGTGAGACAGTTCGATGCGCTCGCCCATGCCGATGAAGTAGACCGTGTGCTCGCCGATGATATCGCCGCCGCGGATGGTCTGCATGCCGATCTCTTCCCTGGTGCGCTCGCCGATAATCCCTTCGCGATGAAAGTTGGCCACCTTGTCGTAGTCGCGCCCCAAAGCCTCGGCCACCACCTCGCCCATGCGCACGGCCGTGCCGGAAGGGGCATCCTTTTTCAGGCGGTGGTGCGCCTCGACGATCTCCACATCGAAATCGTCTCCCAGGGTCGCGGCGATATCCTTGAGGATCTTGAAGCAGACATTGACCCCAACCGACATGTTGGGCGCCAGCACAACCGGGACGGTCCTGGCCAGTTCCGCAGCCAGGGCGCGTTCTTCGGGGGTGAAGCCGGTGGAGCCGATCACGATGGCCTTCTTCTGCAGGCCGCACGCTTCCAGATTCTTGAGGGATACCTTGGGCGCGGTAAAGTCAATCATCACGTCAGAGGCGGCGATCACGCCGTTCAGGTCATCGGAAACCGCGGTCCCCAATTCGCCGCAACCGGCGATCAGGCCCACATCCTGCCCCACCAACGGGTGCCCCGGATGCTCCAGCGCTCCGGAAAGCCGGACCCCTTCGGCCTCGATGACGGAATTGATAATCCGCTGGCCCATACGGCCGACAGCACCGCAAACAGCGATCTTGATCATGGTAACATCCTAACTTCAGCCACGGAGACACGGAGGTTCACCGAGAACGTCAAAAAAACTGATCGGGCCGCCCCTGAAAATGAGCAGCGTTTTGCCTCAAAGCTGAAGCCTGTTCTTTTCTCGTGCCCTTCTGTGTCTCTGTGGCAGATTATTGGTTTATATCAAGTTGTACTCTTTCATGACAGCGGCCAGCCTGGCCTTGTTGGCCTCGCTCATCGGGCAGAGCGGCAGGCGCAACTCGTCGTTGCATTTGCCCATCAGCCCCAAGGCGGTCTTGACCGGAATCGGGTTGCTTTCGAGGAACATGGCGTTGCTGATCTTGAGCAGCTTCAGGTGCATACGGCGGGCCTCTGCCATGTTGCCGGCCACGAAGGCATCCACCATGGCCGCCACCTCCGCGGGCATGATGTTGGCGGTGACCGAAATGACCCCCTTGCCGCCGCAAGCCATCAGCGGGAAGGTGATGAAATCGTCGCCGGAGAGCACGTCGATCTGGTCGCCGCACAGGGCCAGGACCTCGGATGCCTGTTGCAGGGAGCCGGTGGCCTCCTTGATGGCCACGATATTTTTGTGAGGGGCCAGACGGGCTACGGTCTCGGGCAGCAGATTCACGCCGGTGCGGCCAGGCACGTTGTAAAGGACCAGCGGAAGCTCGACGGCATCGGCAATGGCCATGTAGTGGCGATAGAGCCCCTCCTGGGTCGGTTTGTTGTAGTAGGGGGTGACCAGAAGGGCGCCGTCGGCGCCGATTTTCTTGGCATGGGCCGTCATCTCGATCGCCTCGCGGGTCGAGTTGGAGCCGGTGCCGGCGATGACCGGAACCCGCTTGTTGACCTGTTGCACGACAACCTCGATCACCCGGTCGTGCTCTGCGTAGTCCAGGGTGGATGACTCGCCGGTGGTGCCGCAGGGCACAATGGCATCGGTGCCGCCCGCGATCTGGAATTCCACCAATTCGCGTAACTTTTCTTCGTCAACAGCGCCGTTTTTGAATGGTGTCACAATGGCGACAATGCTTCCCCTAAACATACTCTCTCCCTCCTTGCGGGTGGAATATTGTGATTCCGGCTACAGGAATGTGGCGATCTTCTCGCCCTTGACCAGGTCTTCGATCGTCTCGCGCTCGCGCACTACCTCGAATGCGCCTCCCTTGACCATCACCTCCGCCACCCTGGGGCGGCTGTTGTAGGTGCTGCTCATGGCAAAGCCGTAGGCGCCTGCCGACATGAAGGCCATCAGGTCCCCCTGCTTGAACATCGGCACCTCCCGGTCCTTGACCAGAAAGTCTCCCGATTCGCAGATCGGCCCGACGATGTCGGCGGTAATCATGCCGTCCTGATCCTTTTTCACCGCCTGCACGCCGTGGAAGGAACCGTACAGTGCCGGGCGGGCCAGATCGTTCATGCCTGCGTCGATCATGATGAAGTTCTTTTCGTCGCGCTCCTTGGTGTAGAGGCAGCTGGCTACCAGGATGCCGGCATTGCCGACGATGTTGCGGCCCGGCTCGAACACCAGGTGCAAGCCAAGATCCTTGGTGGCGGCGATGATCTCCTTGCCGTAGTCGGCCGGCAGTGGCGGCTCCTCGTTGTTGTACTGGATGCCAAGGCCGCCGCCGCAGTCAAAGTACTGCAGATTGATGCCCATATCCTTCAGCTTGGCGATCATGATCTTCAGCTTTTCGATGGAATCGACGAAGGGGTTGACCTTTGTCAACTGGGAGCCGATGTGCATGTCGATACCGATCACATCGATGCCCGGCAGGCCGGCGGCGCGCTTGTACTCCTCCATGGCGCGGTCGATGGTGATGCCGAACTTGGCGTTTTTCAGGCCGGTGGTGATGTAGGGATGGGTACCGGGGTCCACGTCCGGATTGACCCGGATGGCAATGCCGGCCTTTTTCCCCGCGCGGGAGGCGATCTCGCTGATCCTGGTCAGTTCCTGCTCCGACTCCACATTGAACATCAGTATCCCGGTATTCAGGGCGTATTCGATTTCGTCGTCCCTCTTGCCCACCCCCGAGTAGACAACCTTTTTGGGGTCAACCCCGGCCTTGAGGGCCCGGTACAGTTCGCCGCCGGAGACGATGTCCACCCCCCCGCCGAGATTGACGAAGGTCTTGAGCACCGACTGGGTGGAGTTGGCCTTGACCGAATAGCAGACGGTGTGTGGCACCGGGGCAAAGGCATCGTCAAAGGCCTTGAAGTGGCGCTCCAGCGTGGCATGGGAATAGACATATACCGGCGAGCCTACCTTGGCAACGATATCCGCAAGCGGCACCTCCTCGGCAAAGAGTTCGTTACCTTTGTACTGAAAGTGGTTCATCGCACGCTCCCTCTATGGGCAATATGCCCGAAAGTTACTAATTTGAGAAAAAAGTGGATATTTATAACATAGGGGACGCGGAAAGTCAAAGCGTATGGGATAGCTTTGGTCCCTTTCTCCGACGCACGGCAAATGTTTTGACTTCCCCGCCCCATGCCGTTTAATGTCAACATGAATCCGTGAAGGTTGTCACGGATTCGGAAGTAAAAAGAAAAACAGGGCAGGTCCGGCATGTCCCTTACCTTTGACGCCATATCCACAACGCTTTCCCGATTGCGGCACGACGAAACGCCCGCAGATGGACGCAGCCGGGCCGCGGTAGCCATGATCCTGGCTGAACGGACTGCCGGCTTGCAACTGCTGTTCTTGGAACGGGCAGCCGATGAGCGCGACCCATGGTCAGGCAACCTGGCGTTTCCCGGAGGACGGGTCGAGCCGGGAGAGACACAGCGCCAGGCCGCCGAGCGGGAAACCCGCGAAGAGGCCGCCATCGACCTGGCCGCGGCCCGCCTCCTGGGCAGGCTGGCCGATTGCGTCGGTGCGCACCAGCCGGTGCGGGTTGCCTGTTTCGCTTACGGCTTCGGCGACGTCCCCCTGGCAGTGACCATCAACCACGAGTCGCGGGACGCATTCTGGGTCAACCTGACCGACCTTACGGACCAACGGCGGCATATAACCACCGAGGTTCACTTCCGCGGCAGTTCAACGGTCACCCCCGCTATTTGCCTTCCGCACCCGGGCAAGCCGGTGTTGTGGGGCATTACCTACCGGCTGGTGATGCAGTTCCTTGAGATTCACGGTTTGATTTAACCCGGATTTTCCATGAGGGCTCGTGCAGGAGCTTTGTTCCTCCTAATGGAATACCTGGGTTTATCGGTCAGGGGTTGCATTTTTTCAATAATGGATTAAAATTATCCAAAATACTACTTTGACAATTCCGAGGAGGAAACTTCAATGAGCGAACGCACCGGCATCATCACCTTCAAGGGGAACCCCATGACCCTGGTCGGCCAGGAGGTCAAGGTCGGCGACAAGGCGCCCGACTTCACCGTGGTGGATAACGGCCTGGCAACAACATCCCTGGCGACCTATAGCGGCAAGGTAAAAATCTTCAGCACCGTACCGTCTCTGGATACGCCGGTATGCGACACCGAAACCCGACGTTTCAACCAGGAGGCAGCCAACCTGCCGGGCAACGTGGTGGTGCTGACCATCAGCCTGGATCTCCCCTTTGCCCAGAAGCGCTGGTGCGGCGCAGCCGGTATCGACCGCGTGGTCACCCTCTCCGACTACCGCAGCCGTTCCTTCGGCAAGAACTACGGCATCCTGATCGAAGAGCTGGTGCTGCTGGCCAGGGCGATCTTCGTCGTGGATGCGGACGATATTGTCCGCTACGTCCAGATCGTGCCCGAAGTGACCAGCGAACCGGACTACGCCGCCGTGATCGCGGCCGCCAAGGCGCTCCTGTAGTTTCCTCCCGGTCGGGGCGATTTACGAATCGCCCCGCATCACTTCAACAGCCAGGCCATATTCGCCCCCAGGTCCCGCATCGTCTCGATCCCCTCCCTGTTCAATTCCGTGAAGACATGCCCGGTGAGCAGCAAGCTAATGCCCTCTTCGCGGAGACGACGACCTTCATGAATGACCTCCTTTGGCAGCACAGAGGGCAGAGAGCATGTTATCTACAACCGCCTCTCCACCCGTTTCAGCAGAATGGAATTAAGCACCACCGAGACCGAGGAAAAGGCCATGGCCAGGCCGGCGTACTCGGGCTTGAGGGTTACGCCGTAACGGGAAAGCAAGCCGGCCGCCACCGGGATGCCGAGGATGTTGTAGAACAGCGCCCAGAACAGGTTCTGCTTGACCTTGGCCAGCGTGGCCCGGCCGATGGCGATGGCCCGCACCACGTCCAACAGGTCGTTGCGGATCAGGACGATATCGCCGGTTTCCTTGGCCACGTCCGTGCCGCAGCCGATGGCAATGCCGATATCAGCCCGGGCCAGGGCCGGGGCGTCGTTGATCCCGTCGCCCACCATGCCGGTGATCATCCCGCACTCCTGGTATCCCCTGACCACCTCCTGCTTGCGCTCCGGCAGCACACAGGCCTCAAAGCTGTCCACTCCGGCCTGTCCGGCTACAATCCCGGCCACAGAGGCCAGGTCGCCGGTAATCATGCAGGTATGGATGCCCATGCGCCGGAGTTCGGCCACAGCCTTGGCGGAACCGGGCTTAAGCGTGTCGGCGAAGGCAGCCACCCCCACCAGGGTCGTGCCGGCCGCCACGTAGATCAGCGG
Source organism: Oryzomonas sp. (assembly GCA_031292255.1). Classification (GTDB taxonomy): domain Bacteria; phylum Desulfobacterota; class Desulfuromonadia; order Geobacterales; family Pseudopelobacteraceae; genus Oryzomonas. Next base: position 169,720 of record JARLHN010000033.1, on the reverse strand, counting down.
CTTGCCGGCCGAGGCCAGCTCCCTGGCCTTGTCGGCCAGCGCCTTGAGGCTTATCCCCTCGTCGTCCATTAGCCGCTCGTTGCCCACCGCCAGGCGAAAACCTTCATAGGTGCAGGTGACGCCGAGACCGCCCCGCTCCTCGAAGTCCGTTGCCGCGCCCGGCTTGATGCCGGCCTCCTCGGCCGCCCGCACCGCGGCCTGGGCCAGAGGGTGGGTCGAGTGGCTCTCGGCGGTTATCAGGCACTCCAGCAGGCGCGCCGGGTCAACCCCCGCCACGGCTGCCAGATCGGTCATCGTCGGTTGCCCGGTGGTCAGCGTGCCGGTTTTGTCCAACAGCAGCACCTGCATGCGGGAGATGGACTCCAGGGCCGAGCCCTTCTTGACCAGGATGCCACGGGCGAGGGCCACACCGCTCCCCACCATGATGGCGGTCGGCGTTGCCAGTCCCATGGCGCAGGGGCAGGCAATCACCACCACGGCAATGGCAAAGCGGAATGCCGGCAAAAAACCGGCATGAAGCGTATAGAACCAGACCGAAAACGTTGCAAGCGAAAGAAGCAGCACTGCCGGCACGAACCAGCCGGAAACCGCATCGGCGAAACGCTGGATAGGTGCCTTGTCCCCCTGGGCCTCCCGGACCATGCGGACAATCTGAAAAAGGAGCGTGGCCTCACCGACGCGGGTCGCCCGCACCCGCAGGACGCCGTTCTTGTTGATGGTCGCGCCGGTCACCGCGTCGCCGACCTTCTTCTCCACCGGCAGGGACTCGCCGGTCACCATGGACTCGTCCACCGCGCCGCTCCCGTCAATTACCTCGCCGTCCACAGGGATAGCCTGGCCGGGCCGCACCAGCACCACGTCGCCGACACGAACCCGGGAGGCAGGCACCTCCCGCTCCCCCTCCCCGGTCACCAGGCGGGCCTTGTCGGCCTGGAGGTGGAGCAGCTTTTTCAGCGCTTCACCGGCCTTGCCCCGGGCCTGGGCCTCCAGGTACTGGCCCAGGCGGATGAAGGTGATCAGCATTGCCGAAGTCTCGAAGAACATCTCCCGATGGGGTCCCAACAGGCCGGCATAGGCCAGGAGCGAATAGAAATAGGCTGCCGAGGTCCCCAGGGCCACCAACACATCCATATTGGCGCTACGGTTTTTCAAGGCGCTCCAGGCGCCGCGATAAAACGTCAGTCCTGCCGAGAACTGGACCCCCGTGGCCAGCAGCAGGTTGAACTGCGTTACGGCCCGGTTGGAGTGGATGCCCATGGTGAACATGATCGGCAGCGAGGCCGCCAGGCAGAAAAGAAACCATTTGAGTTGCAGGCGGAGCGCATCGTCCGCAGAGGCCTCGGCGCTGCACAGTTCGACCGGAGTGTAGCCGGCCTCGTGAACCATGGCAAAGATATCCGCCATGACGAGCCGTTGCGGGTCGAAACGCACAAAACCGGTCTCGGCCGCCAGATTGACGATGGCGGCGCTGATGGCCGGCTCCTCCAGCAGTTTCTTTTCCAGCCTGTTGACGCAGGATGCGCAATGCAGGCCGCGGACGCCAAAGGTCAGCTCACCGGCCGGCTCGGGGCGAATCACGCCGTAGCCCAGTTTTTCGACGCTGCCGGCGATCTCCTCCAATGAAACCGCCGTTTCATCGAAGCTGACAACCAACTCTTCCATGGCGAGGTTGACGGCTGCCGTGGAGACACCGGGCTGTTTCCCGATCTCCTTCTCGATCCGGGCGGCACAATTGGCACATGACATGCCGGTGATCTTCATACTGATCGTGGTCATAGGCGGACTTTCCGGAGGTTGCGACGATTCCCCTTCCTCCTTCATTGTACGGCGGGATCAGCGAAAACGGGTATCGGTTGAAACGCTTTTGACGAGTTCTAAAAAAAACATTTGAAACGCAAAGACGCAAAGTGCACGAAGGAAAATCAGTCCGTTGTCTTACCAACGTCTTTCACCGGATAGGTTCGAGTCTTTATTTTCATAAGCATCTGAATTTCTTGGTGCCCTTTGCGTCTTTGCGGTTATTGACTGCCGTTTTCAGGGTTAATTCCTTTCGTCGCCGGCATGCAGTTGCACCCACGTTATCTTTATGGCGGCGGCGATGGGCAGGGCCAGCAGGATACCCCAGAAGCCGAGCAGTTCACCCAGGGCCATGACCATGATGATGGTCACCAGAGGGTTAAGGTTCATGGAACTCTTGAAGACCAGCGGCTTGATGACGTATCCTTCCAGGAAGTAGATCACCCCGAAGGCGGTGGCGACCTGGGCCAGGCCAGCCATGGTCTGGTATTTGAACCAGGCCAGGAACAGCGCCGGCAATGCGGCGATAAACACCCCGACAAAGGGGAGCACCGAGGCGCAGCCGGCAAAGATGCCGCAGATAATGGGGTGCGGGACATCCAGGATGAAGAGCGACGTCAGCGACAGGATCGCCACGATAACGGAAATGACGACCTGGCCCCGCAGATACCCACCGATGCTGGTGTTGACCTCGCGACCGATATGGAGCATCGTGTCACGCCGCTGCTCCGGGATCCAGGAGGAAGCGGTCTCAATGATAGTCTGTTTGTAATAGAGCATGAAAAAGACCAGGAACGGGGAAAGAACGATATTGAAGATGTTGAAGAATATCCGGGTGGCAAAGACATAGACCCAGGCGCCGGCGCTCTCCGCGGCCGTATCCACATTGGCCGAGGCCTTGTCCAGAAGCCACTCGATCTCTTCGGATCCGTAACTGTCGGGAAGCCGCGATTTCCACTCCAGGGCAGCCTGCTTGATCTTCAGGATATAGGCGGGCAGTTCGCCGAGGATGCCGTTCCAACTGATGGTGAGCTTGGGGAGCATGAAGGCAAAAAAGAAAATGATCAGGACGCTGAGGACAACGTAGAGAAGCCCCAGTGCAAAAAGCCTCTTCATGCCGCGCCGTTCGGCTTGCATGAGCAAAGGATCGAGAAGATAGGCGATCACCCAGGAGAGCAGGAAGCATGAGATGGTGTGCTGCAGGGCGTATCCGGCGGCAGACAGCAGGCAGAGCAGCAAAATGGCGGCTATCAGCCGGCCATAATCGTTCCGGGGAGCGCTCTGGAGTTCATGGTGGTGCGCCAATGTGAGGCCTTCCTTACATGCGCGATGAAAGCCGCGCTTCCGAATCGACCGTGAACAGGTTGTTCTCCTCAAGCCAATTTTTTACCCTGCTGGCAAAGAAATCGTCCTTCATCGCCATGAGACGTTCCTCCTCTTCCGGGAAAAAGGAGAGGATATCGTTGATGTTGCCGTAGGGTTTTCTGCCGCCCAACGAGTTGTTCAACATGCTGCTCAGGCCTTTATCCTGGATGGCCCCGATGAAAGCGGACATGAACTGCCGTTCGACACCGTAGTCGAAGCGGGGAATCTCCAAAAAACGATCCCGGCCGGTTTCCATCTGCCGCCAGACTTCATCGTCGTCCGCCGTGGCCGGAACGAAAAATATCTCGCCGGTATAGCGGTCGAGAAAGTAAACCCGGTCGCTCAATCCGCTGGTAAAGGCGTCCATCAGCTCATCCCAGACAATTTCCACATTATGTATAATAGCCATGACGCCTGTACCTCTTATCCTGTTGACATATCACGCAAGTGACAGCACAATCCCAACCATGCGTACCATTTTCCTGGCCGATGCCCACCTGAAAGCCCCGACGGACCGTAATTACCGTCTGCTGCTTCACTTCCTCGACTCTCTGAAGGGGAATACGGAAACCCTCTTCATCATGGGGGACCTGTTTGATTTCTGGCTGGGCTTTCCCTCCCACCCCTTCCGCCAGTACGATCCGGTGCTGGAAGCGCTCCTGGATCTGACCCGCAACGGTTGCCGCATCGTCTACTTCGAAGGCAACCACGACTTCCATCTCGGGACGATCTTCAGCAAGCACCTGGCGGCTGAAATCCACCGTGGGCCTGCCGTGGTGACGGTGCAGGGGAAGCGGCTCCTGCTGTGCCACGGCGACCAGATCAACCGTGCCGACCACGGCTACCGCCTGCTGCGGTTTCTGTTGCACAACCGTCTGGTTGCGTCTGCCGTCCGGCATTTCCCGCCATCCCTGGCGCTGAAGGTAAAGGACCGCCTGCAGCACACAAGTCGGGCCGGCTACCAGGCAAAACAAAACCGATGGAACTACCGGGAGATCATCCGCGCCTTTGCCCGTTCGGCGCAACAGCAGGGGTACGACGGCCTCGTTACCGGCCATTTCCACCTGGCGTTCCGCGAAGAACTGCCTCCCCAACCCTTTACGGTTCTTTCCCTGGGTGACTGGATGGAGCAGCTCGCCTACGGCGAGATGCGGAATGGGGAGTTGCAGCTGCGTATCTACCGGCCAAAGCTCCCTTCGTCCGCCCATGGGCCACAAGGGCCTGACAACACTTGAAGTTACGCATATTGTCCCCTAAGGCCCCTCCGGGACCGAGAGGGACTTTTTCCGCAATCGTTACTTTTCCAAGGTACGGACATCAGTGCCTGAAAAACTCCTCCAGCGCCTGTTCCCCCACCTGTGACGACTTGATCTTCCACCGGTCCTGGTTGATGATCAGCGCCACCAGTGCTATACGCGGCTCATGGGCCGGCGCGTATGCGGCAAACCAGGAATAATGTCCCTTGGGATCGGTCCCATCGATTGATCCGGTCTTGGCGGCAATATCGATCGCGCCCAGCATCGGACGGCCCCGGCGGTCATGAAAAGCATGCCGGGACGTGCCCCTGGTAACGGTATTGGAGAGCATCCGGGTGAGAGACGCCGCCGTTTCGGGCGATACGAGCCGGCGCAGTTCACGGGGCGTATGCCCCTCTTTTTGCCGGCCCGCGGCAGTGACAACCCCGTCGGTCAAGCTCGGAGCCATCATCCGCCCTTGATTGGCGATAGCCCCCATGATAACCGCAGCGTGCAGGGGCGATATCTTGACCTCATGGTCAAGGCCCGCCCCCATCAGCATCAAGGCATGGCCCGACTGGGGTTCGCCGGCCTTGCTCTCCTTGACCGGCACGCCAGGGAGAAGCCGCTGATTGAAGCCGAACCTGCGAACGTACTCCATGACTGACGATTTGCCGACAATATCGCCGGCTACCCGGCCGTACACCGGATTGATGGATTTACCCAAAGCATAGCCCACATCCATGCGGTTATTGTTGCCCCTGGGGTTGATATCCCAGTAACGGGGATTTTCTGAATAGGGCCCTCCCCGAAACTCGACTACCGTTTCTGGGGTGATCTTTTTATTTTCCAGGGCAGCGGAAGCGGTGATGATCTTGAACAGCGACGCCATCGGATAAAGATCAAAGAAGGCTGACTGCGTCCACTGCGGATCGACGTAAGAATAGGACGTCATGGCCAGAATCCGGCCGGTTGACGGTTCAATGGCCACAAACACCCCGAAGGGCACCTGTTTTAGAGCCATGAAATCATGGACCCGCTTCTGCAAGTCGTCCCGAATGGAGTAGAGAAGGGTATCCCCACCCCCATTGCGGGCCGTGAGCCGCCCATCGGCCACGACCGCCGTATCGAACAGGCGCATGGCAGCCTCAAAACTGCCGTTATCGGGAGGTTTCGCCGCCTCGGCCACCTTGATATCGGGAGTGGAGTGGGAATGAAGCCAAATGGCCACCGCCCGCACCGCAGAGGGTGATTTCTGGTATACGATGGCGCAGACCGGCGTCAGCGCAAGCACGATGGCAAGAAACAGGAGGAGATGCTTGAGCTGTTCGTAGCGCTTGCCCACAGGTATGGGCAGCCGCAAACCGTTGCGCTCGTCAGTGTCCTTTATTTTCCTGTTACTGCGATTGAGGCCGAAAAAACGAATGCCGGGAATCTGCTTTTTTTGGGTTAGATGTTTAAGGTCCTGCATGGCGTTCCGGGACTCTGATCCTGAGTGAGATGATTAGTTTCTTTCCGGAAACTCCGGATAGAAACTACAGTTTCCAATCCGGAAAGGAGGGATTTTTCGTCCAGGCAAGGAAATCGAGGGATTGCGCGGAGGCGTACATCGGTACGCCGCACAAGCAAGCCCGAAGATTGACGCCGCATGGGCGGAAAAGACCCTTTCAGGACGGAAACTGATTTGACTATACCGCCAAGAGGCGGCCTTTGTCAACGAATGCGGGCCGGAAAACGCCCGGCGATCAGAATGTGTTTATCCGGTGGATGAATGCCAACAGCAGCCCATAGTGATGATGGTCGAACTTCATGGTTATGCGCGGCAGGTCCAGCAGGTCCGGCTGATCGGCCTCTTCGGGCATCGCCCCGCAGCTGTCGATATGCTCCCCCTCCTGGATCAATTCGGGAAACTCTTCCTCCAGGGTATTGATTTGTTCCGGGGAAAGGGCCTTGTTCAGCCGGATGACGAGACGGTGGTCAATGAAGCGCATGGAATGATAGACACGGTAAAAGGTTTCGATGACCTCGACCGCTTCCCGCTCGTTTTTGGTTATGGTGAACAGGGAAAAATCCTCGCCGGAAATGAAGCCTTTCACCAACAGGCTCTGCTTGACAAAGGCGAAGAACTGCTCCCAGTAACCGTCATCGTCGTCCACCAGGATCAACGGCTTGGGCGAGGTCTTGCCGGTCTGGATCAGGGTAAAGACCTCCATGGCCTCGTCAAGTGTGCCGAAACCGCCGGGAAAGACGACAATGGCGGCGGCCTCCTTGACAAAAGCCACCTTGCGGTTGAAGAAGTATTTATAGGTTATCAGCCGCGGATTGCGGTACATGACCGGATTCGGCTGTTGTTCGAAAGGGAGTCGAATATTGACGGCAAAGGAGTTTTCGCTGCCGGCCCCCTCGTTGCCGGCCTGCATGATGCCGGGTCCGCCTCCGGTGATGATCATATAACCGTTATCCGCCAGCATGCGGCTGAAGCGGACGCACTTGCCATACATCTCATCATCCCGCCCGGTACGGGCCGAACCGAAAATGGTGACTTTTTTCCGGTCGCGATACGGGCCGAAGACCCGGGCAGTGAACCGCATCTCGCGCAATGTGCGGTTGATCAGCTTGAGGTCGGCCTGATAATCCACCTCCTGCCCGATCTTGAGGGTTGACAGGATCATCTCGCGGATGATCCCGGCATCATGGATATCGCCAGCCGCCTCGATCAGACAGCTGATCATCTGGTCGATTTCCTTGTTGGGTCGGGAAAAACTGAGTTCCATCACCACGTCCTTGTTATGGATTCGGGATTTAATAAACGCACCCTAACACAGGTTCGGGCGCAAATCAAACGCCGCAAAAGGGTACATCCGCTCGACGAGCGGCTCTAAACAAGCATCTTGCATTCAGATAAGACGTATAGTAGTATTCATTTTCTTTTTCTGCCGCCACAAATTTACCCAAGGAGTATTTCCGCCATGCTGGACTTCATGCGAAAGAAGAAGGAATCCATCATCATCAAAATTGTGTTCGTCGTCATTGTGCTTTCTTTTATCGGCACCATGTTCCTGGTATGGGGCAAAGGGAGCGAGGGCATCGGCGGGCGCGGCGGTTACGCCGCCAAGGTGGACGGCAGCAAGATCTCACTGGAGGAATACCAGAGCGCCTATCAGCGCGTCCGCAACATCTACCAGCAGATATACGGCCAATCGATCACTCCCGAGATGGAAAAAATGCTGGGGTTGAAAAAGGTGGCCCTGAACAGCCTGATCGACAACTTCCTGATTGCCAGGGAAGCCAAGTCCATGGGGATCAAGGTATCCAAGGATGAGGTGGCCAATTCCATTGAAGCCATGACCACCTTTCAAAAAGACGGAAAGTTTGATTTCGACCTGTACCAACAGATCTTAAGAAGCAGCCGCCTGACCCCCAAGGACTTCGAAGCGGGGCAGAAACGCGACCTGATCCTTTCCAAGGCCCGCCAGGCCATCAAGGACAAGGCCATGGTCAGCGACGACGAGGCCCTGGCCCAGTACAAAAAGGAAAACGACAAGATCGAACTGGAATATGTGTCCTATGCGCCGAGCGAGGTGATCGCCGAGGTGAAACCGACCGATGCCGAACTCAACGACTATCTGCAGAAAAACCCGATCGAGTTCAAGACGCCTGAAAGAGTGGCCCTTTCCTACATCATGCTCGATCCCGCATCCCAGGCGGCAAAACTGACGGTTTCCGAGGAAGAGATTCTGACCTTCTACCAGAAGAACATCGACCGCTGGCAGGGCAAAGACGGCATCCTGCCCCTCAAGGACGTACGGGACAAGGTCAAGGCCGACGCCCTCAGGCAGAAAGCCGCCAAGCAGTCTTTTGAGCTGGCCGCGGACACCCTTTACAAGAATGCCAAGTCCGGCGACCTGAATCTGATCGCCAGGCAACTTGGCCTCAAGGTGCAGCAGACGCCGCTGTTCGACGCCAATGCCCCGGCCGCCGCCCTGTCGGGTGAGACGGCTGTTGTCAATAAGGCCTTTGAACTAAAGGAGGGCGAACTGGGCGGACCGGTCGAGACCGCCAAGGGCATTTACATCATCAAGGCCAAGGAACGCAAGGCCTCGGTCGTCCCGCCGCTCGCCGGGATACGGCAGGCTGTGGAACAGAAGGTCAAGGCCGCCAAGGCGGTGGAACTTGCCAGGAAAAAGGCTTCCGACGCAGCCCGGCAACTTGCCGCCAAAGGTGCGCTCAAGCCCCGGACCACCGGCCTCTTCGGCTTCTCGGACAAGGGTACTATCCCGGAAATCGGCAACGCCCCCGACCTGATGGAGGCGGCTTTCAAGCTGACAGCGGCGGCACCGGTGGGCAACGAACCGTTCAAGGTGGGCAACCGGTGGTATGCGATACGCCTCAAACAGCGCATCGAGGCCCCAAAAGCGGAGTTCGACAAAGCCAAGCAGCAGATCAAACTGAAGCTTTTGCCCAAGAAACAGGAAGAGGCCCTGGCCGCCTGGACAAAGGACCTCAGGGGGAAGGCCAAGATCGAGATCAATCAAGTGATCATCACTGAAAAATAGGAGAGAGACCATGTCACAACCCGTTCTGCAGACAGATTTCCCCGGCCTGAAACTCATAGCCCGCGGCAAGGTGCGGGACATCTACGATCTGGGGGACGCCCTGCTTTTGGTCACGTCGGACCGTATCTCGGCCTTTGACGTGATCATGAACGAGCCGATCCCGGATAAGGGGTTCGTGCTGACGCAGATATCCGCCTTTTGGTTCCGCCAGATGGAGGACATCGTCAAAAATCACATCATCTCCACCGATGCGGCCGATTACCCGGCGGCGTGCCGCCCCTACGCCGATGTGCTGGCGGGACGCTCCATGCTGGTGAAAAAAGCCAAACCGCTGCCGGTGGAGTGCATCGTGCGCGGCTATGTCTCCGGTTCCGGCTGGAAAGACTATAAGGCCAACGGCTCAATCTGCGGCCTCAAGCTCCCGGCCGGGCTCCTGGAGTCGGACCAGTTGCCGGAACCGATCTTTACCCCTTCCACCAAGGCCGAACTGGGCACCCATGACGAAAACATCTCCTTTGAACAGATGGCTGCCATCTGTGGGCGCGAATTGGCCGAACAAGCCCGCGACTATACGATAAGGATCTACACCCGGGCCCGTGATCTGGCCGCCCGGAAGGGGATCATCATTGCCGATACCAAGTTCGAATTCGGTGTCTGCGAGGGAGAACTGATCATCATCGACGAATGCCTGACTCCCGACTCCAGCCGTTTCTGGCCCAAGGACCTTTACAAGCCGGGCGGCGCGCAACCCAGCTTTGACAAACAGTTCCTGAGGGATTACCTGGAAACCCTCGATTGGGGCAAAACAGCACCAGCACCACCCCTGCCGGCGGAGATCGTCGAAAAGACCGCCGAGAAATATCACGAGGCGCTCTTCCGCATCACCGGCATCCGCGTATAACTCGCTAATAGTCAGTGTTGTCCGGTTTGGAATTTGCAGTTAGCTCCCCCTCCCTTGACGGGCGGGGGGACTTGAGATCATCTTTAAGTCGAGTGCAATTTCCTAACCGGACATTGCTGACTAATATTCAAACCATGCCAAAATAGAGGGCGGGCCAATCGGCCCGCCCTCTATTTTGTTTTCAAATTTTAACGTAATTGTTGTGGAAATTTTACCAAGTTGCGCTATGCTAGTTGCCTACGGGAAGTGATTACGCATTGAACATGGAGAACGCGATATGAAACTGGATGAGATCAGGGAAATAGCGAAACAACACAATATCAAGACAGCGAAGTTGAAAAAGGCCGAGCTGGTACGCGCCATCCAGCAGGCCGAAGGAAACGAACAATGCTTCGATGCCGGCAAAGCCGCCGCGTGCGGTCAGGAAAAGTGCCTCTGGCGTGAGGATTGCGACTGAGCATCGCTGATCCGGCAACGATACATCAATAAAGGACTGCCCTTTCAAAGGGATTGCCCCGCTTATGCTATGGCGCCTTTTTTGTCCGCAGGTAGGCGCCCAGTTCGCCATCGACCTTGGTGATGTGGTTGATCAGCCATTTGAGCAGCATATTGTTGGTTTCGGTCACATGATGGACTGCCACCCCATCGGCCTTGATCTCTTCCTTTTGCGTTTTGAGCCTGGCAATGAACCCGTCATGTTCGCTTTTATGGGCGGCATATCCGGGATATTGGCTGTTTCTCTGGATGCCTTCCTCGTCGCTGAAATGTCTGACCACGTAGTCATCGAGAAACCCCAAAAGCTTCTGCAACTCTTCAATTCCCTTGCCCCCCTCGCAGGCCTTGAGCAGGCGGTCGAAGCGGGACAACAATTCCTTGTGCTGACTGTCAATCTCCGGAATGCCGATTGACAGTGACTCTCTCCACGCGATCCCCATGTCACATCCCCCTCTTTGCGTCTTAAATTGCAAGCTGGTTAACCCGGCTTATTTTTTGGATTTCTTTTTACCCTTTTCCTCCTGCTTTTGCAACAGCTGTACCATCCGCCGCAGATGGGCGTCCACCAGATGGTACAGCGTCCCCTTGGGAAACGTCCCGTTCCTTGCGCGCGCCCCGGCGGCCATGCCGGTCAGTATCTCGATCCCCTGTTCGATGGTTTCCACGCTCCAGATGTGAAATTGGCCGGCTGCGACCGCCGCCACCACGTCGTCCTGCAACATCAGGTGCCGTTCATTGGCCTTGGGAATCATGACCCCCTGTCGCCCGCTCAGCCCCTTGGACTTGCAGACGGCAAAAAAGCCTTCAATCTTGTAATTGACCCCGCCGATCGGTTGGATGATGCCGCGCTGATTAACGCTTCCGGTCACCGCGATGCCCTGCCTGATGGGAACGCCGGACAAGGCCGACAGCAAGGCGTACAGTTCTGTGGAGGAAGCGCTGTCTCCCTCCACGCCGTCGTAGGACTGTTCGAAGCAGATGGAAGCGGAGAGTGACAAGGGGTGATTGACGGCAAAGATCCCTCCCAGGTATCCGGTCAGGATCATGACCCCCTTGTCGTGGATCGGACCTGAGAGCTTGACCTCGCGCTCAATATTGACCATGCCGGCCTGGCCGGTGTAGACCCTGGCCGTAATGCGCGAGGGGCGGCCGAAGGTGTGGTCGCCGAGGGAGATCACCGACAGGCCGTTGATCTGGCCGGCTACCTCGCCGTCAGTATCCACCATGATGGTGCCGTCGTCGTACAGCTCCTGGAGGCGTTCTTCGATGCGGTTGACCCGATAGAGTTTTTCTTCGGCGGCCCGCTGCACATCGTCGCCGTTGACAATGGCATGGCCGTCCTTTCGGGCCCAGAACGCAGCCTCACGGATAAAATCGGCGATCTCCATGAACTGGGAGGAGAGCTTTCCTTGATCCTCCACCATGCGGGAGGTGTACTCCAGCAGACGGGCAACGCCGCTGCGGTCGAAATGCAGCAGTTTTTCGCACCGGCAGTGGGTAGCCACAAACAGGGCATAGTCCCGCATGATCTCCGGCGTGCGGGCGACGCTGTTGTCGAACTCGGCCTTGACCTTGAAGAATTTGCGGTAGTCCGGGTCCAGGTGGAACAGCAGATAGTAGATCCAGGGGGAACCGACCAGGATGATCTTGGCCTGGAGCGGCACCGGTTCCGGCTTGAGCGACACCATGGTCATGAAGCGGTACTGTTCCAGCACATCCTCGATCCTGATCTCGCCGGTCCGGATGCAGCGTTTGAGTGAGTCCCACACAAAAGGATTGATCAGCACCTCACGGGCATCGATCACCAGGTAGCCGCCATTGGCGCGGTGCAGTGCTCCGGACCTGATCATGGTAAAATCGGTCACCGCCACGCCGCCGTACTGCATGACATGCTCGATGCGGCCAAAGAGATTGTTGTAGGTGGGATTGGATTCGAAGATGACCGGCGCCCCCTTGGCCTCCCGGTTATCCACCAGCACGTTGACCTCGTAACGTTCAAAGGTCGGTTCCTGGCGCGGCATCTTCAGTCCGGGGATCTGGGACTGGGGCGCCTGGGGCTTGAAATCCTCCAGGTTATTGAGGATATCCTCCTGCACCGTCTCCAGGTAGGCCAGCACCTTGGGGAACTCGCCATACTTCTGGCGCAGCGGGTCGAGGCGATGCCCCAGGCACGACAGGCCCAGTTCCCGGTCGGCCTGGGAGAGCGCATCCTTGGTCGCTTTCTCGCTCTCGCGCACCTGGCGCAGGACCTCGTTCAACCTCTCTGTCAGTGCCTTGCCGTCCTTCTCCAATTTTTCGCGCTTTTTCTGGGGCAGCGCCTCATACTCCTCCTGGGTGTAGTTGCGCCCCTCCTTCTGGGGTACGGCAACCAGTCCGGAGACCGTTCTCTGCAGTGTAAACCCGCGCTTCCCGCACTCCTTCTCAAGCGCCTGGAACAGTTCGCTGTTGGTGGCCTGATAGGTTTCCAGTATCTCGGTGCGGCGGTTCTCGTACTCCCGGCTTTCCAGGGCCTTGGGGATATCCTCCTTGAATGCCTCGATCAACTCCTTCATGTCCGCGGCCAGCCATCCCCCCTTGCCGGCCGGTAACGACAGGGATACCGCTGCATCGTGATCCTTGAAGTTATGGACATACAGCCAGTCGTTGGGCTGCGGTTCGTCCACGGTCCGTTTCCTGAGGATGCCGCGGATGGTCGAGGCCCGGCCGGTGCCGGTTTCGCCCGATATATAGAGGTTGAAGCCGGTACCCTGCATATCGAGACCGAACTCGATCGAACGCAGGGCCCGTTCCTGGCCGATGGCGTCTTCCAGGTCGGGGAGTTCTTCGGTGGTTTCGAAATCGAAGGTCCCGGGATCGCACTTCCAACGGAGTCTTTCAGCGGGGATGAGCAGTTTCGTGAAAGGCATCGGGCGCTCCTGCGCAAGGGAAATAGGAATGACAATGGATCATATCACGGTGAGACATGGGATGCCAGCAGCGGAATCGGCTGTTCCAGGGTGCGGCGCAACTCGGCCAGAAACCTGGCTGCATAGGCACCGTCCACCACTCGGTGGTCGCTCGACAGGGTCACCCGCATGGTGGGGGCCACAACAAGCTGCCCGTTTCTGACCACGGGCCGCTCCGCCACCGCGCCAACCGCCAGGATGGCCACCTGTCCCGGCAGGATCAGGGCGTCGAATTCATCCACCCCGTACATGCCCAGATTGGAGATGGAGAAGCCGCCGCCCGACATCTCTTCGGAGGCCAGCCGGCCGCTTCTGGCCTTGTCCGCCAGGCGGGCTGCCTCACGTTCGACCTCCACGGCCGCCAGGCGCGAGCAATCCCTGACCACCGGCATCAAAAGGCCGTCAGGCAGCGCCACGGCGAAACTGATGTTGACCGGCCCGGCCGCACCGCCGGGCTGGCCCGCCATGAGCAGCGGAAACTCTTTGAGGGCAACGCCGCAGGCCTTGATCAACAGGGCGTGATATCCCACCTGCCCGTCGTTCCCTTTCAGTTCGCTGACCACCTCGCGGCAGGCCTCCATCCCCACCTCCACCGTTGCGGTGAAATAGGGTATCTCCTGCCAGGATCGGGTGACCGTGGCGGCAATGGCCTGACGCATGGCGCTCGGCACCGGCTGGCCGGCGGACGGAGTGGCATCCTGCGGACCAACCGGGACAGTAGCCGACTCCACGGCCGAAATAGGCTCTGTCTGCGGCTTGGGGGCCGCCGTCGCCGGCGCGGCCTGGACCGCCAGATCCTCCTGGAGAATTCTCCCCCCGGACCCGCTGCCGCGCACCTGGGAGAGATCGATGCCCATCTCCCGCGCCATGCGGCGCACCAAGGGTGACGCCTTCTCGTGATCTGCACCGTCGTGCCCCGCCGGCGGCGTGGGGAGCGAAGCGGCGGGTCGTGGCGGGGGTACATCCGTGGCCTGCGGTGCAGGCGCCTCCGGGGGAGAGGGTGTTGCGGCAGCCGCTGCCGTCCGGGGCGGCACTCCGCCCTCGGCCGCCAGTTCGTCCGGCTCGCCGATAAGTCCGAGCACCGTGCCGACCGGGACTATTTCGCCCTCCTTTGCCATGGTCTTGAGCAGGACACCCGGGGCAAACGCCTCCAGCTCCATGACCGCCTTGTCGGTTTCCACCTCGGCAATCACCTCGCCGCGCTCCACACGGTCTCCGACATTCTTGCGCCAGCCGATGAAGCTCCCCTCGGTCATGGTATCAGACAGCTTGGGCATGGTGATTTCCGTTGCCATAGTGATTATCCCTTTCTTTCCCCGCTGGCGTGAAGGACGTGCCGGCCGGACGCTTTCATTCCAAGTTGCAATCAAGATGGCACTACTATCGACCACCCCCAGCCCTTCCTTATCAAGGAGGGGTTAGGGGTGGTCGGGCATCTGCTTGAATGCATTTCAGAATCAAAAGCCTCCGCTCGTGACTTCCCTCACGGCCTGGACGATGGTTTCCTTCTGCGGGATGCAGATCTTTTCGATCTTGCGTGAGTAGGGCATGGGCACGTCCAGCCCCGAAACACGCCTGACCGGTGCCAGGAGGACATCGAAGCAGTTCTCGAAGATGCGGCTGGCGATCTCGGCCCCCAGGCCGCAGGTGCGCCAGCATTCCTCCACCACCACAGCCCGGCCGGTCTTTCTGACCGAGGCCAGGATGGTATCGTCGTCCAGCGGCGCCAGGCTGCGCAGGTCCACCACCTCGCAGGAGATGCCTTCCCCGGCCAACTCCTCGGCCGCCTGCAGGGCCAGAACAGTCATACGCGCATAGGCCACGATGGTGACCTGCTCACCCGGCCGCTTGACCTCGGCCTTGCCGATGGGAACCAGGTACTCCGGGTCTGCCGGCACCTCCCCCTTGCTGTTGTAGAGCAGTTCGTGCTCCAGGAAGATGACCGGATTGTTGTCCCGGATGGCGCTCTTCAGAAGCCCCTTGGCATCGGCCGGCGTCGAGGGGTAGAGCACCCGCATGCCGGGGCAGTGCATGAAAAAGGTCTCCAGGCTCTGGGAGTGCTGGGCGCCCAGTTGGCTGCCCCCCCCTCCCGGCATACGGATCGTCATGGGTACGACAGCCTGGCCGCCGAACATGTAATGGATCTTGGTCATGTGATTGACGATCTGGTCCATGGCCAAGAGCGCGAAGTTGACCGTCATCAGTTCGGCCACCGGCCGCACCCCCCCCATGGCGGCCCCCACGGCCACGCCGATGATGGTGTTCTCCGAGATCGGCGTATCCTTGACCCGCTCCTCGCCGAATTCGGCCAACAGCCCGCGGGTCACCTTGAAGGAACCTTCGTACAACGCCACATCCTCACCCCAGACCACAACCGACGGGTCGTGGCGCATCTCTTCCTTGAGAGCCAGGTTGATCGCATCCCGATAGGTCATTTCAGACATAGATATCCTCCCATACCTCGCTATCCTCCGGCCAGGGCGACTCTTCGGCAAAGGCGACCGCCTCCTCCACGCTGGCCCTGCATCGAGCCTCGACGGCGTCCAAAGCCTCGCGGGTGGCAATCCCCTCATCCAGCAGTCGCTTGGCATAGTTGGGCAGCGGATCGCGGGACTTCCACAACTCATGCTCGGCTGCCGAACGGTATTTGCCCGGATCGGACATGGAATGACCCCGGAAACGGTAGGTGGTGGCCTCGATGAAAAGGGGCCGGCCGATTTCCCGCACCTTCTCGGCGGCGTACTTCACCGCCTTGTAGACGGCGATCACATCCATGCCGTCCACTTTTTCCGAAGGTATGTCATAGCCGCAGGTGCGGCGATGGATGGATGCCAGGGCCGAGGAGCGGTGCACCTCGGTGCCGATGCCGTAGAAGTTGTTCTCGCAGATGAAGAGCACCGGCAACTCCCACAGTTGTGCCCAGTTGAGGGATTCGTGGAAGGTCCCCTGGTTGACCGCGCCATCGCCGAAGAAACAGGCGGTGATGCGGTCCTCGTTCCGGTACTTGGAGCTGAAGGCCAGCCCGACGGAGATGGGGAACTGGCCGCCGACGATGGCGTAGCCCCCCATGAAGTTCAGGGCGGGATCGAAGAGGTGCATGGAGCCACCCTTCCCCTTGCAGAGGCCGGTGGCCTTGCCGAACAGCTCCGCCATGACCCGCTTCGGGTCGGCACCCCGCACGATGGCCTGGGCGTGTTCCCGGTAGGCGGAAAGGATATAATCGTCCTTGTGCAGGCCGGCCGTCGCCCCGACCGCCACGGCCTCCTGGCCGCTGTACAGGTGCAGGAACCCGGTGATATTGCCCTTGGCGTACTGTTCGGCGCAATGCTCCTCGAATTCCCGCGAAAGAAACATCTGCTCGTAGAGCCGCACCAGCTCATGATCCGGCAAAACCATGCGTAGCCTTGTTTCCATCATATCCTCCACTTTGGTCACTGAGTTTGAAAAGAGGCTGCCCGCCGGGCGGCCTCTCGTTGGACCCCCTCAATGGTTGACCCGATATCCAGCTCGCCATTGAGGGTGCCTGCAAGGCCGGGAATATAGTCGCGCTCCAGCAGCAGGCGATAGGACGAGGCAAAGCCCAGGTCGAGAGCCCAGGAGATCTGCAGCAGTTTGAAGTCGTTGAGGACCCGGCACTGCTCCAGCCTGACGACGTGTTGTGCCAGCAAGGCGTCCCGGCAGGCCGGCGTGCATCCGGGCAGATCGGGCAAATCCAGGGTGGCGGCGGACGCCCGCTGCTCTACGGGCAGGGCGAAGAGTTCGAGAAATATCCGCCAGATATCCAACTTGTCCGCGTCCCGGATCAGTTGCATGAACAGCCTGGTCGGCGAGCTGACCCGCTCGGGCAGTTCCAGCAGGTTGTGGAAACGTACCGCCTCCTCGATCAACAGGCGTTCGGCGGGATTAAGGCGGTCCAGCAGGTTGTGTTCGGCCAGCACCTCCACCGAGAGCCGGGCATGATTGTCGGAGTCCCTGTCGCGAAAGGTTCGCCAGCACCGGTACTGGGGAAAACGGCCCACATCGTGCAGCAGGGCGACTGTTGCCGCAATGCGGGCCTCGTTGACCGAAAGCCCTTCGCCCGCTGCCAGGATATCGCTGACCTCGCATACCTTGCGGGTGTGTTCGATCTTGAGCAGAATATTTCCAAGCCCTTCCGGGTCGGTATCGAGAAACGTGCGGGTATAGTCGCCGAACCATTGACGGATACCCGCAACATGCTGTTGTTCCATGAATCTTCCGATTCTTGCCTGAGTCGTTGAAATTACTGAAATAATACTGTAATCTGCTGCAAAGTCAAACACTGCCTCACGGAGTATCCCATGCAGCCCCCCTTATTCCCCGACATACACGAACCACAGGAGAGTGCCCGAGTCAGGGCAGAGGAACTGCGCCGCCTGATCGAGCACCACAACCGGATGTACTATGTGCTGGATGCGCCAGAGGCCAGCGATGCCGACTACGACGCGCTGTTCCGGGAACTACGGGCCATCGAGGAACAGTATCCCGCCCTGGTGACGCCCGCATCCCCGACCCAGCGGGTCGGGGGTGTGGCGCTGGATAAATTTGTCCCCCTGCCCCACCGCCTCGCGATGCTGTCGTTGGAAAACGCTACCAACGAAGAAGAAATCAGGGAGTTTGACCAGCGGGTCAAAAAGGTTCTGGCGCTGCCAGCCGAGGCGGAGATGGGCTATGTCTGCGAGCCGAAGATGGACGGCCTGGCAGTGGAGCTGGTCTATGAAAATGGTGTCCTGACAGTCGCCTCCACCCGCGGAGACGGACTGACCGGTGAAGACGTGACCGCGAATATCCGGACGATCCGCCCGCTCCCCCTGAGGCTTTCAGGCAAGGACATCCCACGACTGTTGGAAGTGCGGGGTGAGGTCTACCTGTCCCTGGAGGCGTTTCAACAGATCAACCGGGATAAAGAGGAAAATGGCGAGCCTCCCTTTGCCAATCCGCGCAACGCAGCCGCCGGTTCGCTGCGCCAGCTGGACCCCCGCATCACGGCGCGGCGGCCGCTCTCTGTCTTCTGTTATGCGCCGGGTGTCAGCGAGGGGGCGGCATTTGACTCGCAGCAGGAGTTCTTCGCCTACATCAGCGCCCATGGGCTGCCGGTCAATCCGATGGTGCGGCCGGTAACCGGGATCGAGGCGGCGGTGGCGTATTACCGCGAGATGCAGGAGCGCCGGGAGGGGCTTCCCTACGAGATCGACGGCACGGTCATCAAGGTGGATTCCTATGCCCTCCAGCGGGAATTGGGCGAAAAGAGCCGCTCGCCCCGCTGGGCCGTCGCCTGCAAGTTCCCGCCGCGTCAGGCGGAGACCGTTGTGGAGGCAATCGTCCCGTCGGTCGGCCGGACCGGGGTGATCACGCCCGTGGCGCACCTGCGGCCGGTGGTGATCTCCGGGGTGACGGTTGCCCGCGCCACTCTGCACAACTGGGACGAGATTGCCGCCAAGGACATCCGTATCAACGACACCGTGCTGGTGGAACGGGCCGGCGACGTCATACCGGCGGTGGTCAGGGTGCTGACGGAAAAACGCACCGGACGGGAGCTGCCGTTGCCGCCGCCGCAAACCTGTCCGGAATGCGGTTCGGAGGTGGTCCGCATTGCCGACGAGGTGGCGGTACGCTGCATGGGGCTCTCCTGCCCGCCCCAGATCCGCGAATCGATCATTCACTTTGCCTCCCGCAACGCCATGGATATCGAGGGGTTGGGAGAAAAGTTCATCGAACAGCTGCTCTCCCTGGGGCTGGTGCATAATGTCGCCGATATCTACCGGCTGACACGTGCGGATTTCATGCATTTCGAGCGCATGGGAGACAAATTGGCCGGCAATCTTCTGGCGGCAATCGAGAACAGCAAACAACGGGAACTGGGCAGGTTCATCTTCGCCCTCGGCATCCGCCATGTGGGTGAACGGACGGCCAAGACGCTGGCCCAATCCTTCGGCAGCCTGGAAAGCCTGGAACAGGCGACCATTGAAGAGCTTACCAGCATCCGCGATATCGGCGCGACCGTTGCCCAAAGCATTCGCACCTTTTTCGATAATCGGGATAACGTGGCCGTCATCCAGCGCATGCTGGAAGCGGGTGTGGCCCCGACGGCCGAAGAAAAACGGGTCGGAGGCAGGCTTACCGGCAAAAGCTTTGTGTTTACCGGCGCGCTTTCCGGGTTTACCCGCGACCGGGCCCGCAGGATCGTCGAGGATGAGGGGGGGCACGTAGTTGGTTCCGTCTCCAAAAAAACCGATTACGTCGTTGCCGGCGAAGACCCCGGCAGCAAACTCGACAAGGCCAGGGAGCTGGGTGTTACCGTGCTCTCGGAAGCCCTGTTTTCCGAGCTTGTGCGGAAGACAGGCTGATATATCCCCATGACCGCCAGGCTGATCGTCTCCCTGCTGACCTTTCCGGGCGTCGTGCTGCACGAATACGCCCACGCCTGGGCCTGCCGGCGGCTCGGAATCCGCGTCCTGAAGATCTGCTACCTCCGTCTGGGCAACCCTTTGGGGTATGTGCTCCACGAACAGCCACAATATGCTGTCCAACATATCATGGTGGCGGTCGCACCGTTCTTTGTCTCCACCGCAACCGCCCTGGCCGTCAGCCTGCTGACGTCTCTCGTTGCGGCGAGCCCCACGGCTGCCGAATTCAGGGACCTTGCCGTGCTCGTCGGCGCCTGGCTCAGTTTCTCCATGGCTCTGCACGCATTTCCCAGCAGCGGCGATGGCGATGCGCTCTGGCAGGACGTTACCAGCCCCGACGTGAGTTTCTTCGCAAAACTGCTGCTCGCGCCGGTAGTGGGACTGATCCGTCTTAGCCAGGCCGGCGCCGCCGTCTGGTTCCATGCCCTGTTCGCCGTGGGCGTGGTGGCGCTGCCGCCGGTCATGCTGGTTACGATCATGGGGTGATACGGTTGTAATTCAACTACACATTATTGATTAGGGAGGTTTATCATGTCGGACGAGACACCGGTTTCATGTTCCAAGTGCAGTAGCGTATGGCAAAATTGCGGCACCACCAACTGCTGGAGCGGCGATCCGGACACGGCGCCGCCCAAACCGGGCGACTGCCCGTCCAACACCTATGACGACGTGGTCAGGGAAGCGTTCGAGGAATACCGGGGAGAGGGAGAGGAGGCCCGCATCGCCCTGGTGGCGGCGCGGGTGGAAGGACTCTGCTACCAGAGGGCGGCAGGCAGCGATACGGTCATGCCGCGCTGGACCCGGGTGGAGGATACAATCGCCTTTGCCAAGTTGATGGGATACACGAAAATCGGCATCGCGACCTGCATCGGCCTGCTGGACGAGGCTGACCGCCTGGTGTCCATCCTGAAGGCCCAGGGGCTTGAACCGCTGAGCGTCTGCTGCAAGGCGGGGAGCATCGACAAGTTGGAACTGGGGCTGAAGGAAGATGACAAGGTCAGGCCCGGCACCTTCGAGCCGGCCTGCAACCCCATTGCCCAGGCCGAGATCTGCAACCGCCTCAAGACCGACATGAACATCATCCTCGGCCTGTGCGTCGGCCATGACATGCTCTTCAACAGGCGCTCCAAGGCCCCGGTCACCACCCTGGTCGTCAAGGACCGGGTTACCGGCCACAATCCCATTGTCGTGCTGTACGGGCAGAATTTCTACTACAAGCGGCTCCAAAAACAGGTGATGAAATTATAGATGTTTTTTGATACTAAAAAATAACGCTTACCCTGTCAGGGATAGAGATATTTCTGAAAACCCGCAAATACCTTTCCGATCTCTTCCGGCCTGCCCAAGTCTTCCACGGCATCGGCGATGGAGTCGTGATACTTGAGCTTCAAGAGAGGGGTCAGCTTTGCCTGGTCAAGCTCTTCCACGCCGATAGTCACGTAATGGGAGAGTACGAAACCTAGGAACACCTGCTGCCTGGTGGTGAAATGCTGAGTGATGATCACCCTGGCCTTGGCGGCCCGCTCTTCGCGCGTGAGCGGCGGCAGGGCATAGGCGACATTGGCCAGCACGTCGAACAAGTCGCTTTTCTCCGCGTCGATAATCTTCTGCATTTCGGCCAGCTGGTCCTTGCCGAAACCCTTCTCGGCCAGCCCCTCCAGCAGTTTCCTGCGCGTATCCGGCCTGCTCCACACGGCGCGAAGTTCCGCTTCGTCCTTGAAGAACTCGGGCAACTTGCCAAAAAGCGCCTCCATGAACTGCTGCGCCGACATTGGGGTGCCGTCCGGATGCCAGAAGCTCGTCGCCATCATGTGCTGGATGGCGCGCTCCTTGCCGTCGGCCAGCCTGATTTTGATCTTTTGCCTCTTGCGGTAGTCCGTGGTTGCCTCTTTGACACGGTCTCTCTGTCTCTCTTCGAGGGTTGGTGGAATTCCGGGGATCTGGTGGGCCTCGGGTTCCATCGGTTCGCCGTCCCACTCCGGGTCGTTGAAGTGGTGGTACGCCTTGACGAAATCGTAAATGGTGAAATAATCCTTGCCGTCGTAGAGGCGGGTGCCGCGCCCGATGATCTGCTTGAACTCGATCATGGAATTTATCGGCCGCATCAACACAATATTGCGGATATTGCGCGCGTCAACGCCGGTGGAGAGTTTCTGAGAGGTGGTCAAAATGGTGGGGATGGTCTTCTCGTTGTCCTGGAAGTCCCGCAGGTGCTGTTCGCCCAAGGCGGCATCGTTGGCCGTCACCCTTTGGCAGTAGTTCGGGTCATTGTTGTTCTTCATCTGGTTGATGAGGTCGCGCACTGCCAGGGCGTGATCCTGGGTGGCACAGAAGACCAGCGTCTTCTCCCGCTGGTCGATATGCGACATGAATATCTCGACCCGCTTCTTCTCCCGCTCCTTGATCTCAATGATCCTGTTGAAATCCGGTTCCTCATACCGCTTGCCCGCTTCGATCTCGCCTTCGACCACCTTGTCGTCGGGGGTATAGATATATTCGTCCAGGGTCGTGGAAATCTGCTTCACCCTGAACGGCGTGAGGTAGCCGTCATTGATGCCGTCCTTGAGTGAGTAGATGAATACCGGATCGCCGAAATAGGCGTAGGTATCTACATTATCCTTGCGCTTGGGCGTGGCGGTAAGGCCGAGTTGCACGGCGGGCGTGAAATAGTCCATGATACCGCGCCAGTTGCTCTCGTCGTTGGCACCGCCCCGGTGGCACTCGTCGATAACGATGAAGTCGAAGAAATCCGGCGGGTACTCGCCGAAGTAAGGGGTATCCTCCGGACCGCACATGAAGGTCTGGAAGATGGTGAAGAAAATGCTGCCGTTCTTGGGAACCTTGCCCTTCTTCTTGATCTCGTCGGGTGCAATACGGACAAGGGCATCCTCGGGGAAGGCTGAAAAGGCGTTGTAGGCTTGGTCGGCCAGAATGTTGCGGTCGGCGAGGAACAGGATGCGTGGCCGGCGGGTCGGTTCCCCCTCTTTCTTCCCGTCGATCAGGTTCCACCGGCTGTGAAACAGTTTCCAGGCGACCTGGAAGGCGATGAAGGTCTTGCCCGTACCGGTGGCCAGTGTCAGAAGAATGCGCTGCCGGTTGTCTGCGATTGCCTCAAGAGCCCTCTCAATGGCTATGTCTTGATAATAGCGCCCCTGGAAGTAGCCGCCCCGATCCTCGAACGGCACGGCGGCGAAGCGGTCACGCCAGGCGTTATGGATGGCAAAGGTGAGATTCCAGAGTTCATCCGGTGCCGGATACTGCGCCTGCCCACCCTCGACACCGGTTTCCATATCAATGCCGTAGATGCCCTGCCCATTGGTGGCATAGGTGAAGCGGATAGCCAGCTTGCCCGCATACTCCTTGGCCTGTCCCACGCCTTCCGTTAGCGGCTTGTCCCACGCCTTGGCCTCCACCACCGCCAGCTTGGTGTTGCGGTACTCCAGCACATAGTCGGCCGTCAGCGCCTTGCCGCGCTTGCCTTGTCCTTCGATGCGACCCAGAGTGATCGGGTACTCGCGCCGGATACGGCTTCCTTCGACCACACCCCAACCCACCGCTTTCAAGGCGGGATCGATATGTTCAGCTCTGGTTTCGGCTTCGTTCACTGTGTCGGCCTCATCATGTCACGAATGGCATCTGCTATTGAAATCCTAAAATCGCTTGAAGATGCAAGTGATTCATCCTCTGGATTAACTATTACCGCTGCCTCTAACAACAAAGCTGGCGTAGGGGATTTCTTCAATACTATTAACTCATTAAACTGGTAAATTCCCAAATTTTTGTCTAACAATTTCCGGTTTTCCCCGGGTATAGCCTCCGAATGGTGCAACGTAGGTTTCAACCCTCGACGAATAAGAGCTTGACCGAGACGCCGCGCATATACAAGAGATTGTTCATACTGAGGGTTTAGTGCGGAGACGAAAATAGAAAAACCTGAAGCTTTTTCTGAACACTGCCCTTTATGTTGATTATTGTTGGTTATGAATTGTGGTTGCACTGAGTCGTGATGTATGGAAAGTAGGACATCGGTTCCATTGGACGATTTAGCACGGGCATCGAGGGCAACTTCTGCACCTCGCGCCCGGCTCAATCGCACTGTAATGTCAAACCTTCTGAGACGTTTAATAACATCAGCACTCAACGTGTCGTTAAAGTAATATTCGGGCTTACCGCTACATGAGGTTGTCCCTGGGTGCTTTGGTGAGTGTCCTGAATCTATGGTTATTGAGGACGCTTCAACAATAAGAGGAACCTGTAGTAACACCAAAGCAGCAAATACGCTCCTAACGCCATGAAAGTGAAGCCTCTGCACTAATGCTATCCTCACATTTAACATCAAATCACTTTGACAATACGGCTATGCGCTCTTTATAAACCCGCAGCATGCTTTCTGCATCAGAGCTTGCATTTCTTTCATTTTTTAGCCAAGCTGCCTGTTGCTGCTTAAGCGTACCTTTGTTTGAAGAGTTTTTCAAAGCAGCCTTGTATGCTTGCGCCAACTGAACATCTGCTTCAGATAGTTCTTTATTGGAGCAAATCAGACGTTCAGGTCCATTACTTACTTTTGCGCAGTCAAAGCTTGGGGACCAATTAGCTTGAGGAGAGGGCTGGTTTTGATTGCTGACATCAGGATTGGGAGGGGGCTCTGATGCCGTGGTTTGCGGCTGTTCGCTCGATGATTTTGCTGCTGCACCAATTGCACCAGTTTGTTTGGCCTCGGAATTTGCGAATCGGTTCATATCATCAGACGATATTTTCCTGACAAAAGTCAATTCATCCTGAATACCGTCATGCAGCGTCATCTGTAAGTAAAAACTCTTGTGTTCCTTATCCCAAATTTGACGTATTGTCCAGACGCCTGGCTTTCCGAGATTTGTTGTTACATTTAGGTTAATTGTCTTGTTTGCGTCATCAATTTCACCAAGTGTTACGGAGACGGGATTCTCACCGATGAAAAGCCGCATTTTTTTATCAGCATAAATGATTGAGACCATTGCTCCATCAGTTTTAGCACGCCAAACTCCAGATACTTCATCCAAAAGGCTTTTACCAGCATCTTTTTTACTGCATGCACACAGAAATATTCCCGTTAAAAGTACCAATATTACAGATGCAAACAATTTTTTCATGCCTTTACCTCCCTTTTCTTTTGATAATATCTTGTAAATTGCCCACGATACTTTTTAAGCCTGCTATAAACTCCCGCCGAAGGCTTGGTGCAGCAGGGACTTCTTCAACTTTTCCAGCTTTGTATTGTGGTATTCCAGCACATAGTCGGCCGTCAGCGCCTTGCCCCGCTTGTATGTCCCTCGATGCAGCCAAGGGTGATCGGGTACTCGCGCCGGATACGGCTTCCCTCGGCCACACCCCAACCCGCCGCTTTCAAGGCAGGATCGATATGTTCGGCTCGGGTTTCGGCTTCGTTCATGGTTTTATGTCTCATTTATTAGATGTTAGGTCGTTTGTGTCTCATTTTTTACGTTTTATGAGACACAAAACCTCTTATGTGTCCTGGGTGAGACTCAAAATACATCGTCGCCTTCCGCAATATTCAGCAATTCGAAGACTATTAACGGAATATCTCACCAGAATGTTTGATGAATCCGAGAAAATTAGTGCAGGGGACAGCAACATCTTTCAAGGAACATACGGCTGGAATTTTTCTCTTGGTGGGTTCTTTGGGGTGAATGGCTTGCCGTTCTTCATCTGATATCAATTCGGCTTTATATGCTCTTGCCGTTGCAATGATAAGTAAATCGTTCTCTCCAACACCCTTGGGATGGTATTTATCATCAACAATTCCAACAAGTTTTTTAATCCGCATGGCCTCATTCAGAACCGTATTATTGATTTCAATTTGTTCAATGTCGTTATCCTTGAGCCAATCAGCACATTCAGGCGTTTTGTTTTCAACCTCTTCAAATGCCACACTTGGCATTGCAATTATATTCGCCTTAATCTGCTTTGACATCCACTCCCACAAGCCCGGAAACTGAAGTATTGGGTAGTTATCCCATGCATAGATCATAGATGACGCATCAAAGACCGGCATAGAGATTCTCCAACTGATGCAGGTCCTTAATCTTCAGACTGTCAAGATACGTACTTGCTTTGGCAAGTGTTATATGATGCGCATTCAGCGCATCTAACACCGTCCGAACAAACATGTCACCGAACAAATGTCTGGGTTCACGATATCGATACTGCCGTGTTCCATCAGCTTCCTGAACAGGCAGTTTCGCTCGCCACTGCCGATAGGCGCTATACTGAGTGTGAGTCAGACGACCTGCATCCAGTAAGCGGCGTAAAATTACCTCCGCACTTATACCCCACGCTTTCCGTTGTGGTGCAAGCCACTCATCGTATCGAGATACCTCATGAGGGCGACCCACATCCCGAATGACCGTCAAAAAAACATTAGGCACCAGCAGATGACCGGCAAATGCATTTGCATCACGTTCATTGCCTTGGTGAGACTGAAAATCTTGGTCGTCATCAATCGAACTGGTTTTATGAAGCAACAGATGCGCCAGTTCGTGTATGAGCGTAAACGATTGCTGAGTATCCGAGGACTGCTTTTTGATGACTATGACTGGACAGGTAGAATCATACAGAGCGAAACCGAGAATCGGATTTTGTTTAGGAATCTGCCATTTTCCATTGTAGCCATTACTACGAAAAACCAGCAGGCCTTGCGCTTCAACCGCTTCGCGGTACGAATTAAAATCATTCTCTTCAGCTAACCCCAGCCATTTACGTACAATGCTTGCAGCTTCCTGCGGGTTTTTACGGGCTAGTTCAGGTGGAGTGAACTGCAACCGCTCAGTATCATCCAGGTCTTCACGCAGGCTCACGTACACAGCACGCTGTTTTTCGACCCGTTCAATCAGTTTTTTCAGACTGGGAGTCAACTCTGGCTTCTGGTTGGCAAGTGTGCGAAATTGTGCGGTATGAACCTGAGCAACATCAACCGGCCCGGACTCCAAGAAAAAAAGTACACCCCGGCCAAAGTACTCAGCCACCTTACGCAACTGATTGAACGTCATTCCGTCTTCGCCGGCCATGACGTGCTCCATGCTGGAAGCTGCGATACCAAGTTCGTATGCAAGTTCATCGGGAGTAATGCCGTAATCGGCACAACACCATGCAATACGTTCATGATTTATAGACTGTATACGCTCCATAATCGTCATTATATCGGTGTCATGTATTTCTGCAAGGATATTGCTACAATGCCTCCGTAAAGGCTTGGTGCAGCAGGGACTTCTTTAACTCTTCCAGCTTGGTATTGCAGTATTTCATCACATAGTCGGCCGTCAGCGCCTTGCCCAGCTTGCCATGTCCCCCGATGCGGTCGAGGGTATTTGGATACTCGCCGGATGCGGCTCCCCTCGACCATACCCCAACCGGCCGTTTTCAGGGCGGGATCAACATGCTCGGCTCGGGTTTCGGTTTCGTTCATGCGACGCTCCTAAAGCTGGCCGGTGAAGGCTTGGTGCAGTAGGGATTTCTTCAACTCCTCCAGCTTAGCGAGTTTCTGTTGGTAGATGGATTCGAGGCGTTGGGTTTCCGGTTCAAACGCGCGTAATTCGTTAACAATGGAATGTTGTTCTTCGAGTTTTTGGGGGACTGGTATTTTGAAGTTAACCAGTGTCTTTATTGGTAACTGTGGTTGTGCCGCACCAGTTGTTTGGTTTCTGATCTGTTCCTTCACTATTTCAGACCTCAGGATCTCAAAAAGAAATGAAGGCAACAACGATAATTTGTTTGGACGGAAAATGAGCATACCAGAATTGATACGAATGTTGTCAAAGGGTACATCCTTGGAAAAGTGCCCAATATTGCCAATGGTGCCACGAGTTGTCATAACAACATCATCGCGCTTGAGCTTGCCCTTACGAAGTTTGCTGTCTTTATCGGCAGTAATGAACATAGTGGATTCAAAGTCAAACCCATTGGGGCGGACGTTCTTTGTGTTCAAGAAGAGACAGTGGCCCTCATCATAGAAATCCGTGGTTTTCGGATAATTAGCTCCACGGTCGCCATCGACTATCTCCAATAGGTTTTTATCCCCTAATTGCTTTTCCACCCAACCATTACCGCGCTTAGTAAATACAGATTGCAGATGGCCTTCAAAGAGAGCACGAGCGTTCTGGAGGTTTTTTTCGGCCTTGGCCTTGGCAGTGGCGATGCCTTCAAACGCTTTGTCGAGAATGCCAACAATGTGCTGCTGTTCAGAGAGTGTAGGGAAATGGACATCCATCTCCTTCAGCTTTGCTTTGTTAAGCGTTTTGCCTTTGAGTTTTACATCTCCTTCACAGGCTTTATCCCAGTCAAAATGATGGAGAAAATAAAACAGATATTCTTTCGATAAAACCTGTTCTTTAAAGAGGTTGAGTGCGGCTATAGCTTCATTAGTGAAGAGGTCTCGCCCTGCAAATGCCAGTCGTCCGAGCGTGAGTTTGAAACTGACTAATAATGTCCCTTTGCGAACTATCTTTGAAACGGCGGCTCCTTTATCAGAAAGGTATTCTTTGCTGTCAGTAACAAAGTTACCCTCCCCATTCAGAAGGTCGGCTATAGACAGCCAAACGTTACTGGTTTCACACTTCTCGTCCCAAAAGGCTTTGTTTGCTCGTGATGGCGTCTTACCTAATTCAATTTCGCAAAGACACCCAAGCTTCTTTACCTTCCATCCTGCCTTCATAGCAATGCCCTGATGTTTGCCAGCACTTGCGTACTCTCAGCGTCCAGCTCCGCAATCTCGTCCATGATTACCTGCGGAGTACGATGGATGATCTCCCCGCCGCCGTCAGGGTTTTTCACCGAGAGATCAAAGGTGTTCTGGTTGATGTTGGCCGTATCAACGCTCCAGCTCTTGGGCGAGTCAGCAAAAGCTTTTTGCAGTTTGACGAACTCTGCCAAATCAGCGTCATTCAGCGGGTTGGTCTTGCCCATGTTGCGGCCGGGTTCCAGTTGGTAGTACCAGACCTTGCGCGTTGGCGCGCCCTTCTCGAAGAACAACACTACAGTCTTGACTCCCGCGCCCTGGAAGGTGCCGCCAGGGCAATCGAGGACGGTGTGCAGGTTACAACTCTCCAGCAGAAGCTTCCTCAAGTGTACCGAGGCATTATCGGTGTTGGAGAGAAAGGTGTTCTTGATGACCACGCCCGCCCTGCCGCCTGCCTTGAGCATTTTGATGAAGTGCTGGAGGAAGAGGAAGGCGGTTTCGCCGGTGCGGATGGGAAAGTTCTGTTGTACCTCCTTGCGCTCCTTGCCGCCAAAGGGAGGATTGGCAAGGATCACGTGCATGCGATCTTTCTCTTGGATGTCGGCAAGGTTCTCGGCCAGGGTGTTGGTGTGGACGATGTTTGGGGCTTCGATGCCATGCAAAATCATGTTCATGATGGCGATGACATAGGCCAGGGACTTCTTTTCCTTGCCGATAAAGGTGCGTGTTTGCAGCACCTTGAAATTGCTGGTGGTCAGGCCGCTAAACCCCTTCATGTAGTCGAAGGCCTCACATAAGAAACCCGCAGAGCCGCAGGCACCGTCGTAAACACGTTCCCCAACCTTGGGCTTGACTACCTGCACCATGGCGCGAATAAGCGGGCGCGGAGTGTAGTATTCGCCGCCGTTCCTGCCTGCATTGCCCATGTTCTTGATCTTGGCCTCGTAGAGATGGGACAGCTCATGCTTCTCGTTCTGGGAGCGGAAGCGCAGCTCGTCGATATGGTCAATGATCTCGCGCAGGTTGTAACCGCTGTGTATCTTGTTCTTGATCTCGCCGAAGATCTCGCCGATCTTGTATTCGATGGTGTTCGGCCCACTGGCCTTCTGCTTGAAGGCATGCAGGTAGGGAAACAGCTTGCTGTCCACAAACTCGCACAGGTCATCGCCGGTAAGTGCCTTATTGTGGTCAAGCGTACCATCACTTGTTTTTGGTGCCGCCCAACTATCCCAGCGATATTGCTCGTCGAGAAGGAAAGAGTATGTTTTCCCCTCCAGCTCGGCCTCCATTGCCTTGTCCTGCTCCAGCCCATCCAAATATTTCAGAAACAGCAGCCAGGAGGTCTGTTCCGTGTAGTCCAACTCTGTTGTGCAACCCGCTTCTTTTCTGAGGGCGTCGTCGATGTTTCTGAAGGCTTGTTCGAACATGGTTTCCTATCCGTTTTTTTGATTGAACACTTGAAATATCACAAGCCACCTTCATTGGACAACAAATTCGATGAGTTCAAAATTTGCGTGGCATTACCCGGGAGGGTCGAGAAAAAACGGGGGTGTTTTTCGGGCGGGGGTCTAGGGGTAGGGATGGCCCTCCTGGTGTGCACACGATACGTCTTGAATAGTTCGCGTTAGATTGAATTGCTTTGATTACGGCATCCGACAGGAGATGAAGTTATAGATGTACCTTCGCCCGTCCGTTCCGCTGCTGCTCCCGCGCCTGCAAGCGTGCGCGGGTCATCCGCTCGCGCAGGCCGCCATTCTTCAGAAAATCATGTTCAAGCCGTTTCAACTGCTGTTCCAATAGGTCGTTGGCTTGGTGAATCAGGCAAATTGCTATATTGGCCACCACCTGGGCGGGGCGGGTTTCGGTGAACTCCCGAAAAACCTCGAAGGAAAGCGGCGAGGTCTTGCCTGGCTTGCGAGCGTAAGCCGCCACGCGGAGGCAGGACCAGTGATGGTGTGTCATGGGAGGTCCGGGAAACGTGGGAATTATGGGAAGGCACTTTCCCATTACTCCCATGATTCCCATCAACCGACTTGCTCAAAACAACCCCCGGATCTTTGTCAACATCGCCGCCATTACCGGCAAAGACTATCCAGCAGGGTACGGACACCCTCTTTTCCGCTGAACTTGAGGGCGCCGGCGAGGCAGCTTCCCTTCCTGAGGATCATGACCGGGCCGTAGAGGGAATCGACCCCCTCCAGCAATGCCACGTCCTTTCCCCCAGCCCCCACCTTGCCCTGGGCCACCTGGGAACGGAAACGGTCGAAGGCGGCTGATGCGGATTCGGCCGTTGTCCCCAGGAGGAGGAAGACCTGCAGGTTTGTCCCCCCAACCACGGCATCGGCCATGAACCCCATGTTCAGGAAATCATACCCCAGAAGGCTCTGGGGAAGGTAGCGTTCCGACCCCTTGACCACCTCGGGCCGGTCCAGGGCCGAAAGTTCGGGCGGCCCGCTCTTGGCGCCCGGCAGCAGTGATGCCACCCCCCGCCCGCATTCGGCCAGGGCGGCGCCGGCATCATCGGCGCCGGTCACCTGGATGTGGACGAAAAGGCGTCCCTGATAAAGGAAGAGCTGGGAGGGGGAGAGGTTGGATTCGGCGCCCACCCTGAGGGTGCTCCCTTCCTTCTGGCGGTAGTTGGCATACATGCCGTAGGCGTCCAGCAACGATCCCATGCGGTAGATCTCCACGTCAATGCCGGCCTCGGGGTTTTTCCCCGAGGCGTAGCGGGCCGCGGCCATGCGTTCGAAGCCGTAGGGGAAGTACAGCTCGGCCTCGCCGTCGACCCGGTCGGACAGGGTGTCCCGGTCGTAGAAGAGCGGCTTCCCCTCCATCTTCCATCCGGCGCCGCAGGAGACCGGCGGCAGGAGTTCCTCCATGTCGCCGCCGGCCTGAGAGCTGAACGGAACCAGGAGGGTGAGAAGGAACAGGGCCGCACACAGCGGCCGCACCGAAGCCCGGAAAAGATCGGACCTCATGCCAGCACCGACCGGGCGCGGTCCATCTTGGCGGCAATGTCCAACCCGTTGACGCAGCGGGCGGAGCATCCCCCGCAGTCGCTACAGGCCGCCGCCGTTGCCTGCCGGGGCAGCTCGGCATAGGTGGCGCGGGCCAGGTCCATGTCCCGGTAGCCCCCCTCGGCGTACATGAGGGCCCGGTTGACGGTGGATATCTCCACCCCTTGGGGGCATCCCGCCTCGCACGCGCCGCAGAAGTTGCAGTAGAATGGGGCGACGGCCTCGGCGTAGCGGTCGAGGCGCCGCACGTCGGCATAGGTAAAGGGCATGCCCATGACGGCGATGTCCTCCCGGAGTTGCGTCATATCCTTCATGCCCGGTATGGCCGCGGTGACCTTCGGGTTCCGGAGCACCCACTTGAGGGCCGCCTGATGGGCCGTGATGCCGCCCAATCCGGTGGTGTCGTACCCCCCCGCCTGGGTCTTCATGGCGATGATGCCGATACCGGCCGATACGGCCCGGTCGATGGCGGTCGCAACCTCCTTGTCCGCCTTGAAGTTGTACTTGACGAGGCAGGTGTCGAAGAACCGGTCGGGGTCGTCCACCAGGGCATTCAGCACTTCGGCCTCGTTCTTGTGGGTGGTCACGCCGCAGAAGCGCACCTTCCCCTCTTTTTTCAGCTGCGCCAGGGCCTCCCGTGTTTCGGGGATGAATATCCGCTCCTTGCCGGTGAGGTTGTGGAGTTGGATAACGTCTATGTGGTCGGTCCCCAGGGCCTTCAGACTGGTCTCCACGTCCCGGATGATCTCGGCCTTTGTCTTCGACTCGGGCTGGGTCTTGGTGGCGATGAAGAGCTTGTCCCGCACCCCTTTCACCGCCTTGCCGACGATTTCCTCGTTCTTGCCCCCCATGTACTTGCGGGCCGTATCGATGTAGTTCACCCCTTGGTCGATGGCGGCCCGGATCACCTCCGGCTCGGGGGTCAGCATGGCCCCGAAGCTGACCACGGAGATCTTCAGGCCGGTCCTGCCCAGGGTTCGGTAGACCGGCTGGGGAAAGGCGGAACGCTCCGCTTCGGCCATATTCTGCAAGGCCTCCGCAAATGCGGGCGGAGCGATCAGGGCGGTTGCGGTTCCCACCATTCCGGCCTTGATGAAGGTTCTGCGGTTCATTCCCTTCTGTTCAACGGATTTCATGGAGCGTTCTCCTTTCGGTTAACATCGACCCTGTATGATCAAGTCCAACCAAATGTGCCCGCCGGGGAAGTAATACCTTATTGTATGTCTTGTTTCACAAATCACAATGTCCGATTGCAATTTCAACATGTTGAAGAGCGCCAATCGACGCGGGCCTTCCAACCATCACGTAACGCGCACGCCGGTTCTTCTCACAAACTCGATGAACGCCCGCACGAACTCGGGAGACATTTCCTCGATATTCCCGCTTATGCGCCCCCGGTCCGCGAACGATACCGAAAACGGGCTTCTCTCAAAGCCTTCAATGGCCCACAGACTGATTGCCCCTTCGGGGTCCCGTATCACCCGGTAGGAACCGCGCTGATACAAGCGCACCAGTTGAATAACGGCGTCTTTACCCTGGCTATAGAGGTTCATGTCCTTGTTCATTGCTCATCCGTATTCCGGGTTCCACCCGGCCGCAAGTTATTGCTTCGGCACCTATATATGCAAATCCCGGCGTTTGGGCGGAGCAAGCGCCTCCCAAACGATTCAGATATCAACCACCGAAACAATAGCTTTATTTCCCCTTGACCCCCGGCCGGCTCTTCTCCGCAAAGGCCCCATGCCTGCCCGCCGGGTCTCGGTGAAAAAGTGCGCGCCGAACAGGGTCTGCGGCGAGGATGTTGCGATTGAGTGACGGGGAAAGATGCTCTGAAGACGGGATGCGAGATCCCAAAGTTTTAAGATTTTTCCGAAATTTGTTGTGTTCCAAGAAGTATCATATATGTTTCTTACTGAAATCCTTGTATGCAGGACCCTTCTGTCCCGGCGCAGCAGGGCGGCGGGAAGCGGCGCGGTCCCAGATGATCTTCGAAAGCCCGCGTTCGATGGGAGAAAGAAACATGGCCAGAAGAAACATCATCACAAATGCAAGTAAAAAGGCCACAAGCATAGCCAGTGCTATGAATATCGCTTCTATAATCAATGGCATCGCTGTTCTCCTGCGGCCTGGCGGTCCATATTTGCTGCCGCTTCTTTAGTTCGCAGACTATACACCATTACAAAAAAATTATACAACCAGTTTGCAGAATTTGTATCCCCTTGACTTTGAGGAATTCGATATTATGTTTTGTGATAGAAATGATTCACCAACAATAGACATAAGGAGGATACGGATATGGCACTTGTCAAGTACAACCCGCTCAGGGAATTGCGCACCATGCAGGAGCAGATGAACCGGCTGCTGAACCTCTCCTGGAACCACGACATTTCGGGGGAGGATACCCGTGAGGGGATCTGGCAACCGGCAGTAGACATCTACGAGACGGAAGATTCCATCGTCATCAAGGCCGAAGTGCCGGATGTGGACCAGAAGGACATCGACGTGCGCATCGAGGACAACACCCTGATACTCAAGGGTGAGCGCAAACACGAGAACCAGGTCAAGAAGGAAAATTATCACCGCATCGAGCGCTATTTCGGATCATTTCAGCGCAGCTTCAGTCTGCCGGCGACCATTGACCAGGAAAAGGTCGAAGCCACCTGCGATAAGGGTGTTCTGAACATCATCCTCCCCAAAAAAGAGGACACCAAGCCGAAACAGATCAACATTGCGGTCAAATGACCGAAGGGCAGAACCGGGGATGGCTACCACCCCCGGCCCTTTAGGCCCCAGAGGGTCCTCCTAAACGAGGAGGGGAGAAAAAACACCCAGTTCTTCCCCCTCCTTGATAAGGAGGGGGTCAGGGGGTGGTTGATCTCCCGCCGGGGGGAGGGAAACTTCGAAACATTTAATATTCCAAAGTACGTATTCTGAACAGCCCAAAAAACAGAAAAAAAAGAGCCGGGGCTACCCGGCTCTTTCCGTAGGTGAAACATCCCGGCCAACGTCTACTCAGGCGCTGGTGGTGTCCTTTTTTTCCGTTGCATCCTTCTTTTCCACGGCATCGTGTTCTGCCGGTGCAGCTGCGGCCACATGCTCGGGCTCAGGAGCCGGCGCTGCGACCTGTTGCGGCGGTTCCGCCTTTTCCTCGTTATTGCGAGCCTCTTCCCGGATGTTTTGCTGGAAGTCCTCGGAAGCCTTCTTGAACTCTGCCAATCCCTTGCCTAGCGACTTGGCCAGATCCGGCAGTTTATGCGGCCCGATGACGATCAGGGCGATGACCATAATGATGATAAGTTCCGGCATTCCGATTCCAAACATATTCAACTCCTTGATTGCGCTGGCATGCCACCCGATGCGTACGGAATGGATAGTATAATATTAAAGCCGCAAACCGTCGTCTTGGCAACAACTATTTTTCTGAATTTTCCCTTGCCATTTTCAATTGCTGTGATACTATGCCCAAAATTTAGGCATCGCTTGACTATTTTTTCTCCCTGCCATTACCCATTACCTGTGTGCATCATGCTGAAACCATTGAAAATCGGTAGACTCTCCCTGGCGCACAATGTTGTGCTCGCCCCTCTGGCCGGAATCACCAACCTGCCGTTCCGTCTCCTCTGCCGTCGCAATGGTGCCGCCCTGGCCTTCACCGAGATGGTGAGCGTCAACGGCTTGGTCCGTGAAGGGGCCAAAACGCTGGCCCTGCTGAAGAGTTGCCCGGAAGACAGGCCGCTGGGCATCCAACTGTTCGGGGACACTCCCCAGAGCCTGGCGGAAGCCGCCCGCATGGTTGCGGAATACGGGGAATTGCTCGATATCAACATGGGGTGCCCGGTTCGCAAGGTTGTCGGCACCGGGGCAGGCAGCGCCCTGCTGCGCAATCCGGCCGGAATTGCCGCCATTGTCCGCTCCGTGCGGGCCGCCACCCCCCTGCCGTTGACGGTCAAGATCCGTTCCGGCTGGCATTGCGGAGACGATACGTATCTGGAAGTCGGTAGAATCGCCGAGGCGGAGGGGTGCGATGCCGTTACCCTCCACCCGCGCAGCCGTTCTCAGATGTTTTCGGGGCGAGCCGACTGGAGCCAGATAGCCCGGCTCAAGGAATGCCTGTCCATCCCGGTCATCGGCAGCGGAGACATCTTCAGCGCCGACGATTGCCGGGCCATGATGGCCGAAACCGGGTGCGACGGGGTCATGATCGCCCGCGGCGCCCTCGGTAACCCATGGATATTCCGGCAGATCCTGGAGTTGGAAGAACAAGGTGCCGTGACGCCGGCCAACGCAGCCGAACGGGCAGCCGCCATACGGCAGCACCTGGAGCTGTTCATTCAGGAGAGCGGCGAGGCCGTGGCCGCTCGTGAGATGAAAAAACACATCGGCTGGTATGCACGCGGCTTTGCGGGCGCCGCCGACATCCGTCGCGAGGCCAATTCCATCCGCACCGTCGACGATTTATTTGTCTTGATTGAAAGGATAACCGGCACACCGGACGACCACCATGCAGACAACCCACAACAACGCTGAACAGGGCAACTATTCGGGCGATTACTATGCCACCGTGATCGACAGCGTCGGCGACGGCGTGATTGTCGTTGACCGGAATGGCCTGATCACCCTGTGCAATCCGGCAGCCGAGGAGATCACCGGGTTTTCCCGGCGCCAAGCCCTGGGCGCCGGCTTTGAAAAGCTCTTTGCCCTGGAAAAAACGCTGGTGGAGATGGTGCTGAAAACCACGCAGACCGGCATCACCATCTCGGACCATGAGAACGTGGTGGTCCGCTCCACCGGCAAGGTCAAGCCGGTTGCCGTCACCTGCTACCCGCTCATGCTGGGAACCGGCGAGAATATCGGCACCATCCTGACCCTCAAGGACATCACCTACATCCGCGAGTTGGAGGCGGCGGTCCGCCAGGCCGACCGGCTCTCCACCATGGGCACGCTGGCGGCCGGGCTGGCCCACGAGGTGAAGAATCCCCTGGGGGGCATCAAGGGGGCGGCCCAACTGCTGGAGCAGGAGTTGAGCGTCGAGAGCGACATGCGGGAGTACACCCGGGTAATGATCCGCGAAACGGAACGCATCGACCACATTATTCGCGAACTGCTGGAACTGGCCTCGCCGCGAGGTCTCAAACTGGGGCCGGTCAACCTGCACAAGGTGCTGGGCGACATCCTCCTGTTGCAAAAACAGGCCGTTTCCGGCCGGGACATCACCTTCAACAAACACTTCGATCCCAGCATACCGCCCATCATGGCCGATGAGGAGATGTTGACCCGGCTGTTCCTGAACCTGATCTGCAATGCCATCGAAGCCTTACAGGATACCGGGCAATTGACCGTAACAAGCCGGGTGCTGTCGGATTACCGCATGGCCCAGAACGAGCGCAGCTCCCGCATGGTTGTCGTGGAGATCGCCGATGACGGACCCGGCATCCCGGCTGAGGACCTGGAGAATATCTGGACGCCGTTTTTCAGCACCAAGTCGTCGGGCACCGGCCTGGGGCTGACCATCTGCCACAAGATCGTGGCGGAACATCGCGGCATGATCAAGGTGGAGTCCGATGCCGGGCATGGGACCAAATTCACGATACTGCTGCCGCTGGTGCAATGACCGGCCGCCGGTGCCGAGATCATGAACTGAATCATAAAGCGTCATGTGTACCCCCTGGAGTTGCCGGCCAGGAGTACCCATAACACCCTATAATGTAATTTTATATGTGGATAAACAGGGGATAACAATGCCGTTAAACAGAATCCTAGTGGCCGATGATGAAGAGAGCATGCGTTGGGTCCTTTCCAAGGCCCTCAAGCGGAAAGGGTTCACGGTCGATCTGGCCCACGACGGGCGGCAAGCGCTCTCGTTGGTTCAGGACAACAGCTACGACCTGGCGATTCTCGACATCAAGATGCCAGGCATCAGCGGTCTTGACCTGCTGGACAAGATCCGCGAACAAAAGAGCGATCTGCTGGTGGTCATCATGACGGCCGAGGCCAGCATGAAGAACGCGGTGGAGGCCATGAAACGCGGGGCCTATGATTACATCACCAAGCCGTTCGACCTGGACGTGATCGACGCAATCATCGAAAAGGTCGGACGCGCCCGCGAGATCGCCGGTCAGGTTTCCCTGCTCAAGCAGGAACTCAAGGAGCGCTACCAGGTCGAGAAGAACATTATCGGCAATTCACCGGCCATGCGCGAGGTCTACAAGACCATCGGCAAGGTGGCCGGCAGTGACGTCACCATCCTGGTCCAGGGAGAGTCGGGGACGGGCAAGGAGCTGGTGGCGCGGGCCATCCATTTCAATTCGCGCCGGCTGGGCAAGCCGTTTGTCGCCATCAACTGCGCTGCCATCCCCAAAGAGCTTCTGGAAAGCGAATTGTTCGGCTTTGAGAAGGGTGCCTTCACCGGTGCGGTGGAACGCAAGCTGGGCAAGTTCGAACAGGCCCACCAGGGTACGCTCTTCCTGGACGAGATCGGCGACATGCCGCTCGACCTGCAGGCCAAGATCCTTCGTGTCCTCCAGGAGCGCGAGATCACCCGCACCGGCGGCAACCAGAGCATCCCGGTGGATGTGCGCATCGTGGCCGCCACGAATCAGGAACTGATTGAAAAGGTCCGCCAGAAGGAGTTCCGTGAAGACCTTTTCTACCGGCTGAACGTTGTTCCCATCAACCTGGTCCCCCTGCGGGAACGAAGGGAAGACATCCCCCCGCTTGTTCAGTATTTCCTGGGCCGGACCTGCACCGAGCTCGACATCCCCGACAAAAAGTGCACCGACGAGGCGATGGCCGTATTGACCGCCCATTCATGGCCCGGCAACGTGCGGGAGCTGGAAAACACCATCAAACGCGCTATTATCCTCTCAAGCGACCCGTTTTTGACCCCGCGCGATTTCGAAGGGCTGGAGCCGATCTCAGGGAGCCAGCCGACCGGTTCCCATGAAGCCTCTCTGGAGGCGATCGTGGACATGAAGCTGCGTTCCTGCATGAACGGCATCGAAAAACTGGAAAAGGGGGATATTCACACCATGGTGCTGGAGCAGGTGGAACGTCCACTGATCCGCATCATCCTTGAGAAAACCCGTTGGAACCAGGTCAAGGCGGCGGATATCCTCGGCATCAACCGCAACACGCTGCGCAAGAAGATCAACGACCTGGGAATAGAGCTGAAACGGGATTGATGCAGGGACTCGTGAATGGTGAATAATGAAAAGTTACCTGTGAAAAGCGAATAGTGAGGGGCTGGCATCTTCAGGGATTGTACCATTCACGTTTCACTTTTTTCTCCGCGGTTCTGTGGCTAACCTGTTTATGTTACGGAAAATTGAAGGCAGGAAAGGAGATCGGACCATGTCGGTAAAGGACAGATTCTTTCTGGAGCGTGACAAGGCTCTACTGGTGGTGATCGATGTTCAGGAGAAGCTCTGCCTGGCCATGAACGACAAGATCCTCCACAAACTGACCAGGAATATCGCCATTCTGCTGGAAACCGCCCAGGAGTTGGGGATTCCGGCACTCATCACCGAACAGTACGTCAAGGGTTTGGGCGCCACCCTGCCGGAGTTGAAGGAGAAGGCCGGCAACGCCGGCTTCTTTGAGAAGATGGCCTTCAGCAGTTGCGGCAGCGCCGAATTTATGGAAAAGCTCACGAGCACCGGACGCACCCAGATCATCGTCACCGGCATGGAGACTCACGTCTGCGTGCTGCAGACCGTGATCGAGCTGCGCGACGCCGGCTTTGAGGTGCATGTGGTCAGGGACGCCGTCATGAGCCGCAGCAAAGATAACTGGCAGATCGCCGCCGAAGCCATGGCCCTGACCGGCGCGGTCCCCACCTCCACCGAATCCGTTCTGTTCCAGCTTCTGAAGGTCGCGGGGACAGAGGAGTTCAAGAAGCTGTCGAAGCTGGTGCGTTAACCGCCCTCATGGGAGCGGCGTGGCAAAGGGGGCAGGACCGCGAGGTCCTGCCCCCTTTTTTCATGTCTGCCGCAGAGCGTCCCGGATGCGCTTTCATACCTGCGCCGTAATCGAATTTGCAGATCAGTATGTTTGAGGTACAATACACCCTATAAGGACATAAACGAGCCTATTAGTAACGATCGATCCAAAGGAATGCTGCCATGAGATAACGGAGATGCATGCCGGTTTCTCTACGATGCCGCCCAACAGCCCCGCTCTAACCGGCCATGCGGCAGGGACGGAACCCCTGCAACCTCTCGCGAGATTCGGCCATGTGGATAGTAAGATTAGCCTTGAGGCGACCCTACAGCGTCGCGGTGATGGCGCTGTTGATCCTGGTGCTGGGCACGCTCTCCCTCACCAGGATGATCGTCGATATCTTCCCGATCATCGACATCCCGGTCGTGGTGGTGGTCTGGAACTACCCCGGCCTCTCCCCGGAGGACATGGAACGCCGCATCGTCTTGATCAGCGAACGGGCCTACTCCACCACCGTCAACGGCATCTCCCGCATCGAGTCCCAGTCGATCCCCGGCACAGGTGTCCTCAAGGTCTATTTCCAGCCCGGCACCGAGATCGGGGCCGCCATCTCCCAGATATCCTCCGTCTCCAGCACCCTGCTCAGGATCGCGCCGCCCGGCACCCAGCCGCCGGCCATCGTCCAGTTCAACGCTTCCAACGTGCCGGTTGCCCAGTTGACCCTGTCGAGCAAAAATCTTCCGGAAGAAAAGATCTTCGATTATGGCCTCAACTTTATCCGCGTCAAGCTTTTCACCATCCCGGGGCTCTCCACGCCGGCGCCCTTCGGCGGCAAGACCCGCCAGATCATGATCGATATCGACCCGTCGGCCTTGTCATCTCGGGGGCTCTCCCCGGCCGACGTGGTGAACGCCCTCCAATCGTCCAACGTGATCATCCCGGCAGGCACCGCCCGCATCGGCGGGCTGGAGTACAACGTGCTGCTCAACTCCAGCCCACGGGTCATCGACCAGTTCAACGCCATCCCGGTCAAGGTGACGGGCAGCGCCCCGGTCTACCTGGGTGACGTGGCGCGGGTCTCGGACAGCTATGCCGAACAGTCCAACATCGTGCACGTCAACGGCCGGCGGGCAACCTACCTGGCCATCCTCAAGCACGCCGACGCGTCCACCCTGGCGGTGGTGGACGCCGCCCGCGAGGCCCTGCCCGCCATCAAGGAGGTGGCGCCCCAGGGCCTGGAGCTGAAGATCGATTTCGACCAGTCGCTCTTCGTGAGGGCAGCGGTTACGGGGGTGGTGCGCGAGGCGGTCATCGGCACGATCCTGGTTTCGCTGATGATCCTGGTCTTCCTCGGAAGCCTGCGCAGCACGCTTGTAGTCTCCACCTCCATCCCTCTGGCCATCTTCAGCGCGGTGATCGCCATGAACCTGGCTGGCCAGAGCATCAACATCATGACCCTGGGCGGATTGGCCCTGGCCATCGGCATGCTGGTGGACGACGCCACGGTGGAGGTGGAGAATATCCACCGCAACCGCGCCCTGGGCAAGCCGCTCACCATGGCGGTAATGGACAGCGCCCACCAGGTGGCGATGCCGGCCATCGTGGCGACCCTGGCCATCTGCGTGGTCTTTTTCCCGGTGGTGCTGCTGGTCGGGCCGGCCAAGTACCTCTTCACCCCCCTGGCGTTCGCGGTGGTGGCCGCCATGCTGGCCTCATACCTGCTCTCCCGCACCCTGGTGCCGGTGTTGTCGCGGATGTTGCTGGGTGCGGAACCCCATGGTGCGCGCCCCCCTTCCGCCGGAAAGATGGGTATGGTGGCCACCCTCTTCCGAAACCTGAACCAACGCCGCGAGGACGGCTTCGAGCGCTTTCGTGAGCGCTACGGCCGGCTGTTGGGGGAGGTTCTGCACCATCGCACCTTTACGCTGGTGGTAGTGGCCCTGGTGGGACTGGTCAGCATGGGGCTGCTCTTCATCATCGGCACCGACTTCTTCCCCTCGGTGGACGTGGGTCTGATGAAACTGCATGTGCGTGCCCCGTCCGGCACCCGCATCGAAGAGACCGAGAAGCTGGTGGCCCGGGTGGAGGAGCAGATCCGCGGGATCATTCCTGCCGGCGAGATCGACACGATCAACGACATGGTGGGTGTGCCGACATTCTATAACCTGGCCTTTGTGCAGACCGAAAACATCAGCGGCATAGACGCCGAAATACTGATCTCCCTCAAACAGGGCCACCGCCCGACCGCCCTGTACCGCCGCCGGATCCGCGAGGCGCTTCCCCGGCAGTTCCCCGGTTCGTCCTTCTATTTCCAATCTGCCGATATCGTCACCCAGGTACTCAACTTCGGCTTGACTTCACCCATCGATATCCAGATAGAGGGGCCGGACTTCAACCGTTCCTACCCGTACGCCTTCAAGATCAGGGATGCTCTGCGAACCATCCCCGGCGCCGCCGACGTACACATCAACCAAGTGCTGGATTACCCGACCCTGCAGGTGGACGTGGACCGGGTCCGGGCGGCCCAGCTCGGCATGAGCGAACGGGACGTGGCCACCAGCGCCCTGATTTCCCTCTCTTCCAGCGTACTGATAGCACCCTCGTTCTTCCTCAACCCGGCCAACAACGTCAACTACACCGTGGCGGTGCAGATTCCGCGCCAGTACCAGACCACCCTGTCGGACCTGATAGCCATGCCGGTCACCCCGCCGGAGGCCGGCACGCTGCTCCAGCCGCCGTACCAGCCAGCGCCGTCGGATACGCCCCAGATCCCGGCCCAGACCTTGGGCAACCTGGCGCTTATCTCCCACCGGGTAAGCCTCGAGAACATCACCCACTACACGGTGCAACGGGTGCTGAACGTTGATGCCAGCGTGGAGGGGCGCGACCTGGGTTCCGTGATCCGGGAGATCGACAAGAGCGTCGCATCGCTCGGAAAACTCCCCCCGGGCATGCGCATCACGGTGCGCGGCCAGAACGAGGTCATGAACGAGTCCTTCCGCAGCCTGGGCCTTGGGCTGATCCTGGCCACCCTTCTGGTCTATTTCCTGATGGTGGTGCTGTTCCAGTCGTGGATCGACCCGTTCATCATCATGATGGCCGTGCCCGGCGCCCTGATGGGGATACTCTGGATGCTGGCCCTGACCGGCACCACCATCAACGTGGAATCGCTGATGGGGTCGATCATGGCCATCGGCATCGCCACCTCCAACTCGATCCTGCTGGTGAGTTTCGCCAACGACATCAGGGTGGAAAAGGTGGCC
Source organism: Oryzomonas sp. (assembly GCA_031292255.1). GTDB lineage: Bacteria > Desulfobacterota > Desulfuromonadia > Geobacterales > Pseudopelobacteraceae > Oryzomonas. Next base: position 127,052 of record JARLHN010000033.1, on the reverse strand, counting down.
ACACCGGCGGAGGCGGCCCTGGAGGCGGCCAGGACGCGGCTCAGGCCGGTATTGATGACCGCCCTGGCCATGATCATCGGCATGCTGCCCATGGCATTTGCCATGGGCGAGGCCGGCGAACAGAACGCCCCCCTGGGCCGGGCCGTGATCGGCGGGTTGCTGGTGGCGACGATCCTGACCCTGTTCGTGGTGCCGGTAATTTACTCGCTGCTGCGTACCAAGATGCCCGTCAAGCATCTCCTCGACGAACAGTTCCGGGCTGCGGAGCGGGGCGAGGAGCCGGACGAGAGGGGAAATCCCAATGAATGAAAGCAGTTTCACATCACGAAAAGGGCTGTTTCTGGCCGGTGGCCTGGTGGTGGTGCTGGTGGTGGTCCTTTTGGGGGTACTGCTCGGCATCCGCCGCAGCCGGGTACAGGGAGACCTCCGGGCTCTCAAGTCCGACCTCGCGGCAGGCCCCCGGGTGCCGGTCGCCGTTGCCGGCCGCTCCCCCGGGCAGCGGAACGTGGTGCTGTCGGGCGAGGCACGCCCCTTTGCCGAGGTAACCTTGTACGCCAAGGTAAGCGGCTATCTGCGGGAGATCCGCGTGGACAAGGGGGACCGGGTCAGCCGCGATCAACTGCTGGCGGTGCTCGAATCCCCCGAACTGGACCGCCAGTACGATGCAGCCAAGGCCGATGCCCGTACCAAGCGGCTGTTCGCCGATCGGGAACACTCCCTGCTCAAGGACGGGGTGATAGCCCAACAGGATTACGACAATGCCGAGGCCGCGGCCGAGACCGCCGAAGCAACCGCCGAGAGCCTGAAGAGCCAGAGGGGGTACGAGATCATACGCGCCCCGTTCAGCGGCACGGTGACGGCTCGGTTCGTCGATCCCGGGGCGCTCTTGCAGAGCGCCACCACCAACCAGACCGCGGCACAGCCGGTCGTGACCCTCTCCCGGACCGACCTGCTGCGGGTCTATATCTACCTGGACCAGAATAATGCGGCCTTCGTGAAAAAAGGTGACCGGGCCGAGGTCGCCGACGCGGCGCGGCCGGAGGTGCGTCTTCCGGCCAGCGTGACCCGTGTCAGCGGCGAACTCGACCTCAAGAGCCGCACGCTGCTGGTGGAACTGGACCTTGACAACCGGGAGGGCACGGTTTTGGCCGGGGGGTTCGTGCGGGTCAGCCTGACCCTGAAGACCCCGCCCCGTGTCCAGGTGCCGGCGGAGGCGCTGCTGATGAAGGGTGAAAAATCCTACGTGGGAGTGGTGGGGAGCGACAACCGTGTGAGGTTCCGCGAGGTGTCGGTGGCCGATAGCGACGGCAAGATGGTGCGGAGCAGCACGGGGCTCGGGGAGGGGGATCGGGTCGTGCTCAACCCGGGCAGCGGCATCAACGAGGGGCAGTTGGTGCAACCGGCCGAGGCGGGCGTAAAGTAGACTCTGAATCCGTTGCGCCGTTCAAAGGCCACAAATCCAGGTCAGGAGGCGCCCAGACCACTCATACCGTCGGACATCACTGACAACGCCAATCGGTGTACATCCGTTCCGGGCTGGCCTTCTCCACCAGCACCACGAATCCCCCCTCCGGACGGCCGACGACCAGCACGCCGTAATCGGGTTCAACTATACTCCACGCACCCGGTCTGTCGCCAAGCGCGCCGAAAAGGCGGTGACGATGAACGCCGCCGTGAGCAACAGGCCGATCAACCCCGCCACCCCGCCCCACCCCGCACGGGTCCAGCAGAATCCTCCTGCGGTCCCGGATATGCTCGATCCCAGGTAATAGAAGAACAGGTACAGTGATGAGGCCTGGGCCCTTCCTGTTTTGGCATGGCGCCCCACCCAGCTTGAAGCGACGGAGTGGGCGCCGAAAAAACCACAGGTGAAGACGGCCACCCCGACGATAATCAAGGGGAGCGGAGCGGCCAGGGTGATGGCCGTGCCGAGCGCCATGGCGCCGAGACCGGCGCGGATCATGGGGCGGCGACCGAAACGGTTCACCATCCACCCCATGGAACTGGAGCTGAACGAACCGAGAAAATAGACCAGAAAGATCAGGCTGACCAGGGTTTGGGTCAGACCGTAGGGGTGCCCCAAAAGCCGGAAGGTAAGGTAGTTGTACAGGGTGACGAAGCTCCCCATGACCAGGAAGGCGAGGCAATAGAGACAGAGGAGAACCGGATCGCACAGCTGCCGGTAGAGGGAGGTGAAAAGGTAGCGCAACTCGAAGGGGCGCTGCCGGAAATGGGTGGAGGGAGGAAGATGGCGGGCAAAATAGATGCTCAGCCCCAGGCAGGCGACCCCGATGAGCGCCAGGGCGGTACGCCATGAAGAGAGGTCGGTGACGGTGGCCGTGAAGATCCGCCCCGACATGCCGCCGATGGCGTTACCGCTGATGTACAACCCCATGGCGGCGCCGATGGACGGCGGGTCGATCTCCTCGCTCAGATAGGCCATGGCCACCGACGGCAGGCCCGCCAGCGCCACCCCCTGCAGCAGCCTGACGACGATCAGCGAGGAAAGGGTATGGCTGAAAGCGGTCATGAATGCCAGAATCGAGGTCATAAAGAGCGACATCACCATGACCGGCTTGCGGCCGAGGGTCTCGGACACGGTTCCGGCAATCAGCATGGCAACGGCCAAGGTGGCGGTGGTGACCGAAAGGGGGAGGCTGGCAAGGGCGGCCGGGACGCCGAATTCCCTGCCAAATTCCGGCAGGAGCGGCTGGACGTCGTACAGGGTGATGAAGGTGACAAAACCGGCGGCAAAAAAAGCCAGATTGGTCTGGCGGAAGGTGGTGCTACCGTTGCGGATGAATTCTGCTTCCTGCATGGTCAATTCGTTCATGGTTCGCTTTCCTGTTGCGCATCTTTGACTAGCGTACCACTTGTATTACGATAACAAAAATATATAATATATATCGTATCGATAAATATTATATATGGAGTGTGCTGTCATGGATCTGCGTCAATTGAAGTTTTTCATGGAGATCGCCCGATTCAACAACTTTACCAAGGCGGCTGAAGAACTGCATGTGGCGCAGCCTGCCGTCAGCATCGCCATTCGCAAGCTGGAAGAGGAACTGGAACTGGCCCTGTTCAATCGGCAAGACCGCAAGGTTGCTCTGACGGCCGAAGGAAAGATCTTTTTGGGGCATGCCCGACGCATCCTGGACGATCTGAAGGCTGCAGGCCAGGAAATGGCCGATCTGCGCGGCCTCGGCAAGGGGGAAGTGCGGGTCGGCGTCCCCCCCATGATGAGCGCCTACTTCTTCCCGACCATCATCTGCAGTTTTGCCAAGCGTTATCCGCGCCTGCGTCTTTCGGTTTCCGGCGAAGGTGCCGCCAGCATCCAAAAGATGATCAGCCAGGGGGAGTTGGACATGGGGGTCATTGCCGGCGGTCATGTACCCGACAACCTGGAGGTTCGGCACATATTGCGGGAAGAGATAGTGGTCTGCGTCCCCCCCGACCACCCGTTCACCTCCCGTTCCGGCGTATCCCTGGAGGAGTTCGCCGGGCAACCTCTCATCATGTTCAAGGAGGGGTACTATCAGCGGGAGATGCTCTTCGAAGAGATGAAGGAAAGCGGCATGACGCCCCAGGTGGTCTTCGAGACCAACCTATACACCATGGTCAAGTCGCTGGTAAAGAAAGGGCTCGGAATCTCCACCCTGCTGCGCATGGTGGTGCTGGACGATGCCGAGTTGCGGGCCGTATCCTTTGACCCGCCGCTCCACCTGGACTTGATGCTGGCCTGGAAGAAGGGGGCATACCTGTCGCGGGCCAACCGGGCTTTTGTGGATTTTCTTATGGAGCAGATCCGCGGCTACGGCGCAACGGCCGGAGAGGATGAATGAGAGGATAATCGTGGATCGGACTCTCCAGGCCACCCAAAGAGATGCGCTATGATCTCGTCATGATGTTCGATGCGGGGTTGGCCGGGCAGGTGGGACTTGTAGGCCACAAACGGAACGCCCGCGCCGCGGGCCGACAGCATGTCCACCTCGCCATCCCCCACGAACAGCGCCTCATGCGGTTCAATGCCGAAGTGTGCCAACACCTTCAAGAGCGGCTCGGGGTGAGGCTTGGGATGCGTTACCTGGGATGCGGTCATGACGCACTCGAAGTAGCCGCTTAGCCCGAAATCCTCGATGATCATATCCATGGAAACCGCCCGATTGGTACAGACAGCCAGGGACACGCGCCCCTTGAGCCGGTCGAGGGTCTCGATCAGCCCCTCCTCCATGCGCATGTATGGGGCCAGGTCACGGTAGTGGATGGTCTTGGCAAATCGCAGGGCCTCATCGCGGCACTGGTCGCCGGCAAAGAAATAGTCCATCACATCGTTGAACGAATAGGTATGCAGCACCTTTCTGGCATGTTCGTCCCCCCTGTCCAGCGGCGGCCGGTTCAGGTGATCCAGGACCCGGTTATAGAAGATGTAGTTGGATTCGAGGGAGTCGAACATGACCCCGTCGCAATCGTAGATGACCACCTTGTAGAGGTTCTTCATTGCATTCATCGCTCACTGCTCCTGCTTTTCGAACCGCTTGATATAATCCTCCCATTCCATGGGAAGCAGGTACTTCTTCCGGCTGTTGCACTCCTTGCAGGCCGGTACGACATTATTACGGGACCCCTTGCCGCCCCGGGCCAGGGGGATGATATGGTCCATGGTCAACTCGTCGGGTGGGAAGACGCCGCCGCACCAGTGACAGCGCCCCAGGGCGAGACGGTTCTGCCACCAGCGGCTTCTGCGCAACTCCCGTGACTTGTCACGTTCCCGTTTGATATCCTGTTCGCTGATTTCGATGATGAAGTTATCCAGAATGAACCTCCCCGATTATTTCCACCTGAATCCGTAACGCCTCCATACTTCCGCGCGGCAGTTATTTACGGACCAGTTCTGTTGAAAAACCGAGGTTGTTCAAAAATAGTCAGATCGTCGCACCCGCAAAAGGCCCTTTCGTGCGGAGTAGCAGCGCTACGCCGCACGAAAGGGCCTTTCGAGGACGGCGGCGAGATGGCTGTTTTTCAACAACCTTTCAATAGCGCCACCGTGGCGCCGTCTCTCCCCTCGTGGGGACCACCGGAGCGGAACTCTTCCACTAACGGATGGCGGACCAGATGTTCGCGCACCGCATCCCGCAACCGCCCCGTACCGATACCGTGGATGATGCGGACCTCGGAGAGGCCGTTCAAGGAGGCATGGTTGAGGAACGGTTCCAGCAGATCCATGGCTTCGTCAACCCGCAGGCCGATCAGCTTCAGCTCCCGTTCCCCGTCCTCTGCCTGCTCTGTTTTCCAGGCGCCCTGGGGCGGACGCCGCGCCTTTTCCGTGCCCTGCCGGCGAGGAACCGCCAGGTCGCCGACGCTTACATCCACTTCCATGCTGCCGGTCCTGACCCGCGCCTTTGCCTGGCGCAGGTCCACAGAAACAACAACGCCGTCGTGCCCCAGGGAACTCACATGCACCGCATTCCCCGCCTTGACCCCCTCCAGGGGAAGCGGGTCATGCCGCTCAGAGGTGTGCGGCTTGAGTTGTCCGGTCAGTTCCGCCTCGCTTCGGCGCAGCTTATCTATGATCTCGCTCCTTTTTTCCCGTTTGAATTCATCCAGCAGTTCGTTCATCTGCCGCCGGGTTACGGAGATCAGGTCGCGGGCCTCGACCCAGGCCTTGTCGGATGCCTCACGCCGCGCCACCTCGATGGCGCCGGCACGCGCCTCCACCTCCTGCTGCTTTCCGCGCACCAATTCCCGTTGGCGATCCAGCTCCCGCTGCGCTTCGGCCAGTTCATCCCGCCTGCGGTGCAGATCGGCCAACAGCGACGTGAATTCGGCTCCCGCATTGCCCACCATCTCGCGGGCAAAGGCGATCACCCGCTCGGGCATACCGTAGCGCCGGGCGATCTCAACGGCATGGGAATGGCCCGGCTCGCCGCTGATCAGGCGGTAAAGCGGGGTATAGGTCTCGGCGTCGTACTCCATGCCGGCGTTGATCATGCCCGCTGTGCGGTGGACGTAACCGATGATCTCCGACAGGTGGGTAGTGGCGATCACCGTGGCGCCCCGTTCCTGCAACTCCCGCAGCACTCCGCAGGCGATTGCCGCCCCCTGCTGCGGTTCGGTGCCGGCGCCCAGCTCGTCCAGCAACACCAGGGAGCGCGGACCGGCCAGGCCCAGAATGGCGGCAATTCGGGCCACATGGGCCGAGAAGGTGGACAGGCTCTGTTCGATGGATTGCTCGTCGCCTATGTCAACCAGCAGGGTATCCAAGAGCGGAAAAGTGGAACGAGCGCCGTTGCACGGTACCGGAATGGCACACAGGGCCATCAGGGTCAGCACTCCGGCGGTTTTGAGGGCGATGGTCTTGCCGCCGGCATTGGGGCCGGTGATGACCATGATGCGTCCCTCGTCCCCCATCTCCAGGTCCAGCGGCTGCACACGGGAGATGGCACCTTGACGCTGGAGCATCATCAAAAGCGGGTGACGGGCCTGGGTCAGCCGCAAGACGCCATCGCTATTCAAGCCGGGCGTTTCCAGGCCGTGGCGTTCGGCAAAGCGGGCCATGCAGTTGAGCCCGTCCAGGGCGACCAGCGTTGTGAAGCAGCCATCCAGGGCAGAGGCATCCTCGCGGATCCATGCCGAGAGCTGCCGCAGGATGCGGATCTCCTCGGCCTTTTCCTCGGCACTCACGTTTTCCAGTTCGTTGACAAAGGGGATGATCTCCAGCGGTTCCATGAAGGCGGTCTCGCCCGATGCCGAGACGTCGTGCACCACGCCGCGCACCATCCCCTTGGAGTCCATGCGGACCGGGATCACCCAGCGCCCGGAACGCTGGGTGATGAAGTCGTCCTGGAGAAAGATCTCGATACCGTTGTCGCGGACGATCTCCTCGATCTTCTTGCGGATGCGTGCGGCCAGGGAGCGCTTGGCCCGGCGGATCTCCCTGAGTTGCACGGAGGCGCTGTCCATGATGCTGCCGTCATGGTCGATGGATGCCGCCAGCGGTTCAAGGATATCGGGAAAGGGGCGCAACGGAGGGGTAAGGGACGCAAGACAGGGGATATCGCTCCGCGGGGCGAGTTGCCGCGAAATCTCGTTGAACGCGTCCAACACGGGGATGAATTGCAACAGATCCAGCGGCGCCAGGAAGGCTCCCGCCAGCCGGACGACCTCCAGCAGAGGGCGAATATCCTCAAACGAAGTAAGCCGCAGGGCGATGCCGAGGCTGATCAGGCTGCGGACCTCGCCGATCCGGCCGGCGATAAGCCGGATCTGTTCCGGGTCACTGAGCGGCGTTGTAGCCATGACCTGCTCGCGGGTCACGTCGCTATGCGCCTGATCGGCGATCTCGGCCAGGATCTTGTCGAATTCCAGCCGTTGCAGGGTTTCGGGGGTGATCATAATACGACCTTTGTGGTGGTTCGCCTGCGGCGCCGGTCTTTCTGCTTGCGCAGCTTTTCGACCCGCTTCATCTCGGCCGTCATCCCGCCGGCCTGTGCTTCAAGCCGCTCCAAAAGCTCCCGCCGTGCAAGGAAACGGTTTACCGACTGACTGCGCTCCCGGGAAGCGGTTACCGTGATGCCGCTCGGTTTGTGGCGCAACTGGACGCAGGTCGAAGTCTTGTTGACATGCTGGCCGCCGTTGCCCGAAGAACGGACAAACGTTTCCTCCAGGTCATCCTCCTTTACCCCCAACTCGGCCATTTTGCGGATGAGCCAGCGGTTCTTCTCCTCGTTGACGGCAAAGCCCGGCATGTTAGTACCTTGTAACTCTTAAAGGAACGCGTAGTATTCCCTCCCCCAGCAGGGAAGGACAGGAGTTTGTACTTTTGCTCCCCCGCCCTTTGCGGGAGGGGGAGACTTTTTAGAACATTTGAAAATGTCCAAATTCCAATTCTCTCCCGGCGGAGAGAACCCGCTGGAACCACCGAGCCTGAAGGCCTAAGGGAACCGTCCGAAATACGTAACTAGTTTCCAGAAGGAAACGAACTAGAGCATCCCGTCGCGCCAGCCGTAGGCCTTCACCTGGGCCTGCAGCACGTCTTCCGGGGTGAGGCCGATCTCCTCGAGCCACTCGGCCCCCAGCCTGGAATCCAGCTGTTCCAACTGTTCCGAAAGCCCCAGAAGGTCGCCCAACGCCCCGCTGCGGGTCGTCAAGGCATCCTTGACGGCTTCGGAAAGGCTTAAGTTGGCAAGGATCTCGTCCAGGGGGATATCGAAGATACTCCCCAGGAGCGAAAGAATGCCGGTCAGAAAAGCCTGCTCGCCGGCATCCCGGTTGTCCTTCAGGCCGGGATGCCGGCAGGCCACCTGCTCCATGAATGCAGCCCGTACCGCGGCAAATTCCACCAGCGGATGCTCCGGCCCGCCGTTGGTATCCGAAACGAACAGGGCCAGTTGCGCCCAACGCATGAGCTGTCGACGCCCCAGGATGGCCACGGCATGACGGATATTCTGAATCTTGCCGCGCAGCCCCAGAGAAACGGAGTTGACCAGCAGGAGCAACTTGTAGGTCAGGACGGGGCTTTGCCGGAAGGTCCGTTCGATCACCTCCAGTTCGGCATCTTTGATCAGCAGGTCCATCAGCTTCAGGAGAGTCGCACCGGATTCGTCGATACGCTTCTTTTCCATTACCGACGGCTTGGCGAAGTAGAACCCCTGGAAATACTCGAACCCCAACTCCCGGCACAGGCGGTATTCCTCCCGCGTCTCGACCTTTTCAGCCAGCAACTTGACGGGGTACGGGCGAAACCTCTCCACCATCCCGGCCAGTTTCGGGGGCGGCGTCTGCAGGAGATCAACCTTGACGATGTCCACGATACCGTACAGCTCTTCATAGGCCGGGTCGTATTCGTGGTCGTCCAGGGCAAGCTGGTATCCCTCTTCTCTCAGCGCTCGGCAGCGTTCCACCAATTGAGGGGTAACCGCGAGGGTCTCCAGAAGTTCCAGCACCACCCGATCCCTGGGCAGAAGGCCGAGGGAGTCGCCCATGAGCAGGTCCAGCTCCATATTGATGAAGCCCCTATGGCTTCCCAGAATCTTTTCCAGGCCAAAGCCGGACAGGGCATTGATGATCACGCTGGCGGTTGCCTGGGTGGCGTCGTCGACCTCTGCCGTATTGCGTGATCCGGCCGAGCGGAAAAGCAGTTCGTACGCGACGATTTCCTCGTTCCGGTCAAGGATCGGCTGCCGGCCGATCAGGTAGCTTGCATTCTGCATTTCTGGTCCCACCTGAAGAGAGCGGTTATGGTCTTGGCATCGCTAATGCTCCCCCGTGCAGCCATGGCAAGGGCTTCGGCAAACGGCATGCGGACCACCTCGATATCCTCGTCATCCTCCGGTGCCGCCTCCCCCTGGGAGATGCCGGTGGCGGCAAAGAGATGGATGATCTCGTCGAAAACGCCGGGCGACGAATGGATCGTGCCGAGCGAAAGGAACCGTTCGGCAAAGAGCCCCGTCTCCTCCCGCAACTCTCGGCCGGCACAGAGGAGAGGCGGCTCCCCGGGTTCGAGACGACCGGCCGGAACCTCCAGCAGAAAGGCATCGACCGCCGGGCGAAGCTGCCGGATCAGCGATACGCTGCCATCATCATGCACCGGCAGCACCCCGGCGCCGCCGGGGTGGCGGATGACCTGAAAGGTATGGCTGCCGTGCGAGCCGATTTCCACCCGCATCTGTTCAATATCGTATACCGTGCCGTTGAAGACGATCTCTCGATTGGTGACGTGCATGATTCGACTATAGCAGCAATCTTGGACAATTCCAACGCTGAACTACCCCGGCATGGTTGCCCAATCGTGCCGGACATGGTATAAGTGGAAGGCTTTCAAGCCCATTTCCGCCGCGCGGCGGCATTATGAAGGAAGTTGACGGATGAACACATCGTTTCTACGACGTGGCTGGGTAACATTTTCCTGCTGGGTGATCGGCTTCTACGCCTCTGCCCTGAACCGTTTCAGCTCCAAGGGGGCAGAGCGGATACCGGCCAGCGGAGGCGTTCTGTTCACCTCCAATCACATCTCGGCCTATGATACGATCTTTCTTCCCTGGGCCATCGTCAGGCATCACCCCATGCAGATGGTGTGGGCTCCGGCCAAGGAGGAGCTGTTTCAAAAATTCATTCCGCGCCTTCTGTACTCCTCGTGGGGCGCCTTTCCGGTCAGGCGCGGACGGGATGTCAAGGCCAACCGGGTCATCAACCAACTGCTTGCAGATCAGAAGGTCATGCTCTTCCCCGAAGGAACGCGCCACAAGGACGGACGGCTGGGGAAAGGCAATCGCGGCGTCGGCAAGATCATTTTCGACACCCGCCCCATCGTCATCCCAACGGCACTGGTCGGGTTGAACCACTGGAAATTCCCGGGGGTCGGCCAGTCTGCCGCCGTTGTCTTCGGCGCCCCCCTCGATTTCAGCGACCTGTTTGTCCTGGAAGACACCCGGGAGACCCACCAGCTCATCGCCGAACGTGTCATGCACGCCATCGCCGACCTGTTGAAGAGAGAAGGGGCCTATGTCGGAGAGGCGTGAACCGGAAAAAGCGGCGTCAGACGAGGTCGTGGAGATTTTCTGCGACGGGGCCTGCAGCGGCAATCCGGGACCTGGCGGCTATGGTGCCATTCTGCGCTATCAGGGGCGCACAAAAGAGATCTCCGGAGGGGAGGCGGCCACAACCAACAACCGCATGGAATTGACCGCCGCCATTGCGGCCCTGCGCCAACTGACCCGCCCCTGCCGGGTGATCCTTACGACCGACTCCCAATACCTGGCAAAGGGCATGACCGAATGGATCTCGGGGTGGCAACGGAAGGGGTGGCAAAACAGCAAAAAGGAACCGGTCGTCAACCGCGATCTGTGGGAGACGCTTCTGGAGCTTTCGGGACGGCACTCCATAGAATGGAGGTGGGTACGCGGCCATAACGGCCATTTCGAGAATGAACGCTGTGATACGCTGGCCCGGGAAGCGATTACCAACCTCGACAAGCAAGACGCGAATGAAAACCTTTCACCATCCACTTTTCGCGTTTAACTATTCACTACTTATTTGGCAGGAACCGCATCGACCAGGGTAAAACCATAGTTGGGATGAATGGACGTGTTGGTGGGAAACCGGGCAAAAAGCCAGCCATTGAAGATGAAATTCCCTTTTTCGGTTATCTTGACTTTTGCACCGGGATTTTTCAGCTCGTTCGAGGAGGTGGTCATGACGGAACCTTCCATGATGAAAGCCGGAAGAAACGCCTCAACTTCGATGTTCAAGGATGATTCGGGGATGGAAACGGAACTGCCGACGGGGATGGTATAGACGGTTTCTTTGATGTTCGCCTTGTCAATGACGGCGATCTTCACCGCCTTCCATCTCTTCTTCACGGAATCGGGGACAACAACGGCCGCTTCCTTCTTGTCCATATGCGACCCGGCCGCATCTATTTTCAGCGGCGGCTTCTGGTCTTTTTGCTGACATCCCATCAGGGCCGCCGACAGGATAAGCACGACAACAAACAGTAACCTTTGCATGCGAGCGACTATAGTCAAAAAAACACCCGTTATCACAACGCAAATGGCGGAGAGAGAGGGATTCGAACCCTCGATACCGGTTTCCCAGTATACTCGCTTAGCAGGCGAGCGCCTTCGACCTACTCGGCCATCTCTCCGGATATCGCCACCCCAATTCAAGCGGGCCTTCTAATTACCACGCGGGTTTGAAAAAATCAAGCCGAAAGAGACCTACGGGATATCGCTCTTGTTCCAGCGATCCTGCATCTTCTTCCGATGAATGGCATTTTCGCTTTCCACCTCGTTGATTATACGGTCCGCCTCTTCAGGGCTCAGCCCCACGCTCGGCCGCACCCCCATCCAATGGGTAACTTCCTCGGTAGGATTATCCAGCGGGTAAGGGATCGGGGGACCGGGCTTGTATTTGTCGTTGATGAATAAAGCTGCCTCATATTGTCCGTTATTCATAACCAGGTAGACGTCAGCAAAATAGCCGGGTGTCTGGAGACGCTTGACGAGGATCGATTTGACGATTTTCATTCCCCTGGGTACGTCGATCAGCTCCGTTGACATGTTAAACCTCCACAATTGCTCGCTCGAAAGCCCAGAGTGTCACATTTCATGGGCCTTCAGACAATAGTATTCCGTTCTTATCTACCTTTTTTCAAGTCCATCAGGATCAACTTGGCAACCGCCTTGAGGGTCTCGAACACACCTTCCCCGGTTGTGGCGCACGCCTCAAACTCAGGGACATTCGTCGGATTGACATCGCGGCGCAACTCTTCAATGCTCAGTATATTGTTCAGGTCGCGCTTGTTGTACTGAACGACATAGGGGAGCTTGTCAAGATCATAGCCCTGTTCCTGGAGATTTCCCCGCAGATTGTCCAACGATTCGCAATTGGCATCTGTGCGCTCTTCCTGGGAGTCGGCCACAAAAACAACGCCGTCAACCCCCTTCAGTATCAGCTTGCGGGAGGCATCATAAAAAACCTGCCCCGGAACGGTGTAGAGATGAAAACGGGTTTTGAAACCCCGTATCTCTCCCAGTGCCAACGGCAGAAAATCAAAAAAAAGCGTCCGTTCCGTTTCAGTGGCAAGGCTGATCATCTTGCCCTTGGCGTCCGGAGCGGTCTTTTGATAAATATACTGGAGATTTGTTGTCTTGCCGCACAAACCCGGGCCGTAATAAACAATCTTGCAGTTAATCTCGCGGGAGGCATAGTTGATAAAGGACATTGCTAGCGCACCTCGAAGTCTCTAACTGAACAGGCTATCAATATCGTCATCGGTAATCTCGGCAAAGGGGAAATCAGACACCCCACGCCTTTCCTTGTCTTCGGCTTTTTTCAGCAAAACCTCGAAAATCGTCGAAAGCTCTTCAGAAGACTTCTTGACCCGTAGCCGCACCAAGCCGAGGGATGAGCGGCTGTCGAACAGCACGACCAGGATAACCCTGCCGCCAACGATTGAGATGTGGAGGTTGTCCTTCTCGCCCTCGTGGAAAAGGATCGAAAATTCCTTTTCCCCGATAAGTTTGGCGAGACCCCCCGTTGCAGCGATATTGCCGGCGGTAAGAGAGGCCAGCGACGTGGTGTCGAAACGTTCCGTTTCACCCACTCCCGAAATAAGTTGGCCGTTTTTGTCCACCAGAAAGATGACCTTGGCGTTTGCCTCTTTCAAGAGCCTGTTCATAATCTCGTTGATCTTCTGAAACTCTTCTTCGTACATGACCATCTGCGCAGTGGACATGTTTTTTACTCCTTGCATTTTCCCGAAAAAAACCGTGATGAATTGCACATATTTAATTTTAACTTGTTTTCTATAGCAGAATTGATCTGCCCTTTCAAGCTTATAAAAATAGGGTGTTTGCCCGCGAAGCAAGCAAACAAAGGGTCTCCTACAATTACCTTGAGTTTGCACCGCCATTCGGGGTAAAGTTTACTTTGGGCGTCACGGATCGGCGCCCTATTCTTTGAGACGGGAGCCTTATGCGCGAGGAATACGTACCTAAATGGATCGCCTGGGAAACCACGCAAAAATGCAATCTGCGTTGCGTACACTGCCGCTGTTCTTCGGACATGACCTCTTCGGAAGGGGATTTCACGACCGATGAGGGAAAAAAGCTGCTGTCCGAGATCGCCGCATTCTCCAAACCGGTCGTGGTGCTTTCCGGCGGCGAACCGCTGATGAGGCAGGACATTTTCGAACTGGCTCAGTTCGGGACATCGCTGGGCCTGCGCATGTGCATGGCCAGCAACGGCGCCCTGGTAACCGACGAAATCTGCCTGAAGATGAAGCAGGCCGACATCAAGATGGTGTCTCTTTCGTTGGACGGGTCAACGGCAGCGATTCACGACAACTTCCGCCAGTGCCCCGGCTCGTTCGAAGGGGTTGTGCGCGCGGCCGAGATCTTTCGCCGCAACGGCCAGAAATTCCTGATCAACTCGTCCTTTACCAAGCGAAATCAGCATGACATCGCCGACACGTTCAAGCTTGCCAAATCGTTGGGAGCAACCGCTTGGTATATGTTCATGATCGTCCCCACCGGCCGTGGCGAAGCGATCATGAACGAGCTGATCTCCAAAGAGGACTACGAGGAAATTCTCGACTGGCATTATCAGCAGGAAAAAAACGAGGACGACATCCTCATGCGGCCTACCTGTGCCCCCCATTATTACCGGATCGTTCCCCAAAAGGCCAAGGAGGAAGGGCTCAAATTCGAACGGCGCTCCCTGACGTTTTCAACCGGCGGCGGCAAAGGGTGCATCGCCGCCCAAACCATCTGCCTGATCGACTGTTTCGGCAATGTCAAACCCTGCTCCTACTTCCATCGTGTAGCCGGCAACATCAAGCAGACCCCGTTCCGCGAGATCTGGGAGAATTCCGAGATCTTCCAAAATCTCCGTGATTTCAAAGCCTACAAGGGCAAATGCGGGCAATGCGAATTCATCAACGTCTGCGGCGGCTGCCGAGCAAGGGCAGATGCTGTTCATGGAGACTACATGGAGGAAGAGCCCTTCTGCAACTATGTTCCCATCCGGATTCAGCGGGCCGAAAACCAATAATTCGAAGACAGGTCCGGGGAAGAGGCAGATTTTCGTTGACAGCACAAAACGATCGGGGTATATAAAGAATCCTTTACGCCCAGGTAGCTCAGTCGGTAGAGCAGAGGACTGAAAATCCTCGTGTCGGCGGTTCGATTCCGTCCCTGGGCACCACTTAAACACCTGATCATATTTATATAGAAACAAAAGGCTTACGGCATTGACCGCAAGCCTTTTGTTTTTTTGTACCATTAGTGCACCAAATGCAGAAGTTTATGTGGCCGCGCTGCTGCTTATTTAGCATATCCACCCCAGATTCGGCGGGTCATCTATACGACCAGTATTCCGGCACATATCTACGACCGGACAAACCCCAGTAACGGTTCATAATCATGACGGTCGGCGGCACGAAGCGCATTGATATACTGCAATCGACAATCACCGGCATTGACCAGATTGCCGCTCCCCCATGTGAAGGGTTTCTGGTTCAAGAGATGAACAAGAACAATGTCGGTCATCAAGCGGGCATGACGACCGTTACCATTGGGAAATGGATGAATTGCCGTAAGTCGGTGATGAAAGCGCACGCCGATCTCATCCGGCGAAAAAGTGCCATGCTCGATCCAGGCCGCGCAATCTGCGCTCAGTTTTCTTAATTCAATGACGATCTGCCAGGCAGAAACGCCGATGTTCTTACCGGTGGATCGGAAATTACCAGCCCATCGCCAGACGTTGCCGAACATTTTTTTATGGAGCCGCTTGATATACGTTTCGGTGAGTACATCTTTCTGCTTACGCCTGAAGACAGCTGCTTCTGCCTCGGCAATGTTTTCCTGTTCCCAGCGGTCCAGTTCAGAACGATTCGTGATATGGGTGAGCAACAATCCCGCCGCCTCGTCTGCATCAAGCGGAGTTGCCCCTTCAGGATAAGCAAAATTCATGATTTCGCACTCCAAAGGTCTTTCGGCATCTCCCGCACAAGGTCCTCTATCATTGATTGCAGCATTTTCTGGCGTTCTGGCTCTTGAAGCTGCTGATCTTCAAGTATCATCGTGTGGGTCGTGCGCTTCATCCGTTCGACGGCGATCTGCCGGACTTGCTCTCTGATGGTATTCTCCAGAGTGGAACGTGGCACTAACGCATAGACAAATACGCAGTCAAGGGCTTCGGCAGCCTGTCGCATGGTCTTTAATGATACGGCACCGGAGACTTCGTCCTTTTCCAAAATCGGGATGCGAGGCTGTCGGACGCCCAGACGCTCCGCCAACTGCTTCCCGGTCATTCCTAGCGCCTCACGGATAACGCGAATCCACCCCTTTGGCGGCGGAGAAACGTCTTGTACATTTTTGAAACGGGAAAGTGTCTTGTCCAGTTGCTCGACAATTATCCTTTTATGAGCCGGCTTCATAATAACCTCTATATTATTTAATTACTCAATAAATATAATATATAAGTTATTATGTGCAAGCAATAAAATAATACGAAGATTATTTTATTCTGCAGTTGACAAGATATAAATCTATTCCATGATATCCGCCTACGGATACACCCTGTGCTCGCAGGAGTCGTCATCGTACTCGGCGCATAAGCTTCTATTGGAGGTTTGATTGGAATCAACCCTGGATCATCAGGGTCATCGGCGGATATTATCGAGGCGTTATGGCAAGTATCTTTTCCCCTGCAACCGCTCACCGTTGCGCGGTCTGTCAGACAATGCCTTGAATGGAGCATTGCGGCATTTGGGGTTCACTAAGGATGAGGCGGCCGCTCACGGCTTTAGGGCATCCGCCAGAACAATTCTTGATGAAGTTTTGAAAGTCCGGCCTGCGTTCATCAAACATCAATTAAGTCATTCATCTTGAGACAGCTTACAACCGAACCTCACACCTTGATGAACGTAAGAAGATGATGCAACTTGGGGCTGATTACCTGGATGACCTGAAAGCAGGGAAGAAGATGATACCATTCCGCACAAATGCCGCATAATTTATTGATATTATCCATCAGACAGCTATTATAGCCTCCTTATTTTGAGGAGGCTTTATGAACAAAATTCAAAACCCGAACTATAATCACTATTCACGGGTTAAAACTATTTTGGCTGATGACGCTGAATACCTTCTTGCCAGCTTTGAATTACAAGATAAAATGGTTCCATAGGAGCTGGATATGGATAATGAGCACCATGGTCATGGAGAGTACGATATGTTCCGTACCATATTAGCTTCATCTGTGGATGGATTCACCCTGGCAAATGCCACCGGTTACATCATTGACGTCAATGAGAGCTACTCTCAAATGTTGGGGTATACCCGTGACCAGCTTCTTACCATGCACATGTCTGACGTCGAGGCAATCGACAGTGCCGGTGATGTGGCGAAACGCTCTCAGGAAATAATGCAAAAGGGTTCACTTCGGTTCGATACCAAGCAACTCCATAAAAACGGGAATGCCATAGATGTTGAGGTAAGCGTCAACTATTCCCCCCATAATGGAGGATCGTTCTTTTCCATAGTCAGGGATATAACTAAGCGAAAGCAGGCTGAAGAGGCGTTGCAAAAGAGTGAGGAAAAATTTACCAAGGTATTTAAGGTGAGCCCGGAGGCAATGGTAATCACATCCATGGTAGATGGCAGATACCTTGATGTGAACGATGCATTTCTAGAAATAACCGGTTTGCAGCGGGATGAAGTAATCGGTCATACATCGCTGGAACTAGGATTCTGGCTTGATGCAAGCGAAAGGCAGCAATTTTTTGAAAAATTAACCAATAATGGTTTTTTAAAAAATCATGAATTCAGATATCGGGTAAAAAATGAGATTCGTTATTTTTGGGTTTCCAGTGAATTATTAGACATCGATGGAACTCGGTGTAGTCTGTGTTTTATCAAGGACATCACTGAGCGTAAACTTACCGAACAAAAATATAAAGAGACATCCGATTATCTTCACGGGCTTTTTGCAGCGATCCACGATGGAATCACGGTATTTGATCCTAACGGAGTACACGTTGAGGTGAATGACGCATTCTGTGCGATGACTGGATACAGCAAAGAAGAACTTCTAGGCAGCGGCCTTCCGCACATATATTGGCCAGAGGAGCAGATAGCAACCCATATAGCGGCATTCGGAGACATGAGCATCAATAAGTTTATGGAAAGGGAATTGATATTCAAACGCAAGAACGGAGAACGGTTTCCTGTCATTCTTTACCCATCAGAGATGAAGGACAAATCTGGCCAAATCATTCGCTACTTGGCTACCGTCAAAGACGTTTCAGATCGGCAAAAGGCCGAGAAAGCACTGCAACAAAGTGAAGAGCGATACCGAAGGTTTACAGGCCTTACTAGTGACTTCGTATATATGTGTTCACGAAGTTCTACAACGCCATTTCGCATTCAATGGCTTGGAGGAGCCTTTGAGGCTATTACGGGCTACTCTCAGGATGAGTTGATTGATATTGGGTGCTGGCTGACTTTAGTTGTTGATGATGACCGTGAACGTATCGCCCGTAGTCTTATTGAATTAAGACCGGGAGATCATGTAATCTCAGAATTTAGGATACTAACCAAGCGTGGAGATATTCGATGGCTCAAGGAGTCATGCCGCTGTGAAGCAGGCGAAGAGCCTGACTATTTGCTGCTTTATGGATCATCCCAAGACATTACTGCCGAAAAAATCTCCGAGATGGCACTGAAAAAGAGTGAATATTTTTTTAAGGAGTCGCAACGTTCGGCATCCATAGGCTCTTATTTTGCCGATTTTATCTCTGGCAAATGGGAAACGTCTGAAGTTCTGGATACTATTTTTGGTATTGATGAGAATTACAACAGAAGCATTCAGGGGTGGCTTGATATCGTACATCCTGATGACCGCGACTACATGAGTAGATACCTGATGGAGGATGTCATTTCCAATCGGAAACCTTTTTCAATGGAGTACCGGATAATTCGTAAAAACGATGGAGAAAAAAGATGGGTGAATGGCCGTGGTTCGGTGGAATTTGATAGTAACGGCAACATACTGTCTTTGATTGGCACCGTTCAGGATATTACCGAACGCAAAGAAATCGAAGAAGCTTTGTCTCACAGCGAACTGTTCTTGAAAACAATCATAGACTTGGAACCGGAATGTATAAAAATGCTTGATATCGATGGCAACCTGCTGATGATGAACCCGGCAGGCCTGGAGATGATTCAAGCAGAATCTTTTGAACAGGTAAAGGGATACTGTTTTTATCCTTTTGTTGCGGAGCCAAACAGAGCAGATTTCATAGCACTGACGCAAAGCGTTTTCCAGGGAGTGCCCGGAACGCTTGAATTTGAAACGGTAGGACTCAAAGGGAGGCATATCTGGCTAGAAACCCATGCGGTGCCTTTTCGGGACGAGCAGGGCGTAATCAAGGCATTACTCGGAGTTACCCGCGACACCACTGAGCGCAAACAGGCCAATGAGACTTTGCGAAAAAGCGAGGAACAGTTCTGGAATGCGATGGAGGCGACACAGGACGGTCTTTGGGACTGGGATATACCCTCGGGAAAGGTATACTACAGCCCTGGCTACTTTCGGATGCTTGGGTATGAACCAGATGAATTACCTCATGAGCTCGAAACCTGGACGAGACTCATTCACCCAGATGACAAAGATCGAACAATTACCGTTAATGAACAATGCATAAACAACGAAATTGACTCATTCAAGGTCGAGTTCCGCATGCTTGCCAAAAATGGTGACTGGCGATGGATACTTGGACGAGGCAAGGCAATCAAGCGCAGTCCTGATGGTAAGGCAATTCATATGATTGGTACTCATGTTGATATTACCGATCAAAAGAATGCCGAAGAAGCTATTTACGCAAGTGAATCACATTATCGCTCTTTGTTTGAGAATTCGATCACAGGAGTGTTGGCCGTAGACAGAGATTTTATTATCACCAATGTTAATGGAGCGTTCTGCAATTTGCTGGGATATGCAAAAGACGAACTTATCGGAAGAATGAGCATTTCTGAAATAACCTATCCGGATGATGTTGAGAAAAGCATTGATATATTCAAAATGCTCGTGAGGGGTGAAATTGACCATTACTCTCTTGAAAAGAGTTATGTTTCAAAGTCAGGAGAAAAAGTCGTTGCGTTGATCTACGTCAAGGGGATCTACAGTCAAGATGGTTGCTTTGAAGGATCAATCGGCTCAGTTCTGGATATAACCAACCGTAAACGGGCCGAGGAAGCGCTGAAAAAACTGAACAATGAGTTGGAAAATCGGGTTGCGGAACGGACGGAGGAACTGTTAGCCAATTTGGAGCGGTTGAAGATTGAGACTGAGGAGCGCATACAGACCACGGAGACTCTGCGCGAAAAAGAGCAGATGCTCATACAGCAGAGCCGCCTGGCGGCCATGGGGGAGATGATCGGCAATATCGCCCACCAGTGGCGTCAGCCGCTGAACACACTTGGTCTCACGATTCAGCAACTGTCAATGTTTCATGATCTCGGAGAATTCACCAAGGAGCTTCTGGATAACAGCGTCAACAGATCCATGGAAATCATCCAGCACATGTCCCAAACCATCGAAGATTTCAGAAACTACTTCAAGCCGGACAAGATTAAAATCGAATTCAATATGCAGAATGCGATTAAAAGCACCTTGGCACTGATAGAAGACAGCTTCAAGAGTCAGCATATCGACGTTGAACTGGTGACGACAGGTGAACCGGTCATCCATGGCTATCGGAATGAATTCGCGCAGGTAGTCCTCAACATCCTGAACAATGCTAGGGACGTGTTAGTGGAAAGGGCAATCAAAGACCCCAGAGTGACGATCACAATCGGCAGCGAAAATGAAAGGGCGGTCGTAACCATCTCCGACAATGCCGGCGGGATCCCCGAGGAGATTATAGGGAAGATTTTTGATCCCTATTTCACCACCAAGGGACCGCAGCTTGGGACAGGAGTCGGCTTGTTCATGTCGAAAACCATCATCGAAAAAAACATGAATGGGAGTCTTACAGTACGGAACACAGTAGATGGTGCCGAATTCAGGATAGAGGTATGAGTTGTCCCCATTTCCAGTCCTCGCTCAGAAAAAGAAATGGGGTCATGCCTCCAAGCTGCCAACTTAGACCATTAACTTATCAACGTGGAAAGCCCCCCCTACCAACCCAAATACACTATGGAGACATTACTCTCATGCAATTGAATATTAAGCTCTTTTCTTTCCTTGCATATCGCAAACTCCTTAGGCCGCAGACGAAACCTGGCAATATTCCCTTCGTGCAGACCGTGCAATTCAGCATCCACCAGATTTATAAATCGCGGTCTATCAACCTCCGGCAGGTGCTCTGTGGCCCAAGCAGCTATCAGATCCTGGGCTGGTCCTGCACTCTGGAGGACCACCTCGCGTATGATCTCGGTCAGTAATGTACGGTATTTCATCCGGAAAGGATCCGGCTCTCCCAGCTCCTCCCGTGTACTCAGGTAACGTTTGACGGAACGCTCATATCCCCAGACAAATATATCGCGCATCAACTCGATGCGGTTCTGCTCATAAACTCCAAGTGTTCCCTCGACATATGACTTTTTAGGCACATCTATGAAAGAGAGCGGACAGAGATTATGTTTGATCAACGGTATATTTGCGGCCAGTCGAGCCACCCGCTTGTTGACGTCTTCGAAGGGTTGCAGATAGGAGAGATGACTAATGTAAAGAAGGATTGCTCGAAAGGATCGTTGATAGCTGCTGCTGTATCGAGAGCAATCTGAAAGTATTCATCCAGGAGCTGAGGAGTAGACAATGGCGAGTAGACTGATCCGCCGATACCGACAGCAATCTGACGGAGACGCCCACAGGCCTCCGGGTTTGGCAGGAGGTTAGTGATCTGGATGGGCAAATCGCGGTTGCGGATTCTCATCCGGGCGATGCATCCCTCCTGTCAGGTTAAATTTCCTTGAACCAGGTCAGTCAGCTGTGCTACGTATTTCTCGGCGATTTATGCCGAATAAGCCTGAATACGCCGAGATGCATTTTTACAAATCGATTTTAAACAGTACGCATTTTCGTTCGATGGAATCGTAGCGCAGGGAACCCAAGGAGATAATTACATGAAGATTGTACTCGCACTGTTGGCAATGCTGATTTTTGCTACAAACGTTATAGCTTCCGATTCGATCGGAATCGGTATTCGGGAAGGCGCTGCCACTGATCGTGAGACAAGCAACTTCGTCGATGTTTTTGCTGACCTCTACCTTAACCGGATTGTATCGATAGGCGCTTCCGCTTCTTACGTCATGCCCAACCGAGACCATATCAACTCAATACAACACAGCAATTCCGAACCAGTCACCGCCCTGTTCAAACTGCACGCCCCTACCCCCGTTTTGCAACCTTACGCCGGACTCGGAGAAGCGCTGGAATTCCATAACAAGTATGGTCCAACCGGAACGCCTGTTGCATTAATCGGATTGGATTTCCCCATAGGCCCGTTTTTCCTTAACGCAGAATACCGGCGACAGTTCAATGACATGCTGAATTTCGTAAGTGTCGGTGCCGGAATCAGGTTTTAGTTCTTCTTCACTTCCAAGAATGGCCGTGCCGGAAGCACGATACCCGATGGACGGCATGGGCGGATACGATTGCCCTTGCACCGCCTGTTCGCAATCAAAACCTTTGCGAAACCCTTGTTGCCACCGGCCTGTCACGACCGGAGAAGAAAAATAAGTTGACCACAAATCCTTAGTGTGGCAATATTCATCGTCTCAGGTCGGGAACATTTGGTGTGCCTGGTGTCGCAAAGCAAAAAAATGCCGACAAGACCGCAAAATCCCTGTGTCGGCATTAAGATTTCGTCCCTTGGGACCACTTATTTTCAGAAAAGCCGTACCACTCTTAGTTTGAAGGTAAAAAACAATTTGCGCTTGTAGCTCAGCTGGATAGAGCAACGGACTACGAATCCGTAGGTCGGGAGTTCGAATCTCTCCAAGCGCGCCAACCAAATCAAGGACTTGCGAGGACACTCGCAAGTCCTTTTGTTTTTTTGCAACCTTTCATGCAACCTCTGATTCTAATATTTTTTGACTAATGGAGCCAACGCTCTCCAGCGGCGACGTGATTCTGATCGACCGGAGCGCGGACCACATTGACGACAATGCGGTGTATCTCCTGCGGCTTAACGGGACGCTGCTGGTGAAGCGGATCAAGCGGAACATGGACGGTTCGGTGTGGTGAGCAGCAATAACGCCATCTAAAAGAAGCGCCTTGCAGTAATAAATCCTTGATTACGTATAACCACATGAAAGGCTTGTTGCCGGTAAGGGCTTCATACTGCCGACAGCCTTGACCGGTCAATGAAACATGACAACCCATTCCGTCATTACCGTCATAAAAGGCCACGATGTTTTCACACCGCATGGAACGCTTGGCGCCTGTCCGGTTATTTTGTTTCCAGTCCCTCCTTGTTGAAGCCACTGGAGATGATCACCTTGGCATCCTGTCTTATCCGGTAAATTTCTTTCATGGCGCTCTCGCCATCCATATTCGGCATAAGAAGATCCATCAGCACCAGAACAATCTCATCTGCCTGCTCCCGGCTCAGAACTCCTCCACCCATTTACTTTTAATAAATCGACAATTGCTTTGGGTGATACCTGATATGTGTTGATCCTGGCTGCAACTTTGGCCTCCTGCCGTTTCAGTGTGTTCAATTCATTCCGGAAGAACTGGTCAACCACAGGTGGGGGATAGCTTTCGATGCAGTCCCGTTTACTGTCGATATATTTTTTTACTCAAATTTAAATTGTCGACACTTTTTTGCTTGATAATTTAAAAAATGACGTATACGCTGCTTTAAAACATTGAATAATAGAAAGGTGTCGACAATATGGCCCCAACCTTTAACTATATAAGCCCGACTACGGCCCCCTTGACGGATCGAATCTTTGGTCTTCTTCAGGATGCGATAATCAAGGGGGAAATCCGTGCTGGGAGTAAAATTTCCGAGCCGGAACTGGCCAAGACGTATGGTGTCAGCCGCGGGACGTTACGCGAAGCTTTAAGTCGGCTGGAAGAGCGACACCTCATAATTAGGTCGCCAAACCATGGGGCAAGGGTCATATCTCTTTCTTATGAGGAATTAATAGAAACCTACCAGATCCGCGAAGCCCTGGGTGGCCTGGGGTGTCGCCTCGCAGCCCAAAACATGACTGACGAAGAGATTGCAGAGCTGAGACAACTTCTGGATGAGCACGAGAAGAGCATCGAGGAGGATAATGGGCTCTCCTATTATCAGAAAGAAGGAGAATTTGACTTCCATTACCGGGTCTTACAGGGAAGCCGCAATAATAGGCTTCTGACCATCCTCGATGGCGGGCTCTACCAGTTGATCCGGATGTACCGTTACCAGTTCAGCACCGCCAGCCCCAGGCCCTATCAAGCGTTGAAAGAACATCGTCGCATCGTTGACGCCATCGAGGAGCGGGACGCCGAGCTTGCCGACCTCCTGATGCGCCGCCATATAAGGACCGCGCGAATAAGTGTTGAGGAACGTCACAAAAATGCGATTGCTATGGAAAATAGTAATGGCTGACCAAACCTCCGCAGGAAAACGTTTCAGACTGGCACTCGCCTCCGAAAAGCCGCTGCAGATCGTGGGGACGATCAACGCCTACTGTGCAATTCTAGCGGAAAAGGCTGGACATAAGGCCATTTATCTTTCTGGTGCTGGGGTCGCGAACGCATCATTCGGGTTACCGGATCTGGGAATAATCTCCCGCAATGATGTCCTCGAAGATGTCCGACGTATCACAGGCGCTTCGGCCCTGCCTCTGCTGGTCGACATAGATACCGGATGGGGCGAGCGGTTCGGGATTGCCCGCACGGTAAAAGAGATGATTCGGGCAGGCGCGGTAGCCGTTCATATTGAGGATCAGTTAGAGCCGAAACGATGCGGCCATCGTCCCAACAAGGCCATAGTTTCGAAAAACAAAATGGTCGACAGGATAAAAGCTGCGGTGGATGCCAGAACTGATGATGATTTCATGATCATGGCACGCACCGATGCACTGTCGACAGAAGGGCTTACTGCCGCCGTCGAAAGGGCTGCTCTGTATGTCGAGGCTGGAGCGGAGAGTATCTTTGCCGAGGGAGTGACCGACCTGAAGATGTACCGCGTATTTGCTAACGCCATTCATGTACCGCTTTTGGCAAACATGACTGAGTTCGGAAGAACTCCCTACTACACAAAAGAGCAATTTGCTGAACAGGGGGTAGCAATGGTGCTCTACCCGCTCAGCGCTTTCCGTGCCATGAGCAAGGTCGCGCTGAATGTATACGAAACCATCCTCCATACCGGCACACAGGAGTCGGTCGTAGTTGCCATGCAGCCGCGCGATGAACTCTACGAACTGCTGCACTATTTTGACTATGAGAAAAAACTCGACCAGACTTTGGCACCGACAGACACCGACAGCAGGCAGGAAGATTTATGAGGGGAACGATGAGCGCGACCGCCGAAACAAATATCCGCCCCGAGCCGGATCAGGTTCTGGTTGATATTGCGGAGTATGTCATGCAGTACCGGATAACCAGCAGTGACGCCCGCGTGACCGCACGTTACAGCCTGATGGATGCTCTGGGGTGCGGCATGTTGGCGCTGGAGTTTCCAGAATGCAGCAAACTTCTCGGGCCTATAGTTCCTGGAACCGTTGTGCCGCACGGAGTCCGTGTGCCCGGTACCCAGTTCGAGCTTGACCCGGTTAAAGCGGCCTTCGACATCGGCTGTATTATCCGCTGGCTCGACTTCAACGATACCTGGCTGGCGGCAGAATGGGGACACCCATCGGACAATCTGGGAGGGATCTTGGCTGTCGCTGACTACCTGAGCCGGCGCAACATGGCAGAAGGGAAAGAAGCGCTGACCATGAGCGCCGTGTTGACCTCCATGATTATGGCCCACGAAATCCAGGGGTGTCTGGCACTGGAAAACAGTTTCAATCGGGCGGGTCTTGATCACGTGCTGCTTGTCAAGGTTGCCTCGATAGCGGTCATAACCCGGCTCCTTGGCGGCAGCAGGGAGCAGATCATCGATGCTCTCTCACAGTGCTGGGTCGACGGACAGAGTCTGCGAACCTACCGACATGCGCCGAATACCGGAAGCCGTAAGTCCTGGGCCGCAGGGGATGCCGCCAGTCGGGCCGTACGC
Source organism: Oryzomonas sp. (assembly GCA_031292255.1). Classification (GTDB taxonomy): domain Bacteria; phylum Desulfobacterota; class Desulfuromonadia; order Geobacterales; family Pseudopelobacteraceae; genus Oryzomonas. Next base: position 101,326 of record JARLHN010000033.1, on the reverse strand, counting down.
CTGGCCATGATGACCCTTCAGGGAGAAAGAGGCTGTCCAAGCGCCCTGACAGCACCCATCTGGGGATTCTACGACGTCTCTTTCAAGGGAGAACCATTCCGGTTTCAGCGCCCCTATAACTCCTACGTCATGGAAAACGTGCTCTTCAAGATTGCCTACCCTGCCGAATTTCACGCCCAGACCGCTGTCGAGGCTGCGGTGAAGCTCCATCCTCAAGTGTGGGACCGATTGTCCGACGTCGAAAAAATCGTCATAACCACCCACGAATCGGCCATCCGCATCATCAGCAAGACCGGGAAACTCCATAACCCGGCAGACCGGGATCATTGTCTGCAGTACATGACCGCCGTTGCTCTGATCTTCGGCACCCTGACTGCCGATCATTACGAGGAGACGGTTGCCGCTGACCCGCGTATCGACAGGCTCCGGGAACGGATGGAGATTGTCGAAGAGCCGCGCTACAGCTGCGAATATCTGGAACCTGACAAGCGCTCCATTGCCAACGCGGTACAGATTTTTTTCAGCGACGGTACCAGCAGTGAGCGGGTCGAGGTGGAATATCCTCTGGGTCATCGCCGCCGACGTAGCGAAGGGATACCGCTCTTGCTGGAGAAGTTCGAGAAAAACCTGTTGGCACGTTTCCCTGAAGAACAGGTTCAACGGATTTCCACATGCTGTCAGAATCAGCAGCGACTGGAGTGCACGCCAGTCAATGAATTCATGGAGTTGTTTGTCATTTGACCTCCGTCAGATCCGTCGAAAGAACGCTCTAAATCCCGATTATCAATAAAGCAGCACCATCTAATCATTACAAAGGAGAGTTGCTCAATGGCATTAAAAGAAACACTCAGGCAGAAGATCGAGGAATTCCGTCCCCGCACCACCAGACTGGTCAAAGAGTTCGGCAAGGTCAAAATCGATGAGGTCACCATCGAGCAGTGTATCGGTGGTGCCCGTGACATCCGCAGCCTGGTAACCGACATTTCCTATCTCGATCCACAAGAGGGTATCAGGTTTCGCGGTAAGACCATTCCCGAAACCTTTGCGTGCCTCCCCAAGGCGCCCGGTTCCGATTATCCGACAGTTGAGTCCTTCTGGTATTTCCTCCTGACGGGAGATATCCCTAGCCAGGCCCAGGTGGAGGAAGTCCTGTCTGAATGGAAGGTCCGCCAGGAAGTGCCGCAGTATGTCTTCGACACCGTCCGTACATTACCGCGGGACAGCCACCCCATGGCGATGCTCTCCATAGGCATCACAGCCATGCAGAGAGATTCAAAATTCGCCGCACTTTATGATTCCGGCAGGTTCAGCAAGCTGACATCCTGGGAAGCAGCGTATGAGGACGCCTGCGACATCGTTGCCCGTATTCCGATTCTCGCGGCATTTATCTACAATCTGAAGTACAAGGGGGACAAGCAGATCGCTATTGCCCCAAAGCTGGACATGGGGGCCAACTTTGCACACATGATCGGTCAGAGCGAGGCTTACAAGGACGTGGCAAGAATGTACTTCATCCTCCACTCCGACCACGAATCCGGCAACGTGTCCGCCCACACCACCCACCTGGTCCATTCGGCCCTGTCCGACCCCTATTATTCCTATGCTGCGGGCTTGAACGGCCTGGCCGGCCCGCTCCACGGTCGCGCCAACCAGGAAGTACTGGATTGGACAATCAAATTCCAGGAGAAGTACTGTAAGGACCAGGAACCCACCAAGGAACTGATTACCCAGGCGCTCTGGGAAACCCTCAACTCCGGTCAGGTCATTCCTGGCTACGGTCATGCCGTGCTGCGCAAAACCGATCCCCGTTATACCTCGCAGCGAGAGTTCTGTCAGAAACACCTGCCAGGCGACCCGCTGTTCAAGCTGGTTTCAATGATCTTTGAGGTCGCACCTGGCGTTCTCACCGAGCATGGCAAGACCAAGAATCCCTGGCCCAACGTCGATGCCCAGTCCGGGGTTATCCAGTGGCATTATGGCGTCAAGGAATGGGACTTCTACACTGTCCTATTCGGTGTTGGACGGGCACTCGGCTGCATGGCTAACATTACATGGGACCGTGGCCTCGGCTATGCCATCGAACGCCCCAAATCAGTTACCACGCCAATGCTTGAAGATTGGGCAGCAAAAGGTGGCCGCTGATTTATTTATCTTTTTCGGATAAACAATAAAACAAAACAGGAGGTTATTTATGTCGGAATATGGAACTTTGCAGGAACGTGTGCGCTGTAAATCGTTGTTAAACAGGGTGATGAAGCCGGAAGAAACCATCCCTTTCTTCAAGGACGGGATGAATCTCGGCTGGTCTGGCTTCACCCCTGCCGGCTATCCCAAGGCAGTGCCTATTGCCCTGGCCGACCATGTGGAGAAAAACAATCTGCAGGGGAAGTTGCGCTTCAATTTATTCACCGGTGCATCCGTCGGAGCAGAAACAGAAGATCGTTGGGCAAGCCTTGATATGCTTGATCGTCGTTGGCCGTACCAGACCGGCAAGAACATTGCTGCCGGTATCAATGAAGGACGGATTCGGATGGGAGACAAGCATCTCTCCCTGTTTGCTCAGGATCTCGGTTACGGTTTTTATACCAAGGATTCAAAAAGCGGGAAGCTGGATCTGGCTATCATCGAGGTCTCTGCCATCACGGAAGATGGCGGCCTGATACCAACCTCCTCCTGCGGGGTTATTCCTGAAATACTCATGATCTGCGACCGCATTATTATTGAGGTCAATGTCGGCCAACCCTCCTTTGAAGGTATGCATGACAACATTACCTGCAACAATCCGCCAAACCGGCAGGTACTGGACATCACCACGGCTGATTCCAGGATCGGCACCACCTATATTCCGTGCGATCCGGCCAAGATCATTGCCGTCGTGGAATCACGTCATCGTGACAACGGGCGGGCCTTTTCCGAGCAGGACGAAACATCCGAAGCGATTGCCAACAACATCATAGACTTCTTCACCCACGAAGTTAAGGCCGGTCGCCTGCCTAAAAATCTTCTGCCGCTCCAGTCAGGCGTCGGATCCATCGCCAATGCGGTCATCGGCGGCCTGGCCAAGGGGCCGTTTACCAACCTCAGCGTCTATACCGAGGTGTTGCAGGATACGATGCTTGACCTGATCGACTCAGGCAAACTCGATTGCGCTTCCTCCTGTTCGCTCTCACTTTCCAAGGATGAAGGCTTCCCTCGTTTTTTTGCCAACATGGATAAGTATTCCGGCAAAATCCTTCTCCGGCCGCTCTCGATCTCCAACGCACCAGAGCCGATCAGGCGCCTGGGGGTTATTGCCATGAACACCCCGGTGGAGATTGACATCTACGCCCACGCCAACTCAACCCTGGTTGGCGGAACAAGGATGATCAACGGCATCGGCGGTTCCGGCGATTTCCTGCGCAACGGTTTCCTGAAGATCATGCATACCCCGTCAAGCCGGCCTTCCAAGACGGATCCGAACGGCATCACCTGTGTTGTGCCGCATTGTTCCCATATTGACCACACTGAACATGACCTCGATTGCGTGGTAACCGAACAGGGGTTGGCCGACGTGCGAGGGCTGGCGCCGAAGGAGCGCGCCAAAGTGATCATCGAGAAATGTGCTCATCCGGACTATAAGCCGATCCTCTTCGAGTACCTGGCAATTGCGACCAAAGACTGCACGGCAAGGAAAGTAGGCCATGAGCCCCAGTTGTGGGACAAGGCCTTCAAGATGCAGCTGAATTTGGCCCAGAACGGTACCATGAAGATCAAAAACTGGGATATGGACATAAATTTGCACGAATAAACAGTAGTTTTAGCCGGAGTTTTTGAATAGAAACTGCATGACAGGGAGACCAATTGACATGACCATAAATGCACAAGACAATGCCGCATTCGCAATCAATGATACGACAGCAAATCCGGCGCCCCTCGGCCTGCTCGGCTTCGGCATGACGACTGTCTTGCTTAACCTGCACAATGCCGGACTATTTCCCCTTGACGCCATGATACTCAGCATGGGTATTTTCTACGGAGGTCTCGGACAGATCATTGTCGGCATCATGGAATGGAAGAAAAACAATACATTCGGAGCGACCGCATTTACCTCCTACGGCCTTTTCTGGCTGACCCTAGTGGCCCTGATCATCCTCCCTAAAACAGGATACATCCAGGCGCCTGACGATTTCGCGATGACATCATACCTTGTAATGTGGGGGATTTTTACCGGAGTTCTCTTCATTGGTACGCTAAAACTAAACAGGGCATTGCAGGTGGTTTTTAGCTCATTGACCATCCTGTTTTTTCTCCTGGCGGCTGCTGATGCAACCGGAAATCACACCCTCAAGATCATCGCCGGTTACGAAGGGATCTTCTGCGGATTTTCTGCCATTTACGCCGGGCTGGCCCAGGTTCTTAACGAGGTCTACGGGAGGACAGTAGCTCCCCTTGGCCTGCTCCGCCAGCAGGGGTAAAGAGTGCTCTTAATGTTGAATCACAAAGCCCTCTCGTGCAGTGCTGATGAGAGGGCTTTGTTCTTACTAAACTTGCCCGCTGCTACTAATCGAGTTGTCAGCATGGATGGTTGAAGATCCCCGCCTTCTTCTGACCGGCGAGCGCCAGATGCTTGTTCGGCACGAAGTTGATACCCCGCCGCGACAGGCACCGTTGATGGCCTCACCACCGCCTTTTTGTCGAAAGATACCGGAAAGGACTCAAGGAGAAATTTGCAGAGGTTGTCAGCACAATTTAAAAAGCCTGATAGCAAGCACGCGACATGATGCCGGCTTGTTTTATGCGTTTTCGGAAAAATCAATTAGTTGCTTCAAGATCGGTACAGAATGTGGTATGAAAAGAAAAACCATTGGCGGCAAACGAACAATATGTTGCGCCTTAAGACGTTTCTCCGAGAACGAAATCATAATCTAATCTCTTCAAAAATTGCCTGAGACGATAATTGAACTTTTCAATTTTCATCGTGACATCAGATCATTTCTCTTTAAGTGCGTCCATCCGCGACGTTGTGTCTTTATCAACTCCAAGATAATAATTTTATAAAGCTACATAAAATGGTATATAAAATTCACATAATCTAAGCCCTCGTGATGCACCCACAAGGCCTTTAGTGTCTGGACAGACTAAGCAGAAGATGTCACAGGGTAATTATATGGTACCCGCTGATGAACTGTTATGGTAGTCGGCAATGCAGTCTACTCCAAAATATTCAATTGAATTTGGGCTACTGTAATCATCTTTGTTCTTGTCCATGGGATACATTATGATCGCGTGCTTGGTAAAAGCTTGTATGCCACCCAATATTACGCATTTAATGGGCTTTTTTATTTCCTTAATTCGTAGTGCTTCCGCGTATCCCTTTCGTAATCTTTCCCTGTTTGTCGTATTGATTTTGCTGTGTTTTGAAGTCCCACCCGCACGTGCCGAAGTCCGGACCGTGACGGTCGGCGTCTATGAAAACGCGCCCAAGGTTTTTACCTCCGAAACCGGGAAACCCTCCGGCATCTTTATCGATATCATTGAGCACATAGCCAAAAGCGAAAGATGGAAGCTGCGCTATGTATCCGGTACGTGGTCGGAGGGATTGGATCGTCTGGCAAAAGGAGAGATCGATCTCATGCCGGATGTTGCTTATACGGCGGATCGTGAAAAAATATTTCTCTTTCACAAGATTCCGGTTCTGACCGTCTGGTCGCAGGTATATGCCCGCAAGGGCAGTAGAATCCAGTCCATATTGGATTTGAACGGAAAACGCGTTGCCGCACTGGATAAAACGATCCAACTCGAAACATTCACCAGGCTCACCAATAGCTTTGGCCTGAAAATTATCCTGGTCCCCGTGCCTGATTACAAAACCGAATTCACGATGATAGCCTCCGGGAAGGCCGATGCTGGACTCACCAACCGGCTCTATGGGTTGATGTATGCAAGAAAGTCCGGGCTTGAAGATACACCTGTAATGTTCGATCCGGCCCCCTTCTATTTTGCCGCAGGCAAGAATGTTTCCGGGAAATTGCCTGAGATCATCGACCGTCATCTTTCAGAGATGAAAATCAATCCTCAATCCGTCTATTATGCCGCGATGAAACGATGGACTTCAGAGGAAGTGCAGTTCAAGCTGCCGTTATGGCTGCAAATGCTTGGTTTGGGTCTAGGTGTTGCTCTGGTCATGAGTCTGGCAGGAGGTTTAATTTTAAAATACCAGGTCAATGCGCGTACCGGAGAACTGAAACTGATTAATCAGGAGATGGAGCAGCGCATCGACGAACGTACACAGGCACTGCAGGTGACGAACTCTAAATTACAAGTTGCACTTGAAAATCTTGCCGTGGCAAAGGAACACGCCGAGGCGGCGGATAGAATGAAATCGGCATTTCTGGCCACAATGTCCCATGAGTTGCGTACACCGCTAAATTCAATTATCGGTTTTACTGGTATTCTCCTCCAAGGGCTGGGAGGAGCAATTAATGAAGAGCAGGCCAAACAGCTCAAGATGGTAAAAAACAGCGCCAACCATTTGCTTTCCTTGATCAGCGATATTTTGGACATTTCCAAGATCGAATCGGGACAGTTATCGGTGTTTTTTGAATCATTCAACCTTAAGGACTCTATTTTCAAGGTCGTTCAGAGTGTGCGTCCTCTTGCGGAGAATAAAGGTCTTTTTCTTTCCGTTGAGGTTGCCGATGATGTGGAAGAGTTTACTGGTGATGTTCGCCGGGTGGAGCAGATACTGCTTAACCTGCTAAGCAATGCGGTAAAATTCACCCAGAAGGGAGGCGTCAGGGTTAAATGCCAACGTAATGCCGGGAACTACGTGACAAGCGTCACCGACTCGGGCATCGGCATCAATGGCAAGGATATTGGAGGGTTATTCGAGCCGTTTCATCAGATTGACACCGGCCTGAGCCGCAATTACGAGGGAACTGGACTTGGCCTTTCCATCAGCAAAAAGCTTGTGGAGTTGATGGATGGAACCTTGCAGGTGGATAGCAGTCCCGGAAAGGGAAGCACATTCACTTTCACTCTTCCGAACGTAATAGATTCTGTATGAAGACTATGTCTCGGAGCTTCCGCGTGAGATTGGTGCAGAATCTTGCCGTTGCTATTACATACCTATTAACAGCAAAACTCGGGTTTTTGTTGGCGCTTGCACACACGAATGCCACTGCCGTATGGGCGCCAACAGGAATTGCCCTGGCCGCATGCCTTGTTGTGGGTTTGCACATCTGGCCGGGCATTTTTCTTGGAGCATTTTTCGCGAACATCATGGTACTGGCAACCGGTAATTTTCCATCGGAACCTATCATGCTGCTGTCGCTTGGCACTGCGACCGGAAATACCTTGGAAGCAGTTATCGGCGCATATCTTATTCATCGCTTCATTTCAAGCAAGCATCCATTCGATAATACCCTGAATACCATCCGTTTTATTCTGCTGGGGGCGCTTGTCAGCCCTTTGATCAGCGCAACGATCGGAACCGCTGGTTTCTGTATGTACACCACGGTCTGGTCGCAATACACACCAATGTGGCTGACTTGGTGGCTGGGTGATGCGGTTGGCGTCCTCATCTTTTCCCCGTTGTTTCTCACATGGGAAAAGCGCGGCACTCTCTATCGGAACAAGAGAAGGACAGTTGAAGCCGCCATACTGGTGGCTCTGTTTGTGCTTGTTGAAGTAATCGTTTTCCGATTGAATTTCCCCTTGGAATACCTGATTTTTCCTGCTTTGTTCTGGACCGCTTTCCGTTTCGGGCAATTTGAATCAGCTGTCACGGTCGCACTGGTCATGGTCACCTTTATCTTCTGGACGATCAAGGGGTTTGGCCCATTTGTCAGTACAATGCTTAATAACTCACTGCTTTTTCTTCAGTCCTATCTTGGTGTGGCATCGGCATCAACACTCATTGTCTCGACACTTATTAATGCTCGCAAACTTGCTGAAGATAGATTGCGCGAACATCAGGACAATCTCGAAAATCTTGTCAATATGCGGACTGTTGAACTACAGGAAACCAATGAACGTTTGCAGGGAGAGATTGACGAACATACCAAAACCGAGCAAATGCTGCTTCAGGCGCTGGGAGAACTTGCCATTGCGAAGGAACGGGCCGAGGCTGCCGACCAGGTCAAATCGGCCTTTCTCGCCACCATGTCTCATGAACTGCGCACTCCACTCAACTCCATAATCGGATTTACCGGTATCCTGCTGCAAAGACTTGGCGGTCCGATAAACGATGAACAGGAAAAACAGCTGACCATGGTGCGAAAAAGTGCCCATCACCTGCTTTCATTGATCAGTGATGTTCTGGATATATCCAAAATTGAGGCAGGACAGCTAAAAGTGATTCATGAACCATTCAATATAGAAGAGTCGATTATCAAGATTATCCAAAGCATACGCCCCCTTGCGGAAAAGAAAGGTCTCGTGCTGAACGTAGATGTTGCCGAGGGTGCCGGAGAGATTTGCGGTGACGTTAGGCGAGTGGAACAGATTCTGTTCAACCTGCTGAGTAACGCGGTAAAGTTCACGGAATATGGCAGCATTTCAGTTTGCTGTAAGCTTGATAATAATAGTTATATGTTCTCCGTCACCGACACAGGTATCGGCATCAAAAATGAAGATCTGGAAATGTTATTCAAACCGTTTCACCAAATTGACACAGGTTTAAATCGAAAATATGAAGGGACCGGCTTGGGGCTCTCAATCTGCAAACGACTTGTAGAATTGATGGGTGGAACCATGCACATTGAAAGCAGTCCCGGAAGAGGCAGCATATTTGGCTTTACACTTCCGCTAGAAAGGAATCCGGCATGAAAGCAAAGATTCTGTATATAGAGGATAATGAACAGAACCTGTATCTGGTGACATTTATTCTTGAAAAACATGGCTACGAGGTCTGTGCCGCTACCGACGGACAAGAAGGAATTGACATGGCAGCCAGGATACTGCCAGATCTGATCCTGCTGGATATTCAGCTGCCTCGTATGGATGGCTATGCAGTTGCCCGACATCTTCGTACAAACCCGAATCTGGCAACTGTTCCAATTGTTGCGGTTACCTCATATGCCATGGCAGGAGATCGTGACAAAGCTCTTGAGGCCGGGTGCAGCGGATATATCGAAAAACCGATCAACCCGGACACCTTCATTCAGCAGGTAGAACAGAGCCTGACGAAACAGGAAGAGTGAGGAAACAAATTATGCAAAGTATTCTGGTTGTGGATGACATTGCCGAAAACCTCTATTTCCTTGAAGTACTCCTAAAGGGAAACGGGTATGAGATGCGATCAGCCCAGAATGGCGCTGAAGCTCTTGAATCTGCTCGTGAAAACCCGCCGGACCTGATTGTATCGGATATTCTCATGCCCGTTATGGACGGCTATGCGCTCTGTCGGGAGTGGCTAGCAGATGAAGGACTCAAACATATTCCATTCATATTTTATACCGCGACATTTACCGATAAGAAAGATGAGGCATTGGCACTGAATCTGGGAGCAGACCGTTTTGTCATCAAGCCCCAAGAACCTGAAACACTGCTAGGCATCATTCGGGAGGTATTGGACGCTTCCAGCAGCGATACGTTGAGCGATTCCGCTGATCTGCCGGAATACGAGGGAAAAGTGCTCAAGGAGTATAATGAGGCGCTGTTTCGCAAACTTGAAAAGAAAATGGTCGATCTGGAACGAACAAACCAGGAGCTTCAACAAACTTTACTTGAACAGAAGCGACTTGAGGAGCAACTGCGACAAGTTCAGAAGTTGGAGGCCCTCGGACGTTTTTCCGCCGGAATAGCCCATGATTTCAACAATATTCTGACCGTCATTTCCGGTTTTGGCTCCATGATGCAGATGACAATGCCCGCCAATGATCCTCAGCGGGACAGGTTGGATCATATCCTTGCAGCCGCGGAACGAGCTAAAGATCTTACCCGCAGCCTGCTGACTTTTTGCAGGAAGCAGGAGATGAAGCTATCTCAACTCAACCTAAACGACCGCATCAGAAATGTTGAAATATTTCTCCGCAGGATCATTGGTGAAGATATAAAACTTATAATCGCGCTAAGAGAGGAAATGTTGCCAATATTTGCCGATGGCGGGCAAATTGAACAGGTTTTGATGAACCTGGCTACAAATGCACGTGATGCCATGCCGGACGGCGGTATTCTCTCTATTGGTACTGACATCATCGAAATTGACAACGTATTCATACAAATGCACGGTTATGGAACGCTGGGCCGCAATGCAATCCTCACCGTTGCCGATACAGGAGTCGGAATGGACGAGGAGACCCGGCAGCAGATCTTCGATCCCTTTTTCACCACCAAGGAGATCGACAAGGGAACCGGGCTTGGCCTTTCGATCATTTACGGGATTATTCAACAGCACAAAGGACACATCAGCGTATACAGCGAGCCTGGTCAGGGGACCACTTTCAGAATACTCTTGCCGTTCATAGAAGGGAAGGTATCTCTGCAAAATGGGGGAGTTCACCACCCCTCGCTGCAGCGAGGACATGAAACCATTCTGGTGGTAGATGACGATGCGGCAATCAGGGAATATCTGTCTATGTTTCTTACAAGCCTGGGATACAGGGTTCTGCTTGCGGAAGACGGTCAGAAGGCAGTCGAAATATTTCGTAACATGTTGAATGACGTGGACCTAGTACTTATTGATGTCATGATGCCGAATAAAAAGGGAAGCGAAGCTGCTCGTGAGATACGGAATATCAGGGAGGACATAAAAATAGTCTTTACCAGCGGATATCCTTATGATTTGATCCACGATCAACTCTTGCTTGAAGAGGGCATGCAACTACTCTTGAAACCGCTGTCACCAACCGAGCTTGCCAAAATATTGAGAACTCGTCTGGACGGTGGGATCGCCCAATGATTATTCCCCTCTTATTGTGATGTAATCTGCTCTACCGCCGGGAGATCGATAACCTCCCCGGCCTCACGTGCTTGTTCAGCCAGTCGCTGTAATATATGATGAATAGCGTTGTCACTCCATCCCCTTTCGGCTCAATTTCATTTACCAAAAGCTGCAAAGGCCCTTTTGAGACACCCTGCGACTGGTCAAGCTGTTTTCTGGCATCAATCGGCACACACCGTGATTTCCTTCTGGCCAACTGTTTCAAGCAATACCTTGGGGAGCGGCTGTAATTTTCAATCGATGCCGTGACCTCCGCCATCGGCTTCCATATATTTTTTCACTTCCCGCACAATTAACGTTACTTTTCCCGGTGTGAACCCCCTCTCGGCCAGCAGCGACATGATTGTCTTGTCAAAGCTTTGCACCGGCATGGGGGGATGAGCAACCTCCTGTCACCACCATTTCCGAGATCACCATGTTTAAGCATGTATGCCGCACATTCGGAAGTATGCGCTGGAAAGACGGTTCCTCTGTTTTTTGTGGCAACCGGCCTCTGATGTATCAATCGAGAAGAAGTATTTTATTGCAAAATTATAATGTTGAGGATAATAATTATCAATTTGAACGGGAGGAGCGCTACAGATTAAAAAATGTCAATATTACACAGAAGTTGCCACGTGAAGAACGTTGGCAATATAGAAGGAAAATGACGTTCCTACAAAACAACATCAAGTTCCCATATCACAGGCCAAAACACATTTTAGAGTATTATTCGACCGTTGCGCTGATGCGGCTTCTAAATATGATACCGCTAAGGGCGGCATTGTGTCTGGGATGTTCCATTGCCTTTGTTCTATTCCATGTGTTCAGATTCCGCGTCACCAAGTCCATAGGGCGGATCGAAGCCGTTTTCGGCGACCGCTATTCACCACAACAACGCAAAAACATTGCCTGGCTTTCTCTGCGAAATTCGGTTTTCAATATCGTGGAGATGTTCAGGCTCCGGCAATTTACGCTCCGAAAAATCATGCATCAGCCGCTCTATTCGGCCGGCGAAGAGGTGCTGAAATTCTATCGGCATAATGGCCCTTTCATCCTCGCCGTTCCTCATACGGGGAGTTGGGAACTGGGAAGCGCCGTTCTTGCCTTGTCCGGGATTCCCTGCGTGGTCATCGTGAAACGTCAGAAAAACCTCCTGACCGATGCGCTTCTCAACCAACTGCGCCGACATGTTGGGGTTGAAATCATCTATAACGACTCGAGCGCCCTAAAGCGGGTGATACAAAGCACCAAGCAGGGAAAGGTATTATTGATTCTGCCCGACAACCATTCGCGCACCGAATCCCCGAAAGTGGAGTTTCTCGGAGGCAAAGCGAATCTCGGCGTCGGCGCGGCCTTCTTTGCACGCAAGACAGGCCGCCCCATCTATCCGATCGTTTTGTTCCGGCATGGCTGGAATCGGCATGATTGCAAACTGTTCGATCCGATCTACCCTGACCAGCACCTGGATAAGGACGCGGATACGCAACGGATGATGCAGCAGCTCATGACGGTATTTGACAAGGAAATCCGGCAGCATCCCGAACAGTACTTCTGGTACAACAAGCGCTGGGTGCTTGACCCTGCGTGGAACACAAGACGCTGGAAATAACGGCTGCCAATCAAACCGCAACCCGTTTCAGATAATATACAACTGAGGCGGTTTCCATGCGGAAACCCCGTATGAGAAACTACTTAGTACCCGGGAGTAACACCTATGCCTGATATTCACCCGCTTTCCGTTGTCCATGAACAGGCCCGTCTGGCCGATGATGTCGTTGTCGGCCCGTTCTGCACCATCGGACCGGAGGTAACCATCGGCAGCGGCACACGGCTGATAAGCCACGTTGCCATGGACGGAAGAACCACCATTGGCGAGCGCAATACCTTCTTCCCTGCATCTGTAATCGGCTTCGTCCCCCAGGACCTTAAATACAAGGGGGAACCGACCCAACTGTGTGTCGGCAACGACAATACGATCCGTGAAGGGGTAACCCTGAACCTGGGTACCGTGCAGGGCGGCGGCATAACCATGCTGGGAGACAACAACCTGCTCATGGCCTATGCCCACATGGGACATGACGCCAAGGTCGGCAGCAATTGTGTCATTGCCAACGGTGTGCCCTTGGCCGGTCATGTTGAAGTTCAGGATTATGCCACGGTCGGGGGTCTGGCAGGGGTGGCGCAGTTCGTCAGGATCGGCAAGCATGCGTACGTGGCCGGCATGGCATCGGTGGACCGCGACATTCCTCCCTATACCATTGCTGTCGGTTCCCGCCCCTGTACAATCAAGGGGGTGAACATAACCGGCCTTCGCAGAAGGGGATTCGCCAACGAAACGATCTTTGCACTCATTGAGGCGGTCAAGCTCTGGTCGGACAAGGAGAGACACAAGGATAAATGTTTGCCTGAGATAGTGAGCCGGCTGGGAGATATACCGGAGGTGATGGAATTCGTGAAGTTCATCAGTGCCAGTGAAGGCGGCTGCATTCGATGAAGATCCTTGTGTCGGCGGCGGAAATATCGTCCGATCTCCAGGCTGAAAGCTGTATCCGTGCGCTGCACGGGCGCCTGATTGCCGCGGGCACCCCTGTTGAGATTGCCGGTATCGGCGGCCCCAAAGTCCGCTCACTTCCCGGCTTCCGTTGCATGGAACCAGCCGAAAATCTCCGCGCCATGGGCGTTGGTGAACTGCTGAGCTCCTATCGCTACATCAGGAAGGTCGGCTACCGCCTGATCGACTTTGCGTTGGAATTCCAACCGGATATCTTCATTACCTTCGACTATCCGAACTTCCATCTGGAGATGATGGAAAAACTCCAGCCGCGCATAAAGGACAATCCACTGCGCCATGCCCTGAAAATATGTGCCATCCCCCCCAAGCTCTGGGTCTGGCGAGAAGGGCGCATCAAAAAGATACAAAGACTTTATGACGGTGTGCTGGTCGTTTTTCCCTTTGAAAAGGACTTTTATCAGAAGCGCGGGGTTCCGGTCGTCTATGAGGGAAATCCGCTGATTGCCGGACTGCCCTTTGATATGACGCCAACCGATGCCCTGGCACTGCTTGGATGCACAAAGCACGTTGCAGACGGCTGGACACCTGTGGCCGTCCTGCCGGGCAGCCGGGACGGCGAACTCAAGCACAACCTCCCGGTTATTGGGGACACCCTTGAGCGGTGTGCCGAAATGAACGGGACAAAACTGTTGGCGCTGATTCCCGCGCCGCCCGGTGTACAGGCAGAGGCGGTACGCAGCCGCTTGCAGGATAGCAGCCGGGTTATCTACAGGATTGTAGAGGGCAATTCCCATGCATGTCTGCGGGCTTCCCGCGCCGGGTTGATCAAATCGGGCACGTCAACGCTTGAGGCGGTGCTGCTGGGATCTACCCCGGTTATTTTTTATAAGACCGGCTTGTTGACCGAATTGACCTTCCGTCTTGTCACACGGTACCTTGGGCCGGTTGGCCTGCCCAATATCCTGTTGGGTATCAAAAAACGAGAGAATTCGATTTTCCCCGAATTCCTGGGGCCCGAGGCCACGCCGGATGCGCTGGCCAAGGCACTGGCCGCCGCACTGGCAACTCCCGGCGGAATATCGGCGCATCAACGGCACCTGCTGGATATGCTGGTACCGCACCGGGACGTCCCCGGAAAGATAGCTGAAAAACTGCTGGAATGGCTGCAGCAGCGCCCGTCTGCAGATGACGGGCTGACGAGGTGATAGCGTGGAGTCTTTAACAGGAAAAAACATACTCGTTATTCATGATGGCAACAAGGGGCATCTCAAGCAATCCATGGCGTTGATCGGGATCATCAAGCGCCAGGCGGAGGCCCAAGGGGGCATCCCTGATAGCATTGCCGTCCAGGTGGTTGAGGCAAAGTTCAAAAACTGGAGCCTCAAAGCCTTTATAAAAGTTTTCAATCCATACCTGTCCCCACGACATCCCTTTCAGAAACTCCTTCTTCCACCCTGTATGGTGCCGGAAAGTCTGCAAGAGATCATGGCCCAAACTCCGGATGTCATCGTGAGTTGTGGTGCAGCGGGTTCCGGTGTCAGCACGTTACTTAAGAAAAAAACCGGTGCTAAAAACATAGTGATCCTCAATCCCGGTTTTATCACCAGGGACGATTTTGACCTGGCCATCGTTCCACATCACGATGTCTGGCAATGGATGCCGTTCAAGTCAAACGTGGTCACAACAGACCTGGCCCTCAATCCTGTGACACCGGAGGGGCTTGCGCATTTGAATACAGGGGGTCCGTCAGCGTATGTCCCCGCCGGCAGTATGGCTGTCGGCCTGCTTGTCGGCGGCAACAACAGGTCATTCCGCTTTACCGGCACGGTAACGGACGCCCTTGCCAGGGAGGTTGCCAGGCTCTGCAAGGAGCTTAAAGCACAACTGTACTGCACAACATCCCGCAGGACCCCGCGAAATGTTGATGCCGCCCTGGAGCATGCCTTCGAAGGCCAACCATTTTGCCGCATCTTCGTGAGGGGGCGTGAAGACCGGAATTCTGCGACAGTCGAGAAAATCCTTGCCTGCTCCAATCT
The DNA here is from genome assembly GCA_031292255.1 of Oryzomonas sp. Lineage (GTDB taxonomy): Bacteria > Desulfobacterota > Desulfuromonadia > Geobacterales > Pseudopelobacteraceae > Oryzomonas. The sequence continues at coordinate 85,872 of JARLHN010000033.1, read as the reverse complement.
GATCATCGTTTCGGGAGAAAGCATCTCCATGGTTTCCGAGGCGGTCTCTTCGGGAAAACCGGTGGTGGTCTTCATGCCGCAGAAGGTTTTGCCGGTATACACCAAGTACGAGCGGTTTATCCGAAATCTGGTGAGTAAAGGATTTGTCACCAAGGTTGACGTGGAAAAAATCGGAAATATTGCCGCCGACAGCCTGATCCAGTCTCGGGAAAATCCCTCCGCGGATGATGCACGAAGAATTCTGGCACAGTGCTGGCCGTTGTTCACCCGGAGATCGGAACTGAAACATGACCGTTGATACCCGCAGAACGATAAAACGATGGCGTCATGCACTTGAAGCCTTGCTTCCCGTGGCCGCCATTGCAGCTTGGACATGGCTCGAACCGTTTGGTCATTCACGAATATTGGACAAGGTGTTCGCGGTATTTTTGGGAATAATTCTACTTTTTGTCATGTGGAGAGATGGATTCCCCACAGCATGCGAGGCGGGCATTGCCAGGCATGGACAACATATGAAGGCAATTGCGAGGTCTGTTTTGTCGGTCCTGCCGCTGATAATCATCCTGATCGTTTGGGCGTGGTTGGACAAACGTCTTTATGTCAATATAGCCATTTTACGGGCACTGGTATGCTACCCAATAGGTGCACTTGTTCAGGAGGCAGCGGTATTTGTCTATCTTCTGCCTCGTTTGGAACAGGCCTGGGGGAGGCAGTGGGGATTGTGTATGACGGCGATACTGTTTGGGGCATTACATCTTCCCAATCCACTCCTTACGGTCGGCTCCATTCTACTCGTATTCATCCTTTCCTGGAGTTGGAGGCGCGAGCGATCACTGGTAGCGCTTGCTGTTGCTCATGGTCTGGTCGGGGCAGTCTGTAACAAGGCGGTCCATGTTTCCATGCGCGTGGGCGCCCGATGGTTTCACTGATTTTCATGAGACGGTCTAACTGACGCGGGGGCTCCTTGAATTTAAAACTTCCAGCCAGCGAGCCGATACATATTATCAATCCGTTATGGGACGTCTCCGGCGGAAGCGAATGGGAAGCCATTCAACTTTTCAACGTCCTCTCGCGGGAGCGGAAAACCACCCTCTGGACGGAATACACTCCTGATCCGCTCCTGGCGGAGCGCTACCCAATCAGCACAGTCGAGCCGTGGAAGCTGAAATTTCCCAAAACCGGGACATTCATTATCGTTGGAGTCTATTTTCGTGTCAGCAAGTGGGTTTGGTGGGCGCGGCCCCGGCGGATCATTATCGTAGTAAATACCGATGGGCATGCGGACTGGGTGAGAAAGAAGAGATTTTTGTCCAGATTCCGCTGGATACCGATTGAAACGGTCCATGTCGGGTGCATGACTCCTCAAAGCCGGGATGACGATCTTACTCGACGTGATATCTCTCCCATCGACATTGAGCGTTTCAATGTTGGAAACCCGGATCGGCATCTTTCCGGAACACGGTTCACCGTGGGCCGGTTAAGCCGCGATGTCCCGTTGAAGCACCATCCCGACGATCCCCGGTTCTACCGCCGATTGGCCTCCCAAGGGGCAACAATCAGGATAATGGGGGGGTGCGTTCTTTCCGCGGATCTCGCGGACATGCCGGGAATGGAACTGCTGGCCGCCGGCTCGGAAGACGCGGTGAGTTTTCTGCACGGCATTGACTGTTTCTATTATCGTACCGCTCCGGAATGGCTTGAGACCTTTGGCCGAGTTGTCCTGGAGGCCATGGCCTGTGGATTGCCGGTGGTCTGCGAGAACAGGGGCGGCTATCGTGAATATATCCGGCACGGAGTGAACGGCTTTTTGTTTGAGAATGATGATGAGGCGCTTGAGATCATCTTGCGTTTGAAGGCCGATCCCGCCTTGCGGAAGCATATCGGCGAAGCGGCTCGAAAGACCGTTGAACAGATCTATTCAACGTCCCATCTTACCGGCCTGATCGAATATTATACCCGTTGACAGACAACGGAAGGTTGAAACTATCGTCGTGTCGCCAAAAGTTTCCGTGATCATACCGGTTTATAATGCCGAACGATACTTGCCGGAATGTCTTGATTCGCTTATCCGCCAGACATTGCAGGATATCGAGATCATCTGCGTCGATGATGCATCGACCGATGGGAGTGGTGACATACTTGCCGGCTATGCCGCCATGGACCCGCGAGTAAGGGTGGTATCGTCGGCTGTGAACAGCCGTCAGGGGGCGGCGCGCAATCTTGGGCTGCACGAGGCTTCCGCGCCGTATATAGGCTTTGTCGATGCCGATGACTTTGTCTCGCCCGCATACTTTGAGAATCTTTACCAGGCAATCATCAGGCATGATGCCGATATCGTCATCACGCTCTATCGGCACGTCGGCGAACGTGGAGAGGACTTACGGCCACAGGGGAAAAATCCCATCAAATCGTTTTTCAGACCGGATTGCCCTCCTCCCGCCAGCGGTCACGACTGGGACCGCGTTCTAGGCAGGGGATGGGAACAAAACCGGGATTTTTCCGGCAAACTGCAACGTCTGGCTTGTGTCAATCACTCCATGATCATGAACAGGCTTTACCGGAAGTCTTTGGTTGACCAGGTCCGGTTCCCCGAACAAATCCGGTTCGAAGACACGCCCTTCATCGTGGAGGCGACCCACCGGGCTGCAAGGGTATTCACCACACCGGAAGGAGGGTATTTTTATCGCCGCCATCCCGCATCGACCACCGCGACCTGGGATTTTCCAAAGTTTATGGAGGCGTTTGCAGCTCACAAGGTGCTTGATTCCTATGTTGAGCAAGCGGTGATGACCGATGAAGAGAGAAAGGCATACCGGAGCATGGTGACGGGAAACTATCTGCACTACGCAAAGAATCTAGTCCGGAAAGTCCGCTGGCTGACGCCGGTGCAGCTCGAACAGGTTCAAGCGGTTATCCCCGCCAATGTATACTCGCATCTGCACAAACGGCTTGTACGGAAGCGCCTTAGGCTTGTCGCGCAAATAGGATTTGTTCTGTTTCTTGTCGCAGGATTGATCCTCTGGATTGAAAAGTCAACGTGAGAAGGTCGATTGATATGAAGAAGGCTCTCATAATCAATCATGGGGGCTATTGGTGATTTTTATTGCTCGTTACCTGCGTTTGCAGCCATGAGGCGCAGCCATGCCTGACGTATCCATAATCATACCTATTTACAATACGGAGCAGTATCTGCCGCACTGTCTCGACTCGCTTATCCGCCAGACATTGCAGGATATTGAAATCATCTGTGTCGATGACGTCTCGACGGACCGAAGCGCGGAGATCGCACGGAGCTATGCCGCCGAAGACCCGCGTGTCCACTTGTATTCCCTTCCGACCAATAGCCGCCAGGGAGCGGCACGCAACCTGGGACTCCGGATGGCTTCGGCGCCGTATATCGGCTTTGTGGATTCAGATGATTTCGTGGCGCCCGACTACTTTGAAAACCTTTACCGGGCCATCACGCGACATGATGCCGACATCGTCATGACCCCCTACGCGTTTGTGGATCAGCATGGGCATGAAATCCTGCCGCGCGGACAAAAAGGGTTCTTCCGCCGGCGCCGTCGGGAGTCCCTCTTTGAGCGGACCCTGGGACGGGATTGGGAGGATAACCGGGTTGTTTCCGCACCATTGCAGCGGTTGAAATGCGTGCGGCAGTTCATGGTGATGAACAAGCTCTACCGCAGCGTTTTGATTAAAACAGTGCAATTTCCCGAGAATACCCGCTTTGAAGATGTACCGTTCACCATGGAAGCGGTCCATCGCGCCCACAAGATATGCACCATCCCGGAGGGAGGGTATTTTTACCGCCGTCACCCTGAATCCACAACGGCCGACACCGATTTCCGCAGATTTACGGAATCGGTGACCATGCTCGGCATGACGGACTCCTATATCGCAAAATCATGCATGACGACGGAGGAGGCGGAGTTCTGCGGGAAAATCGTAACCGAGACACTGCGCTACACGATACGGGCACTGATCCGAAGCAATTCCAACCTGGGCCTGAATCAGATCATCCAGGCCAAATCAAAGGTTCCGCCGTTGTTTTTCCGTTATTTCCTCTGGCGTCTGTTACGGAAACATTTGAAGACGGCAGGTATTGCCACACTCATCGTAATCGTTGTCTACGGGGTGGTCCTATGGCTGAACCGCTGATTCGTACTCTCCATCTGCTGCCGGCTCTCGACGAGGGAGGGGTTGAGCGGAGCGTCATAAATACCGCCATCCTGGAGAAATCCCTCAATGTTCTGCCCACGGTGGTCTCTTGCGGGGGAAAGATGGCTATCGAGCTGACCGCGGCAGGTATCGACCATCTCACCTGGCCGATGGCGAGCAAGAACCCGCTGACGATCATCCGTAATGCCCATCACCTGGCCAATCTTATCCGCGAGCGTGACATACACATCGTTCATGCTCATTCCCGGGCGCCCGCATGGTCCGGCTATCTGGCCGGCAGACTGACAAAAACTCCTTTTGTCACCACGTTCGCCGGCGCATACAGCCATCAAAACTGGGTCAAGCGCTGGTATAACAGCTCCATGACGCGAGGGGGCGCTCTCTTTGTCCCCTCGAACTTCGTACGGGATCACGTTGCAACGGTCTATGGCGTGGCCGTCGAGCGCATCACGCTGATGCCATTGTGGCTTCCCCCCGCCCTACCCGTTTCCGCCATTGAAAAAGAAGAATTTCGTCGTCGTTGCGGCATACCTCCGGAGTGCAAGCTGGTTACCATCATCGGCAGGCTTACTCGCTTGAAGGGGCATGAACTCCTGATACGGGCGTTCTCTCTCGTCGAGAACAGAGATGCGCGCCTTCTGATCATAGGAACACCCAAACGTGAAGGCTACGAAACAGAACTGAAATCTCTCGCTCGTCGTTTAGAGGTTGCCGACAGGGTAGTCTTTGCCGGCGGTGGTCTGGATAAAGCGCGCCGTGCCTACTCCATTTCAGACATGGTCGTTTCGTCGTCCACAAAACCCGAGGCCTTCGGCCTGACCATGCTGGAGGCGGCCAGCCAGGGACTCCCGGTGGTGGCAACAGCCCACGGCGGAGCCCTTGATCTCGTTATCGACCGGAGGACCGGTTTCCTGGTACCGCCGAATGATCTCGCGGCACTGGCCACCGGCATCTCGAATGTGCTGCGGCTTTCTCCCGAGGCATATGCGACCATGAGTGCGGAAGCGCGTAGCCACGCCGCAAGCTTTACACACGATGCCGTTGCCCCGCATCTGCTGGAGGTCTACAGGCGACTCCTGGACAAGGGCGAACGCGGGGCCGGCCGATGACCGCCCCGCTGGTATCGGTCATTGTGCCGGTCTGGAATACCGTCCGGTTCCTGCCGGCATGCCTGGATTCCCTGGTGTCCCAGACCCTGCGGGATATCGAGATCATCTGCGTCAACGATGCCTCCACGGACGCGAGCCTCCAGGTTCTCGGGCGTTATGCCGCAGAGGACCCGAGAATCAGGGTGTTTTCGCATGAAAGGAATCTGGGGCCGGGGGCTGCGCGCAACCGCGGCATCGACCTGGCGCGGGGCAACTACATCGGTTTCGTGGACAGCGACGACCTTATTTCTCCCGACTTCTATCAGAATCTCTATCAAGGGGCATTGATCCACAATACCGACATCACAATCACCTGTTGCACGGTGTATGACGACTCAACTGCCCCGGCGGTCTTTGGAAACTCCCAAAATGTTATTGCCGAGCTGAAACAGCGCTGGGTTCACAATGTCCGCGGCATGGCAAGGGCTTTTGGTGCCGCATGGCACGAGAACAGGGATTTTTCCGGCCAACGGGCGGCATTGAGCGCCTTTCCGTCGGTAGTGGACAAGCTCTATCGCCGCTCCCTGTTTGACGAGGTGCGTTTTCCGGAAGGCGTTCTCTTCGAGGACATGCTGTTCATGCCGCAGGTAATGTTTCATGCTTCCCGCGTATTTTCCTGCCCGGGCGGCGAGTATTATTACCGCCGCAATAAGGCATCGATAACCCGGCGGAAAGATTTCCGGGCTCTCCTGGAAAAACTCGTCGTTGCCGGTATGTTGGATCAATGGGTAGGACAGCAGGAGATGGGACGGGCAGAGCGGTCACAGTATGAAGCGCTTGTCGGAAGGAAGTATCGCCAAGCGATCAAAAGCCTGGTGAAAAAGACCTTGATTTGGACGCCGGGCCGGGTGCAGGGAGTGAAGGAACATGCGCCGGATGAAATTTTCCGGTTCTTTTTCAAGAGGCTTGCGGCCAAATTTTTGATGCCACCTGTTATCCTTTTGCTGCTGGCCTCCGTGGTAAAGATCTTTATGGTTAAGTAATGGTCGCGGGGATGCCGGAAGGACACGACCTGACATTTTCCGTTACTTGGCGCCACCTTTCCTAAGCCGAATGGGAACAATGCATGACTGAATCACAAAAAGACAACAAGAGATCACTATCGGGTATCGCATTTCTTTTTTCCCGGGGAACCCGCTGGGGCGTTGATCTGCTGTTCCTGTCCCTGATGTTTGGATCCGTGTACCTGCAGACACTGGGCAGATTCTCGTTGTTGGAGCCCGATGAAGGACGCTATGCCGAAATCCCTCGGGAAATGCTTGAACTTGGGGACTATATCACGCCGCATCTGAACTACGTGAAGTACTTTGAAAAGCCTCCATTACTCTATTGGCTGAATGCCCTTTCCATGAAGCTGTTTGGTCTCACCGAGTTTGCGGCGCGGTTCCCCACGGCCCTGTGCGGGGTTGGTACGATTTTGTTCATCTATTACCTGGGGCGGAAACTGTTCGGGCGAACGGAGGGTTTGGTATCGGCGCTCATCCTGGGCAGCTGTGTCGGTTTCATGGTACAGAGCAGGATCGTTACCACTGATGTTGTGTTGACCTTTTGTCTGACCGTTGCACTGGGAAGCTTCCTGCTTGCCGCGACATACGAGCGACAGCGCATCCCGCACGCCTCCCTCGGCTCTATAGCGACCGCCCTGGCGGTGCTGGCGAAAGGATTGATCGGGATCGTTGTCCCGGTTGCGGTAATCGCCCTGTTCATCTGCATTACGCGCCGCTGGCGGTTGCTGCGGCAGATGCACCTGCTGTGGGGTTTGGCAATTTTTATACTTTTGGCCGTTCCCTGGTTCCTTGCCGTATCGCTACGAAACCCGGAATTCCCCCATTTTTTCTTCATCCACGAGCATTTTGAACGCTATCTGACCACCGTCCACAGACGGTTTCAGCCCTTCTGGTTCTTTATACCTGTCCTGTTTGCCGGGATGCTGCCATGGAGCCCCCTGGTTCCCTATGTATGGTTGCGGGCATGGCGGCTTCGCCACACCGGGCCGAAGGGTGAAACCCGGCTGTACTTGCTGTTGTGGGCGACCTTCGTTTTCCTGTTTTTTTCAGCGTCCAATTCCAAAATAATTCTCTACATACTGCCAATCTATCCGGCTATAGCCCTGCTGGTCGGCGATATGGTTGTCGATGCCCTTGAACGGATAACGACAGGTTTGACCCTGTCGCTCCGAATCATGGGGGGGGTGATGCTGCTGCTCGGCATTGCAGGATGCTTTGCCGCACCCTCTGTTACTGAACATGTCGTAAGCGGGCCCGCAGGTCTGCTGATCGGGGCATTGTTGTCATCACAGGGAATTGCGGCGCTAAGAAGTGCAACATCGCATGATATAACAGGGCTTGTCCCTTGCGTGGTCATTTCTGGCTTGCTGGTAATGCTGATAGGGGTGCCGATGATTTGTGAACCTCTGGCAGAACAGCGAGGACTGAAAACGCTGGGCGAAAAGATACGCTTGATCGTGCCGCCTGATACACCGGTTGTCAGTCAGGGGCTGCGCCAAGGGCTCTCATTTTATGCTCGGCGCCGAATAATCATACTGGAGCAACCTGGCGAAACCGCCTTTGGATTTATGCACGGAGATCATAGTCGATGGTTAATCGGTTGTCAGTCATTTCATGAACTGTGGAACTCGGAAAAACCCGTATTTGCTGTAGTGAAGCACGAATACCTAAAGGAGCTTCTTATTCTCACCCCGACAGCACCACACATTTACCTGCAAAACAGCAAATTTGTGCTGATCGGCAATAGATGAACGAAATAAACACCGAAAAGGAGTCGACCGAAAGAATGCCGAAATCGGAGATCATGCCTGGGCCCGCAAAACCATACCTCAAATGGGGTAAGCATGGACGTATTTGGGGCAACCATCGGGCACATGCGATCAGGGCAATATAATTAGTTTCATATATATTGGCATGTTAGCCTATTGGCCAAAATTGGCACTGTTAATGCTATAGCAATGACAAGATTCACAAAATTTTATGGAGGCAATACCAAATGAAAAAAGTTCTTTCCACCATCGTAGCCGCTATCGTTGCTCTGTCCTTCTCCGCCGTTGTTTTCGCTGCTGACGCTGCCGCTCCTGCTGCTGACGCTGCCGCTCCTGCTGCTACCGAGAAGAAAGAAGTGAAGAAACCTGCTAAGAAAGCCAAAAAAGCAAAGAAAGCAAAGAAAGCTGCAAAGAAAGAAGCCGCTCCTGCTGCTGACACTACTGCTGCTCCTGCTGCTCCTGCTGCAAAGTAATTCTTCCTCCACCGGGAAGAGAAAGGCCGCATCGAAAGATGCGGCCTTTTTTTGTGGAAATCGGTAGTCAGAAATTATTTCGTTTTAAGTATGGATGCCTGATTGAAGTGATTGTTTCTGCCTTACTACGCGATATTCAGAATGTCACATGATACGTGGCAGATGTTGCTGCAACAGCTTCATGATTTCCTCTGATGACCGGAACTGACCGGCAACCATCACAACACCGTTCACGACAAGTGCCGGTGTTGCCCGAATCCCGTACTTCAGGACAGTCTGGATATCATTGACCAATTCGACTTTGCCGTTAATGCCGCATGCCTTGATTGCTTCCAGTACGTTGATAAACAACCCCTTGTTTTCTGTCCCTTTCGTTTCGATGACCTCGATTTTCATGATAAATCCTCCACCGGTTGTGAAACTTAAAATATTAAACGGATGTCCCCTATCGCTAGGAGGTCTTCAAAATAGACGGAATTCAACACGATGTTGAAATCAGTCCACTACGTAATCAGTATCTAAATTAATATCATCCTTTGGTGATTTTACAAGAGGGTGCGGCCTCATTTATCCACCCGTGCTGATTAACCAGACAGGAATCAACGGATAAAGGTTACAGGGAATTTATGGCAAGGAAAATCGAAAGGCCCTCTATTCTGAAATGGCCAGGTTATTTGCGACTGTTTTTGGATATCTAATATGGCCATAGTACACCGTGCCCGTCGTTAACAAAGAAACACATGAATCACCTCTATATACACTGACCCAATGTGTATAAAAACGTAAAAAGGCAACTAAAACAGACACTAGCAACGTTTCAGACCCATGCAGGTGTATAGTATTTTCATACATTCCACTGTCATGCCACGACCCATTTTGCTGATCGTCTTTATCGACTGCATTTTTAACAACAACCATATCGATATGTTACAACCAAACTAAAAAAAATTTGGTTATCCTGGCACGTTCGATGCTTTTTATATGGTCAAGAGATTAACGAATCACCAAATAAAAGGGAGGACACCATGAAAACTCTAGCTACCATTATCGGAACCATCGCCCCTGCAACAGCATTTGCAGCTTCTACTCCGCGCGTCGATGACAGCGGGCTCTTCGTCTGGATCTTCCTCGGCTTCTGTGCATTGATCGTCATCGCACAGGTAATGCCGGCCGTCCTGCTCATGTTCGGAATGGCAAAAGGGATAACGGGAGTCGTCAAAGACGAACTGAAAGGGCACAAGGCCTAACGAACTACCAAGGAGGTGATAATGCAACGGAATGGATGGTGAAGGGGCCGCAGACAGCGGCCCCTTTTTCGTTTCACGTGTACATACTCGGTTCAATGAACCTGATGATCGTTTTTGTGATCATGTTGATTCCGGCGCCCTGGCGCTGGTGGTAATAGGCTGACCAACTGATCGACCTTACCGGGCACTCCATTTAGAAACATTCATCAGGCTCGCGCGAGGCTTTTTTGTCCAGGCGCGACGTGTCGAAGTATTCATCCGGCATCAACGCATTCGTTTCCTGGGCCAGTTCGGTGATATCGCTATGCCATGACGTAACTTCGTTAGTAGAGGTGCTAATGATATACCAGTCGCCCAGATTCGACTTGTCGCTCAGACTGCGTGACTGAACCAGGCGATGGTTTCCCTTTGTGAGGACCTTGTTGATTCTCTGTACCAATTCTTTTGTATCTACAGCCACTTTGAAAGTGTTCATGTTTACCTCGTTTGTTGAGAGTATACCAAACAGTGAACATGACCAAGCTAATAATATTCCTTCCGGAAGGTATCAGGCTGCGGGGGTAGACAAAACATGCATGCTTATTCCAGTTAAAAGTATTGCTTGCGCTTGTTGCGATGAAACTTCGCCCCGGCCCCATCAAATTTCCATCGGAAACATTGCCTCGCCCCTTTGGCGTGTTGATGTCAAAGCCGCACCCGTTGGGCGCGCATGCTTTACTAAAAATACTTGCAAATCCTCGGGACAATCAATATAAAGGACAAATAGAGTCTTTTAACGACGAGGAGTAACAATCAATGCGCTCTATCATTAGCAGTATCTGTTTTGTTGCCTTGCTTCAACTCAGTGTGGCGCTTTCTCACGCTGGTGAAAATAGTCCGGTCATTGTTTTTGATGAAGGGCATGGACAACGCTTTGCCATTGACAATAAGGGTGATCTGCAACTGTCCAAATTGGCAGAGACGATGCGAGCATCAGGCGCACACGTCACTAAAACGAAAGATGTTCTGAGTGACGATAGCCTCAAGGGAGTCTCTGCATTGGTCATCTCCGGCTTATTCAAGCCATTGCAACCCGGTGAAGTTGAAGCAATCGTGAGGTTCATCCAGAAAGGCGGCAGGTTGGCCGTCATGATGCATATCGCACCACCACTGTCCAATCTGATATACCGCTTCAAACTTGGTTTTTCAATAGCCGTCATACATGAACGGCAGAACATTATCGATCAGGATATTAACTTCCGATTAACGGATCTGACACCTCATCCATTATTTAAGGGAATTGACAATTTTTCAGCCTATGGAGTGTGGGCGATTGATCCATGTGACGCTGCAACCGCTATAGCACGCACATCGCCAACTGCATGGCTCGATCTGAATGGCGACGGCATCCTCTCGAAAGGTGATCTTGTACAAGCCCTGGCAGTTGTTGTAACCGGGTCGCTTGGATCAGGGAATTACGTCATATTCGGTGATGATGCCATCTTTCAAAACCGCTTTTTGGAGGGCAACAACCAAAAATTGGCAGTTAATCTTACTACATGGTTAATCGCTAAGTAGACAAGCCAAATCGCCCTATTATACCTAAGGCCTGCGATGAGCTTCCGGATGTGTTCGGACGTTTCCAGTCACCCATGATCCGGTTCCACAAGGGGCATTGTTTTATGCCGAGGTGATGCAATGAGGATATGCCTCTTACCTCTTTCATTTCGTCTGGGTGACCATAAAGCACCTGCACATATATTTTTGTCCGTCCTGATGCTTCTCCTCCTCCGTGAACGTGGTGATCTATGAACAAAATTATTTTAATTTTTACTGCTGTTATGGTCTTTTCCGGATGTTCTGCACTATCAGGACCCTTTACAGGCTATGGAATAGCTTGGCACAAGGATTCAAAGATTACCTTGGTTTATCTCGGTGCACGGGATTGTCATTTTTGTAACCAATGGGAGGAGAACGAACTACAGAAATTCCTTTTATCTAAAGAGATTAAGCAGATAGAGTTTCTAAAAATTGAACGGAATACCTTTCGCAGGAATTTGCAGCCAGATGATTTCCCGGATGATTTCAAGTGGCTTTATGAGAGCGTCAAGATGGATAACAGTACTCCAACTTTTGCCGTACTGGTTGACAAAACCATTGTGCTTAAAATAGCCGGCTCCGACAATTGGGACAAAAAAATAATACCGCTTCTCACAAACCTTATTGAAAAAAAATCGGCTAAGCGTGATTGACCGATGAAAGCCACGGGTGGCAAACAACATCGATATATGATCTTTTCGCAAATGCAGAGTGACGTATTCTGATGATGTTCAACCAAACGATGGATTGGGCGTCAACCCAATGATGTACGGCTACACAATCGCAAAAGAAGAACTCACCTCACGCTCCAAGGCTGGTCGCCGGCAATCTTCACGAGAAAACCGAAGTAACCGGATACACCCCGGAAGAGGCCATGGGCAAAACGCACCGAGTTCTCAAATCAAACAAACTGTCCAAGCGGCAAAATGTCTGCCAATAGCGTAACCACAGCTTATATCAACCTGTTGGCGCCCTACGGTTTATCGGGAACTACGTTATCGATATAAAATCAGCCCTGCTACTGCTGGTTGGTGAAGCAACAGGAGAACTATTTGGCGGTAATGCCAAGCGGATTGATACTGAACGAGTGGGTAAACGTGACCTTAGGGGGAAAGGCCGAACGCTCAGGATCGCACGAAACCCAAGGCAACCGAATTCATGCAATAACGCAAACCCGTGGGTTGAGGGCCATCATCGAACACATGCCCCAGATGGGCATCGCAACGAGCGCACCTGACTTCGGTTCGATTCGCAAAAAGACCGTTGTCTTCACGGGTCGTTATATTCTCCGGAGCGATCGGCTGCCAGAAGCTCGGCCAGCCGGTACCGGATTCGAACTTGTTCTCAGAACTGAACACGTCGTTGCCGCAACAGATGCATCGGTAGATGCCGTGGTCATGATTGTTCCAAGTCGCGCCGCTGAAGGGCCGCTCCGTTCCCTTTTCCCTGGTGACATGATACTGCTCCGGCGTCAATAGCCTGCGCCATTCATCATCGGTCTTGACAACCCTGTCGCTCATGACATAGCCCTTCTTGGCTGCGGAATATAATCGAATCCGCGAAGGTTCTGCCTTTCCGGAAGCCATGGAAGTGACGGCAGCTTCCGGGATTTGCGCCTTTCTGTTACACGCGGCAATAATGGTGCATAACCCGCCGACAAGAAAGAATCTGCGTGACAGCATGGTGAACCTCCCCTGGCAGTCAGTGCCCTGCCAGATCTCCCCACAGCTCTTTGAGCCTGTTGTCCCGGCCACAACTCGAACGATAGAACCTGTACCTGATGGGGTTTTTTTTGTAGTAGTGCTGGTGATACTCCTCTGCCGGGTAGAATTCAGTGGCCGGGGTTATCTCGGTAACTATCTGTCCCTGGAACGGCTTGTTCATTTGGAGGGCTTCCCTGGACTTCAAGGCCGTTCTGCGCTGCTCTTCCGTGTGGTAGAAGATTGCGCTGCGGTATTGGTGCCCCGAGTCGCAGAACTGGCGGTCTTTCACGGTCGGGTCGATGTTGTGCCAGTAGACGGCCAGTAACTTCTCGTAGCTGATCTTCGACGGGTCATAGAGTATCTGCACCGACTCGGCATGGCCGGTCCCACCCGCCGAGACCTCCTCGTAGGTCGGATTTGTCTTGTGGCCGCCGGTATACCCCGAGGTCACCGACACCACACCGGGAAGTTGATCGAATGGGTGTTCCATGCACCAGAAACAGCCCCCCGCGAATGTCGCTTTTTCCCGTTTGACCTGTTCCGGTTGCCGGTAACTTGCCGTATCCGCCGCTGAATTGGAACGCATCGCGAAAAACACTACCCATGAGGCCATGACTGCCCCGGCTACAAGAATCGCCTTTCTCATTGCCTGTTCTCCATTCCATGTTCCAGCCCCGGTTCCTGATCGTTGCCGACATACGTGGCGGCATCCGTGAGCAACTCTCCCCCGGTCGGGGCATTGACCTTTTATGGATCGAACACCACCCTTATCTTACTTCAAGTATAATCCATTTTGACAATTTTCGACCAAATTGATGCACTGCGACTCGCTGATCGGATGCAAGGCAGATCTTTATAGCGGTTTTTCTTCTGTTGCCTCAATTATCAACCAATCCCTTGAAAACCGGTATTACAACCCGGCAGACAGGTGTTTGCATCATTCAAGGCTTCCGCCGTTCATGTTGAGACGGACTTTAACGCCCAAATGTAGTTATTTGGCTGATTGTCTTGTCGGTATAATTTACACATCATGCCGTATGGCTATGCTGAATCCAAGCAATATGTTTAACATCAGATAGATACAATCATGGCACACATTTTGCTTTTAAATGTTAAAGCGCCATTTATCAACAAAAGGAGTTACAAATGAATAAGATATTTTTAATGATGGCAAGCCTGCTGCTTCTTATGGCTTCGTCGTCATATGCCACTCCAATAGTAGGTAATTATTACATTGGCGGCACTTATAACCAAATTTATTCAGTGACGAGCGTTGGCGACCCTGTAGGCGGCGGGTCCATAGCAGGTTCGACACTGAACGGAGCGAGCGTCCCTTTTGACTACTGCGTGGACCTCTTCACGGATGTATATGCGTCAACCGATTATGGCAAATCCATCATTACCAACGATGGCACCATTCATTATGGCCAAACCAATGCCGGTACAATTAATAATGTTGGACAGGTAGCATGGTTACTTGACCAATATGCCATACGAGCAGAAACAAATACTGACCTGCAAATTGCTCTTCAGGCCGCTATCTGGGCAGCAATCAACGGTACTTCAAAATACTCGCTGGACGCCAGCTATTATGCCGGCCACAACGGACAAGACATTGTAAATGATTATAACACCATGTTGGGCGATCTGAATGGCACCACCATCGGCAATATATCAAATTATGATTGGATTACTCCTGTTGATTCCAATGGCAATCAATATCAGGCACAGGTCACGTTAGATCCCGTTCCCGAACCCGGCACCATAATGCTGCTCGGCGCAGGCATGCTCGGCTTTGCCTTCTACGGAAGACGTCGCAAAAACAGCATGGTTTGATTGCATATGGGCATATTGACGAGAAGGGCGTTGCTTCGGTGACGCCTTTTTCTTTTGATGCGACAACGTGTATGCTGAGTTCCGGTTACCAGGGGGGAAGACCGGCAGTGCCTTGGCTTTAAGGTCTTCTATTCATGAAAGGAGGGGCTATTGCGGCATGCCTATAGTTGGAGGCGTCCCGGGATCAGCCCCGAACACGAAACGCCAGTCGCTGTATCTATTTTTGCCGGCAAAGGAATCGAGGCCGGAATATTCCGAGAATGAGGTCTTGAGCGGTACATCGTTGCTGGTGCTGGCCACCCCGATAATCCCTTTCCCGCCTGCATCTCTGATGATAGTCCACCCCTTCCCGGTCATGGGGTCTTTATAGAGTTGTCGCAGGTATTTGTTCTTCTGCAACGTTCGCGGGTCCTGCAGCAGGTCTTTCAAGTCATTAAGCGGTGTAACGCCTGTAGTGGAACCCGTTACACCCGGTCGCGTATTCCAGGCCGCGATGGCTTTCCTGTACTGGAGACCGCGGAAGAGCAATTCCTGCTCCCGTTCACGCTTCATGATCGTTTTCCAGGGTTGGGCGGTGAGACCAAGCATGATCCCCATGATGACCACCACCATCAACGCCGCTAAAAAGGTAAATCCGTTTTGGTTGAACATGTTTTTCATCTGAAAACTGTACCACAAACACCAATTTGTTTGCAAAACGTTAACTGCGTTCCCACATTGCGTGGTGCTATTTCTATCCGTGGAACCGATGCGGCCATGTTTGAATTGTCCGTATCCCGGCGCCCACCCGCACCTTGCCGCCAGGTTCGACAGCCTCCGACATGCATTCAGCGGTGTCGCAAAACAGAGCTCGGTCGTAACCCTTTTTCTGATCGGAAGCTGCCTGACCGGAGAGGTGTTCGGCAAAACCGGCATAAAGCCGCTTACCCAAGTCGTACGCCTCTGCCTTGCTGTTTCCGTCACAAGCTGCGCCGCGATTCTGTTGAGCGGAATCAACTAAAGGCCGGCTTTCGGTCGCAGATGTTTTCAGCTTGACAATCGGCGCGGAATCGCGAAAATGTCCCCTGCGAGTCCCACTCTTCATGCCGTGCAACACCTCCTGGACCGGAAACGATTGCCCATGCCCGCTTTGCTTTTGCTGCCCCTCCTGTTTCTTACCGGTCTTGTGGCCGGCTTGGTCGATTCCATTGCCGGCGGCGGTGGGCTGATTACAATTCCGGTCTTGCTGGGTGTCGGCATTCCGCCCCATAGCGCGCTGGGCACCAACAAGCTCCAGGCGAGCTTCGGCTCAGGCAGCGCCATGCTGACCTTTATCCGATCCGGAACCGTTCGATTGAAGGATTGCCGGACCGGGGTCGCCTATACCGCGATTGGGTCCGCTCTTGGCACCAGTATCGTGCAGAAGCTCGATCCCGGCCTCCTGCGCCAGGTCATCCCCTGGCTGCTGGTTGTAATTGTGCTCTACACCCTGCTGACGCCCCGTCTGGGATACGAGGACATCCATCCGCGCCTGAAACCAGGCCCGTTCTTTTTTTCGGCTGGCCTTGTCCTGGGCTTTTATGACGGTTTTCTGGGACCGGGCACCGGATCGTTCTGGGTGATGGCGCTCATGCTCGGCCTGGGGTTCAACATGATCAGGGCAACCGGCTACACCAAGGTGATGAATTTCACCAGCAATGTGGCATCGCTGATCATGTTCATCCGCGGAGGTTCCGTGCTCTGGCGGGAGGGGCTGGTCATGGGAGCCGGCCAGTTCGTCGGCGCCCGCATCGGCGCCCGCATGGTCGTACGCAAGGGGACGCGCTTCATCAGGCCGGTATTCATTACTATGGTACTGACAATCATTGCCAAGCTTATCTGGGAGAATCTCCATTGAGACCCATGACCCGACCACCCCGCGTTTCCATCCTCATGCCGGTGCGCAACGAGGCGCGTTATCTGCCGGCCGCCCTGGATACCATCTTCCGGCAGACCCTGACCGACTGGGAGCTGGTCGTTGTGGACGACGGTTCGACCGACAATACCCCCGCCATCCTGGCCGCCGCCGCACTTCGAGACAAGCGCATACGCGCCCTGCGGTGCGAGGGAGGGGGTTTGGTTGCGGCCCTCAACGAGGGGCTGGATGCCTGCCGCGCCCCCCTCTTGGCCCGCATGGATGGAGACGACATTGCCCATCCCCGCCGTTTGGAGCTACAGGCAAACCTGCTGGAGACCGATCCGGGAATAGGGCTCACGGCTTGCGCTTTTCGCCATTTCCCCCGCCCCGCGCTGAAACAGGGCATGCTGGCCTATGAGGCCTGGCAGAACGGACTCAAGGGCCACGAGCTCATCATGCGTGATCTGTTCGTGGAATCTCCCTTTGTGCATCCCAGTGTCATGATGCGTCGTAACCTGCTGCTAGACGTGGGCGGTTACCGCGACTGCGGGTGGCCGGAGGATTACGACCTCTGGCTGCGCATGGCGGCTGCCGGCGTTCGTTTTGCGCGACTGCCGCAAACGCTTTTTTTCTGGCGCGACCATCCCGGGCGGGCGACCCGCACCATGGATGAATATTCCCACAACGCCTTTCGCGCCTGCAAACTGCATCACCTTTTGTCCGGTTTTCTTGCCAGCCGGAAAACCGTCATCATGGCCGGGGCCGGCCTGGAGGGGCGTGCCTGGCAGCGCTTGCTTGCGGCAGAGGGTATCGTGGTGTCCTGCTGGCTTGATGTGGACCCCCGCAAGACCGGCCGGCCGCTGCACGGCGCGCCGGTCATTCATCCGCGCGAATTGCGGCCTTCCGGTGAAAAGATGCTGGTCGCCATCGGCGTCCGCGGCGCTCGCGAGGAATTCAGACGCCTGATCCTGCCCATGAGCCTGCGGGAAGGACTCGACTTTATCTGCGTTGCCTGATACAAATACATTATCCGATATATGCGGCAATCACATCTCTTACCGTTCACGATATCGTGCAGGGGAAAGGGCATTCAATGGTACTGAGTAAAGAGGAACTGGCGCTTTCAATCGACGAGGCGGAATGGGACTGGCTGCGCGCCCATCTTGAGCGAGGTGGGATTATACTTGTCGCGGACAGCCTCGACCTGGCCGATGCGGCATTGCGGGTGGCAGGCGACGACACCGAGATAATCGCCGACTGGATCAGCGCCGGCATGATCGGCAAGCCGACCGAATCCCAGATTCACGCCTGGGACGGCAACCGGCACAAGAAGTTTGCCATGCTGATTATCAGCCCCTATGTACTTATTCAGGAGAAGACACCCACATTCCATTGATATTGGTGAATATGAACCAGCTGCAACAAAAGGGCGGCCCCATCACGGGACCGCCCTTTTGCATTTCTCGGATGTATCCAACGGTCAGATCAGCTTTATCGCCTGCTCCGCATATTGGAGAATGAACGACGGCACAATGCCGGGTATCAACGAGCCGGCAACGGAGATGAGCAGCGAAAGGGCGATGGGGGCGCTTACCTGGGTCCATTCGAAATCCTCGGTCGGTTCCTTCATATACATGTAGACCATCACACGCAGGTAGTAATACACCGAAGCAGCGCTGTTGAGAACGCCGATAATGGCCAACCCGACGTAACCCTTCTGGACGGCGCCGGAGAACAGGTAAAACTTCCCGATAAAGCCCGCCGTGGGGGGCATGCCGGCCAGCGAGAACAGGAATACGGACATGGCGACCGCCAGGACGGGGTGCCTGAATCCGAGGCCGGCGAAATCCATGACATTGCCGTTGGTTTCACCCTTCTTGCCGATCAGGATGATCACGGCAAAGGCGCCGATATTCATGAAAGCATAGGAAAGCATGTAGAACAGAATGCCGGCTGTGCCGGTGCTGTTGCCGGCGGCGAAACCGACCAGGGCGTACCCGGCATGGGCGATGGACGAGTAGGCCAGCATGCGTTTGATGTTATCCTGGCGCAGCGCGGTGATATTGCCGATCGTCATGGTCAGTACGGCCAGTACCCACAGGACCTGGCTCCATTCGACCTGCAGGGTGGGCAGGGCCACGAGAAAAACCCGCAGGGCGGCGGCGAAGCCGGCGGCCTTGGGGCCGGCCGACATGAATGCGGTCATGGGAGTCGGTGCGCCTTCATACACATCGGGAGTCCACATGTGGAACGGAGCAGCAGCCATCTTGAAGGCAAAACCGGTCAGCATCAGCAGCATTCCGGCCACCAGCATGATATTGGTCGAAGGCACGCTCATCTGTCCCACGGCTGTGGCGATCTTGGCGATACGGGTCGTACCGGTTGCTCCGTAGGTCAAGGCCATGCCATAGAGTAAAAACCCGGTTGAAAAGGCGCCCAGCAGGAAGTATTTGAGGCCGGCCTCGTTGGATTTGAGATTGGCGCGGTTGAAGCCCGCCAAGACATACAGCGACACCGACATGACTTCCAGGCCAAGGAAGATGGTCATCAGGTCGGTCCCTGCCGCCATCAGCATCATCCCCACCACCGTGAACAGGATCAGCGGGTAGAGTTCGCCATGGTTGCATTCTTCCCGCTCCATGTACTGGTCGGCGATCAAAATTACCAGGCCGGCCGAAACCAGAAAAATAATCTTGAAGAATGTGGCGAAGTTATCCTGGATGACCGAACCGCTGAAGCTCTCAACCGGCGTGCCCCAGCCGGCGCACGCCAGGACCCCCGCCACCACGACGCCGATGAAACTGATGTACCCCAGGTAGGACTTCTGTTTGCCGGGAACGAAGACGTTGATCAGGAGCAGGGCCATGGCGAGCACGGAGAGGAATATCTCCGGCAGGATCGGGCTCAGGTTGACGGCTGGAATAGTAATCATGTCCATCTAATATATCCTCCGGTCTGGTTGACTCGTGTCGTTACTTGACTTCGTTCGGATTTGCGACAGCCGGCACAGCCTGCTCGACAGACGTTGCGGCCGAGCCGGACATCGCCGGATGCCCTGCGGGCAATCCCTGCATCGCCGGCATCTGTTGTGCCGTCTGACCTACAGGCTTGGTCCTGGCAATCAGCTTTTGGATGGCCGGGTCCATCTTCTCGATAAACGGGTTGGGATAGACCCCCATGATGAAGATCAGGGCGATCAGCGGCACCATGATGGCTATCTCGCGGGCGTTC
Organism: Oryzomonas sp.; assembly: GCA_031292255.1. GTDB lineage: Bacteria > Desulfobacterota > Desulfuromonadia > Geobacterales > Pseudopelobacteraceae > Oryzomonas. The sequence goes on along the minus strand of JARLHN010000033.1, from coordinate 65,822 downwards.
AAGTCGGCAAGCTTCTGGTTTTTGGGGTTGTCCAGCTCACCGAACATGACCCGCTGGAACATCCAGAGCATGTAGACGGCCGAGAGGATGACACCGCTGGAAGCGATGACCGTCCACCAGCGCAATTCACTCTCAAAGGAGCCCACGAGCACCAGGAACTCGCCCACGAAACCGTTGGTGCCGGGCAGGCCGATGGAAGAGAGGGTCACAATCATGAATACCGTGGCAAAGATCGGCATCTGCTTGGAGAGACCGCCGAAATCAGTGATCAGACGGGTATGCCGGCGTTCGTAAATAAAGCCGACGATAAGGAACAGTGCGCCAGTGGATACGCCGTGGTTGAGCATTTGAAGCATGCCGCCGGTGATCCCCTGTGTGTTGAAGGCAAAGATCCCCAGCATGACGAAACCAAGGTGGGCCACCGATGAGTAGGCCACCAGCTTTTTGACGTCCTCCTGCACCATGGCCACCAGCGCCGCATAGATGATGCCGATCACGGCCAGGGTGGCGATCAGCGGCGTGAACCGGTGGGCTGCGTCGGGGAAAAGCGGCAGGGCGAAGCGCACATAGCCGTAGGTGCCCATCTTCAGCATGATGGCCGCCAGGATCACGGAACCTGCCGTGGGGGCCTCGGTATGGGCATCCGGCAACCAGGTATGCAGCGGAAACATGGGGACCTTGATGGCAAAGGCCAGGGCAAATGCCAGAAACAACCAGGTCTGGGTAGCCGGGTCAAGCCGCAGGTCGAAGAACTGCACCAGGCCGAAGTTGGTGAAGCCTGCCTCCAATCCCTTGAAGTAGAGGAAGATCAGGGCGACCAGCATGAGCAGCGAGCCGACCATGGTGTAGATGAAGAACTTGACGGCTGCGTAGATCTTGTTCTTGCCGCCCCAGATGCCGATGATGAAATACATCGGAATCAGCATGACTTCCCAGAAGATGTAGAAAAGGAACAGATCCAGGGAGATGAACGCGCCCAGCATGCCGGTTTCGAGAAGCAACAGGCAGATCATGTACTCCTTGACTTTTTCCTCCACGGCAGTCCAGGTGGAGAGCACGGCCAGCGGCATGATGAAGGTAGTCAGGATAACAAGCCACAGACTGATGCCGTCGATACCCACATTGTAGCGCATCGCGAACGGGCCGGCGGCAATCCAGGGCACGTTCTCCGTGAACTGGAAGTCGGCGTTGGTCTGGAAACCGGTCAGGATCGGCAACGACACCAGAAAGGTCACCACGGTCACCGTTAAGGCGACACCTCGCAGCACTCCCTTGCTGTCCTTGGGGATGAACAGCAGCAGCAGGACACCCAGTATCGGCAGGAATGTCGTCAGGCTCAGTAGGTGGTTACTCATGAATTCATGCTCCTTTATGCAAATTGCAAGTGTCGGTTTACTTGAAGACGTAGTAGCCCAGGATCACCACAACACCGAAGGCCATTGACCAAGCATAGTTGTAGATGTAGCCGGACTGCAGAAAACGGAATACACCACTGAAAGCCATCACGACATTGGCAACGCCATTGACGGCACCATCGACCACCACCACGTCGAAGCCTTTCCAGAGGAAGCGGCCCAACGCCTTGCAGGGGTTGACGAAGAGGTAATCGTACAGCTCGTCTATATACCATTTGTTGTAGACAGCGCGGTGCAATGCCGGGAACGTGGCCACGAACCTCTTCGGCAGCTCCGTATTCATAACATACATGGTGAAAGCGACGCCTATGCCGAACAGAGCGATAAGAACCGACAGCCCCATCAAGCCCCATTCGAGGGTGGCGCTGTGATGCTCGGCACCAAGGGCCGCGTGCTGCGCCATGTATTCTTCCGAAAGCCTGAAGACCGGCTCCAGGTAGTGTTCAAAATAGTTGGGGATACCGCCGAACAGTTCACCGATCACCTTCGGCAGGCCGATGTAACCGCCCACAACCGACAGGGCGGCCAGCACGATCAGGGGGATTACGATCACCATGGGCGATTCATGCAGATGATCCTTGGCCTTGGGGGTAATGCGGCATTCGCCGAAGAACGTCATGAACACCAGGCGGAACATATAGAAGGCGGTCAAACCGGCGGCAACGGCGCCCATGCCCCACAGCAGGTAGTTCAGCTGGCCGTGGTGCGGGTTGGAGAATGCCTGCCACAGAATCTCGTCCTTGGAGAAGAAGCCGGAGAAGCCCGGTATGCCGGAAATAGCGATGGTTGCCAGCAGGAACGTCAGGAACGTCAGCGGCATCTTGGATCTCAGCCCGCCCATGTTGCGCATGTCCTGGGCATCGTCGTGAGAGTGGGCGTGATGCAGGGCGTGGTGCATGGAATGTATCACCGCTCCGGAACCGAGGAACAGGCAGGCCTTGAAGAACGCGTGGGTCATGAGGTGGAAGATGCCGGCGGCAAAGGCGCCGGACCCCATGGCCAGGAACATGTAACCAAGCTGGGAAACGGTGGAGTAAGCCAGCACGCGTTTGATATCGTTCTGGGCCGTGCCGATGGTGGCGGCAAACAGGGCGGTACATGCGCCGACCACGGCGATGACCATCAGGGTTTCAGGGGAGCGGATGAAAAGATAGTTCATGCGGCCGATCATGTAGACACCGGCGGTGACCATGGTGGCCGCGTGGATCAGGGCGGAAACGGGGGTCGGGCCTTCCATGGCGTCCGGCAGCCAGGTGTAGAGCGGGATCTGGGCCGACTTGCCGGTCGCGCCGACGAAGAAGCAGAGCGTGATCACCGTGACGACGCCCCCGGTCGGCAGGAGATGGGAGTTGGCGGCCAATTCGGTGAACTGGATGGTCCAAATGTTATGATTCTGCCCCATGTACCAGAACAGGGTGAAGACGCCCAGCAGAAAGCCGAAGTCGCCGACGCGGTTCATGACGAATGCCTTCTTGCCGGCATCGCCGGCCGACTTCTTGTGGAAGTAGTAGCCGATCAGGAGGTAAGAGCAGAGTCCGACACCCTCCCAGCCCACGAACATCAGGAGCAGGTTGTTGCCCAGCACCAGGAGGAGCATGGAAAACATGAACAGGTTCAAGTAGGCGAAAAAGCGGTAGAAGCCCTCTTCGCCATGCATGTAGCCGATGGAGTAAAGATGGATCAGGAAGCCGACGCCCGTGACGATCATGATCATTACGCATGAAAGCGGATCGATCAGAAAGGCAATGTCGGCGTTGAAATGGCCTGAGGTGATCCAGGTGAACAACTTGACATTCGCCACCCGTTCCTCACCTGGCAAGGACAGGAGATTGAGTATGGTCATGCAGGAAACGATGAACGAACAGAGCACGGCAAATGCGCCGATACCACCGATGACGGTCTCGTTCTTGATCTTTTTCCCCAACAGGCCGTTGATCAGGAAGCCGATGAAGGGGAAGAGCGGGATCAGCCATACGTTGTCAAACATGTAAGACTCCTTTTATGCAATCGTTAAACGTTGTCTACTCTCTTGTTTAGTCCGCAGCCCTGCTACCACTTCATGATGTTGACGTCTTCTACGTCGATGGATTCCTTGTTGTTGTAGAAGGCGATCATCAGGGCCAGGCCGACTGCGGCCTCGGCTGCGGCAACGGTCATGACGAAGAAAACGAATATCTGGCCGTCCAGGTTGCCCAGGTGACGGGAGAGCGCCACGAACGTCAGATTGACCGCATTGAGCATCAATTCGACACACATGAAGATCACGATGGCATTCTTGCGGGTAAGGACGCCGATGGTCCCGATGGAGAAAAGAATGGCGCTCACGATGAGATAACTGTTCACGTTTTCCATGTATATGCCCTCTGTTTAGATTTTTTTCTTTGCCAGTATGACCGCGCCGACGATGGCCACCAGAAGTAGGATTGAGGTGATCTCAAAGGGGAGCAGGAAGTTGGTGAACATCTCGCGGCCGATCAGCTCGGTGTGCCCCTGCTGCCTGATCATCTCGCCTGTCAGCGGTCCGTTGGGCGACGCAACATGCCCCTTTATGACGATGAAAGCCGTGTTGACCAGAGTGAAGAAACCGATAATGGAGCCCAACACGACCTTGTGGGAATGTTTCTTGCTCGCGTCAACCCTGATGTTGAGCAGCATGATGGTGAACACGATCAGGACCATGATGGCACCGGCGTACACCATTACCTGCACGGCGGCCATGAAGGGAGCATCCAGCATGACGTAATAGGTTGCCAGGCAGAAGAAAGTCATCACCAGCGCCAAGGCGCTGTTGATCGGGTTCTTGCAGGTGGTCACCAGGATCGCCGACACAATGGCCACCAGCGTGATGATGAGGAAGAAAAGGGTTTCCATGCACTGCTCCTTTATTTCTTTTCTAAGAGGCGTTCCTTGGAATAGACAAAGTCCTTGCGGCTGTAGTTGGCCAGTTCGAACTCGCCGGTCATCCTGATGGCGTCCACCGGACAGGCCTCTACACAGTACCCGCAGAAAATGCACCGCAGCATGTCGATCTCATACTTGGCCGCATACTTGTCGTGATTGGCATCCTCGCCCGCCTCAACGGTGATGCACTTGGCCGGGCAGACCGTGGGGCAGAGGTAGCACGCCACACATTTAGCCTTGTTGTGAGATACATTGAGGGCGTGCAGTCCCCGGAATCGTTCTGCTACCTTCGGGCGCTCGGTCGGGTACTGCAGGGTAACCGGCTTCTTGAAGAGGTGGCTCAGGGTAATTTTCAGCCCTTGGATTATCGGGACAAACGTATTGATCGGATTCATGTTTCCATCCTTGTTCTTGGATTGCTTATCTACAATCTGAGCTGATTATTTTATGAAGTAATTCCAGATGCCTGTAGCAACGATATTGAGCAACGACACCGGCAGAAAAACCTTCCACCCAAGGTGCATCAACTGATCATAACGATACCTGGGTACTGTAGCCCGCAACCACATGCAGAAGAAAATCAGGAAATATACCTTGGCGACAAAATACACCGGTCCAAGGATCGGGATGGTGGTAGCCAGGGGTCCGTTCCAGCCGCCCAGGAAAAGCGTGGTGGTTATGGCGCAGACCGTTACCATGTTGGCATATTCAGCCATGAAGAACATGGCGTACTTCATGGATGAGTACTCGGTGCAAAAACCGGAGACCAGTTCCGTTTCCGCTTCGGGAAGGTCGAAAGGTGTGCGATTGATTTCGGCAATGCAGCAGATAAAGAACAATACGAATGCAAGTGGCTGTTTGAATACATACCATTCAAAGCCGCCAAAGCCCGACTGCTGATTGACAATCTCGTTGAGGGACAGGGTACCGGTGAGCATGAATATCGACACAATGGCCAGACCGGCCGAAAGCTCGTAGGAGATCATCTGGGCCGAGGCGCGCAGGCCCCCCAGGAGAGAGTACTTGCTGTTGGATGCCCAACCTGCCAACACGACACCGTACACGCCAATGGATGACATGGCCAGTATGTAGAGTACGCCGACGTTGACGTCGTAGACCCTGCCCGCGGCCGTGTCGAAATAAGCGGCGATCTGCAGCGGGATCTTGTAGCCTGCGACCTCGATGACGCCGCCGAAGGGGATGACCGCAAAGGTGATAAAGGCCGGGATAAGGGCGATCAACGGCGCAACCAGGAACGCAAAGGTACTCGCCTGGCTAGGGACGATCTCTTCCTTGAAAAAGAGTTTGAGCCCGTCGGCGATCGGTTGCAGCAGGCCGTGCCAACCGGTGCGCATCGGTCCCAGGCGTACCTGCATGTGGCCGATGATCTTACGCTCGGCGTAGGTGGCATAGGCCACGGTCAGCAGCACGAAGACAAATGCTCCAATGACCTTGGCGACCATGGCGATGTAATACATCATCGGTAGTCCTAAAATCTCGATTCCCATCGGTCCCTCTTTTCTTGCGAGTATGAAATAAGTCCGAGAACGTTAGTGTCAGGTTACTTGGTCACGGTTACCCAGGTGACCGGAGCGCCGCTCCAGACCTGGTTGATCCCTGCCGCACCGAAGTGGTACGGGCTGAACAGCACGCCTTCGGGCATGCGCGGGGTGATCCTGGCCTTCAGCTTGGTCGAACCGGTCGCGGAGGCGACGTTCAGCAGGTCGTTTTCCTCGATCTTCAGCTTGGCGGCGTCGCCGCGGGAGAGTTCCACGTACCCTTCGGGGCAGACATACATGGGACCTTCGCCGAACTGGGACAGGGTGCCGTTGTGGTACAGGACGCTGCCGGTAACCAGGGCCAGCTTGCCGGCCACCGGTTCCACCACCGCGGCCTTGGGCGCAACGAACGTTGCCTTGACGATGACCGGTGCAAAGGCGCCGACCTCGCCCAGGGAGGCGTAGGACATGCCGGCGTATCCGGGGACTGATGCCGCAATCTCGCCGAACACTGCCGCAGGCGTAGCGGGGGCCTGTCCGCCCAGCTTGGCGATCAGCGTGCCGAAGATCTCGAAATCGGTGCGGCTTTTGCCGATCTTCCCGATGGCCGGTTTGATGTGCTGAACGCGGCGGTCAACGCTGGTAAAGGTACCTTCCTTTTCGGCAAAGGAGCAGGCCGGCAGCACCACGTCCGCCATGGCTGCGGTTTCGGTCATGAACAGATCGGAGACCACCAGGAATTCCACTTTGTCGAGGGCAGCCGTGACAGCGGCCCGGTTCGGATAGGAAACCACCGGGTTCTCGCCGGCGATAAACAGCGTCTTGATCGCGCCGCTTGCGCAACCGTCGATGATCTGCCCGGCATTCAGGCCGCTGGTGGCATAGAAACCCATATCCACGGCGCCCTGGCTGTTGTTTTTCTCGGCCATGCAGAGGACGCCGCTCCCTTCGCCGAACTTGCCGGTCAGGATGGCCAGATTGGCCACGGCGCTGGCCAGGTCGGCGTTGTGGCCGGGATAGGCATTGCCGATGGGGAAGATGATCAGCGCTTTCCCCGCCTTGGCGTAGTCGGTGGCAAACTGCCTGATGGCGGCGGCGCTCAGGCCGCTTTGTCCGGCGACGGCATCGGGGGTGAAACCGGCCAAAGCCTTTTCCAAATCGGCATAACCGGGGATCGCCGCGGCCGAACCTGCGGCCAGCTTTTCATCCAGGATCGCCTTCGCCATGGCGTTGATGACGGCCACTTCGCAGCCGGGGGTGTGTACCAGGGTCGTGGCGTCGGGCAGTTTGGAAAGCTTGCCCCGTTTGTCGGAGAGTATGTTCAGCTTGGCGCCCTTGTTCTTGACCGCCATGTTGATCTCGAAGCCGACCACCGGGTGGGTCTCGTAGCTATCGGTCTTGATGACCAGCAGGAGGTCGCTCTTCTGGATATCCGGGATCGTCGCGGGTGAAGCAGTTGCCCCGAAGCTGCGGGCAAAACCCTCGGTCAGGGCGGCGTGGGCGTAGCCGGCCGAATGGTCGTAGTTGGCGGAACCGGCTGTCTCCATCAGTTTCTTGAACAGCACCAATTCCTCATTGGCCAAGCGCGGCGTGGACAGGGCGGCGGCCGATGCGCCGCTTCCCTTCAGGCGGCTTGCGACCAACTCCAGGGCCTCGTCCCAACCGGCTTCCGTCAGGACGCCGTTCTTCCGCACCAGCGGGGTGGTCAGTCGCTTGTCCGAGTTGATGAACTGGTAGCCGAACCGGCCTCGGCAGCAGAGCTGGCCGTTGTGGAATCCCTGGTTTTCGTCGTAGACCGTGGTCAGGACCTTGTTGTCCTTGACCCCCAAGGTCAGGTTGCAACCGGTGCCGCAGTAGCTGCAAACGGACTTATGATTGGTCAGTGCCCAGAAACGGGCCTTGTACTTGAAGGGACGGGCCAGAAGCGAGCCGACCGGGCAGACGGAGACGCAGGAGCCGCAGAACTCGCAGTTGAGCGCGCCTTCGAACTCGCAGCCGATCTTTGTCTCGATACCGCGGCTGATGAAGGTCAGGGCGCCGAAGGAGACGATCTCGTCACAGATGCGGGCACATTTTCCGCACAGCACGCAACGGTTCATGTCGCGCTCGATCAGCGGGTTGCTGTAGTCGATCTCGTGATGGAACTTCTCGTCACTGAAACGGTTGGCGTTCACCTGGTATTCATAGGTCAGGTTCTGCAGGTCGCAGTCCCCTCCCTTGTCGCAGACCGGACAGTCGATGGGGTGGTTGAGCAGCAGAAGCTCCAGCACCATCTTGCGGGCCTTGATGATGTCCGGGGTCGAGGTGCGGATGATCATGCCGTCGGTGACCGGTGTGGTGCAGGCCGGAATCTGACGTCCCTTCATCTGTTCCACTTCCACCAGGCACATGCGGCAGGCGCCGAAGGGTTTCAGCTTTTTGTCGTGGCACAGGATCGGGATTTTGATCCCATTGATCTTGGCGGCTTCGTAAATGGTCGCGTTCTTGGGAGCCGTAACCTGCTTGTCATCTATTGTCAGATTTACCATCTCAACCTCTATCAGTTGGTTTGACTCATTAAGGAACCGGTTCTATTCGATCGCCATGAAGCGGCAGGCGTCATAACAGGACTTGCACTTGGTGCATTTTTCCTTGTCCAGGAACGCGATCTGTCCCTTTTCCCAGGTAATGGCGTCCACCGGACAGGCCTTCTTGCAGGCCCCGCACTTGACGCACTTGTCCTCTACGATCTGCCACAGGAGCAGCTCCTTGCAACAATTGGAGGGGCACCGTTTGTCGGTGATGTGGGCCTCGTACTCGTGGCGGAAATAGTTGATGGTGGAAAGGATCGGGTTGGGGGCCGTCTGGCCGAGACCGCACAGGGAGGCCTTCTTGATGGCAACTCCCAGATCCAGGAGGGCGTCGATATCGGACAACTCGCCGCGCCCCTCGGTGATCCGCTCCAGAATGTCCAGCATGACCTTCAGGCCGATGCGGCAGGGAACGCATTTGCCGCAAGACTCCATCCTGGTGAAGGTCAGGAAGAAGCGGGCGACGTCCACCATGCAGGTGGTCTCGTCCATGACGACCAGGCCGCCGGAACCCATCATGGCACCGGCCTTGATCAGGGAGTCGTAGTCAACCGGGGTGTCCAGGATCTCGGCCGGGATACAGCCGCCGGACGGGCCGCCGGCCTGGACGGCCTTGAACTTGCGGTTGTTGAGGATACCGCCGCACACATCGTAAATGACCGAACGGACGGTCATGCCGGCCGGGACTTCAACGAGGCCGGTATGCTTGACCTTGCCGGTGACGGCGAAGATCTTGGTCCCCTTGGTGGTCTCGGTGCCGAGAGAAGCGTACCAGGCAGAGCCCTTGTTGATGATGTGTCGGACGTTGGCGAAGGTCTCGACGTTGTTGATGTTGGTCGGCTTGCCCCATAGACCGCGCACGGCCGGGAAGGGGGGGCGGGGACGGCTCATGCCGCGCTGGCCTTCGATGGAGGCCATCAGTGCGGTCTCTTCGCCGCACACAAAGGCGCCGGCCCCCATCTTGATGCGCATGTCGAAGTTGAGGCCCCATCCTTGAATATTCTGGCCCAGGTAACCCTGTTCATAACAGACGTCAATGGCATGCTGCAGACGTTGAACGGCCAGGGGGTACTCTGCGCGCACATAGACGTAACCAAAGTCGCAGCCGATGGCATAGGCGGCGATCATCATGCCTTCTATGATGCAATAGGGGTCGCCTTCCAGCAGGGAGCGGTCCATGAATGCGCCCGGATCGCCTTCGTCGGCGTTGCAGATCAGATACTTGTGATCTCCCGGGGAAGCCTTGCAGAAGGACCACTTCATGCCGGTGGGGAAACCACCGCCCCCACGACCACGGAGACCGGATTTCTTGACCTCTTCGATAACCTCTTCAGGCTTCAAGGTATTGATGCACTTCTCAATCGCCTTGAATCCGTCTTCCGCTTTATAGGCGTCAATACTGTCCGGATTGATCTGGCCGCACCCGGTCATGACGACCCGCATCTGGGCATCGACGAAGGTATTGTAATACGGCTTCGCCTTCCTCTTTTCCATGGTCGTCTTGGCGACGATATGTTCGTTGACGATCTGTTCGACTTCTTCGGGCTGAACAAAGTCGTAGGTGACCCGCCCCTGCTCCTCGGTGATGATGTCCACCAGGACGTCATTGGCGCACAGTCCGCGGCACCCGGTGTGGATGACCTCGCAACGCTTGCCCACAACCGCGTCAACGCCCTTTTCCTGGAGCACCCGGCGAAACTCCGCCTCGACCTTTTTCGCCCCGGCCGAGATACCGCCGGTCCCTTGACATATCAGAATTTTTATTGCTTCGCCCATAACGCTTTGTCCCCTGCTGGAATGGTTGAGTCGGTTCTATTTCATCGGCCGCTTGTTGTATTCGGCAATTATCTCGTCAACCCTTTGGACCGTCATCTTGCCGAAGGTGTCGTCATTGACCATGGCCAGCGGCGCCATGCCGCAGGCGCCCAGACAGGCAACCTTCTCAAAGGTGTAGCGCAGGTCGGGCGTGGTCTCGGCGTGGCCGATGTGCAGTTTGTCAAAGAAGGTTTCAACGATGCGCGGCGCGCCCGAAACATGGCAGGCGGTCCCGACGCAGACCCGGATAATGAAACGTCCGCGGGGTTTCAGATGAAACTGGGCATAAAAGGTAAGTACGCCGTAGATCTGGCTCGGGTAGACGTTCAACCGCTCGGCGACATGGTCGGCAACCTTGCGGGGAATATACCCGTAAGCGTCCTGAACGCCCTGAAGGACCGGCATCAGGTTGCCCGGCAGGTCGATGTATTTGTCGATAACCTTATCGGCTATGGAGAGGTCTACTTCCGTTTCCTGCTCTTCAGCCTGTTGCGCAACTGCTTCACTCATTCGCGCCGTCTCCTTTGAATCACTGCGGGAGTTATCTGTCAATTTCGCCAAGAACGATGTCCAGTGTTCCGATCACAGCCACCAGGTCAGCTATCATGGACCCTTTGGCCATCTTCTCAATGGCCTGGAGATTGACGAATGAAGGGGGCCGAATCCTCATGCGGTAAGGCTTGGAGCTGCCATCGCTGACAATGTAGAACCCCAGTTCACCTTTGGGGTTCTCCACCCCCTGGTACACCTCGCCCTCCGGAACCGGATACCCTTCGGAGGCGATCTTGAAGTGGTGGATCAGACCTTCAATGGAGTTGTAGACTTTTTCCTTGGGGGGATAACAGATCTGGGGGCAATCGGCCAGCACCGGGCCGGGCTTGAGCCTGTCAAGGGCCTGATTGATGATCTTGCAGGCCTCGCGCATCTCCACCAGGCGGACTTTATAGCGGTCGAAGGTATCGCAGTTCTTGCCCACCGGCACCTCGAACCGGTAATTCTCATATCCGGCGTAGGGGGTGTCCCGGCGCAGGTCCCAATCGACGCCGGAACCGCGCAGTGCCGGCCCGGTGATGCCGATGTCGATGGCATCCTCGGCCGAGATGACGCCGTTGCCGACCGTACGCTTGACCCAGATCGGGTTGGTGGTCAGAAGCCCTTCGTACTGGTCCAGGTAACCGGGCATGGAAGCGATGAAATCACGCACCTTCTTCTCGAATTCGGGCGGCACATCCTGGGAAAGCCCGCCGGCGCGGAAAAAGTTGGAGGTCATGCGGGCGCCGGAGATCAACTCATAGGTCTCCATAATAGCCTCGCGCTCGCGGAAGGCGTAGATAAAGACTGTCATGGCACCGATATCGAGGGCATGGCAGGCGATCCAGACCAGGTGGGACTCAAGGCGCGTCAACTCGGCCATGATGATCCGGATGGTCTGAGCCCGCTCCGGGATCTGGATGTCCAGCAGTTTTTCGACCGCCAGGATATACCCCAGATTGTTGTGCATGGGGGCCAGGTAGTCGAGGCGGTCGGTCAACGGCAGGACCTGATGGTAGGTGCGGTGCTCGGAAAGCTTCTCAACACCGCGGTGCAGGTAGCCGATGTCCGGGGTAATCTTGGTGATTATCTCGCCGTCCAGCTCGAGAACGAGCCTGAGAACCCCGTGGGTACTGGGATGCTGCGGCCCCATATTCAGCGTCATCTTTTCCGTAGTAGCCATATATCGCCTCTTCTATGATCGTGGATACGAAGTACGTTTGTAAAGTAGAGCTTACGACAGGCGCCCTTTATAGGGCTCCCGGTCCGGCCCCTGGAGCGGGTAGTCCTTGCGCAGGGGATGACCTTCCCAGTCGGGCGCCATCAGGATGCGGCGCAGATCGGGATGATTGTCGAAGGTAATGCCGAAAAGGTCATAGACCTCGCGCTCCAGCCAGTCGGCGGTGGCCCACACCTGGGACGCGCTCTCGATGCGGCACTCCCCTTCGGAAACGGCCGCCTTGATGCGCAGCCGGTCCTTGTTGGGAATGGAGCAGAGCAGGTAGACCATCATGAATCGTTCTTCCTTCTTGCCCAGATAGTCGATCGCGGTCACGTCGGTGAGCAGATTGTACTGAAGGGACTGTTTCAGAAAGGCAAGAACAGCCAGAAGATCTTCCTTTTTGATCGTTACCGTCACTTCACCCCGAAATTCGACGACCTCGACGATGGAGGCGGCGAATTTTTCTTTCAGCTTGACTACTGCACGATTGTTTTCAGCCATGGCATCCAACCCTTTTTCTGGGATTTGATATATTCGTTACACCAGGAAACTTACGCGGCAACCGATTCGATCCTGTTACCCAGGCCAATGGTGGAGCCGAACGAGTTCTTGTCCTTCATGATCTTGTCCTGCAATTTCATGAGGCCGTACAGGAGCGCCTCGGGGCGCGGCGGACAACCGGGGATATAGACATCGACCGGAAGCGCCTCATCGACCCCTTGAACAACGCTGTAGGTATCGAATATCCCGCCGGAACAGGCGCAGGCCCCCATGGCGACGACCCATTTCGGTTCGGGCATTTGCTCATAGACGGTCTTGATGACCGGCAGCATCTTCTTGGTGACCGTGCCCGCAATAATGATGCAGTCGGATTGACGGGGAGAGGCGCGAAAGATGATGCCGAAACGGTCAAGGTCGTTATGGGAGGCGCCGGTGGCCATCATCTCAATGGCGCAGCAGGCCAGACCGAAGGTCATCGGCCAGATGGACGACTTTCTGGACCAGTTGACGAGCGCATCCAGTGACGTGGTTATGATATTGTCGCCAAGCGGATTGTCTACTCCCATTCCAGTGCTCCTTTTTTCCAAACATAAATATATCCAACAAAGAGGATGACGACAAAGACGCCCATCTCACTCAGACCGAACGCGCCGAGCTTTTTATACAGGATCGCCCAGGGGTACAGAAACACCGCTTCGATATCGAACAGGATGAACAGCATGGCAATCAGGTAGAACTTGATCGAGAAGCGCTCACGGGCCGTCCCGACCGGCTCGCAGCCGCTCTCGTAGGGGGCCAGCTTGACAGCCGAAGGCTTCTTTATGCCGATGAGCGACGAAAAGACGATCGACGCCAGTCCGAACAACACGGCGACAATGACCAGGAGAAGTATGGGGAGATATGCACCAAGCATCGGAAATCCTCCTAATTACATGCGGTATACTGTATACAAAACGCTGTCAAAATAGGGTATTTGATTTTCTTTGTCAAGCAGATTTTTCCCCTTTGCCAGGGTCTTGCAAAATACCCGGCTATCCTTTGCAACATACTAAAATTAAAATAAAAAAGCCTCTTTGAGGTTGACAGGGCCGGGCCTGACATGCTATTCAAAACTCCCATTTCCATTTAACTATACAAAATAAAATCAGAGAGGGCATTCCGCCATGAACCATACTCGCTCCAGCGCACTCTTCCAACAGGCAAAAACGGCGATCCCCGGCGGCGTCAACAGTCCGGTCAGGGCGTTCAAGTCCGTGGGAGCCGATCCCCTTTTCATCAAAAAGGCGGCCGGAAGCACCATCTACGACGAAGACGGCAACGCCTTTGTGGACTACGTCGGTTCCTGGGGGCCGATGATCTTGGGACACTGCCATCCCCAGGTGATCGAGGCGGTCAAGCGGACCATGGATAACGGCGCCAGCTTCGGCGCACCGACGGAGCAGGAGACCACCCTGGCCACCATGGTGATCGAGGCCGTTCCCTCCATCGAAATGGTGCGCATGGTCAGTTCCGGAACGGAAGCAACCATGAGCGCCATCCGCCTGGCCCGCGGCTATACCGGGCGGGACAACATCCTCAAATTTTCCGGCTGCTACCACGGCCATGCCGACTCCCTGCTGGTCAAGGCCGGCTCCGGCGCGGCTACGTTCGGCGTGCCCGATTCGCCCGGCGTGCCCGCCGATTTTGCCAAACATACCCTGACGGCGGAATTCAACTCCCTCGATTCGGTCAAAAAGCTGGTGGCCGAGAACAAGGACACCATTGCCTGCATCATCGTAGAGCCCGTGGCCGGCAACATGGGGACCGTTCCGCCGCGGGAAGGCTTTCTGGAAGGGCTGCGGGAGATCTGCACCAACGAGGGGATCATCCTGATCTTCGACGAAGTCATGTCCGGCTTCCGGGTTGCCTACGGCGGAGCCCAGTCGCTGTTCGGCATTACCCCCGACATGACCACCCTGGGCAAGATCATCGGCGGCGGCCTGCCGGTGGGCGCCTTTGGCGGCAAGCGCGAAATCATGGAAAAACTGTCCCCGTCCGGCGGCATCTACCAGGCCGGCACCCTCTCCGGCAACCCTTTGGCCATGTCGGCCGGCATCGCGACCCTGACCCTTCTCAAGCAGCCCGGCTTCTACGAGAGACTGGAAGAGAAGAGCCGCCAGGTGGCCGAGGGCATCGCCACGGCAGCCAAGGCTGCCGGCTACCCGATCTATGCCACCAGGGTCGGCAGCATGTTCTGCGCCTTCTTCAGCAAAAACGAGGTCCACGACTGGCCGACCGCCTCCGCCTGCGACACCAAGGCGTTCGCCACCTATTTCCTGGCCATGCTGAATGAAGGGATCTATCTGGCGCCGTCCCAGTTCGAGACCGCGTTCGTGTCGGCCGCCCACAGCGAAGCCGATATCGAAAAGACCGTAGCCGCAGCGGCAAAATGCTTCCGGCTGCTTGTCTAGAGTCAGTGGACAGAAAATATTTCGGGATGCTCCTTCCCCCTAGGCGGGAGAGGGAATTATCTACAGCTACTTCAAGGTTTTTCCAAGGTACGGTGACGCGCCATTCTTTTATTTTGTTTGACATCATGATCGCTGCCATGCTAAGGAATACCGGTTTTGACGCCGACATCATCGAGGGCGGCTGTTATGGATCGTGACAAGCGCGACCTGTTCAAAAGCCTGTCCATGGTATCGAGCATGGGCATCTCAGTCGTCCTGGCGATCGGGATCGGCGTCTGGTTCGGCCTGACGCTCGACCGCTGGTTCGGCACCAAGCCGTGGTTCTTTTATATCTTTCTATTTATCGGGATTGCGGCCGGTTTCAAGAATATCTACGTTATAGCCGGCAGGGAGATCCACAGAGATGACGACAGCGATCAACGAGGATAACCTCTTCGCCGTCATCATCAAAGGGAGCCTGACCCTGCTGGCGGTCCTGACCGCAGCCGGCTTCATATTTTTCTCGGTCAAGGCCGGGCTGGGCATTCTGGCGGGCGGCATCATCGCCATCGTTAATTTTGCCTGGCTGCGCAACGTGCTCCAGCGCATCCTCGGCCTGATGCCGGCCAGACCGAACCTGTACGCTCAACTCCGGTTCGTGGGCCGTATCGCCGTCACCGGGCTGGTATTGTACGTCATCATCACATCGGGATGGTTTTCGCTGGCAGGGCTGCTGGTGGGATTGTCCGTTATCGTAGCCAACATAATCGCACTTTCATTATATAGTGCCCTGCGCACGGGAGGTTAGCTTCATGGTCCACCCCTTACTGTTTCTCGAATTTTTTCGCAAGCTGCTCGAACCGCTGCACGTCAGCGAAGCCAGTGCCGATGCCATCGCCTACACATGGCTGATCATCATTATGCTGCTGGTCCTTTCCGTACTGGCGACGTCGGCGCTTAAGTCGATCCCCGGCGGATTGCAGAACTTCATGGAAGTGGTCGTCGGCGGCATCGAAAACATGATCGTCGAAACCATGGGAGAACATGGCCGCCCTTTCTTCCCGTTGATAGCAACCCTGGCGATCTTTATCCTGGTTTCCAACCTGACCGGTCTGATTCCCGGCTTCTTCCCTCCCACGGCCAACATCAACACAACCGCGGCCTGCGCCGTGATCGTCTTCCTCTCGACCCATGTGGTAGGGATCAGGCACCACGGACTGCACTACCTGAAGCATTTCATGGGCCCCATTGCCTGGCTGGCACCGATCATGTTCTTCATCGAGGTCATCGGCCACTTGAGCCGCCCGGTTTCCCTCACCCTGCGTCTCTTCGGCAACATGAACGGCCATGAACTCGTGCTGATGATCTTCTTCGGCCTGGCTCCGTTCCTGGTGCCGCTGCCGATGATGCTGATGGGCGTGCTGGTCTCCTTTATCCAGGCCTTTGTTTTCATGCTTCTGGCCATGATCTACATCCAGGGGTCGCTGGAAGAGGCGCATTAGGCATCCGATTTCCCAGGGCACCGCAAGCCGCCCTCAAAAATTTATACATCCTATACTGTTTAGGATATCTACCCAAAGAAGAGAGGAGAAGTAACAATGAGCTTTTTCACGATGTGCGTTTTGGCGGCAGGTATTGGCATGGCACTGGGCACCCTGGGCACCGGCATCGGTCAGGGTCTGGCAGTTAAAAGCGCCGTAGAAGGCGTTTCCCGTAACCCCGGCGCTTCCGGCAAGATCCTGACCACCATGATGATCGGCTTGGCCATGATCGAGTCCCTGGCCATCTACGCCCTGGTTGTCTGCCTGATCATCCTGTTCGCCAACCCCTACAAAGAGATCGCAACCGAGCTGGCCAAAACCGTTGCCAAGTAATTTTTTCCGACACCGGTAACTACGTACGCACAACAAAAAAGGGCATCCATCGGATGCCCTTTTTCAATTCCTCTCGCCATTCACTATTCACTTTTTCGTCATAGTCTTATTTCAATGTGTGTTCCAGCCGACACGTTTACCACCCCTACCCCCTCCTAAACCAGGAGGGGGACTATAAGCTCCCCTCCTTGATAAGGAGGGGTTGGGGGTGGTCGCTTTAGTGCCGTCTTGATTGCAACCTGCTCTTATTCCTCTTCCGCCAAGGCCCCTTCCTCCTCGTTTGAGGGCACGCTCTCGGCAATACCCCCCCACGGCATACGCACCACCGACCTGACCACATAGCGATAAGTCACCTTGCGTTCAAGGCCCGAATCCACGTAGACGGTATCCTTAAGAGGTTCATTGTTCAGCGGAAGATAGGGCATGGGCTCGTCTTTGGCGCCACGGTAAACGTTATACCCCGCAAGAGTCCCCTCATCGGGCGCCAGGGCCACGAATTCAAGCTTGATCTCCGTGGGCGCAGGCAGCACCTGGAGAACCGGGGGGAGCGGCGGCAGCGTCACCCTCACGCGCACCGGCGCCGAGTTCGCTCCCACCGAGTTATCTCGCACAAAGGGCACCACATAGTAACTGTAGGCGGTATTTCTGCTCGTCTCGCCGTCGAGAAGCACCATCTTGTTGCCGTAGATCTGGGTTGTATCGGGCAAATCAAGGTAGACCTTGCGAAAAATGCGGAAATCGTCGGTGCAGGCGGGGCAATCGGGCTGCTGAAGCGATGACTCCACACGTTTGAAGATGGTTGCGCCGGCCAGATCCTTGAGCGGGCGCCCGGCCAAGTCCTTGCCGGGCAATTCAAAGGCGATCTTGACGCTGGTGCCGCTCTGGCTCACCGTGAGGGCGGACACAGCGGCCGGGACCAGCATGTCGGGATACAAGAGCGCCCCCTTCTTCCCGCAACCGGAGGCAGACAACAGCGCAATGGATATCAGCAGCAAGCGACTAATCACATGGACCTCGGCATCTATTTCGGCGGCCCCGCCAAACCGGTGGCAACCAGATACACCTCAAATATTCCGGCTGCTGAACGGAAGCGGACCCTGTTCTGGAAGATCTCCACGATTCTGGCGCCGGAGACCGTATCGCCTTCCCGAAGGAGAAAACCGTTCACCACCACCCGGGACGAAGGGCGATGATCCTGCCAGGCAATGCCCGATACCTTGATATCGGCGGGAGCGGGGACAAGAGACACGGCAGCTGGCCTGACCGGCTGAGCGGAGGGGCTTTCGTCGGATGCCGGTGCCGCGGCAGGTATGACTGACCTGACGACCTGGGGCTGCCTGGGGGCGGATGGCGCCTTGCCGGTTTTCGGCCCCAGTGCCGGAAGCGGCGCATCATGGCGGGGAGCTGCCGCCCTGGGTGGCTTGGTCATGGGAGCGGGGAGGACGGGCGGAGAGGACGTTGAAGTCGCCGGCGGTGCGGAGGCGGCATGCCTCTTTCTCTTGTCGCCGCGCAGAAGCATAAAGGTCGTCCCAAAGGTTAAAAGCGATGCCAGCAGTACCAACCCCAGGATCAGGGGCCAATTCCGGTGTGCCTTTGGGGGAGCCGGGCCGTTTTTAAACAGCTCGCCGGCAATATTGACCATGCCGGCGCCGCGAGCCTTCATCTCCTTCTCGGATTCCAGTTTTTTCAAGGCATCGAGGATATAACTCATAGGTTTGTGATCACTTTCCCTGAAAGAACAGTCCGACGATTCGTCCCCAAAGCCCCCTGCGGGGGGCCACGGCCCCGGCTTCGGCAATGACCTCTGCGGCGATATGCGGCGATACCATCAGGCTTTCCCGCGTCCAGGCCATGATCAGGGCACGTTCGCAGGCAACGTTGATGAGACGGGGGATACCGCCTGAAAAGCGGTAGATGTGCTTCACCGCACCACGGGAAAACAGGCAGGGGTTACGGTTTCCGGAGATCTTCAGACGATGGCTGATATACTCTTTCGTGTCGTCCAGCCCCATGGGCGACAGCCTGCAGCGGACCGTGATCCTCTGGTTGAGCTGCCGCAGGTCATGGCGGCCGAATATGGCGTCGAGCTCGGGCTGCCCGGCCAGGATGATCTGGATAAGCTTGTCCCGTTCCGTCTCCAGATTGGATATCAGGCGTACCTGTTCCAGGACCTCCGGTGCCAGGTTCTGGGCTTCATCGATCACCAGCACCAGCGTGCGGCCGGCGGCATTCTGCTCCAGCAGGTACCGGTTAAGGGCCTCCAGGTAGGCAAAACTGTTTTTCTCTGCCGCCTCGATGCCGAAATCCCGGCAGATGCTGGCCAGAAGCTGCTCTCCCGACAAGCATGGATTGAAGATCAGGGCGCTCTTGTATTTTTCAGGATCGAGCTGCGACAACAGCGTGCGCAGCACCGTGGTCTTGCCGGTACCGACCTCGCCGGTCATGGCGATGAACCCCGCATGGCTGTCGATGCCGTACAAAAGATGGGCAAACGCCTCGCGATGGTTGCCGCTCAGGTAGATGAACTGTGGATTGGGCGTGATCGTAAACGGCTTTTCGGTGAATCCGAAAAAATCACAGTACATCGAACACTACTTTCCCTCTCGCGTGGCGCGGATCTCGCTCTCGACCCGCGCCCTGGCCGTGCCGCCGAGGACGTTGCGGGCATTGACGCTGGCTTCCACGGTTATGGCCTCGAAGATGTCATTGTCGATCTTGGCCGAAAACAGTTGCCACTCTGCCAGGGAAAGCTCGGTGATGTCCATCTCGTTCTCGACGCAGTAGGCCACCGCCTTCCCAACCGCCTCGTGGGCGTCGCGGAAGGGCAACCCTTTGCGCACCAAGTAGTCGGCCACGTCGGTGGCGGTGGAAAAGCCGTAACCGGCGGCGCGGCGCATGGCAGCACCGTTGACCCGCATCTCGCGGATCATGTCGGCAAATATCCTGAGGCTCCCCTTGACCGTGTCGATGGTGTCGAACAGCGGTTCCTTGTCCTCCTGCATATCCTTGTTGTAGGCGAGCGGCAGCGACTTCATCATTGTCAGCAGCGCCATCAGGTTGCCGTAGACCCTGCCGGTCTTGCCCCGTACCAGTTCGGGCACATCCGGGTTCTTTTTCTGGGGCATGATGGACGAGCCGGTGCAGAAGCCGTCCGACAGCTCGATGAACCGGAACTCGCTGGTAGACCAGAGGATCAGCTCTTCGGAGAATCGGGAGAGGTGCATCATCAGGATCGATGACCCTGCCAGAAACTCCAGGGCAAAATCCCTGTCCGAGACCGCATCCAGCGAGTTGCGGGTGATGGCAGGGAAATTGAGCTGCTCGGCCACGTACTCCCGGTCGATGGGAAAGGTCGTGCCGGCCAGGGCGCCGGACCCCAGCGGCATGCAATTGACCCGTTTCAGGCAATCCTCCATGCGCCCCTTGTCGCGCTTGAACATCTCCACGTAGGCCATCAGGTGATGGCTGAACAGGATCGGCTGAGCGGTCTGCAGGTGGGTGAAACCGGGCATGATGACGTCGAGGTTGGCTTCGGCCTGCTCCAGCAACGCATCGATCAGCAGGTCCAGATAGGTGGCGACCTCCACGATTTCATCGCGCAGATAGAGGCGGATATCCAGGGCCACCTGATCGTTGCGCGAGCGGCCGGTATGCAGACGCTTGCCGGCCTCGCCAATCTTGGCGGACAGCCGTGACTCGATGTTCATGTGGATATCTTCCAGGCCGATGGAGAAATCGAACTCGCCGTCCTCGATCTGCTGCAGGATCTGCTGCAGGCCGTGGATGATCTGCTCCACGTCCTCCATGGGGATGATCCCCTGTTTGCCCAGCATGCGTGCGTGGGCGATGGAGCCGCGGATATCCTGGTGATAGAGGCGCTTGTCGAACTGGATCGAGGCGGTGAACTCCTCGACGAACTTATCGGTGGGCTGGGTGAAGCGGCCGCCCCACAGTTTGTCTTTGGACATGGTATCTCGGTTCCTCGTACTCGGTAATATGGTTGGTGATGGTGCGATACTATACGTGAAAAACGGATAAAATCAAAGCAGAGAGTCTCAAGACGTATTGATGGCGGGCGACTGTACGAAGTAAGACATAATAGGGGGCAAGTGGTGATTGACGCGGGACAGGGACACGTCTCCTACCTGCATTGCCGGATGAACGTGATTCGTCATCAGGTAAAACCCGGGTACGTTACTTCACGTGACATGAAAGGCACAGTGCAGAGTTCGTTTCCTTGGCCCACACAAAATAGTTCGGCGTGAAGCTGGGGTTGCTGATCGAGGGATCGTTCATCGCGTTGTACGTGTTGTGGACGTCATGGCACGATGCGCAGGTCAGGTAGCCGCCATACAGGACGTCGCTGATTTTCTTGGTGCCGTAGATGATGCCGGATGCCGAGCGATTGTGGGTGTCTACTCTTGCGGCGGCTGAGGCCGAAGGCACGCTTGCGATAAAATAGTTACTGGAATCGACGATCTCGCCGGGACGATTATTCAGGGCGTCCTGATACAGGAAGCCGATCGGATGGGTCACGGAGAGGTTGTCGATGTAACGGCCCGGGGAGATGAGCGACGTAGCGCCGTTATTTTTTCCCTGTGCGGTGCCGATGCCGGCGTCCGGGCCATGTGAGTCGACGGCGGTCACGCCGTCATGGCAGCTCATGCAGAGGCGGCTCGGACCGACGAGCGGATCGGCATTGAACGAGATCGGCAAGTTGGCCGGGGCAGCCCATATGTAGGGGGTCAGGTTGACGGTCGAGATGGTATGGTTCCAGAGCGGAGCAGGGATGCCGCCGGTATTCGTCTGCGAGTTGTGCGGGGTGTGGCAGAAGATGCATACCCGCTGGTAATCGTCCTGGTTGTAGGAGCCGACGGTCGCGCCAAGATACGTGATATCATGGAACGAACCATTGACACCTGATTGCGGTGCAGTACCGGCCATTGCGTTACCCAAAAATGAGGCCAGGGCACCGACGACAAGGATGCTCAAGTGTTTTTGCACCATTTTTTTGTCTCCTTATCAGAGGCATATCCCCTTGCTGATAAACAAACGTCTCTTTATTAGCCGCCGGCGGACACAATCGCACCACGCCAACGTGTTTTATTTTCCGTTTTCCGGAGCCACCCCCTGCAGAGTCGATTTGGGACACGATGTGACTAATCATCCAGTTAAAATATACATCTGAAATCAAAAAATACAATTGATCGGGGTGTGACTCTCGACAATGATTCAGGGGAGAGTGCTGAGGAAAGCGGAGAGGGTGTTCGGGGTCAACGTTTAAACGTTATTTCGCAAGACACCTCTGCCCCGCATATTTTACCCGGAGCTTTGCTTGACCGATTACATGGCAGTGCTGAGTAACCTAAAAGCGATATTGGACGCCTCGACTCTCACCACTTCAGAATCGTACCTTAAAAGGAGTCCTCTCTTCAGGCTCAATATGCATCTATCACCAACGTAAATGTCCGACAACGGATCAAGCAAATGCACAAGCACACCAGACGAAGAAATATTTTTTGTCATGGCGTAGCAAGATGAATTTTCCAAGTGCACATTGCATTGCCATTCGTATTTGAGCCTTATGTTCAACCTCTGATTTCTCATGGCACATTCCGTATTTGTTTCGATTATAGCACATTATCGATTTTCAAGTGGCGGAGAATTTCGTGGGCGCTGATTTGTATTGATTTTGATCAAAAAAAGCCCCACAGCCAGGAGGAGCGGCCGTAGGGCAAGCTGTAAGGATGAATTATCCACCGGAAAGCGCCAAAGTCAATAGCCGGAATTGCTGCTTTTAAAAACACAGGGACCAGGCCAGCGCCGCCGGGGTGGGCGTTTTGCTCATTCGTATCGATAGATCGGCTTTACTGGTTGCAAACTTATGGCGAAGGGGCATGACAAAGTCATGCCCCCGTCTGCTCAGAAAACAACCCGCGCCAGACCCCCTATTTCTTCCGGTTGGCCTGCATCAGCGACCTGATCCGGAGCCTGAGCGAGTTGATCTTGATGAAGCCTTCGGCATCTGCCTGGTTGAAGACCTGGTCCTTCTCGAAGGTGGCGAAATCCAGGTTGAAGAGCGAGTCGGTCTCGGACTTGCGCCCCACGGTACGGCAAAGCCCCTTGTACAGCTTGATGCGGGCCACGCCGTTGACGCACTTCTGGGAGTCGTCGATCAGGGTCTGGAGCATCTGGCGCTCGGGGGAGAACCAGTAGCCGGCATAGACCTGCCGGGCATACTCGGGAATCAGGCCGTCACGGATGCGCATTACCTCGCGGTCCATGGTGATCTGTTCTACCGCCGAGTGGGCCTCGCGCAGGATGGTGCCGCCGGGGGTCTCGTAGACGCCGCGGGACTTCATCCCCACCGAACGGTTTTCCAGCAGGTCCACACGGCCGATGCCGTGCTGCCCCCCCAGGCAATTGAGATGGGCCAGCAACTGGGCCGGAGTCATCTTCTCGCCGTCCACCGCCACGGCGTTGCCATTTTTGAACTCGATCTCCACGTACTGGGGCTTGTTGGGTGCCTTTTCCGGCGGCGTGGTCAGCACATACATCTCCTCGGGCGCCTCGGCCCAGGTGTCCTCCAGAATGCCACCCTCAAAGGAGATGTGCAGCATGTTGCGGTCGGACGACCAGGGACGCTTCTTGGTGACCGGGATCGGAATATCGTTCTTCTTGGCGTATTCGACCAGGGCCTGGCGGCTGTTCAGGTCCCATTCACGCCAGGGGGCGACAACCTTGATGGCGGGATCGAAGTGGTAGTAGGCCAGTTCGAAACGGACCTGGTCGTTCCCCTTGCCGGTGGCGCCGTGGGAAACGGCATCGCATTTTTCCTTGGCTGCGATCTCCATCTGGCGTTTGGCGATCAGCGGCCGGGCGATGGAGGTCCCCAGCAGGTAATGCCCCTCGTAGATGGCGTTGGCGCGAAACATGGGGAACACGAAATCTCGCACGAACTCTTCCCGCAGGTCGTCGATGTAGACCTTGTCGGCTCCGGTGGCCAGGGCCTTCTCGCGGATCGGCGCCAGTTCGTCACCCTGCCCCAGGTCGGCCGAAAAGGCGACCACCTTGCAGCCGTACTCGTTCTTGAGCCATTTGAGGATGATGGAGGTATCCAGGCCGCCCGAGTAGGCCAGGACGATCTTCTTGATTTCCTGTTTCTGCGTTTTTGCCATGTGGTTCTCCTTTAATTTGTTTGTATGAATATTGCTAAAAACGGCGATTTTCAGGTCAAGGCGTACAAGGAATTCCCGCAGGGCAACGCCGAGATGGCGGAAAAGCGGCGCTTCTATCCCAAATATAAACTCTCCCAAGAAGCGTCGATTTTTCGTCAGGTCAAGGCGCCCAAGGGAATCCGCGGAGGCGTGGCAGCGCCACGTCGCACAAGGAATTCCCGCAGGGCAACGCCGAGATGGCGGAAAAGCGGCGCTTCTATCCCATGAGTGTCGCCATGATCGCCTTCTGTATATGCAACCGGTTCTCGGCCTCGTCCCAGACCACCGAGTTCTTTCCCTCGATGACCGAGTCGGCGATCTCCTCGCCGCGATGGGCAGGCAGGCAATGCAGGACAATGGCGTCCGGCTTGGCCAGGGCCAGCAGGGCGTCATCCAGACAGTAGCCGGCAAAGGCCTGCTTCCGTTCCATCTGCTCCGCCTCCTGCCCCATGCTGGCCCACACATCCGTGTTGAGCACGTCCGCTCCCGCGACCGCCGCCTCCGGGCCGTCCGCCAGGGTGATCTGGCCTGGGGCCTTGGCGTTGGCCCACGCCAGCACCGCTTGGTCCGGCCGGTAACCGGCCGGGCAGGCCAGGGCCAGATCGAACCCGAAGATGGCGGCCGCCTCGATCCAGGTATTGGCCATGTTGTTGCCGTCCCCCACCCAGGCGAACCTGAGTCCCTCTAAGGTCCGCTTGTGTTCGATGACCGTCAGGAGGTCGGCCATGATCTGACAGGGGTGGAACAGGTCGGTCAGACCGTTGATGACCGGAACAGAGGAATACCGGGCGAATTCATCCACGATTTCCTGGCCGAAGGTCCGGATCATCACGCCGTCGCAGTAGCGGGACATGACCCGGGCGGTGTCCCTGATCGGCTCGCCGCGCCCCATCTGGGAGTCCTTGTTGGAGATGAAGAGACCGTGTCCCCCCAATTGGAACATCCCCACCTCGAAGGAGATGCGGGTACGGGTGGACGACTTCTCGAAGATCATGGCCAGGGTCTTGCCGTCGAGAACCCTGTGGGGGACCCCCTGCCGTAGCTGTTTCTTGAGTTCCATCGCCAGGGTCAGCATGCCGTGGAGTTCAAGCTCGCTGTAATCGTGCAGCGCCAGAAAATGTCGCGCCATTGTTACCTCCGTTATGCCTCGACCTCGGCCAGAATGCCGTCGAGGATTGCAATCATTGTGTCGATTTCCTGTTTGGTGACCACCAGCGGCGGCACGAAGCGCAGCACCGTTTCATGGGTCGCGTTGAGCAGCAGGCCGCGGCTGTGCCCCTTCTTGACGATCCCGGCCCCGGGAATTGCCAGACTCATACCGATCATCAGGCCAATGCCGCGCACCTCATTGACAAAGGAATATTTCCGTCCCAGGGACTCCAGTTCGCCGACAAGGTACTCGCCGATCTCCTCGGTGCGATTGAGGATCCCCTCTTCCAGGATGGTATGCACCGTGGCGATGGCCGCCGCACAGACCAAGGGATTGCCGCCGAAGGTGGAGCCGTGGGTGCCGGGCACAAAGGCGGCGGCAAATTCGTCCCTGGCCAGCATGGTGCCGATGGGCGCCCCGCCGGCCAGGGCCTTGGCCAGGGTCATGATGTCGGGAAGCACATCGAAGTGTTCGTAGGCGAAGAGCTTGCCGGTACGGCCCATGCCCACCTGCACCTCGTCGAAGATCAGGATCAGCCCGTGCTGGTCGCAGATGCGCCGCACCTCCTGGAAATAGCCGGGCGACGGCACATTGACGCCTCCCTCACCCTGGATCGGTTCCAGCATGACGGCACAGGTGTTGGCTGAGACGGCAGCCTCCAGGGCGGCGACATCGTCGAAAGGGACATGTTTGAAGCCGTGCAGCAGGGGATCGAAGAAGCGCTGCACTTTCTCCTGGCCGGTTGCGGAAACGGTCGCCATGGTGCGGCCGTGGAAAGACTCGGCGGCGGTTATGATCTCGTAGCGTTCAGGGCCGAACTTGTCGCGGCTGTATTTCCTTGCCAGCTTGATGGCCGCCTCGTTGGCCTCTGCCCCGGAATTGCAGAAAAATGCTTTGTCGGCAAAGGAATGGCTGCACAACAACTCGGCCAGCTCGATCTGTTGCGGGATCTGGTAATAGTTGGAGCAGTGAATCAATTCGGCGGCCTGTTTTTGCAGGGCCGCGACGACCGCGGGATGGCAGTGTCCCAGATTGTTGACCGCTACCCCGCCAAGGAAATCGAGATATTCCTTGCCGTCGGCATCCCACAGGCGGCACCCCTGCCCCCTGACCGGCACGATCGGGTAGCGTCCGTAGGTCTTCATTATGTATCTGTCCGACTTTTCTATCCATTGTTGTGAGTTCATTTCATTTCCTATCTTATGAAAGACGTATTTTTCGTCAGTTAGGGAGGATCAACCACCCCCTGCCCCCCTCCTTATCAAGGAGAGGGAAGGACTGGGCGTTTTTCCTCCCCTCCTAGTTTAGGAGGACCCTCTGGGGCCTAAAGGGCCGGGGGTGGTAGCCAGCCTCAGTTCACAGCCGGCGGAAAAGACGCCCTTTATTTCACGATCTGCGTCCCTATCCCCACGTCCGTAAAGATTTCCAGCAGCACGGCGTGCTCCACCCGGCCATCGATGATGTGGGCCTTCCTGACCCCTTCGTTCAGGGCATCGGCGCAGCAGACCACCTTGGGTATCATGCCGCCGGTGATGGCCTCTTCCTCGATCAGGCGGTGCATGTCGGCCACGGCGATGCTGCCGAGCCGCGTGCCGTTTCGATCCTTGACCCCGTCGATATCGGTCAACAGGATCAGTTTCTCGGCATGCAGGGCCGCCGCCACCCGGCCGGCCACCAGGTCGGCATTGATGTTGTAGCTCTCGCCTTCCAGGCCGACCCCAATCGGCGCGATCACCGGCATATATTTCCCGTTCTCCAGGGTCTTGATCAGGTCGGTGTTGACCTTGACCACATCGCCCACATAACCGATATCCACCATATCGCGGGAGCCGTCCTCCGCCTTGACCTCCTGCAGCAGTTTTTTGGACAAGAGCAGCGTCCCGTCCTTGCCGGAAAGACCCACCGCACGGCCGCCATGCTGGTTTAGGTAGCCGACCACCTCCTTGTTCACCTGGCCTACCAGCACCATCTCCACCACCGACATGGTCTCGGCATCGGTTACCCGCATGCCGCGGACAAATTCGGAGACGATCCCGTAACGTTCGAGGGTCTGGTTGATCTGCGGGCCGCCGCCATGCACGATGACCGCGTTGATCCCCAGCGACTTGAGCATGATCACATCCAGGGCGAACGAGGCCTTCAGCTTTTCGTCCGCCATGGCATGACCACCGTATTTAATGACAAAGGTCTTTCCGGAAAAACGCCTGATGTACGGCAGCGCCTCCATCAGCGTATTGGCTTTTCCAATCAGGTGTTCCATAGAACCGTACCTTGATCCCTCAAAAATAAAACTGCCAACCACAAAGTTGGCAGTCTACCGTAAAGCAGGCAAAATCTCAAAAGGTTATTGCAGCGGCAACGTCACCGTTACCGTACTGCCCTGCTGCGGTTCACTGTCGATGTTGATGGAGCCGCCATGCTGGCGCACGAACTCCCGGGCATAGAACAGTCCCAGTCCGAATCCCCGCACCTGGCCGGCGTTATCCGGATCGGCCTGGTAGAATTTCTCGAACACCTTGGACAACTCCTGGCGGGGAATGCCGATGCCGGTATCGGTGACGACTACCTGAGCCGTATCTCCGGCTCTGCACAGCGTAATGGACACTCGCCCGGTCTCCCCGGTGAACTTGTATGCGTTTTCGATGATCCGCTGAAAGGCATAGGTGATCTTTCCCCGGTCAAGATTCAGCAGAGGCAGGGGAGATACCTGGAATTCGGTTTCGATCCCCTCTTTGCGTTGCAATGCATTTACGATCTCCGTAAGGATGCCGTTCAGGTCGCATGGTTCGAGATTCAGCCCCTCATGCCCCTCCATGACCTGGCTGAAGGAAAGCAGGTCCGACACCAGGCGCCCCAGGTACTCGACTTCATTATTGACGAGCTTGATATTCTTGCGGAAGACCTCGTCGCCCAGGTCGTAGACGCCCTGTTCCACATTTTGTAGAAAGAGCGAGATAGCGGTAATCGGGGTTCGCAGCTTGTGGGAGATCAACGAAAGAAAATTGCTTTTGAAACGATCAAGCTGCTTGAGGCTGGCCACCTCTTCCTTGAGCCGCCTCCTGGCCAGAGACTTTTCTACGGCGGTTAGGAGCTGCAACAGGTCGAGGGGCTTGTTGATGAAGTCGTCCGCCCCCTCCCTGAGGGCGGTGAGGACGATATCCTTCTGGGAGATTCCGGTCATGATGATCACGACCGCATTGGGGTCCAGCGTTTTTACCTGGCTGAGCAGGTTGATGCCCGATCCGCCCGGCATCATCACGTCGGTCAGGATCAGGTCGCAATGTTCCTTCTGGTAGATTTGCAGCGCCTCTGCACAGTTGCCGGCCAGAAGGACACGGTACTCACTGAGGAACTTTTCGCACAAGTCGCGGATGACCGGTTCGTCATCCACGACCAGGATCGTTTCCTGCGTGTCCGGCTGCCTGGGGTCCGCGTTATGCAGCGTCTGCAAAGTCATTCCGAAACCTGTTCACCATGTTCTAAATTATGCCTGAATCCGTGAAGGTGTCACGAATTCAGGTTATTGTTATGGTTCTGCCAGCTCCGACAGTATCCGGGCGGCAGCGGACAACGCCTCTTCGAGTTTTTCGGGCTGGGAACCGCCGGCCTGGGCCAGTTCGGGCTTGCCGCCGCCGCTCCCCCCGATGAGGGGCGCCAATTTTTTGATTATATCACCCGCCTTCACGGTCGCAATCAGTCCTTTGGTGACCGCCACCAGCAGATTGGCCTTGCCCCCGATGGCGGCGCCGAGAACCACGACACCTTCCCCGATGCGATCCTTCAGCGTGTCGGAGAGATCGCGCAGCGCCTTGACATCCTCCACCGTCACCTTGACGGCCAAGAGTTTCACGCCCTGCACCTCGACAACCTGTGCAAGCAGGTCGCCCGAAGCAACCGCATTGAGCTTGCCTTGCAAGGATTCGACCTCCCGCTGCAACTCCTTCTGACGAGCGAGAAGTCTTTCCAGCCGCTCAAGCGGGTTCCCCCCCTCGGCCTTAAGCAGCGCGGCCACAGCCCGCTGTTCTTCCTCCATCTGCCGGACAAAAGCGAGCGCGCCGGTGCCGGTCAAGGCTTCTATGCGGCGTACGCCGGCTGCGATGCCGGTCTCGGCGACGACCTTGAACAAGCCGATATCCCCGGCTGCACGCACGTGGGTGCCGCCGCACAACTCCATGCTGACATCGCCTACCCTGACCACGCGCACCGCGTCGCCGTACTTCTCGTCAAACAGCGCCGTAGCGCCGGCCTCAATGGCTTCGGCTATCTGCATCTGGTTCGTGGCAACCGGATCGTTGTCCATGATGTATGCATTGACCATATTCTCGACCCGGCCGATCTCGTCGGCGGTCATGGCTGAAAAGTGAGTGAAGTCGAACCGAAGGCGCTCGGCGGAAACCAGCGACCCGGCCTGTTTGACGTGATCGCCCAGAACCTGGCGCAACGCCGACTGGAGCAGGTGGGTGGCGGTATGATTGCGGGCAGTGGCGCTCCGTACGGGCATGGTCACCTTCAGGTCCGCGGCGTCCCCCTTTTTGAGCGCTCCTTCCTTCACCACCCCATGGTGCACGATCAGGTCGGGATAGGGGCGACTGGTGGTGAGCACCTCCAGATGGGCATTGCCGGTGGAGATGAACCCTTCATCCCCTTTCTGCCCCCCTGACTCACCGTAGAACGGGGTCGTTTCCGTGACCACCCCGACCGATTCTCCGGCGACGGCGGAGTCCACCTCGACCCCATCCCTTACAATGGCCAGCACCGGCCCATAGACCGACATTTCGTCGTATCCCACGAATTTGCTGCGCACTCCGCGGTTGTGAAGTTCCTTGAAGACCTGGGCGATACCCTCTTCGCCCGAACCCTTCCAGTGTTCGCGGGCCAGCTCACGCTGCTTATCCATGCAGGTCTCAAAGCCGGCTTCGTCGATGGTAAAGCCCTCGCTCTCCACGATGTCCGCGGTCAGGTCGGTGGGGAACCCATAGGTATCGTACAATTTGAAGAGTGTGTCGCCGGGAATGACGTACTTTCCTGCCGCACGCAGAGAGGCGACCTCATCGTTCAAGATGGCCAGGCCGCGGTCGAGGGTTTCCGCAAATCGCTGTTCCTCGGCCAAGACCACCTTCTTGATGTAGGCCTCCCTCTCCAGGATATCCGGATAGGCATTTCCCATCATGTCGCAGACCGCATCCACCGTATGGTAGAGCATCGGCTCGGCAAAGCCGAGCATCTTGGCATGGCGGGCGGCGCGGCGCATGATGCGGCGCAGCACATAGCCGCGCCCCTCGTTGCTGGGCAAGGCCCCGTCGCAGATCAGGAAAGTCACGGCCCGCGAGTGATCGGCGATGACCCGCATGGAGACGTCATCCTTGTCGCCGGCCCGGTATTGCTTCCCCGAGAGCCGTTCCACGTGCCTGATGATCCCCTGCAAGAGGTCGGTGTCGTAGTTGGAGATAACCCCCTGCATAACCGCCGAGATACGCTCCAGCCCCATGCCGGTGTCCACCGACGGCTTGGGGAGCGGCGTCAGGACACCGTCGCTCGACCGGTTGAACTGCATGAAGACGTTGTTCCATATCTCCATATAGCGGTCGCAGTCGCAACCTACGGTGCACTCCGGGCTGCCGCAACCCGCCTCGGGTCCCTGGTCGTAGAAGATCTCCGAGCAGGGGCCGCAAGGACCGGTGTCGCCCATGGACCAGAAGTTGTCCTTCTCGCCGAAACGGAAGATGCGCTCGCGGGGGACCCCCTCCTGGAGATGCCAGATGTCGGCGGCTTCGTTGTCGTCGGTGTACACGGACACATACAGGCGGCTCTTGTCCAGCCCCAAATCACTGGTCAGAAACTCCCAGGCATAGGCAATGGCCTCCTTCTTGAAGTAATCTCCAAAGGAAAAATTGCCCAGCATCTCGAAGAAGGTATGGTGGCGAGCCGTGCGCCCCACGTTTTCCAGGTCATTGTGCTTGCCGCCGGCGCGCACGCATTTCTGCGAGCTGCACGCCCGGGTGTACTCCCGTTTTTCCATCCCGAGAAAACAGTCCTTGAACTGGTTCATTCCGGCGTTGGTAAACATCAAGGTCGGATCATTCTTGGGGATGATACCCGAACTGGGCACCACCGTGTGGCCCCGGTCGGCAAAAAATTTCAGAAAACGTGCGCGAATCTCATTCCCTGTCATCGGTCTCCTCATCCACAGCATCAATGGTAATATTACTCCGTTTCCGTCCGGAGTTTCCGGATGGAAACTACTCAATTCCCTCAATCTTCAGGACATTCATGATCGTCCCAAGCCCGAAACCACGCCGTTGCAGAAAGGCGATTACCCGGCGTTTTTCACGGTCGCTTGCCGCAAAAAAAGAAAAATCGGGAAACCTGCGTTCCATGACGCAACGAAGGTCGTCCTGCTCATCGTGTTCCAGTCGCAGGCGTCCCAAAACCTCGTCGATAAGCACGGCCGGAACCCCGCGACGACGCATTTCCAGACGAAGGCGCGGGCCGAAAAAACGACCGCAGGCAACGGCCGTCTCGGCAAAGCGGTCGGCGAAACGGCGGTCGTTGACCCATCCTTCCCCCTCCAGGCGGACCACCGCCATCTCCACTGCAGCTTCGTTAAAACCTCGCGCCGCCAGTTTTTCCCTCATTTTGGCCGTTGTGTAATCCCGGGCAACAAGCAGCTTGAGGGCATCCTGGAAGGCCCGTTCCGGGGACGACGGCTCAGAACTTTTCAATGTTCAGCTTCCGGAGGTCGCCGACATCTTCCAGCTGCGAGTCGAAGTTGTCCCAGGACGCGTCCGATGTCGAGGAGATTCCGGACACCTTGAGGGCAAAATCATCCGGGTTCGAACTCTGGCGCAAGGCCTCGTCGTAGCTGATCAGGTTGGCGGTATAAAGCTTCATCAGCGACTGGTCGAAGGTCTGCATGCCATAGGAGACATACCCCTGGGCAATGGCTTCGTGGAGTTGCTTGGTCTTCTCCTTGTCGTCGATATACTCCTTGATCCTGGCCGTGCCGAGCATGACCTCGACTGCCGGAACACGCCCCTTGCCGTCAGCCCGCGGCACCAGCCGTTGCGAGAGCACTCCCTTGATGATGCTGGACAACTGGATGCGCACCTGGCGCTGATGGTAGGGGGGGAAAACGCCGATGATACGGTTGACGGTCTCGGCCGCGTCCATGGTGTGCAGGGTGGACATGACCAGGTGGCCGGTCTCGGCAGCGGTCATGGCGGTCTCAATGGTTTCGTAATCGCGCATCTCCCCCACCAGGATGACGTCCGGGTCCTGGCGCAAGGCCCCTTTGAGCGCCGCGGAAAAGCTCGGCGTGTCGGTGCCGACCTCCCGTTGGCTGATTATGCTCTTGTTGTCCCGGTGGAGAAATTCCACCGGGTCTTCGATGGTGATGATGTTGGAGGTACGGTTCTGGTTGATGTAATCGATCATGGCCGCCAGGGTGCTCGACTTGCCCGAACCGGTGGTCCCGGTCACCAGGATCAGGCCGCGCTCTTCCTGGCAGAGCTTCTTCAAGACCGGCGGCAGATTCAGGCCGTCAAGCGTCGGTATGGCAAAGGAGATGGTACGGAATACCATGGCCACCGTGCCGCGCTGACGGTAGGCGCTGACCCTGAAACGCCCCAGCCCCGGCACGGCATAGGCCAGGTCCACCTCCGAATTTTCCTCAAAAAGGCGGCGCTGGCGGTCGTTCATCATGGCTTGGCACATCTCCACGACCACATCCGGGGAAAGGCGCTGGGTGTTGGGGATGGGGTGCAGCCGGCCGTCGATGCGCACAATGGGTGGCAGGCCGGTTTTGATATGAATATCCGAGCCCTTGGCCTTGGCGGCGATAGTCAGAATTTCGTCCAGATCCATGCGTGCCTCCGCAATTCAGGCCGGTATCAGGCTGATTCGGCAGGCGCCAGTCCCTTGACCAGTGCCAGCAGCTTTCCCTCGATCTCGGCCAGGGTTTCCGGATGTTCGGTCAGCCAGGTACGGGAGTTTTCACGCCCCTGAGCGATCCGTTCCTTGCCGTAGGAGAACCAGGCGCCGCTCTTTTCGATGATCCCCTTCTCCACCGCCAGGTCAAGCACGTCGCCGGTGCGGGAGATCCCTTCGCCGTAAAGGATGTCGAATTCGACCTCCTTGAAGGGGGGAGCAACCTTGTTCTTAACCACCTTGACGCGGGTGCGGGAGCCGATAACCTGGTCGCCCTGCTTGAGAGTGGCGATCTTGCGGATGTCCATACGCACCGAAGCGTAAAATTTAAGCGCATTCCCACCGGTCGTTGTTTCCGGATTGCCGAACATGACACCGATCTTCATGCGGATCTGATTAATGAAGATCACGCAGCAGTTGGACTTGCTGATGACGCCGGTCAACTTGCGCAGGGCTTGGGACATGAGCCGCGCCTGAAGCCCCACATGGGAGTCCCCCATCTCGCCCTCGATCTCGGCCTTGGGCACCAGGGCCGCCACCGAGTCGATCACCAGCACGTCGATGGCACCGCTACGCACCAGGGTTTCGGTTATCTCCAGCGCCTGTTCGCCAGTATCGGGCTGGGATACCAGCAGATCATCGGTCTTGACCCCCAGCTTGCGTGCATACCCGATATCCAGGGCGTGCTCCGCATCCACGAAAGCTGCGATACCGCCGGTTTTCTGGGCTTCGGACACAATATGCAGCGCCAGGGTGGTCTTGCCGGACGATTCCGGACCATAGATCTCCACCACCCGGCCACGCGGGACCCCGCCGACCCCCAGAGCCAGATCCAGGGATATGGCGCCGGTCGAGATCGCCTCCACGCCCGGCAACGCTTCATCATTACCCAGGCGCATGATGGCGCCCTTGCCGAACTGTTTCTCGATCTGGCTCAGAGCCAGTTCAATCGCCTTGTTTTTCTCCTGCATGGTCGTCTGTCTCCTGAAAGTGGGATTACGTGAACGGGATGAAAAGGGGTGTCAGGGTATCATATCCGGCGCTTTTCCCGCAAGGCTTTATACCGATTTCAAGTCAAGGATGAAATCAAGGCGCGAAGGCATACAGGCAGTACGTTGAGGAGCCGCAGTAGAGCCAACGGCAATCAGCAGAGCACGTTGGACCGCCAAGGCGCCGCAGGGGGAGGCCGGAGCCCTCGTCAAGATAGCGATCAGCGCCCCGTGCGGTTAGCCGTGGGACGGGACACGGGATTCGGACTCGGTATTATACGGAAAATGGGATGCCGCCCAGATAGCGCCGCAACCAGTCCAGGGCCATCCAGGCCGTCAAAGTGCGGATTTCCTCCCGATTGTCGCCAAACCGGAAGCGCTTGGTCCAGGAGCCGTCCGGCGCCGCCAGGGAGATGAATACCGTGCCGACCGGTTTGTCGTCCGTCCCGCCGTCCGGCCCGGCAATGCCGGTCACGGCCAACCCCAGATCGCTTCCCGCCGCGCCGCGCACCCCGGTGGCCATGGCAGCGGCACACTCGGAGCTGACCGCTCCCCGCACCTCCAGGATATCCTGCGGCACCTCCAAAAGGCGCATCTTGGCGGCATTGCTGTATGTCACCACCCCCTCCAGGAAGAAGGCAGAACTGCCGGGCACATCGGTGAGCCGCTTGGCGATCAAGCCGCCGGTGCACGACTCGGCCAGGGCCAGGGTCAAGCCGCGCCGGGCAAAAAGCCGGGCCACTGCCTGTTCGATCGTTTCATGCCCTTCGGAAAAGATCGCATCCCCCAGTCGTTCCCGCACCAGTTCCACCGCCTCCTGGAGACTGGTTCGGGCCGCTGTCTCCGTATCCGCATCGGCCCGCAGGGTTATGCGTATCCAGGGAAAGGTCACGCAGATGCTCATCTGTATGGTATGGCTGCCGGAGAAAATCCCTGCCAGCAACCCATCGACCTCCGGCTCGGAGAGGCCGAAGACATTGAGAAACGCGGAGAGAACCACCCTTTTGTGCATCACCCGCACAGACAGAAACGGCAGCACCGTCTCGCGCAGCATCCGGTCCATCTCCGAAGGAACGCCGGGCAGGAAAAAGAAAAAACAGCCCCCGTGCATGAAATGGAAACCGCAGGCGGTCCCGGTGGGGTTGGGGATGACCGCTGACTTGGCGGGGATCATGGCCTGCTTGTCGGAGGGATGGCAACCGCCGGGGTCGCCCAACTTGGCCGAAAAAGCGCGGAGATGTCCCTTCAGCTCCTCGTTGACCACAAGACGCCTGCCGGTGGCGTGGGCGGCCGCCAGGGCCGTCACGTCATCCACCGTGGGACCCAGCCCGCCGGTAACGACGACCGCGTCGTTTTTCTGCGCCAGCTCAATCAGGGCCTCGCCGATATCCGGCTCGCAATCCCCCACGACCACATGACGCTGTACGCGAAGGCCGCACCCCAACAGGAGTTCGGCGATGTGGCCGGCATTGGTGTCGATCACCTCGCCGCAGATCAACTCACTGCCGATACTCAGGGTGGAGACCCTCATTGCGCCGCCTCGCCGGCACGCTGCCACGCGACCACCTGCTCCATGACCTCGCGGCAGGGGATGCCCCGTTCCCGGGCGATGCGGCGGCACTCCTCGTATTCCGGCGCGGCCCGCAACAGAAGGCCGTTATCGAAGACCAGTTTGAAACGCACGGGACCAAACGGGGTCTGGCGCTCCTCCACCCTACGCTCCAGGATGATGCGGCTTGCATGATAATGGCGCAGCCCGATGGCCGAAGTCTCGGTCAGCACCAAGCGGGCCAGGCTATCCAGCTGTTGCGGCCGGCAGAGGAATGAGAGTTGCGTTGCCGGGCGGTTTTTCTTCATCTGGATCGGAGAGAAGAACACATCCAGCGCGCCCTCCTCCAAAAGCCGCTCCATCACGTAGCCCAGGACCTCGGACGTGGAGTCGTCGATGTTGGTCTCAGCCACGACAATCCCGTCGCCTGTTCCCCATTCCTGTTCAGCCGAGCCGAGAAAAGCTCTCAGAATGTTGGGGCAATCGCTGAAATCCTTGCCGCCGGCGCCGCTGCCGATCCGTTCCAGGCGCATGGCCGGCCTGTGCCCCGTCCCGGCGGCCAAGGCGGCAATAATGGCCGCGCCGGTGGGGGTAACCCGCTCCCCCGGGCCGCATTCGCCATGCACGGCCAGGCCTTGCAGCAGGTCGGCCGTGGCCGGCGCCGGCACCGGCAGCCGACCGTGGGCAGTTTCGACAAAGCCGCCCCCCAGGGGCAAGGCCGCGGCATAGACCTCTTCGACGCCGAGATAATCCAGGCAGATGGCCGTACCGACGATATCAACGATGGAATCCACAGCCCCCACCTCGTGGAAGTGGACCTCTTCAACGGGTACGCCATGCACCCGGGCCTCGGCCTCGGCCAGCCGGCGGAAGATGCTTCGGGCTCTCTCTTGCACCGGGCCGGACAGGGAACTTCCGGCGATCATGGCGTCGATGCCGCCATAGTGACGGTGGGTGTGGTGGTCGTGCACGGCCACGTCGAACTTGAGGGCTCCCACGTGGCGCCGTTCGGTGCGGCTTGTGGAGAGGCCGTAGGATTGGGGAGGAAGTTGAAGCTTTGCCAGTTCGGCTTGCAGGTGCTCCAGCGGCACCCCCAGGTCCAGAAGCGCCCCCACGGTCATGTCGCCGGAGATGCCGGCGTAGCAGTCGAAGTAGATGGTTTTCATGCTATACCCTGTTGATCAAACTCGCAGCGCAGGCCGCGCCGAAACCGTTGTCGATGTTGACCACCGTAATCCCGGCGGCGCAGGAGTTGAGCATCCCCAGAAGCGCCGCGATGCCGCCGAAGGCGGCGCCGTAGCCGATGGAGGTCGGCACCGCGATGACCGGTTTATCCACCAGCCCGCCAACCACCGAGGGGAGCGCTCCCTCCATGCCGGCCACCACGATGATGACCGAAGCGGATGCAAGCTCTTCGCGCCGGGCCAGCAGGCGGTGGATGCCGGCCACGCCCACGTCGTAGATATGGTCAGTCTCGTTGCCCAGAAAACGGGCCGTGACCAGAACCTCGGCCGCCACCGGCAGATCGGAAGTCCCGGCCGAAACCACCAGGATCGTTCCCTTGCCCTTGGCCTTCGGCGGCCTCTGTTCCAGGGTCAGGCAGCGGGCATTGGCGTGATACAGAGCGCCGACAAACGTCCTCTGGATACGCTGCGCCTTGTCCTCGTCGATCCGCGTCACCAGGACGTTGCTGCCGTTTTGTGCCATGGCGGTCATGATGTCAATGATCTGTTCATCCTTCTTGCCCTCGCCGAAAATGACCTCGGGCATGCCCTGGCGTAATTCCCGGTGGTGATCCACCTGGGCGCAGCCCACGTCCTGGAACGGCAGGTCCCGCAGCCGCTCAACGGCCTCCTCCACCGGGACAGCGCCTTGTTTGACGGAATCCAGTAATTGTTTCAGTTGATCAGGGGTCATGGCCTTTTACCTCTCGAACCTCATTTATACACCACGCCCCAAACGCTTTCCACCTGAAATTTCCCTTGATTGAATCTACGGGAAAATCGTGGATTTATTCCGGACGCACAATAAACCGTTTTCTCACCAATAGCCCTGCTATTGCCTCGTCAACCGGACAACAAGCTACTCGGGAGATGCCTCGGCGGCATCTCGTGCCTTAATGAAAAATCCGGGTTACCTGTGGATGAAAATTGTTGTTGAATGTCAGGGTAGTAGTTTAGTGTAGTATGCATCCCATGGCCCGCCGGGGTTAAGGCGGCCGGGAATATGTCGGACCGACGAGACCACCATGATTATCGATCCCTTGTCACTCAAATTGTTTGTCACCATCGTGGAAGAGGGCACCATCGCTGGAGCGGCGGAGCGGGAGCATATCGCCGCATCGGCCGTCAGCAAGCGCATCAGCGAACTGGAGGACAGCTTTGGCACCCAACTGCTCCGCCGGACGAACAAAGGGGTTGCGCCGACCGATGCCGGGATCACCTTGCTGCATCTTGCGCGCGGCGTTCTGCACGACATGAACAACCTCTACGTGCAGATCAGCGAATACTCCAGCGGCGTACGCGGCCATGTCAGGTTGTGCGCCAACATCTCCGCCATCAATCAGTTCCTGCCGGCCGAGATCAGGTCGTTCATGGACCTGCACCCCCAGATACACGTGCAGTTGGAAGGCGAGATCAGCGAGACCATCATGAAGTCCGTGGCCGAGGGGGCAGCGGACGTGGGTATCATCACCATGGGGGGCTATCGCCAGGAACTGGAGTTTTTGCACTACCACTCAGACCAACTCATCGTCATTACCCCCAAGGATCATGCCCTGGCGCGGAAAAGATCCGTTTCATTCCAGGAGACCCTTGAGTTCGATTTCGTCGGCCTGACCGTCGGGAGCGCGCTCCACAACCAGGTCCTGAGGGCTGCCCAGGAACTGGACAGGACCCCCAAGCTGCGCATCCAGGTGAATAGTTTCGATGCCCTGTGCCTGATGGTGGAGGCCGGACTGGGCATCGGGATCGTCCCCCAAGGGGCTGCCAAGCCGTATTTCAAAGGACTGCGCATCCGCCCGGTGGTTCTCGACGAGCCCTGGGCCCACCGCGAGTTGAAGATCTGCGTCCGTTCCTACGATGCCTTGCACGCCGCCGCCAGGCTGCTTGTGGATCATCTCAGGAAAAAAGAGCTACAATAGACCGACTCTAACGTCTTAAGAAACTTGATGACGCAAAATTCAAATATCAGGAATTGATGCAATCACCACCAAAGGAAGCAAATCATCGTTGCCCGCCATCGCCGTTCGCGATGGCAACCTCACCAGATACTGCTTTTATTGGTCCGGAGAATAAGGTATATAGAGAATCATCACAGTACTAAGCGAGGTTTGAACATGGGTAAGACCACAGCGGAAAAGATCTTTGAGGCGCACCTGGTCGAGGAGCCCTTCCCCGGGACCAAGGTGCTGAAACTGGACGTGGTCCTGTGCCACGAAATCACTACCCCCATCGCCATCGATGACCTGATACGGCGCGGCAAGGACCGGGTCTTCGACCCCTCCAGGATCAAGGCCGTCATCGACCACGTCACCCCCAGCAAGGACACCAAGACCGCCACCCAGGCCAAGATCCTGCGCGACTGGGCTCGGCGCCACGACATAAAGGACTTCTTCGATATCGGCGAAAACGGCGTCTGCCACGCCCTGTTCCCGGAAAAAGGCTTTATCCGCCCCGGCAACACGGTCATCATGGGTGACTCCCACACCTGCACCCACGGCGCGTTCGGGGCCTTTGCCGCCGGCGTCGGCACCACCGACCTGGAGGTCGGTATCCTGAAAGGGGTCTGTGCCTTCCGCCAACCCAAGACCATCAGGTTCAACGTCACCGGAGCCCTTCCCAAGGGGGTCTACGCCAAGGACGTCATCCTGCACATCATCGGAAAGATCGGCGTCAACGGCGCCACCGACCGGGTTATGGAATTCCACGGCGAGACCATCGGCGCCATGACCATGGAATCCCGCATGACCCTGTGCAACATGGCCATCGAGGCCGGCGGCACCTCGGGCATCTGCCAGCCCGATATGACCACCGTGGATTTCCTGTGGCCCTTCGTCCAGGGGGAATTCGCCTCTAAAGAGGCCGCACTGGCCGAATACTCGAAATGGGCTGCCGATCCCGACGCCGACTACGATCAGGTGATCGACATCGACGTCACCGCGCTCCAGCCGATCTCCACCTTCGGCTACAAACCGGACCAGGTCAAGTTCGTGGCCGACCTGCCGGACACGCCGGTTGACCAGATCTACCTCGGCTCCTGCACCAACGGCCGCCTGGAAGACCTGCGCATCGCCGCCGGCGTGCTGAAGGGAAAACGGATCGCTCCCACGGTGCGCGGCATCCTCTCGCCTGCTACGCCGAAGATCTACAGGGAGGCCCTACACGAAGGATTGATCGACACCTTCATGGAGGCCGGGTTCTGCATTACCAACCCCACCTGCGGCGCCTGCCTGGGGATGAGCAACGGCGTCCTGGCCGAAGGCGAGGTCTGCGCCTCCACCACCAACCGCAACTTCATGGGCCGCATGGGCAAGGGGGGTATGGTGCACCTCATGTCGCCGGCCACCGCGGCGGCCTCGGCCATCGAAGGAAAGATCGCCGATCCGAGGAAGTACCTGTAACCTCACAAGAGAAAACCTGCACGGAGACACGGAGAAAACCTGACTTCAAACAAAAGACATGCTTTACAAACCGTTCAAATGTTTTAGAGCCTTATCTGGTTTAGGTTTTGACGTCCTCCGTGTCTCTGTGGCGGATTTAAGTTTTTTGAGAATTCTATCTTTCAAGGAGTTGACCATATGAAAACATTCGGAGGCCCGGCCCTCTTCCTCGACCGTTCCGACATCAACACCGACGAGATCATCCCGGCCAAGTACCTGACCGAGATCACCAAGGAAGATCTGAAACCCTATATCCTGGAAGACCTGAAACTGCCCGGCTTCGACCCGAAGGGTCCGAAAACGCAATTGGCCCGGGTAGTCGTCTCCCGCGCCAATTTCGGCTGCGGCTCGTCCCGCGAACATGCCCCCTGGGTGTTCGAGGTCAACGGCATCACCGCCGTGATCGCCGCGTCATTTGCCCGCATCTTCCGCCAAAACATGTTCAACTGCGGCATGGCCGCCATTGAGCTTCCCAAGGCGGATCTGGATTTGATCTTCTCCCACGCCGGCGACGATGACGCCGCCATGAGCATCGACATCGAGGCCCAGAGTCTGACCGTGAGCGGCGGCGGCAAACAGAAGACCATCGGCTTCGACCTGTCCCCCTTTGACAAGGCCTTGGTGCTGGCCGGCGGCTGGGTCGATTACGCCGACACAAAATACTGATCCAGGGCCACGACAGCCACCGGCACTATCGATTTCAAATCAAGGATGAAATCAAGGCGACGAAGGCGTACCAGTAGTACGTTGAGGGGCCGAAGACGAGCCAACAAAGAATAGCGCCTTTATTAGGAAGTGGTATAACGCAAAAAGCCCCGCCGAAAGCGGGGCTTTTTGTATCGTCATGACGACCGGAATGGGCTCAGGCCCCCGTTTAAACTGCTTGCCTACCCCCCCAGGTGAAAGACCACATCCCCGGAAACGCCGACATCGATCCGGCAATCGCCGGACAGGCAAGAGCTATCGGCAGGAGCGGGGACACCGGCAGCCTCCTATTCATAGATGATCGTTTCTTCATCAGCTTCGCCGCTTGTGTCGCCGCGGTACTGGTCGATCAGGTCCGTCAGGACCATGACGGCCTCCAGGGTCTTCTGGGTTTCGGCGGTATTGGCCGTAACCATGTTGTCCACCTTGTAAATGGCATCAACAGCCTTTTCGGCGATAACGGCCTGTTGGTAGACGCCGTCCTTCAGTCCTTTGATCCGCTCGTTGTGCTCTATGACCCCTTGAAGATACAGGCGATTCTCCCTGGCCTGCTCCTGGGCCGAGATATTGATGCGCTGGGACAGGTCCCGCATTTGCTCCAGGTTTTTGACGATCAGGCTGGCCCCTTCCTGCTGGTTTTCCGTGTTCAGGGTGATCTGCTGGACCCGTTCAAGATTCTTTTCGGCCTCCTCGGTTATACGCTGAATACCGACCGTCTGCTCGGTCGCTTCGGTGGCAATCCGCGCGACCATGTGGGAGGCCTCGTCGGCGCTCTTCTCGATCTTCACCAGGGCTTCGTTGGCCAGGGTGGATATCTTCACGCCTTCCTTGACCTTGTCTTTTCCCTGGGTCACGGAACGCTGCACCGCAGCGGTTTCCTTCTGAATATTGCGGACCAGTTCCTCGATTTCACGAGTCGAGGCCGATGTGCGGGAGGCGAGCGAGCGGACCTCCTCGGCGACCACGGCAAACGCCCTTCCCCGCACGCCGGCCTGGGCTGCAATGATCGAGGCGTTCAGGGAGAGGAGCTTGGTCTGCTCCACCACCTCCTGGATGACCTTGAGGAACTCACCCACACGGGCCGAATACCGGGAGAGCCGGTTAATGGCATCAAAGGACTCTACGTTGCTCTTTTCAATCTCCTGCATTGCCCGCAGCGTGGCCGCCATGTTCCGCAATCCGTGCTGGGCCTGTTCGCGGACGCTTTCGGAAGCCTGGGCGCCGCACTCGGCATTGTTGCGCACCTTGGCCTGGGACTCACTGATCTGGTTGATGGACGACACCGTCTCTTCCGTCGAGGCCGACAGCCCACGGATGTTGTCGGCTATCTCACGGATGGCGCGGACCATCTGCTCGATGGAACTTGATGCCTCTATGACAAAACTTGAGTACTGGCTGATATTGTCGGCAATACCGTCGGTGGTCGCACTCATCCTGATATACAGGGATTCCTGTTCAGCGCTGCGTCCCGACAGCTCATCGATGCCGCCGATCAACGTGGCGAAGGCGCCGTCCATGCTCATCATGGCGGCAACCGCTTCGCGCACCTGTACGAGTTCCTTCTCATCGCCGATGGTCAGACCGAGCATGACGACCTTGACTCTCTCCTCTGCCTCCATGATCCGGGCCAGAAGCCGTTGATGCCCGGACAGCCACCCGCCCAGCTTTTCCATAATAAAGGCGTAGCGCGACGTAAGGGACCTCAGTTCATCGTTTTCATCCACATAGCCGGTCAACTCGTCGGACAGGCCAAGCCTTTCCACCATGGCGAGCTGTTCAAGCCGGGCGCCGGCAACGGCCTTGGCCAAAATCCCGGCACACCCAAGCGAGCTGAACAGCGCCGTGGCAAAGACGCCGGCAATGGCCGGGATGGTGCCGCTTCCCGCGACCATTATTCCCCCCGCCGCCACAGCCGCTATAATCAGCGAAATGACCACCATTTTTCTATTGATTGCCGACAAGCTTGCCTGCCGATCGTATGACATAATGACCACCCTTACCGAACAAAGTTTTCCCTGCTTTTATCACGCCGTCCACGGTCTGTCAACGAATGGGAGAGGAAACAATTTCTTTAATTTCAAAGAGATGGAATAACACTAATTTCAAATCAAGGATGAACCAAGACGGCGAAGATGGAGACGGCGAAGGCGTACGGATAGTACGTTGAGGAAGCGAAGACGAGCCAACGCCGATAGCGTCTTGATTTGGAATTGGTATAAAACCATCATGGTGTGCCCAACCGGCAAGGATCGCTCGGCAAAGCTTGATTTTTTTGGACGCCGGTGCGATACTGACGTAATTATTTATCGAATTTTTTTGGAGGATCACATGTTTGGATTTGGCATGCCCGAACTGATAGTCATATTGGTCATCATTCTGGTCGTATTCGGTGCAGGGAAGCTTCCCGAGATCGGCGGCGCACTGGGCAAGAGTATCCGCAACTTCAAAAAGGCGTCCGAAGGAAAGGACGAGATCGAGATCAAGCCAAAAAAGGATGGCGAGGACAACAAAAAAGCCTGATCGGGTTTCTTAAATCCGGTTGAAATACCAAGGGGGAAAGGCCTGGCGCCTTTCCCCCTTTTTTGCCCCCTCAGGAAATATGCCCTTAGGATGCCAGATATTCGCTGATCTTCTCCGCCAGCGTGCTGTAGATCCGGCGGCACTCATTCTCGTCCTTCTCCAGCAGTGTGACGCGGAAGCCCTGTAACGGCGTGGAGAATGAGGAGAGCGGCACGACGCAGATACCGGTCGCGGCAAGGATGTGGTAGACGAAACGTTTGTCCGGGGACACGCCGGGCTGGCCGACCAGTCCGTTCACCAGGTCACGCACCTCGCTGTTGGCAATGGGGATTGACTGGCGGTTGGTCAGCAAGCCCTCCTTGAACGCCACAGCCATGTAGAAAGCGCCGTTGGTGCGGTTGACCATGAGCTGGGGCACCTCTTTGAGGAAGTCGTAGGTGATGTTGCTCATCTTCTCATAGCTGGCGATGCGTTCAGCCAGGTATCCGGCGTAGCCGGGATGCTGCATGATGGCGGGGATGACGGTTTGGGGCAGGGTTGTGGAACAGACCTCGTTCATCTTGCCCGTCAGGATCAGGTTGACGTATTTGTGGAACTGCTCATCCTTCCGGCCGTTATACACCTCGATCCAACCGCAGCGTGAACCGGGCCAGGGGAACTCCTTGGAGATCCCTTTCAATGAGATGGCCGGAACATCGCCGATCACATCGCTGATCGGAACAGCCGTTTCGCCGTTATA
Source organism: Oryzomonas sp. (assembly GCA_031292255.1). GTDB lineage: Bacteria > Desulfobacterota > Desulfuromonadia > Geobacterales > Pseudopelobacteraceae > Oryzomonas. The sequence continues at coordinate 21,610 of JARLHN010000033.1, read as the reverse complement.
CACAATATTCGTATAGACCTCGTCCGCAATGATGAAGAGGTTGTGCTCCCTGGCCACCGCCACGATCTCGCGCAACGTCTCCTCGGTATAGACCATGCCGGTGGGATTGTCGGGATTGATGATCATGATGGCACAGATGTTGGGATTAAACTTGATATGGTTGCGCAGGTCATTGAGGTCGGGATACCATTTTTCCTCGGGCTTGAGCCGGAAAAGGGCCGGCGCGGCGTGGGCATGGCCGATCTCTCCCAGGGTATGCGTTGTGTAGGAAGGAGACGGCATCAGCACGCGTGCCTCGGGGCGCAGACAGCCATAGATCTTGGCAATGGCATCTCCCAGGCCGTTGAAGAAGATGATATCTTCCGGAGTGATTTGAGCCCCGCCGCGGCGGTTGGTCATGTCGCAGAGAAACTCGCGGGTTTCCAGCACCCCACGGGTGTGGCAGTAACCCCAGGTGGCGTCGTCCACAACCGCCTTGGCCACAATTTCCTTCATCCATGACGGGATGATCTCCCCTTTGACGATCGGGTCGCCGATATTCTCCCAGTTGATCTTCACGCCGTACTTTTGCAGTTTTTCAGCTACGTTGACGATATTGCGGATCTCGTAGGTCAGTTCCCCCGTTCCGGGGCTTACCAGATCAATACGCATTGCTGTCTCCTCTCAAATATTTTTTATATGAAGTACATCCCAATCACTACCATCGGCCCGGAAGCGGGGTGCCGGCTGAATCCAGCCTGCCGGCATGGTCACGACTAACTTAAAAACAAAAAAGCCGCAGGCTTTTCTGCCCACGGCTGTTAAAGGTATCGGGATCACACATGATCACCGGGCAGAAGTCACTCCTGCGGCGTTATTCGCCGCGGCGCTGATAGCTCGTGCTGCTGCAATGGTAATCATCGTAAACATAAGATTTTTTATATACCACAGCCGGCACGTGAGCGTCAACGCTTTTGTGAACCGTCATCCATATCCACCAAAATCAGCAGCCGTCCGTCCTCATCCCGCCAGCGCAGCCATCCGAGCGTAGACTGGTCAGGCATCACCAGCGCCCAGTCGCCGTCCAGCTTGAGGACTTTGAAAGACAGCTTCGGCAACGCGGGCGGCGTCAAGGGCATCTTGCCCGGCTGCCGGAATATCTGGTAATACTGCTTGCGCAGGCCTGACTGCAAGCGGCACGACTTACCTTTCAGCAGGGTATCCCATGGTCGGAAAACCCCCCGTTGCCGCGGGTCCAACCAACCCAGGCGGCCGGCATCGTCATAGGCAACCCGCAGCCAGTCTCCCTTACGCGCCGTCACGATCAGCGGCAACCGGGAAACGTTCCGGCTGAAAATCCAATCATAGGGAGGCGCTTGACCGCTGTCCAGCGCCCCGATGCGCAGGACGGCCGGCTCCTCATACAGATAGAGCGGCGCCTGGGGGCCATTATTCCGACCATTCTCCGCCGCCAGGAGTAGAACACCGATGCCGCTGTAAGGACGCATCTGCTGCGGAGCCTGCTGCGGACTCGCTGTTGCGGCAGCAAAGAGAGAGAGCAGCAGGATGATCGCCGTTTTGCACATCTTCATCGTCAAATCTGTCTCATTCCGGTTTCAAATCAAAGATGACATCAAGGCGGCGAGGATCAAGGCGACGAAAGCGTACAAGCTTAGTACGTCGAGGAGCCGAAGACGAACTAACGACAATTTGCGAAGCAAATTGGACCGCGAAGGCGCCCCTAAAGGGGGAGGCCAGAGGCCTCGTCACAATTTGCGAAGCAAATTGGACCGCGAAGGCGCCCCACAAGGGGGAGGCCGAAGGCCTCGTCAAGATGCCGCTTTGATTTGGAATTGGAATCACTACTAAAAGAGCCCTCTCAGCCGTTCCAGGTATGCCGTTGCCGCAGGCTCATCGTCGGCCGGCGCCCAAACCGCCTTTTCGGCGTCCTCGAGCGGCAGGTAGGGTCCCGCCTTGGCCTCGAAGAAGACTGTACCCGGCTCGAGGCTTACCGCCGTATGGAAGACGCCGCTGGGGATGTCGGCGGCAAGATTGCCGTTCTCATGGGAGAGCAGGACCGTTTCCGCGACGGCCCCATCGTCCGAAAACGTGACGACGCCCAGCTTGCCGCCCATCAGGATAAAGGCCTCGTCCTTTTCAGGGTCCAGGTGGCGGTGGGGGCGAATGTACGAGGCCGGTTCAATTGCATTCAGCAGACGATGGCAAAGGGATTCGTCGCTGCGATGGATGTTGTGATTCTTGCGCAGGCGCGGAGTAACACGGGCTTGCTCGGAAAGCCGGCGCAGCAGGTCGGTGGTGACTATCTTCATCTATCCCATTCTCCGTGGTTCACAAGGCTTGCCATCCGACGTAACGGTGCGGGGGCACGGTTCAGCGATCCACCAGGGCAAACTGATTCCCGTCAAAATCGGCTATTACCGCCATCTTGCCCCACGGACTCGACTCCAGCGGTTCGACAAAGGTCACGCCGCCTGCCCGCAATGATTCGCACAGTTGCTCGATCCCCTCAACCTGCAGGGAGATGCCGGTATGCCGTCCCACCAGCCTGCGGGCATCATCATGAAGCGCCAGCGACACGCCGAACGTTGTAGGCGCACCGGGAAAGAACTCCATTATCATCTCGCTCTGCCCGGCAACCGGGAGGCCGAGCAGTTCGCAATAAAACCTCTGTGCCTTTGCCAGATCGGTGACAAAGACAACCACGTTTTTCATCGATACGGTCATAAAAATCCCATTTTGTCGAATGAATGTTAATTCGCCTTTTGCGACAGCCGGTGAACGCATTCCACCATGTGGATGGCATTCTCCGGGGGAACCGTCGGCAGGATGCCGTGTCCCAGGTTGAAGATATGTCCGGGCCGGCCGGCGTTTTCGTCCAACACCCGCTTGACCTCCGCCTCGATGAACTCCTTCGGCGCGTAGAGCACGGTCGGGTCCAGGTTTCCCTGCACCGCCATCCCCTGGCCGAGCAGATCGCGCACCCTGCCCAGATTGACGTGCCAATCCAGCCCCATCACGTCGCCGCCCGCTTTCTTGACCGTTTCCATCATGCTGCCGGCACCCTTGACAAAGTGGATCACCGGTGTCTCCATCCGGTTCAGGCCGTTAATCAGCTTGAGGGTATAGGGGAGGACATAGGTTTCGTAATCCGACGGCGCCAGGATACCGCCCCAGGTGTCGAATATCTGTATGGCCTGGGCCCCTGCCTTGATCTGGGCATTGAGGTATTCCATGTCCATCATGGTGATTTTTTCCATCAGGGCCGCATAGACATCGGGCGCAGAGTACATCATGCGCTTGATCTGGGCAAAATCCTTGGAGCCTTTGCCTTCCACCATGTAGCAGGCCAGGGTAAAGGGAGCGCCGCCGAAACCGATCAACGGCACCTTGTTTGCCAGCTCACGGCGGAGGATCTTGATGGTCTCCAGGACATAAGGCACGTCCTCTTCCATCTGTGGAATGCGGAGCTTGTCCACGTCGGCCATGCATCTGATCGGGTGTTCGAAAACCGGTCCCGGCACAAAATCCAGCTTCATCCCCATCGGTTCGACCGGCGTAAGAATGTCGGAGAACAGGATGGCGGCATCAACCCCCAGTATATCTACCGGCTGGATGCTTACCTCGACCGCCAGTTCCGGGGTTTTGCACAATTCGAGGAAGGTGCATTTCGAGCGTACCGCCATGTATTCCGGCAGGTAGCGGCCAGCTTGGCGCATCAGCCAGACCGGCGTGCGGTCAACAGGCTTGCCCCAACAAGCATCGAGAAAACGTGTGTTCATATCATCTCCCTGAATGTGATAATTACATGATATATAGCAAAATAGAGGGGGATTTTAGTTCTACACCACCGGAAAAGTCAAATTAATTTGAGGTTTATTTACACTGATCACTGTTGTCGTTCCACCAGATAGGCATGACCACCCAGCTCAATCCGGTCGCCGGGGCGGAGCTTGCGCCCCCGGCGTAATTCGACAGCGCCGTTTACCCGCACATCGCCTTCCGCAATGATCAACTTTGCCTCCCCGCCCGAACCCACGGCATTGACCGCCTTGAGAAGGCTATCCAGTTTGATGTACTCGCTGGTGATAAAAAATGACATTGATCTCTTTCCTTTTGTCCCGAAGCGGACGCATGCCCTCTGACCGGCACAAAACCGGAGCAGTATATCCGGTGCACGAACAAACTCTATCTGAATGTACTGGGAATCCGGAGACTCGCTGTATGCAGTGAGGGCACACGGCAGCACATGTCCTAGACAATACCGCAGAGACAGCCGGCAGGCATACAAAAAAATGAGAGGGGCCGTCGCCTACGGCAACCGGCAGACACTCATTCCCGGTTCGCGACAAAACCGTCAAGGGGCTGTCCGGTGGTATTCCACCGCACAGCCCCTTGACATTCGTTACCGTCAGTGGTTGCAGGTATCCACCACAACCCCTGCTATCCACCGCCGTTTTCCATCATAAGGTCGAACTGCCTCTGGTAGTCATCCCGTTCTTCTTGCAGTTTTTGCAGTTCTTCCGGTGTGTAGACATCCGTTCCGCGGCCGATTTCCCTATTCAGCCTGTAAATCCTTTGCTGGATAGAATCTGTGTCCCGACCGCAGTTCATGCTAACCAGCAGGCATTCATCCTTCGGCACCTGCTGCACCTGTGGCACCCCTGAGTCCGTTGACCCCATATTCCCTTCATCGGCAAGGATCGGTATGGCCGAAAAAAGCATAGATGCCGCGACCATTGCCGTCGTTCTTCCTATGTTGTTCATGGCTGACCTCCTGCGAAACATTCACCTCTTTATGGTTGTATGGTAACCAATTCAATCCTGAATGTAAATGATTTTGATTGTTATTTTCAATTTGTCCCCGCAAGCCCCATGGCATCCCGCATACCGGCCTACTATGAGCGGGGTCCGGCCCATCGTCATCCGTGGCACATTCAGACAACAAGCCAACCCTTCCGACTGCTATGCCTCGTCGAAACCGATCGCCACGACACGATTGCGGCCTTCCTTCTTTGCCAGATAGAGCGCTTCGTCCGCTGCTTTGTAGAGTTTTGCCGCAGTGTCGTACTTATCAAGGGAGGCTACACCGCAACTGTATGTCGAATTGAAAGAATTCTCCCCGGCCGGAAAGCCGATGGTGGCAAAATCTTCCAGGATCTGCTGCAGGAGATGGCCCGCCTCCTGGATGGAGCATGCGGGGAGCACCACGGCAAACTCCTCGCCGCCGGTGCGGCCGACCACATCGGTTTTGCGGAGCCGCTGCCTGAGAAGCCGGGCCAACGCCATCAGAACCCGGTCGCCCGCATCATGGCCGTAAGTGTCGTTTATCTCCTTGAAGTGATCCAGATCGAGCATGGCAAAACAGACCGTTTCCGCCTGATTCTGGTTCTGGGCCTGTATAATGGCGGCGTCGAGAGCATCCTTGGTCGCAGCGTAGTTAAAGAGCCCGGTCATGCTGTCCTTCACCATGTTGGAGCGTATGATCTTCATCCGTTCGGCAAGAACGGTCACGCTGGAGATCAGGTGGTCGGGCTTGATCGGCTTGATCAGATATTCGTCCCCTCCCATCCGTCTCGCTTCAAACTGCGCGTCCGTATCGGTTTCGCCGGAGAGGAATATTATGGGGATGCTGAAATAGGTGTCGATCTGCCGGATCACCTTGGCCAACTCCATACCGTTGCAACCGGGCATATACATATCCATGAGGATCAGATCCGGCTTGAATTCGAGGAGCCTCGGCAACGCCAGCAAGGGATCGTTCAAACTCCGGGTCTCCATCCCCGCCCCTTGGAGGATCACGGCGGTCATCTCCGTCAGAAGCGGATCGTCATCCACGATCATGATCCGGTACGGCTCGGGGGCCTCCCGCGTCGTAAGGGTCTGGAGAGTGGCACAGAGGTCGGTGATGTTTACCGGCTTGACGAAGTAGGCGCTGGACCCAGCCCGCAATGCCGCTAGACGGGAAGAGAGATCGCTCTTGGATGATATGAAGACCATCGGGGTTTCCCGCTCCAGACCGGCCTGTATCTCCCGGATTGCGTCCATCCCTCCGGACGGCATGTCGGGATAGACCACATCCATGATGATGACATCGGGGTGCCCACTGCGGATCGCCTTGCAGAACTGATCCAACTCCCCGAAGGAAACCACCTCGAAACCGAAACAACCGATCTGGGTGGCAAGATTCAAACGTTGAATCGAATCAGCCTCGCAGAGATAGACAACCTTGCGTTCCATCTCATGGAAGGTTTCGGCGGCAGCCACAATCTCCAGAGCCTGCAGGTCCATCATCTGCGATGCATCGGTGCCGGCCACCTCGCGTTCGATCCGGGCGATAAGCTCCTCCAGCAGGGGACGCCACGTGGTATCGGGACCGGCATCTCCTCTTTTCGCCCTCTTTGCCAGTCGTTCACCCTCTGCGGCAACGACACTCAGGGCGTCCAACCCAAAGTTGGCGCTCACCCCTCTCAAGGTGTGCAGGCAACGGTGCAGATTATCCAGTGCATCCTTGGCCGGAGCCCCCTTGCCAAGGGCGGCGTAGGCCTCTCTGATCTGGTCCAGTTTCGAGGGAAGCTGACGTACGAATGTCTCGCGGAAATTCTTCAGTTTTGTCGCAATTAAGGTTGACTTGCCGCTCATAGTGCCTCTGTTTGAAAACGACCGTAACGAACTGTTGCTAAAGGCTTCCGGAAATCCATTCGGCAGGAGGCCATCACCGCCCATTCGAGAAATGTGCCGGCTGTCGGGGGGCGGTACAAACGCCGGCAGCTTAGGATGGTATAATGAACCAAATAATTTAATCTGCCAAATATTATCTATTCTGCAAGGATGTTTTTCACGAAAAAACGATGGCTTTGTGCGTCACCGTTGCAAACACAGGTCCCCTGATTTGCCTGCAATCACCTGAAGGCCCGGACTTGGAGCGCAATATGGATATGGTTTGTCATGCAGGAAAAGTCATGGACGCGGCAACCGGAAACAACCAGAAATCAGGCTAAAATAGCCTGCCGGGGCGAAATCGTAGAGGTCGGTGTACTGTTCCGGAGTTGTTTCCAACTTATCCCTGGCCTGGCGGAGTTCAGCATTCTGCATCTCCAACTCGACCTGGTGCACCTGCAATTCGTGTTTGAGCCTCAGTGACTCTTGCTCTGTTCCGTGGGAGGGGGTGGTTTTCTCTCCAAGCCGCAAATGTCGCGTCGGGCGACAAAAAGGTAAAAGAAAAGGACTCGGGCGTTTTGCCGAAGTCCTTTATTTAGTTTCCGTCCGGAAAGGGTTCTTTTCCGCCCAGGCGTCGTCAATATTCAGGCTTGCTTGTGCGGCGTACCGATGTACGCCTCCGCGCAACCCATCGATTTCCTTGCCTGGACGAAAAAACCCTCCTTTCCGAATTGGAAACCAATAGTTTCTCATCCGGAGTTTCCGGATGTGCACTATTTATATTTAAGGGAGAAATTGTGAGATTCGAATCCACTTATTACGGGGCACCCCTATCTCTGTCCGCACAACATATTGTTAATATTAAATAGTTATACCTTCCATCTCGGCTGGTTTTCGCTTGCAAACGTTCAGCAGAATGCATTAAATATCATGCTTTTGGTCAATGTTTAGTCAAAGGACTTGAACCAATCCATGTGATTGCTCCAAGACCTCGACATACAATATCAGACGGCAACGATGAACGAACGCTTTGCCTCGACGGCTGAATGGAAGCACCATGGCTATCGCCTGCCAGGGAGCCTCATCTCCTGTCAGCCGACATTGCAAGTTGCGGAAAATTCCTCTCCTGCCGATATGACCAACGGTATCAGCTCATTTTCAAGGCGATCGCGATTCAGACGCGAAACCGGGGCGACGACCCCCAGTATGCCGGCCAGTTTGTTGTTCCTGTTCATGACAGGTGCCGCAACCCCGCCGACGCCTGCTTCAAATTCTTCGTCCTCAACGGCATATCCCTGGTCCATTATCCGGGAAAGTTCGTCCAGCAATGAGGAACGGGCAACAATCGTATTGGGGCCGTATTTCTCCAAATGGCAGTCATCCAGGCACCGGGACAGGAGCGCGGCATCGGAGAATGCCATCTGCAGCTTGCCTGCTGCGGTGCAGTGCAAAGGAAGACTGCTGCCAACCATGGCGACCGCCCTCACCGACTGGCTGGAATGAACCACATCGAATATGCGAACATTCGCGCCATCGAATCGTGCATAAAAGCTCGTTTCGCCACTGCTGTTCTTCAAAGCCTGCAGGGCCGGTCCGCTGTATTTGGCTATTTCCAACTGCCGGATGGCCGTCTGGCCCATGGCAACGGTTTTCAGTCCGAGGCGGTATTTACCGTTGATGGAATTGACCTCCAGAAACTGCTTCGACTGGAGTGTTTGCAGCAATCTGAAGAGATAACTCTTTGGCATCCCGGTCCTCATGATCAGATCAGTGATCGAAAATTCCCTGCCGATCCCGCTCATTTCATCGAGGACATCGATCGCTCTCACCACGGCTTGTATCGAATAGTCGTTGCCCATAAAAAAAACCTCATTTCAGGAAATATGCGCAGCTGGAGGCGCCACCGGGACGGTAGGCGGCCAGTCTGCGCATTAGTTCAGCGCACCGGTCTGATAATCGACCCCCAAACTCTTTGACTGGTACTCGTATTTCGCGCTGGCAGTGTCGATTTGCGCCGACGTCAGGTTAAGCTGGGCCTGGCTGAGTTCAACGATGGAACTCAAACCCAGATTGTAGCGGCTCAGGGCAAAGCCGAAGGCAGTCTGTGCCTGTTTGAGAATCTGTTCGCTCAACTCCAGTCTGTCAAAGGCTGTTTTTTCCTCCAGGCATGCCGTGCGTACAGCGAGGGAGATTTGAATCTCCGCGTCTCTCAGATGCTTCGCGGCAGCTCCGGCCCGCAGCCGCGCCTCGTTCTCCCTGGCCTTGAAAAGGCCTCCGTTGAAGATCGGCACGTTAATATTGAAACCGATGGCGCCATAGCGGTCAGGCACCTGAGCCTGGCCGGCCGGCACCAGGCCGGCTGTTCCCATGATCCCGATGGAAGGGTAGTTCAGGGCATATTCCGCACGCACGAAGGTCTCTGCGGCAGATTGTTCAAACTGCAGCCGCTTGATCTCGGGGCGTTGCTGCAAAGCCTGCTGTATCAGGGGATCGATCAGGGGCGACAATGGCGCGGGGAGCGGTTCTTCCGCAAGGGTGAAGGTCGTGTTCCCCGGTAGTCCCAACACGGCAGCCAAGCGCGCCTGGGCCGCCCTGTATGAATTTTCGGCCTGCACTTGCAGTAGCTTGGCATTGCCCAGGTTGACGTTGGCAAAGCTGACATCCAGCTCCGTCTTCAGACTGTTACGTGCCAGCGCCGCCACTTGGTCGGCGAGATACTGTCGGGCTGCCACGGTCTTCTTCGCCACACGCAGCACGGCCTGTTCCCGAAGCAGTTCAAAGTAAGCCTGGCCGGTGATGAGAAGGATATCGCTGCGCTCCTGTTCGGCCGTTTGCTGCTGTGCGTCTGCCCGCAATTTGGCCATGTCGATCAGTCGCGAGGTCCGGCCGAAATCCGTAACCAACTGGTTTATGGAAAGCCCCGTGGCAAACCGGTTGTACACGACGGGATTGTTCAGGCCTCCGGCGGCCAGCCTGCTCCCCATGTCCGAGACCACGCCGGTCACGCTCCCCTGCAACGTCGGGAGATAGGCCGCCCGGTATTCGGTCGGGACCTCCAACGAAGCGGCAACATCGAGCAAGGCCGCCGACAGGCCGGGGTTATTCTCCAGGCAAAGTTTTTTCGCCTCTGCCAGGTTCAATGACATCTGATCCTGTGCGTACACAGGGGAAATCCGGCTCAGCAGCGCGCACGTTCCGGCAACAAGCAACAAAAACCTGATCATTCAAACCTCCGTTTCCTTCCGTACACCCCGACGGTTGCGTCGTGGCCCGTGAACCACCATGTAGGCCGCAGGAACCAGGAATACCGTCAATGCCACGGAAGCGGTTAAGCCGCCCAGAATGGCCCGGGCCAGCGGCGCGTATGACTCGCTTCCCGCCCCGAGCTTCAGGGCCATCGGCAGCAGGCCGATGATGGTGGCCAGCGAGGTCATCAATACCGGCCGCAGCCTTATCCGGCAGGCGTCAATGACCGCTTCCCTCAGCTCCATGCCGGTCTCGCGCAGATGCCGGATGAACTCGACGATCAGGATGCTGTTCGAGACGGCGATCCCCACGAGCATTACCATCCCCATGAGGGACATGACGTTGAGTGTCGTGTGCGTAAGCAGCAGCGTGACAATGACCCCTGTCAGGGCAGGCGGTACGGCGACCAGGATGATGATCGGCTCCACAAAAGAGCGGAACTGGGCCACAAGAATGAGGTAGACGAGCAACAGCGACAGGCTGAGACCGCCGGCAAAGCTGGTGAACGACGCCCGCATCCCCTGCACGCTGCCGCGCAGGGAAACAGTCAACCCGTCGGGTATCCTGGTGGCGGCTATGATGCCGTCGATGGCGCCGGAAACCTTGCCCAGATCCTCGTTCTGCGTGCGGACATAGATGTCAATGGCGCGACGCAGCTGGTAATGATCCACCTCGGTCGGCGAGGTGGCGGCGCGCAGGCTGCTGATCATGTTCAGCCTGGTCGGCTCGGCGCTGCCGGCGCTTTTGAGCGGAATGGCCGAAAGGTCGGCGATGGTCTTGATCTCGTTCTCGGGGTACTGAACCGTTAGCAGGTAATCGTTGCCGGTCTTGGGGTCAATCCAGTAGCTGGGCGAAATCATGCTGTTCGAGGTAAGCGCGGTGAGGACATTGTCCACCACCTCGCGCTGGTTCAGGCCGAGTTCGCTGGCACGGGTCCGGTCGATGTCCATGCGCAGGGTGGGATAGTCCAGATCCTGGGGGATATAGACATCGGCCACATTGCCGATGGAGCGTATGCGGGCGGCGAGTTGCTGGGCGGTGCTGAACGCGGCCGACATGTTGCTTCCCCCTACCTGCACGTCGATGGGGGCGGGCATGCCCATATTGACCACGGCGTCGGTAAGGCTGCCCGACTGGAAATAGGTGGTCAGCTCCGGGAGGTCGGCGGCAATCCGGCGCTTCAGCCGGTCCATGTAATCGAAGCTGCTTACCTTGTGGTCATCCTTCAGGCTGACCTGCACAAAGGCGGTATGCACGGCCGAGTTTGGAGTATATATGGCGGAGAAGTCGGGGACCGAACCTATGTTGGAAACGACCATCCCCAAGTCGTCGGGGCGTACCTCTCTCCGTACCAGGGCCTCCACCTTGGCCACCTCCTCCTCCGTAAGGGAGAGGCGGGTGCCGCTGGGGGCCTTGATGTTGATCACAAATTGCCCGGCATCGGTGCGGGGGAAAAAGGAGATCCCGATCAGGGGGGAAAGCGCCAGGGAAGCAAGGAATATGACCGCAAAGGCTGCAAGGGCCGCGATTGGGCGCTTCAGGGTGACGGCGACCATGCGGTCATAGACCTTCAGGAAGGACTCGAAGCGGTCGTTGAACCAGACATTGAAACGCTCGCCAAAGGTGAAGCGCCCCTTGGGGTGCTCCACCTCCACGGGAATTTCGGTGGAAGGGGTGCCGTGGTGCGCGGGGGCCTTGATGAAACGGGCGCAAAAAAGCGGAACCACCGTCATGGCCACGATGTACGAGGCAAAGAGCGACAGCACCACGGCAAGCGCCAGGGCCGAGAAGAGGAACTTGCTCACACCGTAGAGGAAGGTGACGGGGAAGAAGACCACTACCGTGGTCAGGGTTGCAGCCAGAACCGGGAGCGCCACCTCCCTCCCCCCCAGCTCTGCGGCAATCTCCGGGGGTTCCCCCATCTCGAGGTGCCGATAGATGTTTTCCAGGACAACGACAGAGTTGTCGATGAGCCGGGAAAACACCAGCGCCAGCCCCCCGAGGATCATACTGTTGATGGAGCTTCCACCCAGTTGCAGCGCGATGAAGGTTGCCAGCGCGGAAAGGGGGATGGAAAAGAACACCGCCACGGTGGCGCGCATGCTGCCGAGAAAGATCAGGATCATGACCGAAGTAAGAAAGAGGCCGAGCGCCCCTTCGTGGAGCAAGGTCTCGATGGCGGTCTTGACGAACACCGACTGGTCGAACACCACGCGACTGATCAGCTCCCTGGGAACGTCGTAGAGGTGTTGCACCGCCCGCTTGATGCCGTCCACAACAGCAATGGTGTTGGTATCCCCACCCTGTTTCATGACGGGGATGTAGACCGAACGCTGGCCATCGACTCTGACAATATTGGTCTGGATCTGGTGGCCGTCCACGGCCCTGCCGATGTCAGAGACCCGCACGGGTGCCTGTCCCACCATCTTTATGGGCAGTTCGTTGATCTGCTCCAGCGTATCCAACTGGCTGTTGGCGTACAAATTGTAATCGAGGGGCCCGATCGGGACATCCCCGGAGGGGAGAATCAGGTTCGATTCATTGATCGAGCGCACAACGTCCATGGCGCTCAACTGATGGGCCTCCAGCTTGTGCGGATCGGTATAGATCATGATCTGCCGGTAGCGCCCGCCGAACGGCGGCGGCACGCTGGCGCCGGGAACGCCGGCGATCTGGTTGCGCACCTGGAACTGAGCCAGATCGCGTAGCGTGGTCTCATTCAGCCCCTCTCCCTTCAGGGTTACCAGGCAGACCGGCAGGCTTGAGGCGTCGAATTTGAGCACAACCGGCGGCAGCGTTCCCGGAGGGAGACGCCTCAGCTGCGCCATGGCCAGATTGGAGATGGATGTGACCGCCGAATCGGGATTGGTATTCGGCTGAAAGTAAACCTTGATCACGCTCACCCCGGCAAGGGAGCGTGACTCGATATGCTCGATGCCGCTTGCCAGTGTGAAAAACCGTTCAAAGCGGCTGGTGATATCTGTTTCTATCTGCTCGGGCGCCATGCCGGAATAGAAGGTCGCCACGACCACCACGGGGATGTTCATGGCAGGAAACATATCCACCGGCATGCGGTTCAGGCTGTTGCCCCCTACCACCATGACTATCAGGCAGACAACGATGACGAAATAGGGATTACGAAGTGCGAAGCGGGACATATTTGTTCTCTCCCCTCAGATTCCGCCCAGGGCCGTGACCTTGGGGCGGACTTCCTGGCCTGCCTGGAGGGAGGCTCGGCTGCCGATGACGACAAGATCCCCCGCCCTGAGCCCGGAGAGGATCTCAAGTTTGGAAGCGGTTTCCAGGCCAACGGTCACCGGCTGAATCCTGATGCGATTGTCCGGGGTCAACACCATCACTCTGCCGGGGCGGCCGACTGCAGCGACTTCGGAAGGATTCCCGGCTTTTCCGGAATCTTCGCCGCCAGCCACGTCAACCGCACCCACGGGGACCGTCAACGCACCCTTGCGCTGGCCGAGACCCAACTTGACCTCGGCGTACATGCCGGGAACCAGGGACTGCCCCTGGTTTGCGACATCTATTTCGGTATTCATGGTACGAGTGCTCTCCGCCACCTGGTCCGCAAAGCGGGCGACCTTGCCGGTAAACGTCCGCTTTACCGTGGGGACGTTTACCTCAACCTGTTGCCCCACATGGATGGTGGGCACCTCGGGCTCGGGAACCGGGACAATGAGCCTGAGCATGCTGGTCTGGGAGAGCCGCACCAAGGGCATCGCCTGCGTCTGGGACGCTGTCCCGGCCTGGATCATCGATCCCGTATCCGCATAGCGCTTGGTCACCACTCCGTCGAAGGGGGCCGTCACCCGCGCATAGTCGAACATTGTCTTGATCCTGGCAAGGGCCGCCTGGTTAACGCTTATCTCCTGGGTCGCGGCATCAAGGCCCGACTGTGCCGACGAAACCTGGGCCTCCGCGGCAAGCTCCTTGGACTTCACGTCGTCCAATTCCTGCTGGGCCACGAGGCCGGGCCGCTGTTTCGCAACGGCGGAAAGCCGCGAATAGGATAACTTGGCTATGCCATAGGCTGATTGTGCCCGGCGCAGTTCGCTCCTGGCGCGCTCAGCCTCCGCCTCCGTGCGCCTCAGGGCCGCCTTGGCCTGGGTCAGATCCTCGGCCAGTTCCGGCACTTCGAGTTCAGCCAGTAACTGCCCCTTTCTCACCCGATCGCCAATGTCCACATGGATGCCCCTGACGTAGCCGGCCACCTTGGCCATCACTTCAACCTCCTGGAAAGGCTTCAGATCCCCGGTGAGGTTCATCTCATTGTTCAGGTCGGCCACGGCTACTCTGACGACGGCCACCGATACCGGCTGTTTGTGTCGGGACTGGTCCGAAGTTTCGGCATTTTTCCGGGAACAAGCGGCGAAAACGAAAAAGATTACGACAAGAGCCGCCACGCGGGCGAATATCGCTGATTTGGGCATATTTATAACTCCCCTGTTGGACAAATAAGCAGCAATGGCGTCTAACCTGCTTGATTCATTGCATTTTGAAAAAACCTGTACTCGACCTACCGGAGTGCAGGGGAGCATGAGCTGAATTGCTTTCACTATTTGCCCGGTGACCGGGCAGACGCCGGAAAGCATAAAACCGTCGAGACGGGTTAGCCGGTGGGCTGCGGGTTATCCTCCAGGTGGGCGCATGCTGAATTCTACCGTTGCTTTGAGGCCTTTTCCCTCGTATCCCTCGCCGAGGGTGATGGTTCCCCCCAGCCGGTCGAGCGCACTCTTGACTATGGACAGGCCAAGGCCGCTACCGCCATTTGCCGCACCCTTCATCCGGTAAAAACGCTCGAACACCCGCTCTCGCTCTTCCGGTGGAATGCCGGGGCCCGTATCGCACACCTCGAAAACCGCTGTCCGGTGCATGCGTCGGACTGCGACGGTCACGATATCCCCAGGCGGCGTGTAGTTGATGGCGTTGCCTACCAGGTTCGACATCAACTCCCTCAGCGCCTCGGCTTCACCGGTTATGGATAGTTGCTCGTTTTCAACCAGATACAAGCGGACGCCCTTCTTGTTTGCGATCTTTTCATAGGAGTCGACGATTTCTTGCGCTTGTTCATCCAGAGAGAGCGTCTCCGGCCGGGCCGTATGCATCTCCGGTTCCAGCCGTGCGAGGGCAAGCAACTGAGAAACCATATGGGAAGCCCGTTCTATTCCGGCCTTGAGCTGCTCGTGGGCAACCTTCTTTTCCTCCTCGTCGGAGCTGCGTTTCAGGATGTGTGCTTGCAACTGAATGGTGGCCAGGGGGGTTCGAAGTTCATGGGCCGCATCGGCAATGAAACGGCTTTGTTGGTCAAAAGCACGGCTCAAGTGCTCAAGCAGAGTGTTTATGCACTCCACCATTGGGACAACCTCCTGAGGCAGGTTCCGCTCCTCTATCGGCTCCAGCACGGCAAAAGACCGGTTGGATATCTCGCCTGCGACCCGCTTCAGACTCTTCAGGCTGTAATTGATTGTGAGCAGTATCAGGATTATCAGGAAAAACGATGCCACCATAAGCGGTTTAACCGTGCGAAGCGCAATCTTGATCGCAAGTTCGCGTCGTGCCTCCAGCGGTTGGGAAACCTGAACCATTTTCCCGAAGGAGTAGAGGGTGAACAGGCGCCAGCCCTTTTTGTCGGAACTCTTCTGGTCAAGATAGAGAGTTGTTAGGCCTTGGCGTTGCGCGGGGATCAGCCGGGCGGGGTTTGAGGCATAGACCAGTTCCTTACCCTTCCAGACCTGCACTGCCAGATGCGCCTCGCGTTCATACGTCGTTTCGGAGGAGGGAAGTGGGATGAGGTCGCTATGGTTGAGGGAAGCCGAATAGGCCACTTCCATGAGCTGATAGTCGAATACCACGTCCAGTTCATGGATGACCCTGAGATATACGCTCCATCCCGTCAGGGCGATTATCGCGATGAGCCCGGTAAACAGAATTGTGAAAAGCCTGCCCTTGATGGAAGTCATTCCTTCTCCCCGATCCTGTAGCCAACCCCTCGAACCGTCAGGATTGCTTCTTTGGATAATTTCCTTCTCAGGTTATGGATATGCACCTCCACAGCGTTGCTATCAACCTCGTCACCCCAGCCATAGAGACGGTCCTCCAGTGTGGCGCGGGACAGGATGGCTCCAGGTTGCTCAAGAAGCGCGGCAAGCACCGCGAATTCCTTGGCTGTCAGACTGACCGGCTCGCCATCATAGAAAACTTCATGAGTAGCAGGAGAGAGCGTGATAAGACCATGCACGATCACCGACGACAATCGGCCGATCCGCCGCCGGGATACGGCCCGGATGCGAGCAGACAGTTCGTCCGGGTCGAACGGCTTTACCTGATAGTCGTCGGCACCGGAATCAAGCCCGTTGACCCGGTCGTTCCTCCCGTCACGGGCCGTAATGACGATTATGGGCAGGGAGTTGTTGTTGGCCCGTAACTCTTGAATGAGCTGTAGGCCACTTTTTGCGGGAAGCCCCAAATCGAGCAGCATGACGGCATATTCGTTAGTGGTAAGCGCCAGTTCCGCGTCTTCCGCATTCTGCGACCAATCGACGGTAAAACCGTCCAGCCGGAGTGTCTGCTGCAGTGCACCACCGAACATCGTATCGTCTTCCACGAGCAGGATTCGCATTAATCTCTCCGAATGTAAGGAAGTTTTGCCTTTTTTTATGATTCTAGCAGGTCATCCGAGTAAGTGAAGCAGTATTCCGTATCCTGTGATGTGCACCATTGTTTCCTGTAAAACGGCCAGCGGTACTCATTCCGGTTTCAAATCAAAGAGGACATCAAGGCGGCGGGGATCGAGGCGACGGAGGCGTACAGGCAGTACGTTGAGGAGCCGAAGATGAGCAAATTGCACCGCGAAGGCGCCCCGCAAGGGGAGGCCGGAAGCCTCGTGAAGATGCCGCTTTGATTTGAAATTGGAATCACATGTCCATCATGGGGATGCATGGGACCCAACGTTAGAAACTGAAGCATATGATCGTGAACTTAACAGGGCCTTAAGACTGTAAAAAAAGTCTCTTGCTTCTCCGGATGCCGCGATTTACCCACTCGGGACACTGACAGACATTATGTCTGGGTTGAATGCGCCATGTCCTGAGCCGGTGATCACTTGGCGGTCCGTAATAGCACATGCCTTGCGCACTAAAAATACGAAGACCCGCGTATGCGGGTCTTCGCTGAAACAAAACTCGGGGATTTGAACCACCCGTGAAGGTGATTCAATCATTGCCGCGGAAACGGGATCATTGCCAGTAGTAACGAAGGCTTGCGAAGACCAGATTATCGGTTGCCTTGGGGGCTCCCGCAGCAGCACTGAAGTACTTGTCTTCCGTATAGGAATATTGCAGACCAGCCTGCATCTTGCCAAACCGGCCCTGGAAGAACTTCCACCAGGTCCCGGCGGTGACCTGATCGACCCTCTGAATCTGACCGTTGAACTTGCTGCTGGCCGTATTTCCCACATTGGTATTGAGGTCGGCGCTACCATAGCCATAGGCTGTTGTGCCGACAGCCAGGTCTTTGCGCTGGGCCTCTTCGATGCCGTAATAGCCGTAGAAGTTCCACTCACTGGTGGGATCGTAGGTTACACCGGCCAACAGCTGCCCCTCGGTAAGCGGGTTAATATTGTTGCCATGATCTATAGTTACGTCGGCCAACTGGCCGGAACCGTACCGGCCGATACCTTTGCCGTAAATTCCGCTGACCTGGAGACTCACTTGATTCGGAATCAACGGCAGGATGATGCCGCCGCCGACTGCATTGGTGACGGTCTCATTGTTGTTCACGCCGCCGCCGCCAACAACGCTGTTCTTGAAGACGCGGATCAGATCATAGGCCTCGAAGTGCCCCCAACCCGGCTCGTATGCTACCTTGGCGACAAAGTCCGGATACGTGTTGTTGGAATACGTCGCTGCGCTCCCCGCGAAAGCTCCGCTGCCGCCTTGTCCGACGGAAACGTTACTGCCGGCAGCAGGGACTGTGACAGTGGTGGGGCTGCCAGAAGAAACGGTTTGAGGGCTTTCTACCGAAACCGCCAACCAGAGTGACTTGTTCCAGTCCTTGGTGACGCGGAACTGGGGTTGGCGCGCCCACGTGAAACCGGTTACGTACTGGGCGTCAATCGTGAGCGGGGTAACCTCGTTGCGCGGTGTGATGCCCTTATTGTTCATGGTAACCAGCGACCAGGTCTGACCGGCCAAAAGGTGCAGGCCAAGGCGGTCCCAATCAGCCGTTGTGTAGAGGTGGCGAACGCGGGGGTTGTAGGAGTTGCTTTCGTTGGAATTGGCTGTGTTGGCGGCACCGAGGAAGTCCATCTCGTAGTAACCGGCCAGGTGGATTGTGGGGTCGTAATCACCCTTTACCAAAATGTTGAGCCTGGACTGACGCGCGCTGAACCTGGTTTCGTCCTGGTAGTAACCTGCGGAGTTTGCCAACGGCAGTTTCTGGAACGGCGACGGCATGTCGGAGTTCAAGTTCCTCGTGCGGTAGATGCTCGCGGCTTCGATGAAGCCGCCCAGGTTGACGGTGATCCCCTTCATGGTCAGGGTCACACCTCCGTCCTGAGTGTCTGCAGGCTGGCTGTCCGCCAGGACCGGTGTCGCCAACAGCAACGACGCTGCGGCAAATAACAGGGTTTTCTTCATTTTCCTCTCCTTTGTCGAATTTACTGCAAAATTACGTCACGTTACCGTCCAAAACAGTGTGCAACTCAGTTTAGGCGACAATAGTCTTGCGCTTGTCGGGCAGAAGATAGAGTAGGAATCTTAACCCAAGCTTAAGGCGTGTTACGGCTTAGTTACAACTTTACTACGGAATACAAAACTTTATTCCGGACAAATCTATGCATTGATTTGATTGTTATTTTTTTACGACTATGTATATGAGGCGGTTTGAATTTATTTAGACTGGATAAAAGATAAGATATATTTTAAGTGGTTATGCTGAGGATATAATATGAGCTCCGCCTTCCTTTATGTTGTTTTATCATTAAATAGACATAAAGGGAGGCGGAGTTAGTATTTACGATTAAGAATTATTCTGCATTCTTTCCAAGAACAGCTGATACTCCGACAGCTTGCCGTCAAGCGTATTAAGCTCTTCCGGTGTATAGACGGATGACCCCTTTGCAATTTCTGTCTTCAGTTTCGAGATGATTTCGACAATGCTCATGCTTCTGTTGGGGCAATTATCGGAATTCAGCAGGCATGCATCTTTTACCTTGCCGTCGGCGGCAAATCCCGTCATCGGCACTGCAAACGAAAGTGCGGCTACAACCATCAGCAAAATTGTTCTTTTCATGTAAGTATCCTTTCTGTTGTTTAATTGTTCGTTTCACGTTTTGATCGTACTATCCTCACAACTACCCTGCTTTTAGCCTTGTTGCATCTTGATCATGAAGTCCTTGTACTCCGTCAGCTTGCTGCTTAGAACGTTTAGTTCGCCGGCAGAGTAAACTGCGGGGCCCTTGCCTATTTCCTTCTGTAATTGTGCTATTATCTGAACTATGCTCATGCTTGTGTCAGAACAGTTTTCTGAATTCAGGAGACAGGCATTCTTATCGTTAATGCCGTCAGCGGAGGCCATCATCGGGACTGCGAGTCCAATAACTACCAGTGTTGTCAGGAGTGTGTTCTTTTTCATCTTTGTTCCCTTTCTTGTCCATGTGCTCAAAAGATGGTTCACTACGCGTTTGCCGACACCCGGTTTACATTGGCGCCGCCATGTCGATACCCTGCAAAGTCGAAAGCTGCTTACTCTTGCCGATTCCCTGTCCTTTATGTCATTGACCATACGACAGAGAGCTTAACGAGGACTTAAGCCCGAAAAAAAATTGCACGAACGTCGATTTTTTTTTTGTGATCTTACAACTACCGGGGGAATCTTAATTCGATAGTGAGGGGGGCATGGTCAGACGGTATCGAGAGGCAGGTTGCCGAAGGGAAAAAGCGGGGGGATTTCTCCCCCCGATAACATGAAGGAGGCTCGTAACGAGCCCGTGTTGCTTTTTTTATCGTGCATCATCGCGTGAACCGACGATACACTGCTCTGCAAGGCACCTTTAGAAAAAAATGGTCACAAAGGCGTTTAGTCTTCTCGTCCCGACAGCCCTGCCCACCGTGGAAACAAAATTGACCTTACGCAAGAAAGCTTAACAGGACCTTAAGACGGAAAAAAATCCGGGCCGACAGCAATATTTTATGCAGTTGAGGCTATCGAAAAACACTCAATGTGACATTAAGGGGGCACGGCCCGCCTGTGACGCGTCGGCGTCAGTCAAATATAAAGGACTTGGGCGTTTGGCCCAAGTCCTTTATATTTATGGCGGAAGAGGTGAGACCGTGTCACGCAACGTCACAAATCTGAAAAACCACTGTAGAATTTGCCATATGCGGCATCTGTTTTGAGGATATGAAATGATAACCAGTCTTTAAGGAAGCTCAATACCTCCAGTGACAGTTTTGCCTTCCGGCCGTGATAATCCTTCTGGATTTCCACGACCCTGCGGCTGAACCGTTCGTGCTCTCCCTGGTGCTGCTGCAAATCAGGATACCGGTGTTTTTTCATCCAATGTTCTTCGGCGGCGAAGTGATAGGTTGCGTAATCGATAAGCTCATCAAGAGTTGACCCGAGGGATTCCTGGCTTATCCCGGCGGTAAAGTCGTCGTACGTCTTGTTGAGAAGCCCTACCAAGTGCCTGTGGTGTTCGTCAAACTGCTCTATCCCAAGTTCAAAGCTCTTATCCCATACAAAAATGGACATTTTATTTGTCTCCAGTTTAACTGCAGAGTCGTAACACTTCAGCCGCGATACTCTGAAGCGGAAGGATCCTGTGGACCCCTCCGAGTTTCACCGCTTCGTTGGGCATGCCATAAACGACGCAGCTGGCCTCATCCTGCGCGATCGTTTGTGCGCCGGCATCAAACATCTCTTTCATGCCATGGGCGCCATCGTCTCCCATGCCGGTCATGATGATGCCAGCGGCATTCTTCCCGGCATAACGGGCCGCGGTACGGAACAGCACGTCAACGGAAGGGCGGTGGCGCGACACCAGCGGCCCATCTTTTATCTCCACATAGTATCTGGCGCCGCTGCGTTTGAGAAGGGTATGGTGATTACCCGGCGCAATCAGGGCCCGTCCGCGAACCACCGAGTCGTTATCGGCTGCTTCCTTGACCGTTACCCGGCAAATACCGTCGAGCCGCTTGGCAAATGCCGCCGTGAAATGCTCCGGCATGTGCTGGACTATGACCATGCCGGGGGCATCCTCCGGCAGCATCTCGAGAAAGACCTTGAGAGCTTCGGTGCCCCCGGTGGAGGCGCCAACGACGATAATCTTTTCCGTGGTCTGCACCATGGCCCTGCTGTTGGGCTTCTCGATTATGACGTCGGCGGTCAGCTTTGGCGCGACCTCGCGGCTGAGCACGTACGGCTTGATCCTGCCCTTTGTCATGGCTGCCGCCTTGACGGTATCGCAGATTCTGACCCGTGATTCCTCTATGAATTGCTTGGTACCCATTTTGGGCTTGACGATGATGTCAACCGCGCCATACTCCAGGGCCTTCATGGCCGTCTCACTGCCGGCCTCGGTCAGAGACGAGCACATCACCACGGGTATGGGGTGTTGAGACATGATCTTCTGCAGGAAGGTGATGCCGTCCATTCGCGGCATCTCCACATCCAGCGTGATCACGTCCGGGAT
>JARLHN010000032.1 GCA_031292255.1 Oryzomonas sp. | reverse complement strand
TGAGGGAACCCTCGGAAACCTGAACACGGCGGATGATGCGATTCTTTCCGTCCAGAAGCAGTGCCAGGAAATACTCCTTGCGGCTGTCGCGAAATTCGTGGTGGAAGTAGTCGAAGACCTGCTGCGGCGAGGTGAAACGGTCGAAACGCTCCAGTTTTCGGGCCTGGAAACGCGAAGCCAGCGTAAAGGCGGCCTTGACGCCGGCAGCCTTGGCCAACCCCATCCCCTTGATGGCGGTGAGCTCGGCGATGTCGGCATTGCCCAGTTCGCGCAGGTTGCTGCCGAAGTGGCCGATCAGCTTGCGTCCCAGGTCGATGGCGCTCTGGCCGGTGGTCGGGTCCCCACTCCTTACGATCAGGGCCAGGAGTTCTGCGTCGGTCAGGCCAGCGGCCCCCTGATTGAGCAACTTCTCCCGAGGACGTTCATCCTGGGGCCATTCCTTGATTCCGCCGCCCATGACCTCCTCCCTGACAGCCTTTACTCCAGCTCTTCCCCTACCTCTTCCATCTCCCGCGTTATCTCCGCCATTGTGGCATCCCTGCGCCTGAAGAAGATCACCATCCAGTAACAGATAAAATAGGCCGCTACTGCGGCTACGAACCCCATGATCGAACATCCCAACAGCAAGGACTTGGCATAGGGTTTGAGGTGCTGCCATTCCAAGCCTCTGAACGCCAATTCATTGACCGGCTTCCCCCGCAGGAAGCGGCCGAGTTTGTAACTGAACGCCAGGGCCGGTACCACGGTAACGGGGGTGTTGATCCAGGCGCCGCTGATGCAGGTAAGCTTGTTGAGGCGGAAGATAAAGGCCAGCGCGATGGCCAAAGGGGTGTGGAGCCCGAAGAAGGGGGTGAAGCTTATGAAGACGCCGACGGCAAAACCGGCCGCGATGTGGGCAGGATGATTGTCCAGCGTCAGGATGGTTTTGAACCGTTGTATGATTTTTTTCTTATTGAACATGCTCTCTCCGGATGCGTGTAACTCTAAAGCCTGCTTGCCGGCCTTGTCAACTTTTCCGGTCATGTCGAGCTAAAATAGTTGATATTTGGCATCTTCTCGTACGAGTGTCACGTGCGCTGCGGCGGTTTTAGCCCGGATGGGTGGCAATCGGGCGTACGTTGGCACCGGAGTAATACCAATTCCAAATCAGGCGCTATTCCTTGTCGGCTCGTCCCCGGCTTCTCAATGTACTATATCGGCACGTCTTCGCCGCCGCGCTCCTCGCCGACTTGATTTGATCCTTGATTTGATATTGGTATAGCACAGATGGGTGCGGTACGGGTAGTGGGGGCGGCAGCGGTGGAAGCCTGTACGTAAAAGGCCGGCTCTCAGTCAAGAACCGGCCTTTGATGTTGCCGAGGCGGAGAGGATCAAAACTTGATCTGGACCCTTTTTTTGCCGCCCCCTTCATCCTTGAGCCAGAGCAGGGTTTTCTTCGAGCGGGCGCACCATTCACGGACATCATTCTCGAATGTGGAGCAGTCGGCGACGACTTCCAGAATATCGCCGGGCTTCATCTTCGTCGCCAGGATGCTGACTTTCAAGGTCGGTTGCGGGCATTTCATCCCCAGGCAGTCAAGTATTTGTGTGGCCATTGCTAACCTCCGTGTGGTGTGATTGATGCCAAGCCGCAGAAGACCGTTTCGAGCCGACCAGGAGGCATGGGCAGAACATGATGTCAAATAGGCATCGGCCTTTAGGAGCGCCTCGTCCATATTTGTCAGGGCGATCTCGCATACACCGCAGGATGCGGCCCGGTACGTTGCGAGTTCGGGGCTTAGAGTCGGATGGCGCCTTCTATTGATCTGTTAGTGTCCTGTCCGGTTACCTTGCCGAATTAATCGCACTGGGCACTAAAGCCCGTCAGCGATGCCGCACGCTTCATCGGCGGCCTCGGCGGTGGCGATGACCGCCTCGCTGATGGAGTTGATCGACTCATGCATGGAACCGCATTCCTTGGTCAGCTTTTCTGCGACATACGACAGGTTTTGGGATTGCTCCGCCACTGCCGTAACCAGTGAATCGACCGACCTGGAGACGTTATTGGAGCGGCTGGCGAGTTTCGTCGCGCTTTGTATCACGGTCTGGGCGATCCGCATGCCTTCCGCAACCGTGCTGTTGGTGGTCTTGATGATAGCGGTAACGTTTTTCGTGCTGGCGTCAACGTTCTGCGAGAGCCGCTTCACCTCGTCCGCCACCACGGCAAATCCGCGTCCCGCCGTCCCGGCGTGGGCGGCCTCGATGGCGGCGTTGAGTGCCAGGAGGTTGGTCATGGAGGCAATGTCGCTGATCACATCCACCATGCCGGAGATCTGCTCGGTGGCGGTGGAAATGGCGCGCATCGCCTCATCCAGCTGCTGCGCGCCGCCGGATGCCACGGCAATCTCCGAAACGACATCGGCAATGCCGGACTTGGCCTCATGGGCCTGGGCGGCCATGGTGTTTCCCGTGGCGGCGAGTTCCTCAAGGCGCTGGCTCGAAGCCTCCAATGTATCGGTGTCGCCCAGCATGTTTGCGCTTATTTCGCAGACGATGCCGACCGTTGTGGCAACCTGGTCGGATACCTGGATCATGGATCGCTTCAAAGGATCGAGATCCAGAGCAGGGGCTTGCACCGGCAGGGGCTGCTCGGCCGGCATGGAGGGGGTGGGCTCGCCGGTCTCCTCCTCAGGCGATCGGCGGGTTGCGGCAAGGTAGACATGTATGCCCGCAAGCCCCAGAGCAAATATGATTGTAATCCAGAAAGGAAAAAAATGCGAAAAAATAAGCGCGGTCATAAAGGCGCCGATGCCGAAAATCCATTTGAGGGGGGAAGGCGCTGGACCAGTATAAGCCATAATCGTAAGTTGCTCCCTTGCAGATTGTTTGAAAGTATGCGGTGTTACCCGGGTGCCACTGCCATCAGGAACATCTCTCGACAGAAAAACCCGACGCCGTAATCTCTGCCACCAGCAACTCGGCCAAGCCGGGAAGCTTTCCGGCCAACAGGGGGGAAAGTTCGACGCCCGCTTCATAGGACGCAGGGATGATGCCGAACAGGGTGATCTTCCCGGGGCAGCGATCTCGGATCTCGGAGAGCGCCAGCACCTCCTGGATGCCGATCTGGTGCGGCGACATCTTGATCGGCAGCTTGCCCAGCATGAAGTCGTCTTTCTCGTAGCGATAGATATCCCCCGGCTCGCCCTTGGCCTCGATGACATCCACCAGGAAAACCTGGTCGGCATCTTCCAACATGTGGGAGACCATGATGCCGAGCGTGCCGCCGTCGTACAGGGTAATGTCAGGCGGAAATAGGTAGTGTTTCTGCAGGTACTGAATTAAGTGAATGCCAAAGCCTTCATCGGAAAGGAGCAGGTTGCCGGCGCCAAAGATAAGTATTTTCATTGTAGTGTTCCTTTTTTTGCCGAAGACACAAATGGCACAAAGGCGGCTGACAACAGGGAGCATCGATTCGCGTGCTCCAAATCTCTTCACTGTTGTCGGCATCCTTTGTGCCTTTGTTGTGAGAGTTGCCGTGTAATAGCTACATCACCTTGACGTTCGTGATCTCTTTCCCCTCCGGATCGATGGTATGCACCGCACATGCGATGCAGGGGTCGAAGGAGTGAATGGTTCTCAGTACCTCAAGCGGCTTGTCGGCCACCGCCACGGGGTTACCGATAAGCGAGGCTTCATAGGGGCCGAGCGCACCCTTATCGTCACGCGGCGAGGCGTTCCAGGTCGAGGGGACAACGGCCTGATAGTTCTTGATCTTGCGATTTTCGATCACCACCCAGTGGGAAAGGGTGCCGCGGGGCGCTTCGTGGAAACCGACACCCTTGAACTCGCCCTTGGGGATCTCGGTGGGATTGGCATAGACCTTGTCGCCTTTGCCCACGTTTTCCACCAGCTTGTCCAGATACTCCAGGGAGTAGTCGGCCATCAGGTGGGCGCGGATGGCACGGGCGCCGAGGCGGCCCATGGTGGAATGCAGGTCGTTGACCGTGACGCCGATCTTGGCGCAGCTTGCGTCCACCAGCTTTTTGACCTTTTCGTTGCCGCCGGCATAGGCGGCGAACAGTTGCGCCGGCGGGCCGACCTGGACCGGTCTGCCGTCCAGGCGGGGAGCCTTGCACCAGGAGTATTTGCCGTTATCCTGGAAGTCGGTGTAATTGGGCTTGGTTTCGCCGTCCCAGGGATGCAGGGTGCCGTTGCCGTCGTACCAGGCGTGAGTTACGTTTTCCTTGATGTTGGCGATCAGGTCCAGATCCTGGTGGTTGGTGATGATACGGGCCTTCTTGATGTCGCCGCCGCTGACGATGCCGCCCGGCAGGGCGAACTTGGTATTCTTGGTGTCTTCGGCCATCTCCGGTACGGCCAGGTAATTGACCACGCCCCGGCCATATTTGAACCAATCCTTGTAGATGGAGGCGATGGCGACCATGTCGGGATAGTAGACCTCTTGGACGAATTCGCGGGTCTCTTCCATCAGGGTCTTCAGGGTGGCGATCTTCTCCATGTTGAGGGTGGCCAGGTTGTCCATGTTGATGGCGGTAGCGACGCCGCCGACGCACAGGTTCTGGATGTGGGGGTTCTTGCCTCCCAGGATGGCAACCGCCTGGGAGGCCTTGCGCTGGTAGTCCAGGGCCTTGAGGTAATGGGCGACCGCCATGAGATTGGCTTCGGGCGGCAGCTTCATGGCCGGGTGGCCCCAGTAGCCCGAGGCGAAGATGCCGAGGCGGCCGGTTTCGACGAAGGACTTCAGTTTCTGCTGGACAGCCTTGAATTCGGTTTCACTGTTGCCCGGCCAGTTGGAGATGGATTGGGCCAATTGGGCGGTCTTCTTGGGGTCGGCCTTGAGGGCCGAGACGACATCCACCCAGTCCAAGGCGGACAGGTGGTAGAAGTGGACGATATGGTCCTGCACCGAGTGCTGGGCCATGATGATATTCCTGATATACTGGGCGTTCAGGGGAACATCTACCTTGAGGGCATTCTCCACCGAGCGGATCGAGGAGATGGCGTGGACGGTGGTGCAGACGCCGCAGAAGCGCTGGGCGTAGATCCAGGCATCCTGGGGGGGGCGGTCTTTCAGGATGGTTTCGATGCCGCGCCACATCTGGGCGGACGACCAGGCGTTGCTGACGGAGCCGCCGTTTACTTCAACATCGATTCTCAGGTGGCCTTCGATGCGGGTGATCGGGTCAAGGGTAATGCGGGCCATGTATTTCCTCCGTTATCGGTTTTTGGTAATAAGGATACTGCAGCGTGTCGGTTTGTGTCTCGGTGTTCAGTGTTCCAGGGCCTTGTGCCCAATGGTGTGGCGGATTGCCGTATCCGTTGCCGTTTTCGCCGCGAGTTGTTCCCGGGTGTGCAGCTTCGGCAGAACCGGCAGCAGCTTGACCAGCACCTGGTAGCCCAGGATCTCGAAGGCCACGATTCCGACCGTGATCATCACTTCCGCAAGGGCCGGGAAGTAATGCCATCCCTTGCCCGGATTGAAACCGATCAGGTAGACGTTGAAGCGGTACAGGGCACCGCCCAGAACGATCAGGGCGGCTGAAACGAACAGCCAGCGGATGGATTCCCGTCTGCGTTTGTTGAACAGGAGCAGCGAGCCGCCGGCGATCAGGCAGAACTCCAGCAGAAAGAAGCGCGAGTAAAAGTTAAAGGAGACTGCGGTGCCCAATTGTCCGCGCCAGGCCAGGTCGCCGATGACGACGCTGAGCCAGATTGCCGTCAGCCAGGGGATGATGCGTGCCAGTCCGGAAAGCTCTTTGGTCTCAAAGGGTCGCTTGAATGCGTAGCATGAGAGGACCGACTCCAGGATGGCGATGGAGTAGCCGATATACATGCAGTTGATCAGGAACAGAAGCGGCAGGAAGCCGGTATGCCACAGCGGGTGCAGCTTGGTTGACGCAATCAGCAGGAGCGAGCCGAGCGATGACTGGTGCATGGTCGGCAGGGTGATGCCCAGCACGATGATGAAGATCAGGATCTTGTCGAGCCGGGGGCGGGCCCAGGCGGCCAATTCCTTGACCTTGTCGAGCCGGTCGCCGATCCGTTCGGGCCGCTCCATGCCCAGGCGGGAATATGCCCGGTCCAGCATATACTGCAGGGTTTTCCATTCGGTCCTCTCCAGCGCCGTCAGGATGGCGGGCAAAAACTCCATGATCAGCACCGTCGTGTAGGCCATGACGCACACGGCTACTTCGAACATGGCCGAGTTGGCCTGCCATTTTGAGGGGACAAAGAAATTATAGGCGTTCCAGGGGCGTCCAACGTCCACCATGACAGAGAAGCCGGCCAGTCCGTAGCCGAACATGCTGGTTAGGATGGCGGAGCGGATCATGGGGTGGTAGTGCATGCGGTTGCGGATATAGACAAGGATCGCCATGGCGTAGCCGCCGCAGGCGATGGCCGTGCCGGTGGCAACGTCGTAGGTGATCCAGATCCCCCAGGGATAGCCGTCGCTCATGTTGGAGACTGCGCCGATCCCTTTTACGAAACGGAGAAGGATCAGGGCAAACCCGATCATGGCCAGGGTCAAAAGGACTATGAACGAGGGGGTCAGTATCTTTGCATCATGTTTCTGGTACTCATCGTGTCCCATTGGTATCGCCCCCCTTGTCGGTTTTTGTTTCATGCCCCTTCTCGTCCTCATCGTTCCCCTTGATGTTTTTGACCGCGATGAAGCAGAGTGTTCCGTAGAGTGCAACCGGCGCGATGAAGCCCTTGTAGATGGTGTGCTGTATTTTTTCGGAGAATTCGGCGGGCGCCTCCTCCTTGAGCGTCGGCAGGCCGAGCTTGTTGAATTGCATGCCGGCGAGGTAGATGTGGTTGGTGCCGCCCACCTCGTGCGCGCCATAAATGTGGTTGATGTACTTGCCCGGATTCTCCCGCAGCCGCTTTTCAGCCTCTTCCAGCAGGTCCTTACGTTTGCCGAACATGATCGCGCCGGCCGGGCATACCTCGGCGCAGGCACTGATGCCCTTCTTCGGCAGGTTGGTGTTCTTGCACAGGTCGCACTTGACGATCTGGGGGATCGCCTTTTCCCACTGGAATTTGGGGATGTTGAAGGCGCAGGCGACCTGACAGTAGCGACAGCCGATACAGGTATTCTTGTTGTAGTCCACGATGCCGGTTTCCGGGTCGCGCGTCATGGCGGCGACCGGGCAGACCGAAACGCAGGATGGCTTCTGGCAGTGCATGCAGGAGTATTTGACGTAGGACCATTCCTGCTCGGACTGCTTGAAGAGCTTGATCAGGGTGCGAGTGCTGCCCGACAGGTCCTGGGGTGCATCCCACAGGCCGTCGGTGTCGAACTTGGCGCGTTCGTAGGAAAGGCTGCCGTAATCGCCGTTGACCCGCTTGCACGTCGACATGCAGGCCTTGCAGCCGACGCACTTTGTGGCGTCGTACAGCATGCCGATGGTTTCATTGTTGATCTTGTGCTCCTCATGGGCCGAGGCATTCTTGCCGGCCAGCAGGGCCGCGCCGGTGGCGCCCATGATCTTGAGAAACTGGCGTCTACTCGGTTTTGCCATGATCATCTCCCTTCTCCGGGCCGTCCGGCAGCTTTTTGGCCATCATGATACCCGCACCGATGGCGGCTCCGGCTGCCAGACCGATGACGCCGGTGGTCAGAGGATCGGGACCCTTGCCTTTTTCCTTCAGGTCAATCGGGGCATAACTGTCGAACGGCGTCGGTTCGTGAATCTGGACCTTGTCGGCGATGGCGGTTTTGAAAAGCAGATCCGGCTCGGTGCAGCCGATGCAGGGGTGGCCGATGCCCACCGGCCATGCCACCCCATCGTTGAAACGCAGCACCGAACAGTTGGCATAGGTGGCCGGCCCCTTGCAACCAAGCTTGTAGAGGCAGTGGCCTTGGCTGTGCCCCTCGTCGCCGAAGGCGCGGGCAAAACGGCCGGCGTCGAAATGGGCGCGCCGCTCGCAGTGTTCGTGGATCCTGCGGCCGTAAGCAAATTTGGGGCGGCCCATCTGATCCAGCTCGGGCAGCTTTTTGAACGTCACGTAGTAGAGAACGGTTGAGAGAAAGTTGTAAGGATTGGGGGGGCAGCCGGGGATGTTGATGATCGGCTTGTCCTTGACGATGTCGCGTACCCCGACGGCGCCGGTGGGGTTGGGGCCGACGGACTGGATGCCGCCGTAGCTGGCGCAGGTGCCTATGGAGATTATGGCGGCGGCGCCGTCGGCGGCGTGTGTCAGCGACTCCAGGGCTGTTTTTCCGGATACCTTGCAGTAAATGCCGTTGTCTTTGGTGGGAATGCCGCCTTCGACGACCAGGATGTAATTTCCCTTGTTGGCCATCATGGAGTCGTGCAAGGATTTTTCGGCCTGATGTCCGGAGCCGACCATGAGAGTCTCGTGGTAGTCAAGGGAGATCATGTCGAAGATCAAGTTGGAGACAGTGGGATGAGTCGAACGCAGAAGCGATTCGGAACAACCGGTGCACTCCTGGAAATGGAGCCAGATTACTGTTGGCCTGCTGTCGCTCTTCTGGGCCGCTTGGGCAACTTTGGTAACCATCCCGTAGGGAAGTCCCAGCATGGCTGATACGGTCATACAGGTCTTCATGAAGTCTCGACGGGTAACGCCGGGGAAAAGGCCCTCTTTTGTCATTGCATCCTCCGCTGTTTCATGTGCTTGAGTATGTGGCTGGTTTTAAACCTTTTAGTATACGGCAACAGGCGTGCCAATCCGGTTTTTTGGGGCCATTTGTTGCAACTGTGTGTAATTGTGCGTATTTGTATGTATGGGTTTCGGCGGGAAGTCGGCAAAACAAATCAACGGTTGCGTCTTTTTGCCACATGATGTATCTTTTTGTCCAAGCGCCCCTCTTGCTCCCCTTGATTCATCAAAAGGGAAAAAACTTTTATCCTCCCTTGCACAACGTAAGAGATTACGAACCCGTTTTCCCGCTGATTTACACGGGAGGCCGGAGAAAAGCCGGCCCTATCCCGGAACAAGGAGCACATGGCATGCCAACGGTGTTTGTATGTGACGATGAAGCGGATATCCTGCGCTATCTTGATAAGCTCCTGAGTGCGAACGGCTACCGGGTTGAGACCTTTATGCGCGGCAACGAGCTTTTGAAGCGCGTGAAAACGGCGGAGAGCACGGAGTGTGACGTGATCCTCCAGGATGTGCGCATGCCCGACATGGACGGCCTTCAAGTTCTCAAACATCTCCGCAGCAAGCGCCCGGAAGTGCCGGTGGTTATCATGACCGCCCACGGCACAATCGACGACGCTGTCCAGGCCATCAAGCTGGGGGCCTACGACTATATCACCAAACCTTTTCCCAAAGAGAAGCTCTTGACGGTTTTGGAGCGGGTGCTCGACCACCACCGGCTGGCCAGTGAAAACCTCATGCTGCGCAAGGAGTTGCAGCGGGGGACCGGCCGTGCCGAAACAATGGTTTTCAGGAGCGCCCGTTTTCGCGAGGTATACGACCTGACCCTGCAGGTTGCCTCCAGCGATGCCAACATCCTGATCCTGGGAGAATCGGGCACTGGCAAGGAATTGATCGCCAGCACCATTCACGCCAACAGCCCGCGCGTCGACAAACCGTTTGTCTCCCTCAACTGCGCCGCCCTCTCGGATACCCTCCTGGAAAGCCAACTTTTCGGCCATGTGCGCGGCGCTTTTACCGGGGCGGTGATCAACCAGAAGGGGCTGGTGGAGGAGGCGGACGGCGGGACGCTTTTTCTGGACGAGATCGGCGATGTCAGCCCGACGGTGCAGGCCAAACTGCTCCGGGTCATCCAGGAAAAGGATTTCATCGCCGTCGGCACGACCCGGCCCCGCAAGGTGGATGTGCGCTTTGTCGCCGCCACCAACAAGAACCTGGAAAACGAGGTCCGGGACGGGCGGTTTCGCGAGGACCTCTATTACCGCTTGAACGTCATCACCGTCAATCTCCCCTCCCTGCGCGAACGGCGCGAGGACATCGAGCCGCTTGCGCGCCACTTTCTGGAAATCTACACCGCCAAGATGAAGAAGGAGGTGCGCGATTTCGAGGATGAGGCCCTGGCGATGCTGATGGACTACGATTGGCCGGGAAATGTGCGCGAACTGGAAAACGTCATGGAGCGCGCCGTCATCCTGGCCCGTTCCAACACCATCACTGCCGCCTTGCTTCCCATCGGGAGGCGGCGCGAACCGGCGGCCGTTCCCAAGGGAGCGCCCCCCATGGTGGCGCTGGATGAGGTGGAGCGGCTGCATATCAAGGCGGTATTGAAGCGTACCGGTTTCCACAAGAGCCGCACGGCCGAGATCCTCGGCATCTCCCGCAAGACGCTGGACCGCAAGATCGTCGAATTCGGACTGAATGCCGGCCGGGCCGAATAATGGCGGACAACGGCCCGTGCGGGCGCGAGGCGGCGTGAAATTCCTGCGCACCTCGATACGCGTCAAGCTGACGGTGGGCACCATGGTGCCGCTGGTGGCCGCCATCGCAGTCTGCTGGGTGATCGGCTCCTCGATCATCATCACGCGTTTCCTCAGCGAGGCCCAACAGACGGTGGAAACAAACCTTAGTTCGGCCAACGAGATGTTCGTGGGCGAGTTGGCGCGCCTAAGCGATGTCATTCGCCTGGCCGGCCTGTCCCCGGAATTGTCGGCCGCCCTGCGTGACGACAAAAACCTGCCTGCCGCTCTCCCGCTCCGGTCCATACTCAGGAACGACCGCCTCAGCTTTCTGACCCTGGTGGACCGTTACGGCTTTGTCCGCTATCGGGCCGCCAATCCCGGCAGTACGGGCGACTCGCTGAAAGCGGAAAAGATCATCGCCGATGCCTCCAAGGGGATCGTCTGCAGCGGCATCTCCCTGCTGCGCTCCGAAGAAGCCTTTCGTGAAAATCCGCAGTTGCCCCCGCTGATGAATATCCCTATCAAACCCACCCCCCTTGCCCGGATCTACACCAAACAGATCGAAAACCGCGGGCTGTTTCTGGTCTGCGCCGCGCCGGTGATGGCTGCCGACGGCACCGTTGCCGGCGTGGTTTATGGAGGCCTGCTGCTGAATGGGGAAAACAGGCTCGTAGACCGCATCACACGGGTCATTTTCCAGCCACGGGAGAGTGCCGGTCAGCCGGTCGGCAGTGCGACGATTTTTCTGGATGATGTCCGCATCGCCACCAGCGTGATGAACGAGCGGGGCGAACGGGCCATCGGCACCATGATGTCCACGGAGGTGTATAATGCCATCAGCCGGGGAGAGAAATGGAACGGCAAGGCGTTCGTTCTCGACAAGTGGAACTTTACTGCCTACGAGCCGCTCAGGGACTACCGCGGCGCAGTGGTCGGGGCGCTCTATGTGGGGATGCCGGAACAGCCGTATGCTGAGCTTCGTTCACAGATCAACACCATCTTTTCCGGTGTCCTGATCTTCGTTACCCTGTTCGGGGTCCCGCTTTCGGCCTGGCTCGGTTCCAGTATGGCCCGACCGATCAAGGCGCTGGAAGAGGGGGCCCGCAGGATTGCCGCAGGCGAGAAACAGTCCGATATCACGGTGGACAGCCGTGACGAGATCGCCTCGCTGGCCAGCGAGTTCAACGTCATGAATCGTCGGCTTAAGGAACGGGAGCATGAAATTCTGGCGCTCAATCACACGCTGGAAGCAAAGGTGACCGAGCGCACCACCCAGTTGGAGGAAAAAAACGAACAATTGCTGCTCGCCCAAAAGGAACTGGCCCAGGCCGAACGCCTGGCGGCCATCGGGCTCTTGGCCTCCGGCGTGGCCCACGAGATAAATAACCCCCTGGCCATCATCCGGGGCAATGTGGAACTTCTGGAGATGAACAACAGTGCCGGTGATCACGGCCCCGAGGAACTCGACACCATCATGCGCCAAGTGGCCAGGATCGAGCGGATCGTCAAGAATCTGCGGGCATTCTCGCGCAGCGGCTCCAAAACGCTCAGCCGGTTTTCCCTGGGGGAGGTGCTGGAGGATATTCTGGACCAGGTGGGGCACCAGGTGTCGCTCGACCCCTATAGCGTGACACGCGATTACCGGGGGAAGGAGATCATCATCGAGGCGGACGAAGACCAGTTGCGGCAGGTCTTCACCAACTTGATCGTGAACGGCCTGCAGGCCATGGAAGGGGGCGGGGCGCTCTTTGTGGATATCGGCGCCGATCCGGAAGGCGGGTTGTGCCGGGTGGCGGTAGCGGATACCGGGCCGGGCATCGGCGAAGAGGAGGTGGAAAAACTGTTCACCCCCTTCTATACCACCAAATCCCAGGGGACCGGCCTGGGGCTGGCCGTATCCTACGGCATCGTCAGGGACCACGGCGGCGAGATCGAGGTCTTGAGCGAACCGGGCCAGGGCACGATCTTCTGCGTCATCCTGCCGCTTCGACAAGCCCCAGAAAAACAAGAGGCAGTCTGACATATGCATCTCTGTGGCAGAACTTCCGATTTCAGTATCATACCTTATAGGTAAAGGAGCGCTATCGCCATGCACGATATGTTACCAGATGGAGAAGACTTGCGGCGCGCCGTGAAGTGGATCGCCGGCTGTCTTCAGGAAAACCCCGGACAGCCGTTGCCGCCGCTCGTCCAAGAAGCGGTCTTCAAATTCGATCTCTCCCCCAGGGATGCCGACTTCCTGATTGACCTCTACCGGAGGGAAAAAAGGGAAGGGTGACAGGAGGGCATTCCCTGCCCCCTTATCCCACTGTCTTTTTGAATCGCCACACCGCCACCATGAGCACGGTCAAGCCGATGGTGGCAAGGGCCGCCAACTCCGGCCAGAGCACCTCGATACCCACTCCTTTGAGAAAGATGGAACGCAGGATGATCATGAAGTATCGCAACGGATTGATCAGGGTGATGTACTGCACCGCAACCGGCATGTTGTCGATGGGGAAGGAGAAGCCGGAGAGCAACATGCAGGGAAAGATGACGAAGAAGGCCGTCATCATGGCCTGCTGCTGAGTATCGCTGACAGTGGAGATCAACAGCCCTGCCCCCAGCGAGCTCATCAGGAACAGGCCGGTGCTGAAGGCCAAAAGCCCCAAGCTCCCCAGTATGGGGATGTCGAACCAGAGCACCGCCACGAAGGCGACAATGATCACGTTGGCATAGCCCATAAGGATGAAGGGGATCGTCTTGCCGAGGATGAATTCTCCCTTGCTGATGGGCGTGACCACCACCTGCTCGATGGTGCCGATCTCTTTCTCCCGCACAATGGCCATGCTGGAGAGGAGCATGGTCACCACCATCACCAGCATGGCGATGACCGCAGGCACGAAATAGACACGGCTTTCCAGGTTGGGGTTGAACCAGGCCCGGGAGCGTAACGTCACCCCTTCCGGCCGGTCGGCAACCCCGCTACGGGCCAGCCTGGCCGCCAGCGATTCGGTGTTGTAGCTGCCGATGAGCGAGGTGGCGTAGTCCAGCACGATCCCGGCCGAGTTGGCGTCGCTGCCGTCCAGAATCAGGGCCAGCGGAGCCGCGCCCTCCTTTTTCAGCCGTCCCCCGAAGCCGTGGTCGAATACCAGGGCCGCCCGCACCATGCCCCGGTCCAGCAGATACCTGACACGGCGCTCGTCCTCGATTCGCTCGGTGATCTCGAAGTAACCGGAGCTCTGGAAACGTTCTACGATTTCGCGGCTCTCACGGCTGTTGTCCCGGTCCAGCACGGCGGTACGGCTGTTGCGTACGTCGGTGTTGACCGCATATCCGAAGACCACCACCTGGAACACCGGGAAGACGAAGATCACGAAACGGGTGCGCGGGTCCCGCAGCACTTGGATGAACTCCTTTATCAACATGGCTTTCAGTCGTTCAATCATGTGATGTTGCCTCTGACCCGGGTTTTGGGGTTAATCGATCTTTTTCCTGAAATTTTTCACCGCCAGCGTCAGCACTATCACGCCGAACAGGGCCAGCACCAGCACCTGTGGGACCAGTTCCCGGATGCCCGCATCCTTGAGATAGATGCCGCGTAGTATGTGGACGAAATGGCGGGCCGTGACCACGTTGGTGACGACCTGGATCACCTGGGGCATGTTGTCGATGGGGAACATGAAGCCGGAGAGGAGAAAGGCCGGCAGCATGGTGGTGACCAGGGCGATCTGGCTTGCCAGGAGCTGGCTTTTGGCCAGGATGCTGATCAGTATCCCCAAGGCCAGCGCCCCCGTCAGGAAGACCAGGGACATGACGAACAAGAGCGCCAGATTCCCCCGGAACGGCACGTCGAAGACAAAATATCCCACCAGCACGCACAGGACCAGGTCAATGATCCCGATCATGAAGTAGGGGAGCAGTTTTCCGGCAATGATTTCCCCGCTGGTAAGCGGCGTGGCGATGAGTTGCTCCATGGTGCCGGTCTCCCATTCCCGGGCCACGGTCAGAGAGGTGAGCAGTGCCGCGATGACCATCATGATCACCGCAATGAGACCGGGAAAGATGTAGTAGCGCGACACCAGATCGGTGTTGAACCAGACCCGGGGCCGCAGGTCCACCGGCGGTGCGGTTGGGGGCCGGCCGGCCCGGTTGAGGCGTTGCAGCATGATTTCGGCGGAGAAGGTGCGGGCCACCGCATCGGCATAGGCAAGCACGATGGTGGCGGTGTTGGCGTCGCTGCCGTCCAGGATGGCCTGTACATCGCTTCCTCGTCCTTCCAGGGTGCGGTTGAAGCCTTCCGGCACCACCAGGGCGATGATGGCGCTACGGCTGTCGATGGCTCGCTCGATCTCGCCGTAGGATGAGGCGCGTTCCACCAGCCGGAAGTAGCGGGACGAGGCGAAGCGGGATACGAAATCCCGGCTGGCCACCGTATCGCTCCGGTCCCACACCGCCAGTTTGACCTTCTCGATGTCCAGATTGAGGGCATAACCGAACAAAAACAGCATCAGCATGGGGATGGCCAGCCCCATGATCAGGCTGCGGGGGTCGCGCAGCAGGTGCAGGCTCTCCTTGCGGGCCACGGCCCGGGTTCGGCGCAGTTTCACGGCGATGCGGCCCGTCATGGGGTCTCCCTTTGCAGCCGACTCGCTCCTTCGGCCCGGTTCCGCGCCTCGATCAAGGAAACAAAGACATCCTCCAGGGAGGGAAGCACCCGGCGCAGGCGTACCTGCCCGGCCATGGGAGAGGCGGCCAGGGCCGTCTCGGTGGCAACGCTGTCCTCTGTCACCACGTGGGCTCCTCGGCCGAACAGGGCCGCATGGCGCACGCCGGGCAGCCGTTCCAGCTCTACCAGAAAATCCTGGGGGCGTTCGCAGGCGGCTTCCAGGACCTCTTCGGCCATGTGCCCCCGCTTCAGTTGCGTCGGGCTCCCCAGTGCCACCAGTTCCCCCCGGTAGATCATGGCCAGGCGATCACAGTATTCGGCTTCGTCCATGTAATGGGTGGTGACGAAGACGGTCACGCCCCCCGCTGCCAGGCGGTTGATCAGATCCCAGAATGCACGGCGGCTGATGGGATCCACTCCCGAGGTCGGCTCGTCGAGAAAGATCACCGGCGGTTCGTGCAGCATGGCGCATCCCAGGGCCAGGCGCTGCTTCAAGCCGCCGGATAGCTCACCCGCCTTGGAGCGGCGCCGTTCTTCCAGCCCGGCCATGGTGATCACCCATTCTGCCCGCTGCGCCAGTTTTTTGGGGGGGATGCGGTAGATGCCGCCGTAAAAGGCGATGTTCTCCTCCACGGTCAGGTCTTCATACAGGGAGAATTTCTGGCTCATGTAGCCGATCCGCGTCTTGATCTGTTCCGGCTGACGCATGATGTCGCACCCGGCCACCCGTCCTTCGCCGGCGCTCGGCTCCAGAATGCCGCACAGCATGCGGATGGTGGTTGATTTGCCTGCGCCGTTGGGGCCGAGGAAACCGAAGATCTCGCCCCTGGACACCTCCAGATCGATGGCGTTGACGGCAATGAAGTCGCCGAAGCGGCGGGTAAGGCCCCGCACCGAGACGGCCTGCTCTTCGGCATCCTTTCCCGGGGGAGGGACGGGTGCTGTGGTGACGGGCGACGGCTGGCGCTGGCCGTCTTCTCCGCCGATCATGGAGACGAAGACATCCTCCAGCGACGGTTCGACCCGTTCCAAGGCCTGCAACTCCATGCGGGCCTGCCGAAATAGCTCCCGCAACTCGTGGTCGGACAGTGCCTTTGTATCGCCGGTCAGGTGGAGCCGGTCGCCGAACAGGGAGACGGTGAGGTCGGGGCGCTGTTGCCGCAGCATCAGGGACGCCGCGCGTGCATCGGGGGTGACCAGTTCCAGCACGCTGCCGCCGGCCAGCCGTCGCAGGGCGGACGGCTTGTCGCAGGCCAGAAGCCGTCCCTTGTGGATCAAACCGACCCGGTGGCAGCGGTCGGCCTCATCCAGGTAGGCGGTAGCCACGAAGATGGTCACACCTTCCCGCAACAGGCCATAGAGGATACGCCAGAAGTCCCGGCGCGAGACCGGATCGACCCCGTTGGTAGGCTCGTCCAGGAACAGCGCCTTGGGGGTGTGGATCAGGGCGCAGGCCAGCCCCAGCTTCTGCTTCATGCCGCCGGAAAGGTTGGCGGCCTTACGGTCGCGGAACGGGACAAGATTGCTGAAGGCGAGCAGGTGTTCGGTCCGCTCCAGCCGGTCGCGGCGCGCCACGCCGAAGATGTCGGCATAGAAACGGATGTTCTCGGCTACGGTCAGGTCGGGGTACAGGCCGAAGCGCTGGCTCATGTAGCCGATTTCGCCCCGTACCGGCTCCAGGTCGCGGCAGGGGCATCCCAGCACCCGGGCTTCCCCGGCGCTGGGGTCCATCACACCGGTCAGCATGCGGATGGTGGTGCTCTTGCCGGCGCCGTCCGAGCCCACCAGCCCGAAGAGCTCTCCGGGAGCCACGGAAAGGGTTAGGCCGTCCACGGCGGTCAAGCCGCCGAAGCGGCGGGTAAGGCCGGTGGCTACAATGGTCATGCCGTTCCTCATGGGGGTGGGATGTATGGCAAGGGCTTCACCTGTCGGGGGTGACGTCAACGGTTGGTCCCGTGTGAGAAAAGCGGGCGGGGGTAACCCGCCCCTACAATACCTGTCGTCATGAACCTCAATGGTTGGCCCCCTGCGGCAACCCCTTCCGGCTTCCCGTCTCGATCTCTGCATCGGCCGGCATGCCCGGCTTCAGCTCCATCCCGGGGTTCGCCAGGGTGATCTTGATGCGGTAGACCAGCTTGACGCGTTCCTTTTCGGTCTGGACGTTCTTGGGAGTAAATTCCGCCTCGGGCGAGATGAAGGAAACCCTCCCCTCGAAAGGGCGTCCCGGCCAGGTGTCCACCGTGACGCGCGCCAGCTGCCCGACCTTGACCCGTCCCATCTCGGATTCCGGGATATAGGCCCGCAGCCAGACGTCATCCATCTTTCCGATGGTAACGACCGGCGCACCCACGGCCAGCATCTCGCCAGGCTCGGCATGCTTGGCCAAGACCAGGCCGGCCAGGGGGGCTGTCAGCATGCTCTGGGAGAGGCGTGTTTCGGTCAGGGCCAATCCTGCCTCGGCGGCTTCTACTTGCGACTTAGCCTGATGCACCGCATCCGGCCGAGGGCCGATCCGCAGCAGTTTCAGATGCTGCTCGGCCTCGTGCACCGAGGCTGCCGACGCATCGCGTCCGGCCCGGGCCGCGTCCAGATCCTTTTGGGGGATCACGTCGCGCTTGAAGAGGGCCT
The DNA here is from genome assembly GCA_031292255.1 of Oryzomonas sp. GTDB lineage: Bacteria > Desulfobacterota > Desulfuromonadia > Geobacterales > Pseudopelobacteraceae > Oryzomonas. The sequence continues at coordinate 78,458 of JARLHN010000032.1, read as the reverse complement.
CCGATCGGAGGGCGTCCTTTTTCAGGCGTTCGGCTTCGGCCTTCATCCGCGCCAGGACCGCCTCTGCCTGGGCAATCTCCTCGCGGCGGCTGCCTGCCTGCAGATCGGCCAAGGCCGCCTGGGCCGCCCGCTTTTCGGCCGCCCGCGCATTTTTGTCCTCCTTTAACTCGTCATCCTCCAGGCGCGCCACCAATTGGCCGGCCGTGACCATCTCGCCCTCATCAACCAGGCGTTGGGCCATGCGGCCGCCGACCTTGAACGACAGCTCGACCGTGGTAACCTCAATGGTGCCGGAGACCTTGAGAGTGGCTGATTCAACGGGCTTGTGGTGTGTGACGAGAAAGGCCGTGACTGCCAGCACAGCGGTAATGACGGCGCCGATAATCATCTTTCTCTGCATCGAAGGACCTCCCTGGGGCTACATCACTGGGTCATGCTTGCCGGTAAGTGTTTCAAAGGGCGTGGGCGATGACACGCGACCATGGAATGAGGCAAACCCATGGGCATGAAATTCCGAAAAAATCGCGTCATTGTGCTGTAAGTTGCGGCCGCGAGTCAAACGGAATGAAGCTTGACTATCTTTGCTTGACAAAACAGATACATATTTATAAATTAACAGGTTCGTTGCCCATGATTCTACCGATACTCGGTTACCTGCGGTTTCAGAGCTTAGCATATTAATTGACACAAAGAGAGGAGTTCTGTTTCATGTCCGAGAAATTCATCTTTACCTCCGAGTCGGTATCCGAAGGCCATCCCGACAAGATTGCCGATCAGGTTTCCGATGCCATCCTTGACGCCATCCTCAGCCAGGACAAGACAGCCCGCGTGGCCTGCGAAACCCTGGTAACGACCGGCATGGCGGTTATCGCCGGAGAGATCACCACCAACGCAGTCATCAACTATTCCGAGATCGTGCGCAGCACCATCAGGGAGATCGGTTATACCGACTCTGAAATGGGCTTCGACGCCGACACCTGCGCGGTGCTGGTTTCCATTGACCGGCAATCGCCCGATATCGCCCAGGGGGTAAACGAGGGTGACGGCCTGCACAAGGAGCAGGGCGCCGGCGACCAGGGACTGATGTTCGGCTATGCCTGCAACGAGACTCCGGAACTGATGCCGATGCCGATCCAACTTGCCCACGAATTGGTGGCCAAGCTGGCCTGTGTGCGCAAATCCGGCCAGTTGGGCTTTCTTCGCCCTGACTCCAAGTCCCAGGTTTCGGTCGAATACGTGGACGGCAAGCCGAGTCGTATCGACACGGTGGTCATCTCCACCCAGCACACCCCCGACGTGACCCACAAGGAGATCGAGGAGCGGGTAATCGCAGAGGTTGTCAAAAAGGTCATTCCGGCCGACCTGCTGGATGCCAATACCCGCTATTTCATCAATCCCACCGGCCGTTTCGTGGTGGGCGGCCCAATGGGCGACTGCGGCCTGACCGGCCGCAAGATCATCGTCGATACCTACGGCGGCATGGGGCGTCACGGCGGCGGCGCATTCTCCGGCAAGGACCCTTCCAAGGTGGACCGCTCGGCCGCCTACATGGGGCGCTACGTGGCCAAGAACCTGGTGGCCGCCGGCCTGTGCGAGCGTTGCGAGGTGCAGGTGGCCTATGCCATCGGCGTGGCCCAGCCGGTTTCCATCATGGTGCATACCTTCGGCACCGGCAAGGTGAGCGAAGACCGCTTGGCGGAACTGGTGCGCGAGGTATTTGACATGCGCCCCCGCGCCATCACCGAACAGCTCGACCTGCTCCGTCCGATCTACAAAAAGACCGCCGCCTACGGCCACTTCGGCCGTGAACTGCCCGAATTCAGCTGGGAGAAGACTGACAAAGCCGGGATACTCAAGGCCAAGGCGGGCATCTAAGCGCCTCAGCCGCACAGCTTTGCATACATCCTGCTGATGGATGGACAAGGCCGGGGCGGTTACAAAACCGCCCCGTTCTGTTCCTTGGTTTCCCATCCAGAGACTCCGGATAAGAAACGGGAAGATACCCGCTGTTGACAAAACAGTGGTTTGGAAATTAGTATATTATGAAACTTGCAGAGGAGATTTGCATGGCACAGACACATAAGGTAGCAGTCCTGCCGGGCGACGGCATCGGTCCCGAGGTGATGGCCGAGGCGTTGCGGGTGCTGGACGCCGTTGAAAAGAGATACCAGGTGACCTTCGAGCGGACCCACGCCAATGTGGGCGGGGCCGGCATCGACAACGAGGGCAAGGCTCTGCCCGAGACGACGGTCAACATCTGCAAGGCCAGCGACGCCATCCTGTTCGGTTCGGTGGGTGGGCCGAAGTGGGAGACCCTGCCGCCCGACGAACAGCCGGAGCGCGGGGCGCTGCTTCCCCTGCGCAAGATCTTCGGCCTCTACGCCAACCTGCGCCCGGCCATCATCTTTCCGTCCCTGACCGGCGCGTCGTCGCTCAAGGAGGAGGTCATCGGGGGCGGTTTCAACGTCCTGGTCATCCGCGAACTAACCGGCGGCATCTACTTCTCGCAACCCAAAGGGATCGAAGGGAGCGGACGGGACCGTATCGGCGTGGATACCATGCGCTACTCCGTACCGGAGATCGAGCGCATCACCCACGTAGCCTTCCAGGCGGCCCGCAAGCGGGGCAGGAAGGTCTGTTCCATCGACAAGGCCAATGTCCTCTCCAGCTCGGTGCTGTGGCGCGAGATCGTCACCACCGTTGCCAAGGAGTACCCGGACGTGGAGCTGTCCCATATGTATGTGGATAACGCTGCCATGCAACTGGTGCGTTGGCCCAAGCAGTTTGACGTGATCCTGTGCGAGAACATGTTCGGCGACATCCTCTCCGATGAGGCCGCCATGCTGACCGGCTCCCTGGGCATGCTCCCGTCGGCGTCGCTGGCCGAGGGAACCTTCGGCATGTACGAGCCGTCCGGCGGTTCGGCCCCGGACATTGCCGGGCAGGGGATCGCCAACCCCATCGCCCAGATCCTTTCGGCAGGCATGATGCTGCGCTTCTCCTTCGGCATGGTCGAGGCAGCCGACGCCATCGACAATGCCGTGGCCAAGGTGCTGGACCAGGGTTTCCGCACCCGCGACATCTTTCAGAAGAAGGAAGGCGAAAAACTGGTGAATACGAAAGAGATCGGCGACGCGATCATCGCGGCGCTGTAGAATCCAATACATTCGGAAAAGGAACAGGCTATGAAAGTCGGAATCGTCGGTTGGCGCGGTATGGTCGGTTCGGTCCTCATGCAGCGGATGCAGGAGGAAGGTGATTTTGCCATTGGTATTGAACCGGTATTCTTTTCGACGTCACAGGCCGGGCAGCCGGCCCCCATGAATGCCGGCACCCTGAAGAACGCCGACGATATCGCCGAGTTGAAGAAGCTGGACGTCATCCTCACCTGCCAGGGGGGCGACTACACCAAGGCGGTCCACACGGAGCTGCGCAAACAGGGGTGGAACGGCTACTGGATCGACGCGGCCAGCACGCTGCGCATGGAGCCGGAGGCCGTGATCATCCTCGACCCGGTCAACCGCAATGTCATCGATAACGCCCTGGCCAAGGGTCAGAAGGATTTTATCGGCGGCAACTGTACCGTCAGCCTGATGCTGATGGGGCTGGGGGGGCTGTTTCGGGCCGGGTTGGTGGAATGGCTCTCCTCCATGACCTACCAGGCGGCTTCCGGCGCCGGCGCCCCCAACATGCGGGAATTGCTCGCCCAGAAGGGGGTCCTCCACGACTCGGTGTCGCACCTGCTCAAGGACCCCTCGTCGGCCATCTTGGAGATCGACCGGAAGGTGACCGCCACCCTGCGCAGCGATGCCATGCCCAAGAAGGAGTTCGGCTACCCCCTGGCCGGAAACGTGCTCCCCTGGATCGACCGCGAGGTGGAGGACGGCCAGAGCCGCGAGGAATGGAAAGGGTTTGTCGAGACCAACAAGATCTTGGGCACGGCCACACCGATCCTGGTGGACGGCATCTGCGTGCGGGTCGGCGCCATGCGCTGCCATAGCCAGGGATTGACCATCAAGCTGAATAAGGATGTGCCGCTGGCCGACATCGAGCAGTTGATCGCCAACGACAACCAATGGGCCAAGTTGGTGCCCAACACCAAGGCCGACACTCTGGCACAGCTCACCCCGGCAGCGGTCTCCGGCACCTTGACGGTTCCGGTCGGCCGCTTGCGCAAGATGAAGATGGGGCCCCAGTACCTGCAGGCATTCACCTGCGGCGATCAGTTGCTGTGGGGTGCGGCGGAGCCGCTGCGCAGGATGCTGCGTATTCTGGCAGAGAAGTAGCGCTTGAGCACGCGCCTTTTGCGCAAGCTCTGCGTAAGTCTTCGGGTTTCCGCCTGCGACGTAGCGCTGCTACGCCTCGGCGTATCCCTTCGACAGCCTTGATCTTGCACAAAAATCACGTTCTTTAGGTAGCGTCGGAGCGCCCCTTCATGGGGCGCTTTCTGTTTAAGGAGACACATGTCTATTTCACCACAAAAACCCGAACTCCTGGCCCCGGTCGGGTCTCTGGAATCCTTCTTCGCCGCCATGGAAAAAGGGGCCGACGCGGTCTATGCCGGGCTGCGCGATTTCTCCGCCCGGGCCCGGGCCAAGAATTTCACCCTGGGCCAGATGGAGCGGATGCTGGCCTATGCTCATGCCCACGGCCGGCGGGTCTATATAACCCTCAATACCCTGGTGAATGAGAAAGAGCTGCCCCAACTGGTGGAAACCCTGGCCGCCCTGGCAGGCATGCGGGTGGATGGGGTGATCCTCCAGGACCTGGCCGTGGCCCGGCTGATCCGCCGCCATTTCCCCTTCATCCCGCTGCATGCCTCGACCCAGATGACCATCCACAACACGGCCGGCGTCAAGATGTTGGAGGAGTTGGGGTTTCAGCGGGCGGTACTTGCCCGCGAACTGGCCCTGGACGAGGTAGCGGCCATTGCCGCGGCCAGCCCGGTCGAGATCGAGACCTTTGTCCATGGCGCACTCTGCTTCTCCGTCTCCGGGCAGTGTTTTTTCTCCTCCTACCTGGGGGGGCACAGCGGCAACCGCGGACGCTGCGCCCAACCCTGCCGCCGCTTGTACAGCCATCGCGGCAAAGAGGGGCATTACTTTTCCACAAGCGACCTGTCGGCCATCGACATGCTGCCGGAACTGGCCCGGGCCGGGGTGAAGTCCCTCAAGATAGAGGGGCGCATGAAATCGGCCGAGTATGTGGCCAGCGTGGTCGAGGCCTACCGCCTGGTCCTGAATGCGCCGGAACGTTCACGCAATGAGGCGTTGGGGGCTGCCAAGGAAATCCTGAAATACTCCTTCGGCCGCACCCCGACCAAGGGCTTTCTGGCCTCCCAGCAGCCGGACGACATCGCCAACCCCTGGCAGAAAGGGGGCACCGGCCGTTTCGTCGGCCACATCAAGGCCGTCAAGGGCACCCGCCTGACCTTTGAGTGCCGCGACGCCCTGTCCGTCGGGGACCGGCTGCGGGCCCAGCCGAAGAGTGATATGGCCGGCCAGGCGTGGACCGTGCGCGAGCTGTTCGTGGGCCGCAAAAAGGTAATGGAGTCCAGGGCGGGCAGTGTCGTGGAGGTGGAAACGCCCTTCCGCTTCAGTGCCGGTGATGCGGTCTACAAGGTTTCGTCCCGCGAGGCCTTCACCTTGAGCGAGAACGCCTGCTTGCGGCGGTTGGAATCGGTGCAGCGGGATAAGATGCCGTGCCGGCTGCGGGTTGCCTTGCAGGACGGTGTCATGCGGATCGACGCCGAGGTCGGCGGGTCGCGCCACCCGTTCGAGTTTCCCCTTGGCTTGTTGGAACCGGCCCGCAGCGGCGACATGCAGTCGGTGCTGCGGGGGCAGTTCGCCAAGACCGGCGAGACTCCATTCCGCCTGGAATCGCTGGAAGCGCCCGATTTTCCCGCGGTGCTGATACCGTCCGCCACCTTCAAGGAGGTGCGGCGCCAGTTTTACCAGCAATTGGACGAGGCGCTTTCCACGGGCTTCCGGGAGCGGATCGCCTCGGCCCGGGCGGCGGCCCTGCGTGATGTGGCGGCGTTTCGCGCCGGCCCTCCGCATGCCTGCACCCAAGAGACCCTGGCCGTGGTCATGGACCAGCCCCGCGACTGGCGCTTCCCGTTGCAAAGCGGTGCCGATGCAACCATCCTCCCGCTCTCCAGGGCGGCCATCCATCAGCTCCCCGGGGCGCTCCCCCGCATGCGCGGTTTTGAGGAGCGCGTGATCTGGCAACTTCCTTTCATGATCTTCGACCGGGACATGCCCCTGTATCGCGATACCCTGCGCCAGTTGCACCTAGCCGGATTCCGGCGCTTCGAGGCGGCAAACCTCTCCCATTTTTACCTGCTGAAAGGGCTGGCGGATGTGCACATCTCCACCTGGCACCGCTGCTTTTCCCTCAACAGCCAGGCCCTGGCCGTCTGGCACGAGTTGGGAGCCCGCGTCTGCACGCTCTACATCGAGGATGACGCAGCCAATCTGGCGGAACTTTTGGCTGCGGGCATCGACGTGGAGCGCAGGGTGATCGCCTATGCGCCGCTTCCGGTCATGACCACCAAGATCCGTCTCAAGGACGTACACAGCAATATTCCATTACACTCGGACCGGGGAGAAGCGTATAGTGTCACCAGTCGCGACGGCCTCCAAACCATCTCCGCCGCAACCCCCTTTTCCCTGACCGCCCGCCACGGCGAACTGCGCCGCGCGGGATGCGGCTCCTACTTGATTGATCTGCGCCATGCGCCCCGCGAGAGTTGGAACGAGATCCTGGCGGCCTTCAAGGCGGGCCGCGAGATACCCGGCACGACGGAATTCAATTACGCTGCGGAATTGGTGTGATTTCGATGAAAAGGGTCCTCGCCGCTTCAGTGTTGCTCCTGTTACTCGTTGCCGATGCCCACGCAGGGCGTCTCATCGACGGGATGGTGAGGGCGGTCTACGACGGCGACACCGTTTTGCTGGCCACCCGCGAGGATAACCGGCTCAAGGTGCGCCTGTACGGCATCGATGCCCCTGAGACCGCTAAGCCGGACAGCCCCGGACAACCCTTCGGAGAGGTCGCCCGGCGGACCCTGATGTACAAGATCATGGGACGCCAGGTTTCCGTGGAAATCATGGATATGGACCGGTACCGCCGCACGGTGGCGGTTATCCGTTATGCCGGCCGGGACATCAACCGCGAGATGGTGGCCGAGGGGATGGCCTGGGCCTACCGCCAGTACTTGCAAGGGCCGTACGCCTCGGAGTATGTCGGCGCGGAGGAGGTGGCCCGTGCCCGGCACAAAGGGCTCTGGCGGGACGACAACCCGCTGCCCCCCTGGGAGTTTCGCCATGCCCAGGAGATCGGCGGCAAGCGCCGCGGCCGACGTTAACGGCGGAAAGAACCGCAATTACGAGGAATAAAGTAACCGCACGGAACCTGGTACATTGAACATTAACTTTTTTCGGAAAAGTCCCTTTAGGCCCCAGAGGGGCCTCCCCCCAGCGGGGGGGAGGGGACTATATGCGCAACTTCAAGTGTTGCAAAACACTAATACTTGGCTTCCAGCACCTTGATATGAATCCTGCCGATAATGGTGATGATCGGTGCCATGTCCTCCGGCAATTGCCCTTCCAGTAGCTTCAGGTGGGTCGGGTCGGCCGGCACCTGGTCATAGGTCGGATCAATGGCCACCCAGCGCCCGTCCAGCAGGCTCTCGGCCCAACTATGGTAGAGGAATCCCTTGCCGTCCAGATAGACCAGGCCCGAAACGAAACGGGTCGGGATGCCGGCTGCCCGTGCCAGGGCCGTGTAGAGGCGGGCATGGGTCTGGCAATTGCCGTTACGGGACTTGAAGCTGGCAACAGCTCCCCCGCCGTCATCCACCGTGTCGCGCAGCCAGTTGGACGTCCATGCCGCAAGGGCTTTGACGATCTCCTCCGGCCCTTTCCTGCCTGCCGCAAGTTCCTTGGCCTTGGCCGCGATCTCCGGCGCATCGGACTCGATCTTTTCTGCCGGTTTAAGGTATTTCTCCTGGGGGGTAGCTACCTTGGCCTGCGCCGTCGTCTCCGGAATGGTCCGTCCGGTTTTGATGACAACCCTGCCTTCGCCACTCTTCTCAGCCGTCTGGCTCCCATCCTGCAGGAGTGGCAGACTATCGTTCCAGCCACTGATCTCCACGCTGAGCCCGGTCAATTTTTTGGAATCATTGATGGGGGGCTCGGACCGCACCAAGCTGAAATCATAGATCAGATCCCTCTTGGCCAGCGCCACACCCCCCACAAACGATCCGAGATGTTCGGGATCTTCGGCCCTGGTTATTACCAATCCCTCGCGCACCGACTCCAGAAGGGTGTTGCCCTGGTTGTCCACCCAGATGTCATTGTTGACGAAGGGGTACAGGTTGTTGCGCAGCTTTACGGCCGGCTGGGAATCGGGTGTTTTGTCCTCCCCCAGGATGCTGATCTTGACCTCCTTGACCTTGACCTCTTCTGGGTCAAAGGTCTGGACGTAGTAGGATTTGCCGGGAGTGACGTCATGCATCAGGGGATAGAGATTGAGCGCCGGGCCAGGGTAGACCTCGCCTTTGTATTTGAGTTGTTTCTCCGTTGATTTGCCTTTGATTACGCTCTTGATGCGGATGATGTTATTTGCGACCAAGCCTTTGAGGCGGGAAGCGCTGCCGTTGACGGTCTGCTCCACATCGAAGGAGTGCAGGGCGAGGTCTTTGCCCACCAAGTAGGTTTCGCGCATTGCCGCTTCCTTGGCAAATCCCATGACTTTCATGCGCACGCTGCCGTCACCCTCCATCCGGTAACCGTCGGGGGTTTCCGAGATCGCCTGGCGATAAAAGCCAACCCGTTCCTTATCCACGTAGATCCCGAACCAGCGTTCCGAGAGCGGTGGTTTATCCAGTTTTTTGAATGGGGCGGCTGCGGCCGGGAATACGGCCGCCAAGGTGAGGATCATGGCAATGAGTGCACAAAGAACAATTCTCATGAATACTCCTTTTCGAGTAGGGGTGCGGCGGATGACACCGTCGGCTGTGCCGCTGCTGCGCTCAGGGATGATGGAAGGTTTGTAGCCCGACTGAATCAAAGGCTATAATCGCCGCAGGATATAAAATTTAGACGGAAGAGATTTGCATTTTGTTACAACAAATTCAACAGGTCGTTACAAAAGTGTATCTCCATTTTTCAAAGTTCCATGACGCACCGCAATTCTCGGTATTTCAGATGTCGGCGCTTTTCATGTATGGAAGGTCATTCGGTGAAGACGGGGGTTTTCTCGGCTTCCGGACGCAGTTCGGCGCTCTTCAGGCGGCATTGGTCCGTGGCGGTGTCGTTCTCTTTTTCGCCACCGGCCCGGCGCACCAGTGTAGATGCGTAGGCCAGCAGATCATCTCTGCCCGCTGGGGTCAGTCTTCGGTATTCGGCAATCAGCCTCTGTTCATCAAGGGTGAGATCCATATCCTTTTCTCCTTCTGATCCTGCACGGGCTTAATGTCCGGGATGTCTCGGTATGGCGTGACATGTCGGCAGACACCGGAGCGAAGTCTGCTCAGAGGGTGTTGGTGAGATATTCCACCCGGTTCCTGCCATTGGCCTTGGCCCGGTAGAGGGCGTCATCGGCCATCTTGATGAAGTTGTCAACCGTCGTGGCGTCAGGTGACGGCAGCGTAGCGATGCCCATGCTGACAGTGATTGCGAGGGAAGCCAGCGAGCCGTTGAACTTGGCCCCCTGGACCGCTAGGCGAACCCGTTCGGCAACGAACAGCGCATCCGTGAGCATCGCGTCCGGCAAGAGGGCGACGAACTCTTCGCCGCCGTAGCGGGCGGCGATGTCGTAGCTGCGGAGTTCTTTCTGGAGTTGAAGCGCCACCTTGTTCAGCACGACATCGCCCTGCAGGTGACCGTAGGTGTCGTTGACCTTTTTGAAATGGTCGATGTCGAGGAGGATCAGGGAAAGGTTGCCCCCCTTGCGGAGATTGCGCTGGAATTCCTTTTCCAGGACTTCCATCAGGTAACGGCGGTTGAAGAGGCCGGTCAGATGGTCGGTGTTGGACAGCTCCAGCAGCAGTTCGTTGGTTCGCTTGAGGTCGTCCTGCAGGTGCTTGATCTTGAGGTGGATCTTGACCCGCGCCACCAACTCCTCGGGGTCGAAAGGTTTGGTGATGTAGTCGCTGGCGCCCTTTTCGAGCCCCTTGATCTTCAGTTCCCGGTCGTTCATCCCAGTCAGGATGATAACCGGCACATCCTGCAGGTCGGGGCGCGCCTTGATCATGTTCAGAAACTTGAAACCGTCGATGCGAGGCATCTCCAGATCGCAGAGTATGACGTCCACCGGTGCCGAGAGCAGCTTCTTGAACCCCTCCAGCCCGTCGTCGGCCTCATGGTAACGGTCGAAAAGATCATACGACTCCAGCGTATGAATGATGCGTTCCCGGACAGTATCTGAATCGTCTATGATTAAAACGCTGTTGGACATGCGGATAAATCTACCCTAATTCATCGGTAAACACAATTTCTAAAAATTGGGCCAATATGGCTGCGGTCAAGCCCCAGATGTCATCCCCGCGGAAGTCGTAGTGGCGCACCATGAAAGACCGTCCCTGCCACTGGCGCGGCTCGATGCGCAGGACCGCGGGATCGAGAAAGTGGGAGACCGGCGCTTCGATGATGCGTTCGATCTCGTCAGGGTTTACAGAGTAGGGGTAATCACCCGGTATGAGGCCTACGAGTGGAGTCACAAGGTAATGATGAATGGAATAGAAATCGTCCAGAAGCCCCAGAATCTCCACGTGTGTGGGATGGATGCCGACCTCTTCCCAGGTTTCTCGCAGGGCGCCCTGTTCAGGCTCCTCTTCCGGGTTGAGGGCGCCACCGGGAAACGATATTTCCCCGCCGTGGTGAAGCAGGTGGTTGGTCCGTTTGGTGAAAAGCAGGTGGTATGTGCCGTTACGCAGGAAAAGCGGCAACAGCACCGCGGCAGGTACCGGCCCCGCCTCCATGGTTCGGCGGCAGCGTTCCGCAAGGGCTGTACGGGCACGCTCCGGCAGGTCCATCTAGTGCTCTATGCGGCTGGTTCGCCGCAGTAATTCCAAGGGGGTTTGGCTCATGGCACGGCGCGGCGACGACGCAGGCATGGCAGGATTGTGCAAAGGGGCCGTAACGTAGCCAGGGGCCAAACGGACAGGAATTACAAGGAATGAAGTAGCGGGGCCGGACACTAGAGTAACGGCCCCGTGGTCAGGCGCTTCATCTCGGCAATGGTCGCGGCGTAGTCCGGGCTGCCAAACACGGCGCTGCCGGCCACGAAGACATCCGCACCGGCATGGGCGATGCGGGCTATATTGGAGGCCTTGACGCCGCCGTCCACCTCAAGTTCCGCCTCGCCGCCACGCCGGTCGAGCATTGCGCGCAGGGCCTGGATCTTGGGCAGACACGCCTCAATGAAACTTTGGCCGCCGAAACCGGGGTTTACGGTCATCAGCAACACCAAGTCCAGATCGGCAATCACATAATCCAGAATATTGAGAGGCGTGGCCGGGTTGAGGGATACGCCGGCCTTCTTCCCCAGCGATTTGATCAACTGCACGGTGCGGTGCAGGTGGTGTACCGCCTCGGCGTGTATCACGATGATATCGGCGCCGGCGGCGGCAAAGGCGGGAATGTAGCTGTCAGGGGCTTCGATCATCAGGTGAACGTCCAGCGGCAGGCTGGTCACCCGGCGGGCTGCCTCGACGATCAGCGGGCCGATGGTGATGTTGGGGACAAAGTGGCCGTCCATGACGTCGATATGGATGTAATCGGCGCCGGCAGCCTCCACTGCGCGGATCTCGTCGCCGAGACGGGTGAAGTCTGCCGAGAGGATCGAAGGGGCGATTTTTTTCATAGAGCAAACTCCAGATTCGATTTGTTTTTAAATGCTTTTATACCCTGCGCATCCGGGCCGCGAAGAAACCGTCCATGCCGTGGCGGTGGGGCCAGGAGCGGAACGTCCCCTCGGCAGTGAAAAGCTCGCGATTGTCCGGAAAAAGTCCGTTCAGGTCTTCTAGCACATAATCGGGGCGGCGCGAAAGAAAATCCTGTACCACCAGTTCGTTCTCCTCCCGGGAGGTCGAGCAGGTGGAGTATACGAGAATGCCCCCCCTTTTCAGCATGTTCGCGGCACTGGCGCACATGTCCTTCTGGGCGGCGGCAAGCCGCAGGATATCGTCCGGCGTGAGTCGCCACTTTGCCTCCGGGTTGCGGCGGATGACCCCGAGACCGGAACAGGGCGCGTCCAGGAGTATCCGGTCGAAGCCCCCTGCCGGAAGCGTCTCGGGCCGGCGCAGGTCGGCGGATGCGACGGCAAGGCAGCAGATGCCGAGTCGATGGGCCGCATCCAGGATCAAAGGGAGCTTGGCGCGTGAGATGTCCGTGGCAACCAACTCTCCGCTGTTTGCCATCAGTTGCGCCAAGTGGGTCGCCTTGCCGCCGGGTGCGGCGCAACAGTCCAACACTCGTTCGCCCGGCTGCGGGTCCAGCAGCAGGGAGGCCATCTGGGACGCTTCGTCCTGCACCGCAAACAGGCCTTCGCGGTAGCCGGGCAGGCTGGGGATCTGGTGCCGTCCTTGCACAAGGATGCCGTGGGGGGAGTGGGCACAGGGCACTGCGGGAACGCCGCCCTCCCCGAAGAGGCGCAGCAATCCGTCCCGTGTCGTCCGCAAAGTGTTGGCGCGCAGGGTGAGGGGAGGTTGCCGTGAGGAGGCCTCTGCCAGGGACTCTGTTTCCGAAAAACCAAGCTGGTCGAGCCACTGGGTTGCGAGCCATTCCGGCACGGAGTGGCGGGCGGCAATCGAGGCGACCGGAGCAGAGACGGGGTCGGGAAAGGCAAGGGTGTCTTTGCGGCGCAGATAATTGCGCAGCACGGCGTTCACCAGGCCGCCGGCGCGGGGAACCATCTCCTTGGCCAGGTTGACCGACTCATTAACGGCGGCTGAATCGGGGATCCGGTCGAGATAGACGAGCTGGTACAGGCCCAGGCGCAGGATCATCAGGGGCTGGGGCTGGAGCGTAGCAAGCGGTTTATCCACAAGCTGCGCCAGGAGGTGATCGAGGCTGCCCCGACGTCGGAGCACACCGAAGACCAACTCCGGGAACAACCCCCGGTCCGGGCCGGTCAATAGGCCTTGCTCCAATTCGCGGTCGATCAGCCGGTCGGCGTAGCCCCCCTCCTTGGCGATATGGAGCAGGACCCGGCAGGCAGCTTCACGAGGGTTGGCGGTGGCTAAATCCCGGCCGCTCAAAAGCTGTGTGTCCGGGACATGTCCTGCAGGCGCGCCACCCGTTCGGGGATGGGGGGGTGGGTGGAGAAAAGCGTCATCAGTCCGCCGCCGGTCAGGGGATTGACGATGAACATATGGGCCGTGGCCGTATTGGCTTCCATGGGGATGCGCTGATTGGCCATCTCCAACTTCTGCAGGGCGTTGGCCAGGGAGAGCGGATTGCCTGAGATGCTTGCTCCGCCGGCATCGGCGCCGAATTCTCGCGACCGGGAGATGGCCATCTGTACCAGCATGGCGGCGATTGGCGCCAGGATGGCCATGAAGAGCATGCCGAAGACGCCGCCCCCCTCGTCGTCATCGCGTCGGCCGCCGCCGAAGATAGCGGCCCATTGGGCCATGTGGGCCAAGTAGGTGATCGCTCCGGCAAAGGTTGCGGCAATGGTCGAGATGAGGATATCCCGGTTTTTGACGTGCGTCAGTTCATGGGCCATGACGCCGGCCAGTTCATCATCGCCGAGTATTCGCATGATGCCGCTGGTTGCGGCCACGGCCGCATGTTCCGGGTTGCGGCCGGTGGCAAAGGCGTTGGGGGTTTCGGAGTCGATCAGGTACACCTTGGGCATGGGCAGGTTGGCCCGTTGGGCCAGACGGCGCACAATCCCGTAAAAGCGCGGGTTATCCGTCTCTTCGATCTGCCGGGCGCCGTACATGGAGAGGACGATCTTGTCCGAAAACCAGTAGGAGAAGAAGTTCATTCCGCCGGCCAGCAGAAAGGCCATGGTCATACCGTTCCTCCCTCCCAGGGCGCCCCCGATGGTTACCAACAGGACGGTTAAGAGCCCCATAAGAAGGGTTGTCTTCAGCATATTCATATGAGTACCTCGCAACGTTCAAAATAGGCAGGTCAATCTATCTAACCCATAATAATCATTGCCGCCCAAAAGCGCAAGGGGAGGGCGGCTGCGGTTGGCCTAACCGGCTAAAAAACTTGACATGCGCGTTATGACGATGCTATTTAAAATATTCACATTTTTGAGACTATCGGAGGAAACAATGGAACGTACATTTGCCATCATCAAGCCGGATGCCGTCGAGCGCAAGCTGGCCGGAAAGATTCTGGACAGGATCGAAGCCGCCGGTTTCAAGATCATCGGCATGAAGAAGATCAAGCTCTGTAAAACCCGCGCCGAGGGGTTCTACTACGTGCACAAGGAGCGCCCCTTTTTCAACGACCTGTGCAGCTTCATGTCGCGCAGCCCGGTGATCGTTCTTGTGCTTGAAAAGGAAAATGCCATCGCCGACTGGCGCACCCTGATGGGGGCCACCAATCCGGCCAACGCCGAGCCGGGCACCATTCGCAAGGATTTCGCCGTCAATATCGAGGAAAACTCGGCCCACGGTTCCGATGCACCCGAGACGGCCGCCTTCGAGATTCCCTACTTCTTCAGCGCCCTGGAACTGGTGTAATCCGACCTTTTCCCGGAATTGATCAGAAAAGGCCCTTCGTTTGGAGGGCCTTTTTTACTGTAATTTCCGGTTGCGGAGAAAAATTGAAATCTGCTTCACGCGGATAAACATCGGATCAATTCTGATAATAATCTGATTTTAATCCGAAGTTATCAGATTTGATCCGCGTGCGATGTCTTTCCCGACGATCCGCCGCGCCTCGCCAAGCGGATCGCCCGCCCCGTCCACCCAGTGGATGGACACCCCATTCCGTTCCATCCTGCGGAACCAAGTCTCCTGGCGCTTGGCAAAGTCGTGGATGGCGCTGTTCAGCTTCTGGAACAGGTCGTTTCGTGTCGTTTCCCCCCGCAGAAAAGCCCCTGCGTAGCGGTACTCCAAGCCGTAGTAATCCAGGCGTTCCCAGGCGATTCCCCCATCGTGGAGCCGTTGCACCTCCTCGATCATGCCGCTGTCCAGCCTCTGCCTGAGGCGCTCCGTGATCCTGCGCCGCAATTCAGCCCGTTCCCAACGGATGCCGATCACCAGGGGCCGCATCTGGGGGAACGGTTCCGGTTCCGTCGTACGGTCCCGCTCGTGACGGGCGATCTCAATGGCGCGGATGGTGCGCTGCCGGTCCGCGAGGTCGGTGGTGTTGTGCTGCCCCGGCCGCAACTCCCGCAGCATGGCCGCCAGTTCGGCGTCGCTTCGTGCGGCCAGTTCCGCCCGCAGGGCTTCGTCCGCTGGCGCCTCCACCAGCCGGTAGCCGCGCAGGGCCGCGTCCAGATACATGCCGGTGCCGCCGCACAAAAGCGGCAGGCGGCCGCGGGCCGTGATCGACTCGAACGCCTCGATGAACAGGCGCTGAAAGGCGAAGACGCTGAACTCCCCTCCGGCATCCTGTATGTCGATCAGGTGGCAGGGAATCGTGCCGTACTCGTGCAGGTCCTTGCCGGTGCCGATATCCATGCCGCGGAACACCTGGCGCGAATCGGCCGAGATGATCTCGCCGTTCAGCTCCCCGGCAAGTGCCACGGCCAGGCGGGTTTTGCCCGAGGCGGTGGGGCCGAGGATGGTGAGGAGGTTGAAGGGGGAAGGGGCGTCAGTCATGGGCGGTGTCTTCCCCGTGCAATTCCGCGAAGATCGTTGCGGCGATGGTGGGGTTCATCCCCTCCACACCGGCGATCTCCTCCACGCTCGCCTCTTTGAGCCGTTGCAGACTGCCGAAGCGCTTGAGCAGGGCGGTGCGCCGCTTGGCGCCGATGCCGGGAATCCGCTCGATGCCCGAGGTGACGCCCGCCTTGCCGCGCAGGGTTCGGTGATACTCGATGGCAAAACGGTGAGCTTCGTCGCGGATGGCAGCCAGGAGCAGCAGCGGGGCCGAGTTTTGGCGCAGCACCACCGGGTTCTTGCGTCCCGGCAGGAAGACCCGCTCGTTGCTTCTGGTAATAATGGGCGACTCCGCTTCCCGAGCTGTGCGGCTCTTGGCCAGGGATACCAGGTCGAAACGTCCGGCCAGCCCCAGGCCGGCGACGATCTCCAGGGCCGCGTTCAACTGGCCGATGCCGCCGTCCACCACCACCAGGTCCGGGAGCCCCTCCTTGGCTACCTTCTCATCACGGAACCGGCGGGAAAAAACTTCGGACAGCATGGCGAAATCGTCCTGCCCCTGCACGTCGCGGATGCGGTAGCGGCGGTAGTTGGCCTTGTCCGGCCTGGCGCCGGCAAAGGCGACGCCGCTCCCGACGGAGTGGCGTCCCTGGATGGTGGAGATATCGTAACACTCGATCCGTTTCGGGAGGCGCGACAGGTGCAGGCATTGCCGCAGTTCCTCCAGCACCGCTTCGGCCGAGGCGGCGGCCTCATCCCGCTCGCGCAAGGCGGCCGCGGCATTCTTGCCGGCCAGCTCCACCAACTCCCGCTTGATGCCCCGCTGGGGCCGGGCAATGACGACCTTTTTTCCCCTGGCCTCGCCCAGCAGTTCGGCCAACGCTCCGGCTGCCTCTACCTCCAGCGGCAGCAGGATCTCGTCAGGGATGAACGCCTCGCCGCTGTAGAACTGGCGCAGGAACGAGGCCACCCCCTCGGCATCGTCCAACTCCCAGGTCAGATGGAACAGGCGGCTGCCGCTCAGCACGCCGCCGCGGATGAACAGGAGCGCCAGCTCCAGCCGCGTCCCATCGCGAAAATATCCCAAAACGTCGCTGTCCCCGCCCTCCCGCATGACGACCTTCTGCTTTTCCACCGTGACTTCGATGGAACGGAGCAGGTTGCGCCAGCGGGCCGCCTCCTCGTAGCGCATGGCGTTGGCCGCCTCGGTCATGCGCCGCTTGAATTCCGCCACCAACTGCTTTCCCTTCCCCTCCAGGAACAGGGTGGCCCCCTCCACGAGGGCGGCATAGTCGGCAACGGAGATCAGGCCGTGGCAGGGTGCGCTGCATTGGCCGATCTGATGGTAGAGGCAGGGGCGCTTGCGGGCCATGCAGGTCTTGAACGGGTAATGGCGCAGCGGAAATATGCGGGTAAGCTGGCGCAGCACCTCACGGGCCGCCGTGGCTGATGAATAGGGACCGAAGTAGCGGGCGCCGTCGCGGGGTACCTTGCGCACGATGCTGAAGCGGGGGAATTCTTCCCGCGGGTCGAGGCGCAGGGAAAAATAGGTTTTGTCGTCCTTCAGGTCCAGATTGTAACGGGGATGGTGCTGCTTGATGAGGGTGTTCTCCAGAAGCAGCGCCTCTTTTTCGGTGTCGGTCAGCATCACCTCGATGTCAGCCACCCTGGCCACCAAGAACCTGACGTGGTAGCGCCCATCGCCGGTTGCGCCGAAATAAGTGCGTACCCTCTGGCGCAGGTTGCGGGCCTTGCCGATGTAGATGATCTCTCCCTTCCCGTCGCGCATCAGGTACACGCCGGGCGAGGTGGGAAGTTGCCGTATTTTGTCATCCAGGTTCATGGGCATAATACTAGCGGCTTACGGGATGAATGCAAAGCTCAACTTTTTAAGTGAGCGTTGCACAAACCTTTGAATGCATCTGCCTAAATGATCGGCTCCTATCCTTAAAATTATATTCCCGACCGGCAGAGTCGTGTTCAGCTTTCTGCCGCAAGGAACCGCCTAACACATGGAAATAACCTTTTCTTTCGTTGACAAGGCCACGGAGAGATGCTATCTAAAAGCCTATTTTACCTGACATATTGCAGCTCTCCGTGCGCCATTGCATCGCGTGTCGGCTAAGAAGAGGTTAATTCCGTGATTTCAATGAAATTTTGCCGCAATATCCTGTTTCGGTTTTTCCTCGTAGTGGCAATTATTTCA
This sequence comes from Oryzomonas sp., assembly GCA_031292255.1. Lineage (GTDB taxonomy): Bacteria > Desulfobacterota > Desulfuromonadia > Geobacterales > Pseudopelobacteraceae > Oryzomonas. The sequence continues at coordinate 60,453 of JARLHN010000032.1, read as the reverse complement.
TCTCTCATTGTCCCTCCCGGGTTCTGTCTGGAAACCGAAGACTCGCAGATCTTCATGTCGGGCTTCAACGCCTACCAACAAAAGAATTACGCCACCGCTATCAAGAGGATGAACGAGGTGCTGCAAAAGTATCCCGACTCCCCCCTGCGTGATATGACCATCTTCTGGCTGGCCCGCTCCTATTACAAAAACGGCGATCAGCGGGATGCTGCCCGCTATATGTCGCAGTTCGCCAAGGAATACCCCGATAACCCCTTGAGGGCGACCGTGGAGGATGAACTCCTCGCTTTAGTGGACCGCTACGACAAGGGAGAAACGCTGCCGATCGGCGAAGCGGCTGCCAAACAGGCCCAAGCCCCGACGGTGCAGCCGGAAGCGGAACAGCCCGCCGTGCAGTCTGCCGAGCAGCAGGCCGAGCAAAAACGCCAAGCCGCCCTGAAGGCAGAACAGGAGCAGCAGGCGAAAGAACAGGCGGCAAAGGCCGAGCTTGCCAAGCAGCAGGCGGATCAGGAACGCCAGGGTGCCGAGAAGGTCGAACAGGAGCAGCAGGCAAAGGAACAGGCGGCCAGGGAGCAACTTGCCAAGCAGCAGGCCGAGAAGGAACGTCTTGCCAAGCAGCAGGCGGATCAGGAGCGCCAAGCCACCGAGAAGATCGAACAGGAACAGCAGGCAAAGGAACAGGCTGCCGGGGAACAGTTAGCCAAGCAGCAGGCTGAAAAAGAGCGCCTTGCAAAGCTGAAGTCCGAGCAGGAGCGCATAGCTTCGGAAAAGGCGGAGCAGGAACGGATGGCCTCGGAACAGGAGGCCAAGGAACAGCTTGCCCGCCAGCAGGCTGAAAAAGAGCGCCTTGCAAAGCTGACGTCCGAGCAGGAGCGCATAGCCTCGGAAAAGGCGGAGCAGGAACGGCTGGCCTCGGAACAGGAGGCCAAGGAACAGCTTACCCGTCAGCAGGCTGAAAAAGAACGCCTTGCAAAGCGGAAGTCCGATCAGGAGCGTATGGCTGCCGAGAAGGCCGCAGAAACGGCTGAGCTGGAAAAGCTGGCGGCTGAAAAGGCTGCGCTGCAACGTCAGGCGGCGGTAGCGGCCGAACGCGAACATCTGGCGAAAAAGAAGGCCGAAGAAGAGCGTGCAGCCGCCGAGGCCGCCAGCGCCGCCGAAGCGAGCGCGGCGCAGCAGCAAGCGGCTGCCGCCAAGGCGGAAGAGCTGCTCCAGGCTCAAAGTCGCCAGGCAGAGGAAAAGGCGCGTACTGGAAAGGCGATGCTGCGGGAAAAGGCCATTGCCCAGTACAAGTCGATCATCGAGAACTATCCCGCCAGCGGTGCCGCAATCACTGCCGCCGCCAAGCTGAAGGAGTTGGGGGTTGCGGTCGCTCTGCCGCCCCAGGCCGCTCAAGATGAGCACCAAGAAAACGCCCAGGTCCTGAGATTCGAGGTGGGGCAGTACGTTGGCTTCGAATTCAACCTGCTGGCCCGACCCACGGCATACGAGGTCGCGCGCCGGACCAGCATACCGTTCGAAGTTATCAACCGGGGCAACGGCAGCGATTCCTTTGCGTTTGAATCTGCCTTCCCGGCTGGATTCAGGGCCGAATTCGCCGCAGCCGACACACCCGAAAAGACTATCAAGGAAACGCCGAAACTGGCCCCTGGCGAGGTATTTCGAGGGGTCGTGAGTTTCGAGATCCCGCCGGCCAGCATTGATGGCCTGAAGATTACGTATCCCGTCAAGGCCTCATCTACCCTGATGGCCGAGGCGAGCCAGTCGCGGGAAGTCGCCATGACCGCCTCCGCTCCGCTCCTGCGGGCCGTGCTGAAGGCCGATAAGACTCACCTCTTGCCGGGTGGGCAGGTCGCCTACCGCATTATCGTCCTCAACATCGGGACCATGGCTGCCAAGGATGTAACCCTTAACCTGAATTATCCCCCGCAACTCGAACCGCTCGATTATTCCGCCACCGGGTTCAAGCAGGGGATGAAATCCGTGATGGTCAGCGACGGCCTGCAGATAAGGTCCGGCGAAAGCCGGGAGTTCAGTGTCGCCTTTCGCCTGAAGGATGATTCCCTGGCCGGCCAGGAACTGACAACCCGTGCGGAACTGGTTGATAACCCGCTCAAGACTTCGGCTACCTTTGTCTCCAACGTGGCCTATATTGACCCGCAGCACGGCGTCGCGATCCACACTGCTTCCGAACGGCTGGTGGTCATTCCGGGCCAGACCACGTCGATCCCGTTCGTTGTGACCAATACCGGCAACTTGAGTGAGAAATATCGAATTGCCGCCACTCTGAAGTCGCCCCAGGAAACGGTGGTCATCTACCACGATATCAACCGCGACGGCATCCACCAGGCGAATGAGCCGGCCATCACCGAGATCGGCCCACTGGGACCCAAGGAAGAGGCCTCTATCATTGTAGAGTTCAAAACCCCGCGGAGCGTCAGCGACGGCACGGAAGACAACGTGCTGCTCAGCCTCACGCCCGAAGGCGACACCGCTCGCTCGGCTTCCGCCTCTGCCCACCTGTTCTATTCCCGTCCGGTGCTGAAGATGGCTGTCACAGCCCGTGACGGTCGGCTCAAGCCCGGAGAGGTGGCATCCTTTGACATGGTTATCACAAATGGCGGCTCCAACCTGGCCCGGACAGTGGAACTCCAGAGCACCTGGCCCGAGCAGCTTGAGCTGGTTGGCGCCGATCCTTCCAACAGCTCCATCTCCAATGGGAATATCCTCTGGAAGTTCAAGGAATTGGGCGCGGGAGAAAAGAGGGCCATCAAGGTCTCGTTCAGGGTCAAGCACGGCATCGGGGTTGGGACGAATATTCAGGTCAAGAATGTCCTGACCTATGAAGATCAACTGGGGAACAGGTACTGACATGGCGCGATGCCCGTGGGGAACTGCTGTAGCAGCGCTGATTTTTTCGTTTGCCGTGCCGGTCTGGGGTGAGCAGCAGTACCTCTATTCGCCCAAGCCGGCGGGCCCGGAGGAACAGGGCCAGGGCAAGGAGGGTATCCTGGTCCGGGAGGTGCCGGTGGAGAAGGGGGACACGCTCTCCGGTATTTCACGCAGGTTCAGTGGGCACGGTACCTACTATCCACAGATACTGCTCTTCAACGATGTGAAAAACCCGAATCTCATCTATGCAGGCTCAACCCTCAGGGTTCCGGTCGGCAAAGGGCCGGCGGCTGAAACTCCCGAGGCAAGGCCGACCCCATCCGCCAGGAAAAAGGCCGCGCGGCATGCCGGAAAAAAAGCGTCTAGTGCCGTTCAGGCCGCGCCGTCCGCGGTGCTGCCGTCCAAGCATAAAGAGCGGCCGGCAACCGGCAAGGCTCCCTCAGGCGACCAGACGATGGAGCTTTCCCCCAGTGACCTGAAGAAATTGGAGATCGATCGCGAAAAGAAGGCCGGGGTTCGGAGAAAGCGAGCGCCTGAGCAGTATAAGAATGTGAGTGAGAGGCCACAGAAGGCGAAACGGACAGTTGGCGAGGAACGGGCGGCTGAAAGAGCCCCGGGCGCATCTACTGCTCCCTTATCAGGCGAGGAGACCGGACAGAAGCTGTTCAACCAGGCGGTCAAGGCCTATCGTCAGGACGATTTCCGCACAGCCCTGGATTTGTTCGACCGTTTCCTGACAGCCAACCCCGGCTCGCCCCTGGCGGCCGATGCCAGTCTCTACAAGGCGGAGTGTTATTTGAAGCTCTCCAACCAGTAATACCAATTCCATACCAAGGCGCTATCTTGACGAGGCCTCCAGGGCGCCTTCGCGGTCCAATCAGCTCTGCAAATTCGTCTTCTCAACGTCTTGGCCTATAAACTGCAAGTATTAACCACAAAGACACAAAGAGCACAAAGCAAATACAAATGCTTATGAAGATAAAGACTCGAACCAACTTGTTGAATGACTTTGGTGGGGCAACTTGTTGATATTACTTTGTGTTCTTTGTGGCTCAAATGTTTTTATTAGAATTATCTGTACGCCTACGTCGCCCCAATCCACGCCGCCTTGATGTCACCTTTGATTCGAAACCGGTATTACTGCCACGTCATGACAAAGGCGCGCAGGTGGCCCCCATGCTCGTCCCGGTAATAGACCACCTTGAGATTGTCGGCTATGCTGCCGCGCTGGATCTCGTAGCCGTCCTTTTTCTCGGATGATTCCAGGATAAAGGCCGGTTTTTTTGCCACCTGGCGGAGTACGCCTTTCATGAATGATTCGGGCACGCCCTGCCCGCCCCGGTCGATTACCTGGATAGCCTTGATGGACCCCTTCTCGCGGAACACCTTGAACTCGGTAACCTGTCCTTTGTAGCGCTCCCACCCAGGATTGGCGGCGCTGTATTGCTTGTCCTTGCCGTAGCTGGGGATGAACTCCGGTAATCTGGTGGGGCGGGCGCTTGCCTGGGCCGAACCGGGCTTCTCCTTGCGGCTGTGATCCCCGGCGATGTCGGACAGGACGGCCTTGTCGCTCAATTGCATCGAGGCATCCTTGCCCGTTCCCGGGGGGGCGGCGGGGGGCGCGGGAAAAACGGCCGGCTTCGGTGAAGAGGCAGCCGTGGACAGTGCCGGGGCGGCCTGCTGAGGGAGTGGTTTCGCCTGCTGTAGTGGGTTTACTGTGATGACGGCGACCGGCTTCTGCTGGGGTTTGCGGTTCTGGATCACCGTAACGACCACGGCAGCGACCAGGACCGGTGCTATCCAGAGCAGGAAGGAAAAACGCTTGGAGAGCTTTTTTTCAGGTTCGATCGTCTCAAGGTGTTCCATATCCCATCCCGAAAACGGGTGACGAGCCGGTTCCTGGGGCGGTTCCGGTTCCTGCATGCTCTCAACGGCGCTGTCGAAGGAACTGGTAAACTCCGAGTAGACGTTGACCCGTGAGCGGGGGGCATAGGTGATGCCCTGATCCACCAGGGACGGCTCGGCAGGATCGACTGACGGCCCGGTAATGGCCAGGATGTCCGGGGTTGGCGGCGGTTCCCGATCGGGTTCGATAGCAGGCTCGGCACTCTGCGTCGCAGCCGGAGCGGCTTGGGCAGCGGCGGACGTGGCAACGATATCCTCCACCTCCAGGGCTGCTTCCAGCCCGCTTCGGCCTTTTTGGGGGGTGAGGGTGGCAACCGTACGCCGGACAGCGTCCAGCAACGTCCTCTCGTCAAGCGAGGTGTCGATGTGCCCGTGGTAGAGCTTGATGGTATCGGCGCTGACCTGGGAGGGAGAGCAAAGCAGTACGAAGCGGCTACGCTTCCTGCCGAGCTGCTTTTTGAGGTGCATCAGCAGTATGTCCGCGGAAAGCCCGGAGAGGTGGGTCTGGACAAAGACCATGGCCGGCTTCCTGGCGATCAACTCCTCGCCTCCCTTTTCAAGGTTGGATGCCGTGCGCAGCGTGATGCCCTTGTCATCCGAGAGCCGGTTGAAGATCTTCCTGAGGCGCGGCACATCGGTTATCAGCAGCAGGTCGGTCACGTGGTCTCCTCCTAAATGAAACCCATTCTACGGCATGAAGTATGCGTAATCAACAGGATTGTTGGCTCTATCGCCGCAAATCTGCCTTGCGTCGGAGAGGGGTAATCATGTATCGTAGATTTCAAATGAACTTATTCCGGTTTCAAATCAAAGATGACATGTAACTATTCAGCATATTCTGAACGTGACTAAAATGATTCTGAAAAGTCTCCCCCCCCTTGCGGGAGGGGAGGTTAAAGACGTGCAGATTGCAGCACTGTGCTGAATAGTTACGATGACATCAAGATGCCGCTTTGATTTGGAATTGGAATTCTCCGAAAGGTGTGCCGATGCTTGACTCACGGATTCTTGACGAACTCGCCGCTATCGTGGGGAGGGACAACGTCCTTACCGATAAGCAGGATATGCTCTGCTACTCTTATGATGCCACCCAGATGGAATTCCTGCCGTCAGCCGTCGTACATCCCGCAACGGCCTCTGAGGTGTCCGCCGTGCTCAAACTGGCAAACCGCGAACGCTTCCCGGTCTTCCCCCGGGGTGCCGGCAGCGGTTTTTCGGGCGGCGCCCTTCCCAAGGCGGGCGGCGTCGTACTGGTTACCACGCGCATGAACCGCATCCTGCGCATCGATACCGAGAACCTGATTGCCGAGGTGGAGCCGGGGGTTGTCACGGAGTTGTTTCAGCAGGAGGTGGAAAAACTGGGTCTGTTTTACCCGCCCGACCCTGCCTCGCTCAAATTTTCCACCCTGGGGGGCAACGTGGCCGAGAACGCCGGGGGGCCGCGTGCCGTCAAGTACGGCTGCACCAAGGATTTCGTCATGGGGCTGGAGGTCGTCCTGCCTACCGGCGTCATCATCCGTACCGGCGGTGAGACCTACAAAGGGGTGGTCGGTTACGATATGACCAAGCTCCTGTGCGGCAGCGAAGGGACGCTGGGGGTCATTACCCGCATCATCTTCAAACTGCTCCCCTATCCCGACGCCAAAAAGACGATGCTGACGATCTTCGATTCCATCGATGGGGCCGCAAAGGCTGTTTCGGCCATAATCGGCGGCAAGATCATCCCCACCACGCTGGAATTCATGGACCATGCCACCCTGCAATGCGTCGAGCGCCGTTTCAACCTGGGCATCCCTCCCGAGGGGCGCGCCGTGCTGCTGATCGAGGTGGACGGGGACCGGGAGTTGATCGAGAAACAGGCAGGCCAGATTCATGATATAATCAAACCATTGGGTCTGGTCCAGTTCCGTGCCGCCGCAAACGCCGCCGAGTCGGAGCAGCTCTGGAAGGTGCGCCGCCTGGTGTCGCCGTCGCTCAGGGACGTTAATCCCGACAAGGCCAACGAGGACATCGTCGTGCCCCGCAGCAAGGTTCCCGATGTGATCAGGCGGATCGAGGCCATCCAGCAGAAATTCGACGTGCCCATCGTCAATTTCGGCCATGCCGGAGACGGCAACATCCACGTCAACGTGATGATTGACAAACAGATACCCGGCATGTCGGAACGGGCCGAGGGAGCGATCAGGGAGATCTTCCAAGCCGCCCTCGATCTGGGGGGAACCATGTCGGGCGAACACGGTGTGGGGCTTTCCAAGGCGCCCTATATCGAGTTGGAGTTGACCCCGGACCAGATTGCGGTCATGAAAGCCGTCAAGCACGCACTCGATCCCAACAACATTCTTAATCCGGGCAAGATGTTCCCCTGGGAGGAGAATCCGCATGCCGCACAATAGCGGTAAGGAACGTCAGGAAATCTCCCTCGTCGGGCGGATACTGTCGCTGGAAACCATGCTGCTCATGATGGGGGTGGCGTCGCTCATCTACGGCATCGTCAACGGCGTGGAAACCAGTATCCTGTTGGGGATCGTCATAATCTCCGGTGTTTTCATCCTGATGAAGGTCCGCAGAAGAGACTGGCAAAAACAAAGGCAGGATCTGGAGGCGGAGCAAAAAGCCCGCAACGGGCTTAAAGCCCCCCCTTCGGATACGCCATCGGAGAAGTGACCGTATGAAACATGGAGCAATCATTCTGGCCTCTGCCTCGCCGCGCCGCTCGGAGCTGCTGGCCTTGGCCGGCATCGAATTCACGGTGGTGGCGGCGGATATCTGTGAGAATATCCTGCCCGGTGAAAAACCGTCCGAGCACGTCATCCGCCTGTCACGCGGGAAGGCCGATACCGTGGCGCGGACAACGGCCGGCCGCTTCTTCATCGGTGCCGACACCGTGGTGGTTCTGGACGATGCCATCATGGGAAAGCCTGCGGATGATGCCGATGCCTTCCGCATGTTGACCGCCCTGTCCGGCAGGAACCACGTGGTCATTACCGGCTTTACGGTCTTCGACAAGGTGAGCGGCATCCATCTGAGCCGGAGCGTGCATACCGAGGTGGCCTTCCGCAACCTCACGGAGAAAGAGGTCCTGGACTATGTGGACAGCGGCTGCCCCAGGGATAAGGCGGGGGCCTACGCTATCCAGGGGGGCGCCGTACATTTCGTCCGCTCCATCTGCGGATCGTACACCAATGTGGTCGGCCTGCCGATGGCCGAGCTATACGAGGTGCTGCAAACGGTCGAGGCGCTGCCCTGATCGCATCCCGTCTTTGGGGCATCTTTCCCTGTCCCTCAATCGTAAAATCCTCGACGTAGCCGGGCTACGCCTGCGGTTTTACTCAATCGGGCCAGGAAAATCTCCCCCAAAGCCGGGCGCGATACCTGAACAAAATTATTTACGAACGAGTTCTTATTATTTTTGATTCCGGCTGTGGTAATCCGCCCGGAACAGGAAAACCAACCATGTCGATTGCACAACGACTCAACCAGATACGGTCGCGGATCGAAGAGGCAGCCGCCGAGGCAGGCCGTGATCCACGGACGGTGCGTCTGGTGGCGGTTTCCAAGACCCGCCCCCCGGAGGATGTTGTGGCGGCATGCCGGGCAGGACAGGTCATCTTCGGCGAGAACTACGTCCAGGAGTTGACCGCGAAGGCGGCCGGAATACCGGAGCCGCTGGAATGGCACTTCATCGGCCATCTGCAGAGCAACAAGGCCAAATACCTGGCCGGGCTGGTGACGCTGGTCCACTCGGTTGACCGCCTCTCCCTGGCAGAGGAGATAAGCCGCCATTGGGGCAGGCTTGGGCGGTGCTGTGACGTACTGGTACAGGTGAACATCGCCGGCGAGGCCAGCAAGTCGGGCACGACCGAAACCGGGGCGTTGCAACTGGTGCGCGACATCGCCCTGCTGCCCAACGTCAGGGTGCGGGGGTTGATGACCATGCCCCCCTTTTTCGACGACCCCGAGGCGGCTCGCCCCTATTTTGCGGAATTGAAACGGCTGTCGGATTTGATCGCCGGGGAAGCTGTTCCAGGCGTTGAGATGAAGGAGCTTTCCATGGGCATGTCCGGTGACTTTGAGGCTGCCATCCAGGAAGGGGCAACCCTGGTACGGGTCGGCACCGCCATCTTTGGGGAGCGGTGACGCCCTGGTGTCCCGCACGGGACACTAGGATCGAAGCATAATGGCGGCGGCTTCGATATTACAGCTCGGGCGCCACCTGTACGAAGGTACCCGGCTCGGTCCGGTCCAGGTCTTCCAGGTATTTAAGCACGAAGCGTTGCGCCGATTCCACGGCCCGCGGGATGTCCCAAGCGCTCATGTCCCGATCGGTCACCAGGTTGCTGATGCCACGGATCTCCAGACAATCCACACCCGAGCGTACGCAGATCTGGGCCACGGCAGCACCTTCCATGCTTTCGGCAATGGCGTTGAAATGCCGCGCCAGGGTCTCGCCGCGTTGTCGGGTCCCGCTGCAAGTCGAAACGGTCACGAAGCGCCCCCGCATCAGGATCACCCCGCAATAATCGGCAAGTTGCATCGCCTTTTCAGCGGCGTGTTTGGAAAGGGGAAGTTCGTTGTGGTAGGTATGTTTGCCTCGCACGAAGGAGGCCAGCCCCATGAAACGCAGATCCCGCCACCCCCCCTGTGTCTGAACGCCATCATCTCCCAGGATTTCGTCGCTGGCGACGGCAAGGTCGCCGACGGAAAGTCCGCTCCCCGGATAGGCCCCGGCGCAACCGGTATTAATCACCAAACGCGGTCGCTGAAGCTCGATCAGGGTGGCAGCGGCGGCGGCGGCGTTGATCTTGCCGATTCCGCCGGCGCAGAGCGTTACGTGCAGCGTGCCGATGGTGCCCTCCGCATACTCGAATGCGGTTGTCGTCTGCCGGACGGCGTTGACCAGGGCGTGCTCCAGCAGGGCCATTTCCTGCGGAACTGCCGTGATGATGAGAATCGGTTCCATGTCTGTTTTGGCGCCCTTTCCGGTGAGTTGTATTATTTGTTTCCCAGCCATTTTTTCAGGATTGTTTCCAGATCCTGGACCAATACCGGTTTTGACAGGTAGTCATCCATGCCCACTTCGATGCATTTTTCCCGCTCACCGGCCATGGCATTGGCTGTCAAGGCTATCACCGGCGTCGCGTGGTTGAGTACGCCCGATTTCGGGTCGCGGATGACGGCGGTGGCATCGTAGCCGTTCATTTCCGGCATCTGGCAGTCCATCAGCACCAGGTCATAGGAGGCCTTTTCCAGGGCCTTGACCGCATCGAAACCATTGGCCACGGCATCTGTCTCATAGCCCAGCTTGTTGAGTATCATCCTGATGACCCGCCGGTTGGTGGCATGGTCTTCAGCCAACAGGATGCGGGCGCGTTGGGGTGCGCTGGCGTCATGGTTGACGATGATGGCTTCTGTCTCGTCCTCCTTTACGGTAACGGGCTTCTGCCCCTGTTTTTCAAACGGCAGGGTGACGTGGAATGTTGAACCCGAACCTTCGCTGCTTGCAACATCGATGGAGCCGCCCATCAGTTCAGTCAGTTGGCTGCTGATTGCCAGCCCCAGCCCGGTGCCCCTGTATTGGTTTGTACTTGAGTCGTCAACCTGTACGAACGGGGTGAAGATGCTGCCCTGGTACTCCGGGGGGATGCCGATCCCGGTATCGGTTACGGCGAAGCGGAGGGTTACCGACTGTGTCTCTTCGGCCACTCGATTCACATGGACCGTCACGCCTCCCTGCCGGGTGAATTTGATGCCGTTGCCCACGATGTTTCTAATGATCTGGGCAAGGCGGCCCGGATCGCCCCGGAGGTGCAGCGGCACATCCGGCTCTACCTGCCAGGCCAGCTGCAGGCTCTTCTCCTCGGCCTGCAGCGAAAGTATCTGCATGGTATCCTTCATGACGGTCCGCAGGTTGAAGTCGCTCTTTTCAAACAGGAGTTTTCCGGCCTCGATGCGGGCAAAGTCCAAAAGCTCGTCGATCTGGTCCAACAACTCCTTGCTGCTTTTGAGGGCAATCCTGGCGTATTCGAGCTGCTCCGGGGTCAGGTCCGTATCCATCAGGAGTCCGCTCATGCCGATGATGCCGTTCAGGGGGGTACGGAGTTCGTGGCTCATGTTGGCCAGAAACTGGCTCTTGGCTGCATTGGCCGCATCGGCGGCCTCCTTGGCCGAAATAAGGGCCTGTTCCGTTTGTTTCCGTTCGGTAATGTCCTGAAAGAACCCGATGAAGCGGTCTGAGTCGAGTTTGACGGCCTGAAGGGACACCCAGGCCAGGCTTCCATCCTTGCGTACCATGAGCGACTCGCGCATGGCGGAGCCTTCCTCTTTTAGCTTCTCGAAATTTCGCAGCCCTGTTTCCCGGGATTCGAGGGGCATAAGATCCGTGATGGACATACCAATGAGTTCCGCTTCGGAATACCCCAGCATCGCAGCTCCGGTACGGTTTACCTCGACGTACCGCCCAGCGAGGTCAGCAACCGACACGCCAATGGGCGCAAACTCGATATACGAACGGAACTTGGCCTCGCTTTCCCGAACCGAATCCAACATTTCCCGGCGTTCGGTGATATCGACCATCAAGCCAAGCAAGATCGGACTATGACCGTCTTCGGTAATCACCGATGCGGTATTCCTCAGCCATAGGGTGCACCCATTGGCGCCGATCATGCGGAAATCGAATTGCCGGGATCTTTTTTCCCTCACCATCACCCGGCAGGAGTCCATCACCCGGTCGTGGTCTTCCGGGTGAATATGGTTATGGCAGAAGTCCGGATCGGACAGCCATTCCGTCACCGGGTAGCCCAACAGCCGTTCGGCCCGAGCACTGACAAACGTGAAGCGGAGCGTATCAACGGCAGTCTCCGCTTCCCAGACGACCCCTTCGACCGTATCCACCAGTTTTCGGTAGCGTTCCCGGAAGCGGAGCACCTCCCTTTCTGCCGTTACGTGGCGTGCCCATTGTCTACGGCCGTAGATATAGCCGAAGATCGAGATGACGAACATGACCAGTATTGCCATCAGATGGTAGGACATGTGCTCGTATTTCCTTTCAGGCGCTGCGCCAAGGCCAGGGTGCGCGGCGCCGTATGGCGGGCCGGCCGTTCCAGGAACGCATCCAGATCCTTAGAGGTGTCGATATCCCGCCACAGCGGCAGGAGGGCTGTTCTGAGCCCGCAGAGACGGGCACGTTCGAGGCTGGTCCGCAAGACCTCGGGGCCGCTCCAGGCGATCTCCTCGAACAGCTGTTGCGGCACATGCCGCAGACCGAGCAAATAATAGCCGCCGTCTTCGGCCGGGCCGAAGACGGCCTCGGCTTCATCCCGCTCCAAAAAGCCAAATGCCTGCCGGATGAAGTCCGGAGGGAGGTCGGGAGCATCGCTGCCAATGATGCAGCAGGTTTCGCAACCATTGGCAAAGGCTCTGCCAAAGGCGTTTGCCATGCGTTCGCCCAGATCCCGCCCCTGTTGATCGAACATCTCCAGTCGCGACAGGGGGGGGGAGGCGGGAACAGCGCCACTTTTCAGCGCCCAGAAGAGCAGCAGTCGGGTATCGTCCAGGGTGGCGGCCGATGCCAGCACATCGGCCAGCATGGCAGCATATAGGTCCGTTGCGGCTCGATGGCTGTGCAGATCCCGGGCCAGACGGGTTTTTACCGTGCCGGCACGCGGTTCCCGGGCAAAGATGATCAGCCCCCTGGTCATGCCCTGCGGTCGAACTCTACGGCTGCATAAGCCGAGTGGTTGTGGATAGACTCGAAATTCTCCGTCTCCACCGAGAACCAAATAACCCTTTCCTCGGCTACCAGCCGGGAATATGCCTCCCGTACCATGTCCTCCACAAAGCGAGGATTATCGTAGGCCTGCTCGGTCACAAACTTCTCATCCTCCCGTTTAAGCAGCGAATAGAGCGGGCTGCTGCCGCATTGTTCGATCAACTCCACCAAGTCCTCGATCCAAATGAACTCGCGGTAGCGCACCCGCACGGTCATGATGCTGCGTTGGTTGTGGGCGCCGGCTCGCGAGAGCTCTTTGCTGCACGGGCAGAGCGAGGTAAGCGGCACCTTGACCACCAGCATGAAATCCAGGGTGTCGGTCATGGATGCCTTGAACTCGCAGCTGTACTCCATCAGACTCCTGGCGCCCGAAACCGGCGCCTTCTTATCGATGAAGTAGGGGAACTGGATCTCCAGGTGGGCGCTGGCAGACCCAAGACGGGCCTTCATCTCGTCCAGGATCGTTTCGAGCTTGTCCAGGCCGATCTGCTCGCGGTGCCGGTTGAGAATCTCCACGAAGCGGCTCATGTGGGTGCCTTTGAAATGGTGAGGCAGGTCCACGTACATGTTGATACGCGCCACGGTGTGTTGCAGCGAATGGTTCTTGTCCATCACCACGATGGGATAGGAGATGTCCTTGACGCCTACCTTTGCGATAGGTATCCTGCGGCTGTCGGGACGTTTCTGCATGTCCGGCATGGTCGGTTTGGCCGTCTTTTCCGTTGCCGTTTTCGTTGTTTGATGCGCCATGGGTTGTGCCTTCGGGGTTGAAATATGTTCACATATTCAAGGGGGATACGGTATGAATATCAGGGTTTCCGTCACGGTTTACGGCCGTGTTCAAGGGGTGGCGTTTCGCCACTACACCAGCTTGCGCGCCATGGAGCTTGGCGTCAGCGGCTGGGTCCGGAACCTGCCGGACGGTTCCGTCGCCGGCGTGTTCGAGGGCGATGAGAACGCCGTGAATGTCCTGGTTGACTGGTGCCGTCAGGGGCCGTCCGCGGCCGTGGTGGAACGGCTCGACCTCCGCCAGGAGGTCTGCAGCGGTGAATTCCGGGACTTCTCCATCAGGTAGCGGCGCTGTCCAGGCCGGCCAACTCCGTGATCGCCTGCCATATCCCTTCGCGCCCGGCTTTCGACAGGGCCGAGAAGGGGAGCAATTCCTCCCGGCCGCGGCCGATAGCCGCCGCGATCAGGCCTGCCTGTCGGGCTTGCTCGTTTTTCGAGAGCTTGTCGCACTTCGTCGCCACGATGATCGGCGGGATGCCGTAGGTATCGAGCCAGCGCAGCATCTGCAGGTCCCCGTCCGTGGGGATGCGGCGGATATCCAGGATCAGGACCACAGCCCGCAGGTTCTCGCGCTGAGCCAGATAGGTCTCGATCATCGGTTGCCACTGTTTGCGCAGCTCGGGCGGCGCCTTGGCGTAGCCGTAGCCGGGCAGGTCCACGAGGACCAGACGGCCGTTAACGTCGAAAAAGTTGATCAACTGTGTCCTGCCGGGGGTGGAACTGGTCCGTACCAGGCTTTTGCGGTTGACCAGCACGTTGATGAGCGATGATTTGCCGACATTGGAACGGCCCACGAAAGCCACCTCGGGCAGGGTTATCTCAGGGTAATCCTTCGGCTTTACGGCGCTCTTGATGAATTCGGTCTGGTGTACATCCATGTCATCGCTCTCCTTGGTGAAGGCATTATAGTTCGCCGCGTCATGGCTGTTCAAGCGCTTATTTCTCCTGCGTAGTTATTTGTCGGTAATTTAGTCGGTGACGTTCGACACATTTTTGTGATATAAGGGTATCAATTCCGTTGTTGTCCTCTTACATAGTTTCCATCCGGAAAGGAGGACTTTTTTGTCCAGGCAAGGAAATCAAGGGATTGCGCGGAGGCGTACATCGGTACGCCGCACAAGCAAGCCCGAAGATTGACGCCGCATGGGCGGAAAAGGACCTTTTTCGGACGGAAACTACATAGTTACCGACCAGGTTCCGATGACGGCATCGACTGTGGACATAGCGCTGTTTGCGGCAAAACTGGGGATCGTCTTCTTCGTTATTCTCACCTTGGCCGCCTACTTGGTATTTGCCGAACGGAAGATCTTGGCCTGGATCCAGGACCGTAAGGGACCAAACCGCGTCGGCCCGTTCGGACTTCTCCAACCTCTCGCAGACCTGATCAAGCTCCTCACCAAAGAAGATTTCATCCCGGCAGCCGCCGACAAATGGTTGTTCTATCTGGCACCGGCCATGGCCGCAATTCCGGCCATCCTGACCTTTGCCGTCATCCCGTTCGGCGCTCCGGTTGCCATTGCCGGCCATCAAGTGCCGATGCTGGTGGCCGATCTGAACGTCGGGCTGCTGTTCTTTCTGGCGCTCTCCTCCATCGCGGTGTATGGGGTCGCCATCGGCGGCTGGGCCTCCAACTCCAAATATTCTCTGCTGGGGGGGATCCGTGGCCTGGCCCAGTTGATCTCCTACGAACTGTCCATGGGGTTGTCGCTGGTGCCGGTGGTCATGCTGGCCCGCTCCTTGAGCCTGGCAGACATCGTCGCCGCCCAGTCCCCCATCCCGTTCATCGTCTACCAGCCGCTGGCCTTTCTCATCTTTCTGATCAGCATCACGGCAGAGTGCAAGCGCATCCCCTTCGACATCCCCGAGGCCGAGGGTGAACTGGTGGCCGGTTTTCACACCGAATATTCCGGCATGCGCTTCGGCCTGTTCTTTGTGGGCGAGTACATCAACATTATCGTGCTGGGCGGGCTGGCCACGACCTTCTTCCTGGGAGGGTGGCACGGGCCCTTTCTGGCCCCGGTGATATGGTTTTCCCTCAAGACCCTGGCCTTTGCCTTTTTTTTCATCTGGATGCGCGGAACCCTGCCCCGTCTGCGCTATGATCAACTCATGCACCTGGGATGGAAGGTGTTGACGCCGCTGGCGTTGGCGAATATCCTGGTCACCGGTTGGTGGCTGGTGCTGAAGGCTGCATAACCGATGAAACTGCGGACATTGCCGTCCGGAACATAAATCAACCACGGGAGGAGTCGAACATGGAAAGTGTGAACGCCAAAGACCGTCACGGCCACACCCCTCTGATCAATGCCGCGAAAGAGGGGCAGAAGGACTTTGTTCAGGACCTGCTGCACCGGGGCGCGGACTTGACCGCCAGCAGCGACAAAGGCAAAATGGCCCTCCATTACGCCGCCGCCAACGGCCATACCGAAATTGTCAAGATGCTGCTCGACAAGGGCGCCGACGTTGATGTCCGCGACCTGGAAGGGCATACTCCCCTGATGCTGGCTGCCATTTACGGCTGCAACCAGACCGTGCAGGCCCTGCTGGACGGCGGTGCCGATGCAGGACTCAAGACGCCCACCGGCAATACCGCCAGCCGCTATGCCGAAAACAACAGCCACCCCCTGGCTTCGGCGCTGCTCAAGAAGGCCGAGCGGGCCAAACACGGCAACGCCTGATCCATTCCGACCCCGTGCAGAGACGCCCTACCCGGGCGTCTCTTTTTTTGGGAAAGCGCATCCATGCCGATATTCTCCGACATAAAGGCCATTCTGGGCGGCTTCAGCATCACCCTGTCGCACATGCTGCGACGGCCGGTCACCATTCAGTATCCCGAGGAAAAGCGCACCCCGTACCCGCGCTACCGGGCGCGCATCGTGCTGACCCGCGACCCGGACGGCGGCGAGCGCTGTGTGGCCTGTTACCTCTGTTCCGCCGCCTGCCCGGTGGACTGTATCTCCATGCAGGCCGCCGAACGGGAGGATGGCCGCCGCTATGCCGCATGGTTCCGGATCAACTTCTCCCGCTGCATCTTCTGCGGCCTGTGCGCCGAAGCTTGTCCTACGCTGGCCATCCAGATGACGCCCGATTACGAGATCTGCAAGCGGGATATCATGGACCTGGTCGCTGAAAAGGAGGACTTGCTGATCGACGGCTGCGGCAAGGACGATTCCTACAACTTTTACCGCCACGCCGGCATCGCCGTGACCCAGCCGCGAGGCGAGGGGCTGGAGGAGGCACCGCCGGCGGATATCAGAACATTGATGCCGTAATGTTCAAGAACGAATCTGCCACAGAGCCACAGAGACACAGGGGAAGCAAGAACAGAATACAGAGAAAAGCAGGGAGCCTTTTTCGGGTATAGTTACCTTTTGCCGTTGAACTTCTCTGCGTCTCTATGACTCCGTGGCAAAACGAATTGAAAATATGGAACAGACCCTCTTCTACATACTGGCCGGGGTGGCCGTTATCGGGACGATCCTGGCAATTACCGAGAAACACCCGGTGCATGCCATCCTGTACCTGGTCACTTCCCTGTTCTCCATCGCGGTGATCTTTTACCTGCTGATGGCGCCCCTGGTGGCGGCCTTTGAGGTGATCCTCTACGCCGGCGCCATCATGGTGCTGTTTCTGTTCGTGATCATGATGCTCGACCTGGGGCACCCGGAAAAGGGGGTGTCGCCCCATTGGCGCGAATGGTTGCCGGCCCTGGCGCTGGTCGGGGTGAGCGCCGCATGCCTGGCAATCGTCATCGTTGCCCGCCACGGCTCCACTGCCTCGCCCGCAGCCGCGTCCCTGCCGATCCGTGAGGTCGCCCGGCACCTGTTTCAGGACCACGGCCTGGCGGTGGAGCTGATCTCACTGCAACTGTTGTTCGCTTTGGTTGGTGCGCTGTATCTGGGACGGCAGAAATGACGTCTTCGCCAAAAGTCCGTCTGCGGCGTTGCACTCGTCACGTAGCGCTCAACGTAGCGCCGCTATGCCTCGCATGCCGTTCCTCGCGCGCCTGGCATCCGAAGTTTTTTGCCGTGTCATGGGGGCCTTCCCCGGAGAATGAAGTATGATCGTCCCCCTCGAACATATCCTGCTCCTGGACGGCCTGCTCTTTTTCCTGGGCATGGGCGGACTTCTGGCCTGGCGCGCCAACCTGATCATGATGCTGGTCTGCATCGAGGTCATGCTGAACGCCGTCATGCTGGCCTTCGTGGGGGGCTCGGCCCGCTGGGGCAGTGCGGACGGCCAACTGTTCGCCATCTTCATCATGGCCCTCACCTCGGCCGAAGTATCCCTGGCCCTGGCCATGGTGGTCTATCTGCACCGGCGGCGCAAAACGGTGGATACGGATCAATTCAGCGAGATGAAGGGGTAGGATAAGCAAATTGTTTTTAAGTGCCCCCTCCCGCAAGGGGAGGGGGAGTTTAGGGCGATTTTAAACGAAAGGTCCGATGAAACTCTACCTCGCCTTCATACTCCTGTTGCCGCTCATGGGCGGCATTTTCAACGCCCTGCTCGGCCGGACGCTGCCGCGCCGCGTGGGCGAGGTGGTGGCCTGCGGAGTGATCTGGAGCGCGTTCGCCTGCGCCGTGCTGGCCTTTGCCGGCTTCAACGGCCCGGTGCGGGTGGAGTTCGGCTCTTGGCTGGCCGCTTTCGAATTCCAGGCTCCCATTGCCCTGTACCTGGACCAACTCTCCCTGTCGCTGACCCTGATGATCACTTTTGTCTGCGGCCTGATCCATCTCTACTCAGTGGGCTACATGCAGGACGACCCGGCCCATGCCCGCTACTTTGCCCTGCTGAACATCTTTGTTTTCGCCATGCTGGTGCTGGTGCTGGCCGAAAACCTGCCGCTCCTCTACCTGGGGTGGGAGGGGGTCGGCTTCTGCTCCTACGCCCTGATCGGCTTCTGGTACACGGAGGAGCAGAATGCCACCGCCGGGCGCAAGGCCTTCATTACCACCCGCATCGGCGACACCGCCTTCGGTATCGCCATCGTCTGGATGTACCAACTCTCGGGCTCCGTCTCCATAACCCATTTGAACACCATGGGCACGCTCATCCCCGCGGCCGTCGTCACGACCCTCGGCCTGCTGTTGCTGGCCGGAGCTTCCGGAAAATCGGCCCAGTTGCCGCTGTCCGTCTGGCTCCCGGACGCCATGGCCGGTCCCACGCCGGTCTCGGCCCAGATCCACGCCGCCACCATGGTCACGGCCGGGGTCTACCTGCTGGCGCGCATGTTCCCGCTGATCGGCGGCTCCGGGACGGTGCGGGCCGCCATCGCCCTGACCGGCGGCATCACCGCCTTCTATGCCGCCACCTGCGCCTGCTGCCAGCGCGACCTGAAGCGCATCCTGGCGTACTCGACCATCAGCCAGATCGGCTACATGGTGCTCGGCGTGGGGGCCGGGGCACTGACCGGCGCCGCCTTCCACCTGCTTACCCACGCCTTCTTCAAGGCGCTGCTGTTCCTGGGGGCGGGCTGCGCCATCACCGCCCTGCACCACCGGCAGGACATCTTCCGCATGGGTGGGCTCAGGGCAAAGCTGCCTGCTGTCTACTGGCCGTTTTTGGCTGGTGCGCTCTGCCTGGCCGGGTTTCCCCTGACCGGCGGTTTCTTCAGCAAGGACGCCATCCTGGCAGGGGTGGCCGCCCAGGGTGGTCCCCTGTACGGCGGTCTGCTGCTGCTGGGCCTCATTACGGCATTTCTGACCTCTTTTTATACCTTCCGCATGGTCTTCGTGGTTTTTCACGGAGAACAAAAAAATCCCCTCCCCCCTGGCGGGGGAGGGTTAGGGAGGGGGGGAAGCGACAACTCCGCCGCCAATATACTTCACCCACCCCCTCACCCCCTCCCGTCAAGGGAGGGGGAACACTTGGAACTCCCGAAGATCATGACCCTCGCGCTTGTCCCGCTGGCCCTGCTGGGCCTGTGCGGCGGCATGCTGAATCTTCCCTCCTACCTGGGGCATCAGGGTATTCTTGACGGTTTCCTCGGTTCCATCCCCGGTTTTGGCGGGGGTGAGAAGGCATCCCAGGGCGGGGAGATCGTCCTGCAGATCGTCGCCGCCATTCTCAGCCTGACGGGACTTGGGCTGGCGTGGTTCCGCTACACCGGCAGCCGCCGGGCCGAAGCCCTGGCCCGCGAGGAGGCAGGGCTTCCCGGCGCCGGGTTCCTGCTGAACGGCTGGCGCCTGGACAACCTTTACGGGGCGCTGATCATAAACCCGTTCAAATACGTGGCGCGTTTTTTCTGGAAACAAGGGGATGAGGCAGGCATCGACGGCGCGTTGGACGGTTTGGCCCGTTTCATTGCCCGCCTGGGCGGGTTGCCTGCCGGCTGGTGCACCGGCCGGGTGGCCACATCCCTGTTCGGACTGGCAGGCGGGGTGTGCGTGGTACTGGCTTATCTTGTTTGGGTGACGCTGCCATGATGGCCGACCTGCACCTGCTCACCGTTTTGGTCTTCTTCCCTCTGGCGGGCTGCCTGCTGATGCTGCCGGCCTGGAAGTGCCCCGCGGCCGCACGGTCGCTGGCCCTGGGCGTGATGAGCGGGGAGCTTTTGCTGGCGCTATGGCTGTACGCATCGTGGCAGGGGCTGGCGGCGCTGAAACCGGCCCTGCCCGGTTACCTGCTGGTGGAGGACGCCCCCTGGATCTCCGCTTTCGGCATCCGCTACACCCTGGGCCTGGACGGCCTATCGCTCCTGATGGTCATGCTGACCGCCTTCAGCTTCTGCATCGCCTTGGCGGTGTCATGGCGGGCCGTCGGCGAAAAGGTCGGCCTGTTCCTGGCGCTGCTCCTGGCCATGGAAACCGGCATCATGGGGGTCTTCCTGGCGCTGGACCTGGCCTTGTTCTACCTGTTCTGGGAGGTGATGCTGATCCCCATGTTCTTCCTGATCGGCATCTGGGGGCATGGCCGGCGCATCTACTCCACGGTCAAGTTCTTCCTCTTCACCATGTTCGGCTCGCTCTTGATGCTCCTGGCGATCATCGCCCTGCACCTGCTCCATGCCCGCCAGAGCGGCGTGACCACCTTCGGGCTGTTTGAGCTGATCGCGACCCCCCTGCCTGCCGGCACCCAGCTCTGGCTGTTCGCCGCCTTTTTCCTGGCCTTTGCCATCAAGTTCCCGCTCTTTCCGTTGCACACCTGGCTGCCGGATGCACACACCGACGCCCCCACCGCGGGGAGCGTGATCCTGGCCGGGCTTCTGCTCAAGACCGGGAGCTACGGCCTGATCCGCTTCGGCTACCCGCTCTTCCCCCAGGCGGCCCAGACCTTGACGCCCCTGATCTACACCCTGGCCATCGCCGGCATCATTTACGCCTCGCTGGTGGCCTTTGCCCAGGAGGACATGAAGCGACTGATCGCCTATTCCAGCATCGGCCACATGGGGTACGTGGCCATCGGCATCGCCGCCTGGGAGCCGGTGGCCCTGTCCGGCTCCATCATTCAGATGGCCAACCACGGGGTGACCACTGGTGCACTGTTCGCCATGGTCGGGATGCTGGACGAGCGGGCGCACACCAGGGAGATCGGCGCTTTCGGCGGGTTGTGGGGCAAGATCCCGCTCTGGTCGTTCTTCTTTCTGATCTTCTCCATGGCCTCGGTCGGCCTGCCGGGACTGAACAATTTCGTGGGCGAGTTCCTTGTGCTGGCCGGCACCTTTACCAAGGCACCGCTGGCGGCGGGTCTGGCCTTCGTCGGCATCGTCCTGACCCTGGTCTACATGGTGCGGCTGGTGCAGGAGGTGGTCTTCCAGGTGGAACGCCGGCCCTTGCCGCTGGCGGATCTGGATCGCCGGGAAATTTGCGTTCTGGCCGTGTTGGCCCTGCTGGTGGTGTGGATGGGGGTGCACCCCGCGCCGCTTCTGGAGCTGATCCATGGGCCGGTGCGGCTTCTGACGGGGGGAGTGCCATGACTAAGGCCGACATGATGGCACTCATGCCTCTGATTATCCTGGCCGGCGGCAGTGTGCTGGTATTGCTGGCCGGCGCGGTGCGTCCGGGCGGCTACCTGTACGGGCTTGCCATCACTGTGGTTGTCTCTGCCCTCGCGTGGACGATTGCCGTGCCCGCAACAGTCGTCATGCCGGGCCTTGCCATTACCCCCTTTGCCCGTTTCTTTGCCGTCTTTCTCGACAGTGCCGGTCTGGTGGCCCTGCTGATGGCCACCGGCTATAATAAAAGGCGCGGCATCGTGGGGGAGGAGTATCCGGCTACCCTCCTTTTCGCCCTGGCCGGAATGGGTGCGGCCTGCGCCGCCAGCGACCTGCTGATGCTGTTCCTCGGCCTGGAGGCATTTACATTCGCCTTTTACCTTCTGGTCGCCATTGAGCGGGATTCGGTCCGGGGAGGGGAGGCGGGGCTGAAGTACCTTCTCAACGGCACCCTGTCGGCGGCTGTCCTGGCCATGGGGATCGCCCTGGTCTATTGCAGCCGCGGGACGCTCAGGCTGTCTGAGCTGGCTCGGCAACCCGCTTCCCTTGAGCCGCTGTTCCTGGCTGGTGTCTGCCTGATCCTCGTGGGATTGGCCTTCAAGCTCTCCCTGGTCCCTGCCCATCTTTGGACGCCTGATGTGTACCAGGGAGCACCTGCCCCGGTGACGGCGCTGCTCTCCACCGCATCCAAGGGGGCCTCGGTTGCGGCCGTGCTCCTCATCCTGCCGCTTATGGCCGGATGGCGCGGCGGTCACGACATCCTCTGGTGCCTGTCGCTCGCCACCATGGTCTGCGGCAACCTGGCGGCGCTGGTGCAGACCAGCATCAAGCGCCTGCTGGCCTGGTCGTCGGTGGCACAGATGGGGTACGTTGCCCTGGCCTTTGTGGCCCTGCCGGCCGGTGGGGGGCGGGCCGCGATCTTCTACGTCGTGGCCTATGCGGCAGCAGGGTTGGCCTCCTTCGGCGCGGTGTCCATTCTGTCGGATGGATCGGATCGGGACGCAATCGAGCAGTACCGCGGCCTGGGGTACCGCAATCCGCTGGCCGGAGCGGTCCTGGCAGTGGCGTTGTTCTCCTTGGCCGGTATCCCCCCGGCGGCCGGTTTCATGGCCAAGTTTGCGGTCTTCAGCGCTGCGCTGCGGGCGGGCGAAATCGCCTTGGCCATGGTCGGCGTCCTCACGGCACTGGTGGCGGTATTCTTCTATCTGCGGGTGGTGGTCGCGCTCTATATGCGGCCCGTTGACGGGGCGGAAGCGGCGGCCCGGCGGCTTACGGGTTCCGAAGCATTGGCACTGGCCATTCCTACCCTGGTAACGGTTGTCATGGGAGTCTACCCCTCCCCGCTACTCGACCTGCTGGCACGGATTATGGGGTGAGAGACCGGCAATAAATGGGAAAAGGCCGCCCGAAGACCGGACGGCCTTTTCTGCGCCGGGGAGGAGACGCGGTCAACTAAAAAGCATCCAGGCATCCAGAAAGAAGTACAGCCAGCCGAGGTTGCACCCCAGGGCGATGTACCAGAGGTAGTGCCGCTTGGTCAGGCTGGCCAGGGATGAGAGCATTATGGCTATCTGGAGGAATATGAGGGCATAGGCGAAGTTCCCGCTCATCTCCTGGGCCTTGAGTTTTATTTTGGCGAGACCCTCCGCCTTGTCCTTGATCTCCTTTTTATCCCCGTCGTAGCGCTTGATCTCCTCGCCGTATTTTGCGAGCGTTTTCTCGTAGTCTGCGGCAACCTGGGGCGGCAGTCCCTTCTGGGAATGGTACTGCAACTCCAGCGCCCTCTTGCTCATCTCAAAACTGTGCTGCTTGATGCCCTTGGCCTGGTAAAAGGCCCACTGATCGCTCTCCTGTCCTTGGGCCATGATGGCGCGGGACGAGTATTTCCCCATATAGAGCGTGGTCAGCGCGGCCATGACCGCCACGATGGCCATGGAGAGCGCCAGCCACCCCTGCCATTTTTCCTTCTGTTCTTCCGCCATACATGTTCCTCCTGCACGGTGAAATTTTACGGATGCAGGATAATCATGCTCACGCTGTTTGTAAAGAGGTGAATCAAATGAAGAGCGGCGCCGTGGAGGCCGGGATGATGCCGGCTTTTTCCGCCCGCTCCAAAAGGCATTGAATGGCCTTGACCCCCTCGTCGCCCAGGTCGCTGGAGAAATCGTTGACGTACAGGCCGATGTGAGCCGAGCAGACGTCTTCGTTCATCTCCTGGGCGTGCTCATGGATGTAATGGGCCGCAGAGGCGGGATTGGCGCGGGAATAGGCCACCCCGTCCCGCAGGGCGCGCTCGATGGCGTCGATGGTCACCGCGCCCAGGGAACGTTTGGCAACGATGCCGCCCAAGGGGATCGGCAAGCCGCTCTCCCTCTCCCACCATTCGCCCAGGTCGAGCATCTTGTGCAGGCCGAAACCCTGGTAGGTAAAGCGGGATTCGTGGATGATCACGCCGGCGTCGACGTTGCCGATCAAAACGGCATCCATGATCTCGTTGAAGGGCATCACCACGAAGTTCTTCAAGGCGGGGTCGAACAGGCGCAGCAGGAGCAGCGCCGTGGTGAGGTGTCCCGGAACGGCGATGGTCCTGCCCCGCAGGCCGGATGGATCGATTGAGTCCTTTGCCACCAGCAGTGGCCCGCAGCCCCGGCCCAGGGCGCTGCCCGAGCGGAGCAGGGCGTATTTGTCGCGGATATGCCCCAGAGCGTGGTAGGAGACCTTGGTGACGTCCAGTTCTCCCTTGATGGCCAATTGGTTGAGGGTTTCCACGTCCTCCAGCCGTTCCTTGTAGGAGATGCCGACGGTGTCCACCAGGCCGTGGACGAGCGGGTAGAACATGAAGGTGTCGTTGGGGCAGGGGGAAAAACCGAGGGTCAGGGAAGTGGTCATAATGGCTCCTTATGGTTGATACCTGAATCCGTGATGACTGAATGGCCGATGGAGCGGCATGCCGGAGCCAGTCGTTGCCCATGACGCACCATGCCGAGCATCCGCGCATGGTGCGTCACAGGCGTGGTTGAGGCTCCAGGCTCCATCGGGTGCGTACCTCGCAGAGGACCAAATAAGAATCAAACAAGCATGTGCCCGTCATCAATGATGACCTGCTCGCCGCCATCCGCCATGACCAATGTGAGGGTGGGGCGGTAAAAGACGTAATCCTCGTGGAAGGGCGCGCTGACCTGGCCGCCGAAGCCGGAGTTGTCCCCCAGGGCGATGTGGATCGTGCCGAGAATCTTCTCGGCCTCCAGCACGTTGTCCGGCCGGCTGGCCTTTTCGTTGGTGCCGATGCCCAGTTCGGCGACATTGCGGCAGTTGGTGTTCTCGGCGAATTTGGCTTCCAGCTTGGCGCGAAGCGGGTCTGTCCCTTCGATGCTTGCCACGCTGCCGTTCTCCACGAAGAGCCGCAGCGGTTCGTCCAATTTGCAGGTCGAGCCCCACTCGACCACCATGACGCCGTGGCTTTTCCCCTCCAGCGGCGCCAGGTACGCCTCACCGGCCGGCAGGTTGCCGAAGCTGCCGGCAGCGGTCAACAGGCCATCGTCGCCACCGGCCTGACGTCCCTGCTTGCAGATCATCATGTCGGTGCCGTTGGGGCAGGCGACACGTACCCACTCCGCCCGGTTGACCGCTGCCACCAACCGGGCGGTGCGGGCCGCCAGGGTTTGCCAGTCCACGGTCATGGAGCTGTGGAACATGTCCGGGTCGAAGTGCGGCAGGCTGGCGACACGCGAGCCGGCGTCGCAGGCCAGGGCGCGGTAGCGGGTGTGGCTGGTGGAGTTGTTGGAAAGGGCGATGATGATGTCCGCCACTGCCTCTTTGCGGGCCAGGATGATCTCCCGGCCGGCGGCGATCTCATCGGGGGAGGCCTGTTTTGCCAGGAGCTTTGCCAGCAATCCCGATTGTTCCAACAAAACGATGGTTTCCTCGCCGAAGGTCGCCAGCCAGAGTTCCCGGGGCGGCTCGGCGCCCGAGGCGGGAGTGGCGGCGAACTCCACGAAAGCGCCGCTGCCATAAGTTTTTTCCGCGAATGCCGCCGCCTGGCGGGCGGTGGCATTCAGGCGCAACCGCCGGTCCCGGTCGCCAGGGGAGATCGCTTCGTCGGGCCGGATCGTATCGCCGAATACCAGGACCCGTTCGCTGTCGCGAATGCCCATATTGGTTTCAAAAAGAGATCGAAATGCTTTGTCGAGAGAAGTCATGGCGATATCCTTCCGTTGCGTGAAGTGCCGACAGTCACCTCTCTATAGCACAGAATGGCGCAAAGGTGAAACCGCTTGAAAGGCAAGGGGAGGCAAAGATTTTTTTTCCCTTGATTTCTGGAACATTATTATGCTACTCATGCATACTGTATACACATTTTCATTGTAGATTTGGACAATAATTGCAAGAGCTTAACCCCTGGATTCAAGGG
This sequence comes from Oryzomonas sp., assembly GCA_031292255.1. GTDB lineage: Bacteria > Desulfobacterota > Desulfuromonadia > Geobacterales > Pseudopelobacteraceae > Oryzomonas. The sequence goes on along the minus strand of JARLHN010000032.1, from coordinate 34,755 downwards.
GTCCGGTTTTCGGAGGTACGAGTGGCTTCAGTAGTCTTTTCCACGTGGGGCAGAAACGTCGTTGACAACAGGAATGTTTCAGGTGAACCGCAGGCGGTCGCCTTCAAGCTGCCGGTGGCCTTTGACGGTGAGCGTCCGTTGAAGGCGTTCATGGGGTGGGACGGCATCATCCTGTTCGATAAGGACGTAGATGTTCCGGCCATGACGGCCGAATACATGAAACGAGTCCAGACCTTGTACTGTTGCGGCAAGTGTACGCCGGGCAAGAAGGGCACCAAGGTGCTCATGGACTTATTGCAGAACGTGGTGGCCGGCAAGGCTGCCGAGGCTGATCTGGATATGGTCGGGGACCTGGCGGAGTTGCTCAGGAATTGCAAGTGCACCCTCTGCCAGAGTGCCACGGTGCCGGTCTTCGACGCGGTGCAGCATTACCGCGCCGACTTCGTGTCCCGCCTGCACGAGCGCCGCGCGGTCAAGAGCCTCGACGGGTACATCCACAAGATCACCGCCCCCTGCATGGACAAGTGCCCGTCCCATATCGACATACCCAGGTACATCGAGGAGATCAAGAACCTCCGCTTTTCCGATTCCCTGGTCGCCATCCGCGAAAATATGCCGCTCCCAGCCGTCTGCGGACGGGTTTGCCCGCACCCCTGCGAGACCGCCTGCCGTCGCAAAAACGTGGACGAGGCAATCAATATCATGGTGCTCAAGCGGTCTGCCTCGGATTATGAGCGTCTGCACAAGCTGACGCCCCCCATGCAGACCAAGCCGAAGAAGAGCAAGACGGTAGGCATCGTAGGTGCCGGCCCGGCCGGCCTTGCTGCCGCCTATTACCTGGCACTGGAAGGGTATCCCTGCACTATCTATGAGGCTCTGCCGGAAGGTTACGGCGGCGGCATGATCGCGGTCGGCATCCCGGCCTATCGCATGCCGCGAACAGTCCTTCAGCGTGACATCGACATCATCCAGTCCCTGGGGGTCGAGATCGTCTATAACTGCCGTATCGGCACGGACGTCTCCCTGGCGGAACTGAAGAAAAAACATGACTCCGTGTTCATAGCTCCCGGTGCCCACCGCTCCAAGCCCATGGGCGTGGAAGGGGAGGACAAGGGGTACAAGGGCTTCCTCAAGGGGGGGATCGACTTCCTTCGCGAGGCCTATATGGGCAAGCCGACCGGCATGGGCAAGAAGGTCGTTGTGGTCGGGGGGGGCAATACCGCCATCGACTGCGTCCGGGTCGCCCTGCGCGAGGGGGCCGAGGATTCCTACCTGGTCTACCGCCGCTCCCGCAAGGAGATGCCGGCCGATGTGTGGGAGGTGGACGGCGCCGACGAGGAGGGGGTCAAGTTCGAGTTCCAGGTGCTTCCTACCCGGATCATCGTCAACGACAAGAGCGAGGTAACCGGTGTGGAGTGTGTCCGCATGGCGTTGGGAGAGCCCGACGCCTCGGGCCGCCGCCGTCCCGAACCGATGCCGGGCAGTGAATTCGTCATCGAATGCGATACGGTCATCCCGGCCATCGGCCAGGACCCCGACCTGGGGTTCATCCCCACTGACATGGGCATCGACATCACCAAGTGGAACACCGTGGTCACCAAGTACCTGCCGCTCAAGGATGCGGCCGGCAAGGACCTCAAGGACGGCATGGGCAACCCGCTCTCACGCTCGCTGATGACCGATTGCGACGGCGTTTTTGCCGGCGGCGACGCCGAGATCGGCCCCCTGACCGTGGTGGCCTGCGTCGGCAACGCCCACCGCGCCGCACGGGTCATCCAGCGCTGGCTGGAGGAAGGCAAGGCCTATCTCACCGAAGACGACATCTTCGACGACCTGTTGACCTACCTGGGCGTATACGACAAGGGTGAGAAGGTCGCATGGCTCGATTCGGCCGCGCGTGCCCACCAGAAAGAGGTCCACGGCAAAGAGCGGGCCAGCCTCAATAACTACAGCGAGGTCGAGCTGGGCTTCAGCGACAGCGCGGCGCAAGCCGAGGCAGACAGGTGCCTGCGTTGCTATCGCATGGCCATGGTGGCGGTCTAAGAGGTCGTTGAAAAACAGCCATCTCGCCGCCGTCCTCGAAAGCCCTTTTGTGACTTCGGCCTGCGGCCTCACCCTTCGGGCGCCTTCGCGGTCCAATTTCACAAGTGAAATTGTGCGGCGTAGCGCTGCTACGCCTCCGCTGGGCATTCTGCGGGTGCGACGATCTGACTATTTTTGAACAACCTGAGTTTTTTAATAGCCTGCTAAGAGAAAAAATTGCAATTAAACTTTGGAGTTACGTATGGTTACGCTGACGATTGACGGCAGGCAGATACAGGTCCCCGCTGGGACGACCATCCTTGATGCGGCCATGGAGCTGGGGATCAAGATTCCGACGCTCTGCTGGCTGAAAAAGGTTTCCACCACCGGTGCCTGCCGCATCTGCATTGTGGAAATCGAGGGGGTTGACCGGTTCATGACCGCCTGCAATACGCCGGTCAAGGACGGCATCACTGTCACCACCACGTCGCCGAAGCTGGAGCAGGCCCGCAGGAAGACCCTGGAACTCATGTTGGTCAATCACCCGCTGGACTGCCCGGTGTGCGATGCCGGCGGCGAATGCGACCTGCAGGATACCTGCTATGGCCTCAAGGTGGACAAAAACGATTACGCTGCCGAGCTGGAGCCCCTGCCGATCATCTATGACTGGCCCTTGATCGAGAATTGCGCCACCCGCTGCATTCTGTGCGAAAAATGCGTCAAGGTCTGCCACGAAATAGTGGGGGCCGATGCCATTGAGGTCAAGAACTGCGGCGACCGCTCCCTGATCGGTACGGTGGACGGGAAGCCGCTGGACTGCGATTTCTGCGGCAACTGCGTCAATGCCTGCCCCACCGGCACGCTGATCAGCAAGCCGTTCAAATTCCGTGGCCGTCCCTGGACCTTCGACACGACCAGGAGCATCTGCGCTTTCTGCTCGTCCGGCTGCGAGATCGAATACCATTCCCGCGACGGCCGCGTCGAACGGGTCACCAGTTCCGACGATGGGTTCAACCGCGGCAATCTGTGTATCAATGGCCGCTTCGGCTATGCAGCCTTCAATTCCTCCGGCAGGCTGACCGCGCCGCTCCTCAAGGACAGCGCCGGCAACCAGCGGAAGGTCGGCTGGGATCAGGCCCTGGGCACGGTTGCGGCCCGGCTGAAGGATATCGTCTCCAACGGCGGCGGGGCCGGCGTGGCCGGTATAGGGTCGCCGAGGGTGACCAACGAGGAAAGCTATCTCTTCCAGAAATTCCTGCGCGGTGCCGTGGGCACCAACAACATCGACTCCGAGGCGCGTCTCGGCTATTTCCCAGCCCAGCTCATCCAGTGGCGGATGTTGGGATACAGCGGCGGGACCTTCCCCATGGACGCGATCGAACAGGCCACGGCAGTCGTGGTCCTGGGAAGTGACCTCAAATCGGAATCGGCCGGTTTTGCCTACAGGGTGATCCAGGCCGCCACCAAAAACGACGCCAAGGTAGTGGTGGCCGGTGCGCGCACCACGTGGATCAACAGTTACGCCAACAGTTTTCTGCAGTACCGTCCCGGCGGCGAAGCCTGGCTGGTGGCAGGTCTGAACAAGGCTATCCTTGCGGAAGGGTTTGAAAACAAGGCATTCATCGATGCCGATACCAGGGAATTCGCTGCTTTCAGCACGGCCCTCGACGGGATATCCTTCGAGCAGATCGCCGAGGCAAGCGGCGTAGCCGAGGCCGACCTGCGCGAGGCGGCCCGCCTGATCGGCGCCAATGGCCGTGTGGCCGTCATCTACGGAGCCGAGTTCATGCGTTCCGTTGACGCGGTAAACGCCGTGACCGGTGCGGTCAACCTGGCGCTCCTAACCGGGGCGGCAAGTACGGGCGGAGCGGGCATCTATCCGCTGGACGAGAAGAACAACACACAGGGGATGCTGGACATGGGTGTCTGCCCCGAGTATCTGCCCGGCTATCACAGCTACGAACACGCCGCCGCCCGGTTCGGCGCGGATTGGAAAGCCGCCGTTCCCGGCACGGCCGGCAAGGATCTCTTCCAGATCGTCGAAGGGATCGAAAAGGGCGAGATCCGGGCACTGTACGTCATGGGGAGCGACCCGCTGCATTTCATGCCTGACCACAACCGCGTCCTGAAGGCCCTGCAGAAGCTGGAGCTGCTGGTGGTGCAGGACCTGTTCCTGACTGAAACCGCCCGTCTGGCCCACATAGTGCTGCCCGCCGTCAGCGGGGCGGAAAAATCCGGCTCCTTCACCACCGTGGACAACCGGGTGCAGTGTTTCCCCCGGGCCGTGGCTCCGATGGGGGATGCCCGCACCGACGGCGAGATCCTGGCGAAGCTTCACGATCTGGTGTCGCCGGTACATAATATCACGGCCACGTCGGCGGAAGAGCTGCACCATGAGATCGCCCGTCTGAGCGGCCTCTACAGTGAGCAGTGCGACCACGAAGGTTGCCGCATGGGGAGGGTCAAGAACCGGATCGCCTTCAGCGACAAACCGGCAACGTTTGCGCCCGTGGCGCCCGCTCCACCCGCCCGTCGCGACGCGGCCCATCCCCTGACCCTTGTCATCGGGCCGGTGCTGCGCCACAACGGCACCTTCTCCACTTGGTCGGACAACAATATGGCCGTTGCCGGCGAGGCATATGTGGAGATAGCGACCGCAGACGCGCAGAAGGCGGGAGTCATCACCGGTAACGTGGTAAAGCTCTCCTCCGCCTTGGGCAGCATTATCCTCACGGCCAGGGTGACCGACAAGACACCGGAGGGAACGCTGTTCGCTCCAGCCCACTTCCGGGAGGCCCAGGTGAACCTGCTCACCCAGGGAACTGGCGGCACAGTGGGGGTCAAACTGGAAAAGGCCTGATAACAAAATTACATAGGTAGATTGAAAGCGCCGCTTCCTGCGGCGCTTTTTATTTGCCTGATCCCGAGCCCCGCCTGTATACTCCCACCATGACCTGGAAGATCAGACAAAAACTGCGCGCCCTGCATCAGGCTGAGACCAGCCTGCGGCCCGAGGCGCGCGGCAGGGGCGGACAACTTGCCGTCTGCCTGGTCTACCCCAACTCCTACCAAACCGCCATGAGCAGCCTGGGGTTCCAGACGGTCTTCGGGCTCCTGGCGGAATCGCCCGGCATTCTTTGTGAGCGGGCTTTTCTGCCCGACCGGGAGGACCTGGGGGAATACCGGCGCAGCGGCACGCCGCTCCTCTCCCTGGAGGGCCAGCGCCCCCTGTCGGATTTCGATGTCATCGCCTTTTCAACCTCCTTCGAGCCTGACTACCTCCACATTCCCCTTATGCTGGAGTTGGCGCGTATCCCGCTTTCTGCTTCTGCCCGCATCGATGCCGACCCCCTGGTTATTGCAGGCGGGGCTGCGTTTTTCATCAACCCCGAACCGGTTGCCGACTTCCTTGACGTGATCTGCATCGGCGAGGGTGAGGAACTCATCCCGCTCCTGGTGTCATGCCTGATGTCGCCGCAGCAGGGGGGCCGGGCCGGGCTGTTGTCCGCCCTGTCCGCCCTGCCCGGTTTCTATGTACCGGGCCTTTACCGGCCGCGGTACGATGCCGAGGGGCGGCTGACCGGGTTCGACAGCGCCCCGGGCGCACCGCTGCCGGTCGTCCGTGCCTGCCCTGCACTGGAACGGCACCGTCCGGCTGCGTCCCTGATTCTGACCGACAACACGGAATTCGGAGACATGTTTCTGGTGGAGGTGAGCCGGGGTTGTCCGCGCGGCTGCCGTTTCTGCAGCGCGGGTTTCATCTATGGCCCGTTTCGTCAGCAGCCTTTCGAGAGCGTCAGGGCCGCGGTGGATGAGGGGCTTTTGCACCGTTCGAAGATCGGGCTGGTGGGGGCGGCGGTGTCGGACTACCGGGATATCGGCCGCCTGTGCAACTACATCGTCGGCAAGGGGGCCAAGGTCTCGGTGTCGTCGCTACGCATCGACCGGCTGGACAACGCCATGCTGGATGCCCTGACAACGAGCGGCCACAAGACCGTCTCACTGGCGCCGGAGGGCGGTTCCCAGCGTCTGCGGAACCTGATCCGCAAGAACCTGAGCGAGGCACAAATCCTGGATGCCTGCGACCTGCTGATCTCCCGGGACATCCTCAACCTGAAGCTGTATTTTATCATCGGTCTGCCGACGGAGACCGGGGACGATCTTGATGAACTGCTCCGGCTCGTGGCGGCCATCCGCGGGCGGGTGCTGGAGCGGGCGCGGTCCAACAAGCGGATCGGCGAGATCGTCCTCTCGGTCAATCCCTTCATCCCCAAGCCGTTTACTCCCTTCCAGTGGTGCGGGATGGAGCCGCTCACTTCACTGGAGCGTAAGGTGAAGCTGCTGGAAACGGCTGTGCGCGGCATGCCCAACGTGCGCCTCAAGGTGGAGAGCCTGCGGGAGTCCTACCTCCAGGCACTGCTGTCCCGGGGCGATCGGCGGCTTTCCGGCGTGCTGGCCGCCATGACGGCGGGGAATTCCCTCAAGAAGGCGGCCAAGCAGTGCGGGATAGATACGGACGGGTATGTGTGCCGCCATATCCCCGAAGACGCAATCTTGCCCTGGAGCGTCATCGGGACGGCTGATATGGACGTACTCAGGGAAGAGTATGAACGAGCCATGGGGGGAAGGGAGAGGAAGCCTTGAAAAATTGCACCATATGCAAGAAGGAGTTTGATGAGGCCGATGAGCGTTCCGACTATGCCGAGGCAGGGGAATGGCTGGCGGGCGAGGTGTGGCAGGATGAGGGCGAGCTGTGTCCGCTCTGTCTCGAAAACCGGGCCAGGCTGGTGATGATGTATTGCCCGGAGTACAACAGTTAGCTTGTATGAAAAAGGGGAGGCGCCATCGCCTCCCCTCCGGGTACTCGTTCTATTTAGTCCACCGACTTCCGCAGGAAAGTCGGGATGTCGTACTGGTCCTCGTCGTCCTCGATAAAGGAGACGGTCGGCCTGATGCGGGTGGCGCCCTCATTATGCTGGCGGTCGCGGATATGGGTGGGGATGTCCAGCCACTTCTTGTTGACCGTGCTCTTCTCGGAGAGCGGGGTGACGTTGTGGCGCAGGTCGCGGCCTCTTTCCATGTCGAAGCGGTCGCCGAAGCCGGTGACAATGGCGGTGACCTTGATCTCTTCCACCATTTCCTCGTCGATGACGACACCTATGATGATGTTGGCGTCTTCGTGGACCTTTTCGTGGACGGTCTTGTTGACCGCGTCGAAGTCGTCCATGGTCATGGCGGATGACCCGGTGATATTGACCAGCACGCCTTTGGCGCCGGAAACATCGATGTCTTCGAGCAGCGGGCTGGAGATGGCGCACTTGGCCGCTTCCACGGCGCGGTTTTCGCCGCTGGCGATGCCGATACCCATCATGGCCATGCCGCGCTCGCTCATGATGGACTTGACATCGGCAAAGTCAACATTGATGAAGCCCGAGGTGGTAATCAGGTCGGAGATGCCCTGCACCGCCTGACGCAGGACGTCATCGGACGGTTTGAAGGCATCCAGGATGCCGAGAGAGCGGGGAGCGATATTGAGGAGGCGATCATTGGGGATGATGATCAGGGAGTCCACATGCTTTTTCAGCTCGCGGATTCCCTCTTCGGCCTTTGCCATGCGCTGCTTGCCTTCGCGGGAGAATGGTTTGGTGACAATGCCGACGGTCAGCGCTCCGGCCTCTCTGGCAGCCTCGGCAATGACCGCTGCCGCGCCGGTGCCGGTGCCGCCGCCCATGCCGGCGGCGATAAAGACCATGTCGGAGCCCTTGAGCATCTCGGTCATCTTGTCCCGGTCTTCGAGGGCAGCGTCACGGCCGACATTGGGGTTGGCGCCGGCCCCAAGCCCTTTGGTCAACTGCGCACCCAGTTGCACCTTGACCGGTGCCTTGGAGTGGCGCAATGCCTGGGCATCGGTATTGGCAACGATAAAATCGACTTTATGTATGTTATTGGCGATCATCGTGTTGATGGCATTACCGCCGCCACCGCCCACTCCGATTACCTTGATTACGGCACTTTGTTCAATGGTTTCATCGAATTCGAACATTGTGTTTCCCCCTTTAAGTAAATGGCGGATGCTTCTCGCCCAGTGACACCAAAATGTAACCGTAATTCCCGCAAGAATCAAAGGAAAAAACATTAAAATATTCGCAATAACGAACCGTCATTAAATCCGGGTTGTTAGGCTCATGAGGGAACGTCAGGCCGCGTCGGACAGATTTCGTGATGCATCGCGGAAAAAGACGGTGGCGAGAGCGACGACACTCGGAAGTTGCGGGTACTAATGATTGACGAACTGCCAGCCTAACCACTCGATCAATAAGGTTATTCATGTCATGCAGAGTATCAGAAGAACTCCCTGAACCAGGTCTTCATCCGCCGTACGGCGTTGCTGAAGATACTGTCCTCCGACTTGGTGGTGGGAAATTCCCGTGCGCCGAAGTTGCGGCTACCATAGACAATCAGGCCGACGCCGGTTGCGTAGACCGGAGAATTGACGACGTCCACCAAGCCGCCGATCCGTTGGGGCATGCCTCGGCGCACCGGCAGGTTGAAGATCTGCTCGGCCAGTTCGGGCATCCCCTCCAGGATGCTGGAACCGCCGGTGATGACCACGCCCGATGCGATGGCATCCTCCAGGCCGGATTTGATGATTTCGCGGTTCACCAGGGTGAAAATTTCCTCCACGCGGGGGCCGAGGATTTCGCACAGCACGGTGCGGGAAAGCTCCCGCGGCTTGCGGCCGCCGACGCTGGGCACCTCGATCTTGTCATCTTTGCCCACCAGCGACGAGAGACAACAGCCGTACTTCTGCTTGATCTTTTCCGCCTCGGCCATGGGGGTGCGCAGGCCGACGGCGATGTCGTTGGTCAGGTGGTTGCCGCCCAGGGAGAGCACCGACGTGTATTTGATGGCCCCTTCGGCGAAGATGGCGATATCGGTGGTGCCGCCGCCGATATCCACCAGGCAGACCCCAAGCTCCTTTTCGTCGGCCGACAGGACGGCTTCCGAGGATGCCAGCTGTTCAAGGACGATGTCGGCCACGTCCAGACCGGCCCGGTTGCAGGATTTGACTATGTTCTGGGCGCTGGCCACGGCACCGGTGACGATGTGCACCTTGGCCTCCAGTCGTACGCCGCTCATGCCGAGGGGCTCGCGGATGCCGTCCTGTTCGTCGATGATGAATTCCTGCGGCAGGATGTGGATCACCTCGCGATCCATGGGGATGGCGATGGCCTTGGCTGCATCGATAACCCGGCGCACGTCCTCCTGGGCAACCTCCCGGTTCTTGATGGCGATCACCCCCTGGGAGTTGATCCCCTTGATGTGGCCTCCGGCGATGCCGGCGTACACCGACTTGATCTCGCAGCCGGCCATCAGTTCGGCCTCGTCGATAGCCTTGCGGATGGAGGCGACCGTGCTCTCGATGTTGATTACAACACCTTTGCGCAAGCCGCTGGACGGACTGGTGCCGATGCCGACGATGTCGATGCCGTCATCCGTGACATTGCCTACGATGGCACAGATTTTGGTCGTGCCGATATCGAGACCGACAATCAGATTATCTCTTTTGGTTGCTGACATGCGCCCCCCTGCCTGATATGAAGATAGAGTATTAACTTTTCTTTACCACGATCTTGTCGTTATAATCGAGGTCGATGTAGTGCAGCGTGGACCGCTGGGCCATGAGTTCCCGGTAGATGCGGGCAAAGCGATCCACCTTTGCGGAAAAATCGCCGGAACCGATCTTCACCGGAAGCGCACCGGAGGAGGTAAACATGGTGAATCCGTAGCCCTTATCGTAATGAATCTCAGATACATCTGCAAGGATAAATGCACCTTTTTCGCGCAAAATCATGAGCAGGTCGCAGGTGGCTTTGAGGGCCTCCCGGGTCCCTGCGGGATCGGTGTTCAGGTCCTCTTCGCTGAAGCCGGTGACGACCGGGTAGTCCAGGCGGTCGCCCTGGTTGAGCACCTTGAAGACGTTACCCTTGGCGTCCAGATAATAGATGAACCCCATGTTGACCACGGCCAGCGGTTCACGCTCGGTGACGGCTATGGACAGGCCGTCCGGGAAGTAACGCCGGATGTGGACCGATTCGATCCAGGGGTTCTGCATGAGGTGCTCGCCCATCGTTTTCAGGTTCATGCGCAGCAGGTTGCAACCCGGCTCGACGCCAGCGATGGCCAGGATCTCGTTCCGGGTCAGCCGCTTGGAGTTGGCGACCTCCACGTTGTTGAGGCGGAACAGGGTTGCGGAAGCAAATGCCCGGTACATGCCGAAAAACGCCGCACAGACCAATACCGCACCGCCCAGGCCGAGGGCAACCTTGCCCAGCGGGCGCAGGTATTTCTTCAGGTCGAGCGGTTGGCGCTGGACCTTGGCCTTGTTGGTGGCCACCTTTTTGCGGTGGTATGTCGAGGCGGCAAAATCGTTCATCTTCAGTTCGTCCCGGTCGAAAGTGTCGCCGATTCGATGATACGTGCCACCAGCGCTTCAAAGCAAAGCCCGGCGCCTTTGGCGGCGATTTCCGGCAAAAGGGAAAGGGCGGTCATGCCGGGCAGGGTGTTGACCTCCAGAACGTAACATTCCTCATGTGCGGTGATGAGCAGGTCAACCCGGCTGTAACCGCTGCACCCCAGGGAGCGGTGGGCCGCCAGACCGGTTTGCAGCGCCTTTTCGTACAGTGCCGGGGCCAGGCGCGCCGGAAAGATGTGCTCGGCCATGCCGTCGGTATATTTGGCCTCGTAATCGTAGAATTCACCCTTGGGCACGATCTCGATGGCGCCGATGGGGCGGTCGTCCAGGATGCCGACCTGTACCTCCTGCCCCTTGATGTACTGCTCGACCAAGATATCGCTGTCATGACGAAAGGCCAGCTCAAGGGCAGGCGCCAACTGTTTTTCCTCCCTGACGATGGAGACCCCCACCGACGAACCCTCCTGCGCCGGTTTGACCACCAGCGGCAGGCCAAACGGGAGTTCGGCGGGACGCACCGGCTCGCCCCGCCGGAAATGGCGGAAGGGAGCTGTCAGAATGCCCTCGGCTGCGAAGGTTTGCTTGCTGAAGAGTTTGTGCATGGCCAGGGCGCTGGCCAGGACACCGGAACCGGTATAGGGGATCTGCATCAGTTCCAGCATTCCTTGTATGCAACCGTCCTCGCCGTAGCGGCCGTGCAGTGCGATGAAGGCCGCCTGCACACCCTCCCGTTCAAGCACCGCCGCCAGATTGCGCCCGACGTCGATGGCCACGGCGTCATACCCCTGGGCAAGCAGGGCCTGGTGGACGGCGGCGCCGCTGTTCAGCGACACCTCCCGCTCCGCCGAGAGTCCCCCCATCAATACGCCGATCTTTTTCTCTTTCATGGCTCCTCTCCTACGATCCTGACCTCTTCCTCAAGCTTTACGCCCGAGGCATTGAAAACCGCTTCCCTGACTAGGCGGGCCAGTTCCAAAAAATCGGCCGCCGTTGCCCCGCCGCGGTTGATCAGGAAGTTGCTGTGCACCTCCGACACCTGTGCACCTCCCACCGTGGTGCCGCGCAAGCCGGCATGGTCGATCAGCCGCCAGGCGGCTTGGCCGGAAGGGTTCTTGAAGAACGACCCGGCGCTGGGAAAACCCACATTGTGCTTTGAACCCCGAAGCTCCGCATCCTTGCGGATATCCTCCTCGGTCTGCTGCGGTTCGCACGGCACGAGTTTGAACAGGGCGGCCAGCACGATTGCGCCCGTCGGCAGAGTAAGGTGGCGATAGCCGTACTGGAGCTGTTCCCTGGGGTACTCGGCAACGGTACCCTCTTGCAGCAGGGTCAGGGATTCCAGCCGTTCCATGATCCCCGAGCCATAGGCTCCGGCATTCATCTTGACCGCTCCCCCCACCGAACCGGGGATGCCGGAGATGAAACCGATGCCGCCCAGACCCCGTTCCTGGGCGAAGCGCACCAGCGCAAGATTTTCCGCCCCGGCCTCAGCACGGATCAGCCGCTCGCCCGCCTCGCTGATCCTGTTGAAGCGCGCCAGGGAGATCACCGCTCCCCGTATGCCTCCGTCCCGCACCAGCAGGTTGTAGCCCCGGCCGATTGCCAGCCAGGGGACCTGCCGATCCTTAAGAGCGCGCACCAGTGTCAGCAGGTCGTCCGCGTCCTCCGGCTCGGCGTACAGGTCGGCCGCCCCCCCCACCCTTAGAGAGGTGTGCCTGCTCATGGGCTCGTTATACAGCAGTTGGCCGCGTATGCTGATCTCCATAAGGTTCAAATCATTCCTCCAGCCGCTTGACCAGCGCCTCCCCCTGTTGCCAGATGCTCCCGGCCCCGAGGGTGATGACGATGTCCCCATCCCTGACGATCCCGGCCAGGTGCTCGGGGATCGATTCCCGGTCGGCGATGTAGGTGACGTCCTTCTGGCCGTGGCGGCGGATCTCCTGGGAAAGCCGCTCTGCGTTTGCGCCTTCGATCGGCTGCTCGCCGGCAGCATACACATCGGTCAGGATCAGCACGTCGGCGTCGTAGAATGCAGTGACGAATTCGCTGAACAGCTCGTGGGTGCGGCTGTAACGGTGTGGCTGGAAGGCGGCGACGATGCGCCGTTCCGGCCACCCCTGGCGCGCCGCCGCCAGGGTGGCTTTGATCTCGGCCGGATGGTGGCCGTAGTCGTCAACCACCATGACTCCCCTGGGCTCGCCCTTGACCGTGAAGCGCCTGCCCACCCCCCCGAAAGCGGCGAACCCTTCCTGGATGGCGGTAAACGGTATGTCCAACTCCAGGGCCACCGCGATGCAGGCCATGGCGTTCAGCACATTGTGGGCGCCGGGCATGGGAAAGGATATCTCCCCCAGCCGGTACCCTTTGTAGTGGGCCACGAAGGAAGTGGTGAAGCCGTCGTGCCTGACGTGGGTAGCGCGTATGTCGGCCTGGGAGGAAAGGCCGTAGGTCATGTAGCGCTTCTTGACCCGCGGCAGGATCTCGCGGATGTTCGTGTCGTCCAGGCAGAGCACGGCCAAGCCGTAGAACGGCACCTTGTTGATGAACTCCACGAAGGTGTCCTTGATCTCGCCGATGCCGGAATAGTGGTCCAGGTGGTCGGCGTCGATATTGGTCACTACGGCAATGGTGGGAGAGAGCACCAGGAAGGAACCGTCCGATTCGTCGGCCTCGGCCACCAGGAACTGCCCCTGCCCGAGCCGTGCGTTGGTGCCTATGGCGTTCAACTTGCCGCCGATGACGATGGTCGGGTCTATGCCGGCATGGCCCAGGATCGAGGCGGCCATGGAGGTGGTGGTGGTCTTGCCGTGGGTGCCGGCGATGGCGATGCCGTATTTCATGCGCATAAGCTCGGCCAGCATCTCGGCCCTGGGGATGACCGGCACATGCAGCCGCTTGGCCTCGACCACCTCGGGGTTGTCGTCGTGCACCGCCGAGGATATAACCACCACGTTGCTGTTTTTCAGGTTTTCGGCCTTGTGGCCGATGCCGATCTCGGCACCCAAGGCAACGAGGCGTTCGGTGATCTCGGAACTTCGCAGGTCGGAGCCGGATACCTTGTAGCCCAGGTTGAGGAGCACCTCGGCGATGCCGCTCATGCCGATGCCGCCGATACCGACGAAGTGGATTTTTTCTATTTTACCGTACATGGGAACACCTTTTTGCCACAGAAAGTCAGTTGCGTCCGGATTGAATCTTGCTGTGAACTCCCCCTCCCGCAAGGGGAGGGGGGCACTTTATGACATGCTTCAGTCAAGGCAATTCCCTAACCGGACCTTGCAGGAAAAGATTCAGAAACACTGGGAACAGTAAAGTATTTTTATAACTTCTTCACCATCTCGTCCACAATGATTTTGGCCGCCTCCAGCCGGGCCAAGCCTAAGGCCAGTGCCCCGGCGCTCTGCACCGTTTCCGGGTTTTCGGCCAATTCGTGGATGATCCCGGCAAGCCGCTCGCCCGACAACTCCCTCTCCAGGAGCATGAAACCAGCACCCTTTTTGAGGAATGCTTCGGCATTTCTGCGCTGGTGGTCATCCACCGCGTGAGGGAAGGGGATGAACAGGCAGGCCTTGCCGCAGGCCGCCACCTCGGCGATGGTGGTAGCCCCTGCCCGACAGATCACCAGGTCGGCCCGCCGGTAGGCTGCGGCCATGTCCTGAATGAATGGCGTCACGGAGGCGTTGAAGCCGAGCGTGCGGTATGCTTCGGCAACTTCTGACGCATCCTTTTCGCCGGTCTGGTGAGTGATCTCCAGCCTGCCGGCGTATCGCTCCAGATGGGGCAGCGCCGCCAGCATGGCCATGTTGATGGCGTGGGCACCTTGACTGCCGCCGAAGATGAAGAGACGGAAAGGCGCCGCCCCCCCGTTTCCCCCCTGATGAAGAGGGCTGTCCGCAAGGGAGGAGGGATCCTGTCTTTCCACCACATCCAGTATCTGTCGCCGCAACGGGTTGCCGGTCAGGAGCGTCTTCCTCTTGGGAAAAAATCCGGCCGACTCGTCCAGGGTGATGAATACCCGGTCGGCGAATCTGGCCAGCAAACGATTGGTGAAGCCGGGGATGGCATTCTGCTCATGGATGGAGCACGGTATCTGCATGCCGCGGGCCGCCAGCACCATGGGCAGCGAGGCATAGCCCCCCACTCCCAAAACCATCTCGGGGCGCCATTCTTTCAGGATCTTGCGCGATTGGGCATAGCCGTAGAGCATCATGGATGCCCCCCTGATCTGGCTCAGACCTCCTTTGCCGCGGATGCCGGCCGCCGAAATAAGTTCCAGCCGGTAGCCGGCAGCCGGTACGGCGCGGGCCTCGATGCCCCGTTCGGTGCCGACGAACAGCACCTCGTTGGCCGGGTCGCGGGCGAGGAACTCCTCGGCCACCGCGATGCCGGGGAAGAGGTGGCCGCCGGTGCCGCCGCCGGCAATCAATAGTCTCACGGTTCCTCCTTCAGGTTGATGGCCGAGATCTTCAGTCCAGAGGAGATATTGAGCAGGATGCCCACGGCGAAGAGGCTTATCAGCAGCGAGCTGCCTCCATAACTGATAAAAGGAAGCGCCAGCCCCTTGGTGGGGAGCAGTCCGGTTACGACCCCCATGTTAACCGTGGCCTCGATGCCGAACAGCACGGCGATCCCCAGGGCCAGGAAGCGGCCGAAGGTGTCGGGCGCGGCCACGGCAATGCGCATGGCGCGCTGCACCAGCAGGAAAAACATGCCGATGATCACCACCACCCCCACAAATCCCAACTCTTCGCCCACCACGGAGAGGATGAAGTCGGTGTGGGCCTCGGGAAGGTAGAACAATTTCTGTTTTCCTTCGCCCAGCCCCTGGCCGAAGACCCCGCCGGTTCCGAGGGCCAGCCAGGACTGGATGATCTGGAAGCCTTTCCCCTCCGGGTCGCTCCAGGGGTTGAGGAACGCCTCCATCCGCCCTTTATGGTAACCCCTGCTCAATTTGTACACCAGAAACGGCATGGCCAGGAGCAGCATGGAAAAGATATACACCAGCCGCGTGCCGGCCGCAAAGAGCATCACCATGGCCACAAAGGCCAGGGTCAGCGCTCCCCCGAGGTCCGGTTGGAGCACCAGGCAGCCGATCAGAAACATGAGCACGATCATGTAGGGGATGAAGCCGGCGGTCAGGGATTTGACCTTGTCCTGTTTCTTCTCCAGGGAATAGGCCATGTACATGATCAGGGCCAGTTTGGCCATCTCCGACGGCTGCAGGTTGAAGCCGGGCAGCTTGATCCAGCGGGAGGAGCCGCCGGCCCTGCCGCCGATGCCCGGAATCAGCACCAGACAGAGCAGCACCAGACAGAGCAGGAGCCCCGGTACGGCCACCCGCTTCCAGGTGTGGTAGTCTACCCGCATCACCAGCAGCATGATGCCAAAGCCCAGCAGGGCGAAAAGCCCCTGGCGCTTGAGGAAGAAGAAACCGTCGTGAAAGCGCTTGGCAGCCATGACCGACGACGCCGAATAGACCATGACCACCCCGAAACAGGTCAGGGCGATTGCCATCAGCATGATCACCAGGTCGTATTCGTCGAGTTTTTTGAACATGCTATAATCCTTTTACCGCGGCAATATAGCATTGAGCCCGCTCCTCGTAGTCGCGGAACATGTCGAAGCTGGAGCAGGCAGGCGACATCAGGACCGTTCCCCCGGGCCTCGTGATCTGCGCTGCCAGGGTGACCGCCTCCTCCAGTGTCGCTGCCAGACGGGTGTCGGTCAGATGCCCCAGTTCGGCCTGCATGCGTGAAGCCGCCTCGCCGATCAGGACCAGATGCAGTACCCGTTCCCTTACCAGGGGCGCCAGGGGGGCATAAGAACCGCCCTTGTCCTTGCCCCCCGCGATCAGGGTGATCGCGTCGAAGCTTTCCAGCGCCTTTTCCACGCTCCCCACGTTGGTGGCCTTGCTGTCCTCGTAATAGCGGACGCCGTTCACCTCGGCAACGAACTCCATGCGGTGGTGCAGAGCTCCAAACCCCTGAACAGTCTCGAAGCTGTCGTCCGGGCGGCATCCGGAGAGCAGCGTGCAGGCCAGGGCGGCCATGATGTTCTCCAGATTGTGAACCCCCTGGAGGCGGATGGCCTTGGTGGGGAAGCTCTCTTCGCGGCCGTTGTGGCGGTAGACGATCACGCCGCCCTGGTGAAAGATCCCCTCCTCCAGTTCCTGCTTGCGGCTGAAGGGGAACAACTGCGCCTTCAACTCCCGGGCATATCCCCAGACCAATTCGTCGTCCCGGTTGACCACGGCGAAGTCCGACTCTCCCTGGTTCTCGAAGATGCGCAGCTTGGCGTTGATATACTCCTGATAGCTTGCATAGCGGTCGAGATGATCCTCGCTCAGGTTCAACAGGGCAGCCACCTGTGGGCAAAAGGTGGTGGTCCATTCCAGTTGAAACGAGCTGATCTCGGCAACCACCTGGTCCACCAGTTCGCCCGACTCGACCAGCTCGATCAGCGGATTGCCGATGTTGCCGCCTACAAAGGTGCGGTAGCCGTTGCCTCTGAATATCTCGCCGGCCAGGGTGGTGGTGGTGGTTTTGCCGTTGGTGCCGGTGATGGCTACCAGCGGTACATCGATGAAACGTGCCGCCAGCTCGATCTCGCTGACGATCTCCCGGCCCGTGCTTCCGGCCTTCACCAGCAGGGGGTGATCCTGAGGCACTCCGGGTGAGACGACGATCAGGTCGGCGCCGGTGAAATCCGCCTCATCATGGCGCCCCAGTACCTTCCGGATGTCCCAGGCCGCCAACTCCGTCAATTGGGCCGCCAGGGCCGCTTCTTCACGCAGGTCGGTCACGGTGACGCGGGCGCCCCGTCCGGCCAGGAAGCGGGCACAGGCTACGCCGGTTTTGGCCAGTCCGACAACGAGGATATTTTTGTCATTCAGTTCCATAGTAAAACCTTTATATCTGCCACAAAGCCACGAAGAAAATTTTGGAACATCATACCATAAGTCTATGTGCTTCTTGCCTCTTAAATAGGAGAAATTAATTCGCCCGGCTATTCAAAAACCAACATGCATTCAATTGAATATTTTCTCCAGCCTTTCTCCTTACCGCTACGGCATATTGGATTTAGCGCATCTTTAACGTCGAGATCGCCACCAGGGCCAGGATGATAGTAATGATCCAAAATCGCACGATGATCTTGGGTTCCGCCACACCCTTCAGCTCGAAGTGATGATGGATCGGTGCCATGCGGAATATGCGCTTGCCGCGGTATTTGTAGGAACCCACCTGGAAGATGACCGACAGGGCTTCGACCACGAACACGCCTCCCACGATCACCAACAGGATTTCCTGCTTGGTCAGCACGGCAATGATACCCAGCGTGCCCCCGAGGGATAGGGAGCCGACATCGCCCATAAAGACCTCGGCCGGGTAGGAGTTGTACCAGAGAAACCCGAGGCCGGCGCCTACCATGGCGCCGCACATGACGGCCAATTCGCCGGCGCCCGGCACGCGGGGGACCTGCAGGTAGGCCGACAGGGTGGCGTGGCCGGCAATATAGGCAAAGAGCATATAGGTGGCGGCATTGATGGCCACCGGGCCGATAGCCAGGCCGTCCAGGCCGTCGGTCAGATTGACGGCATTACTGGCCCCCACGATCACGAGGATCGCGAACGGGATGAAGAACAGCCACAGATCGGGGTGAAAGTGTTTGACGAAGGGGAAGTAGAGTTCCTCGCTGAAGCCCGGCTTGAGGAACAAAAACGTCGCCACCGCTCCGGCCAACATCACCTGCCAGAACATCTTCTGGCGCGCTGAAAGCCCTTTGGTGTTCTTTTCCACCACCTTTTTGTAATCGTCCACGAATCCGATCACGCCGTAGCCGATGGTGATGAACAGGGCCGTCCAGACATATTGGTTGGAGAGGTCGGCCCACAGTAGTGTGGGAATGACGATGGCGGTCAGGATCATAACCCCCCCCATGGTGGGGGTGCCCTGTTTCTGCAGGTGTGATTCCGGGCCGTCGGTGCGGATCACCTGGCGGGCCTGCAGGCTCTCCAGTTTGCGGATGATCCAGGGGCCAAGCACGAAACAGACCACCAGGGCCGTGATCATCGCATAGATGGTCCGGAAGGTCAGGTATCGGAATATGTTGAATAGTTTGATGTTGCCGGCCAGCGGGTAAAAGATGTGATACAGCATGGTTTATCTCTTTTCTTTCTGTGACATGAATTGTCTCAGGATAGCCGCTGTCCGTTCCATGGTCATGCCCCGTGAGCCCTTGATCAAGATCACGTCACCGGGCAGAAGCGATTGGTTTGCCAACTCGGCAAGTTCGTCGTGGTCCCGGCCGCAACGGACCGCTTCCGGCGGCAGGCCGGCCTGGATGGCCGCCGGGGCGGCATGGCGGCTCATCAGGCTGCCGAGCAGAAAGAGCCGGTCCACGTTTCGCCCCGCGATCGCGCCGACCCCCTCGTGAGCCTCGGCCTCGTGGCCGCCCAGTTCCAGCATGTCTCCCAGCAGGGCGACCCGGTGCCCCTCGGGGGCGATCTGGGTCAGCGTCTCCAGCGCCGCTTTCATGGAAGCCGGATTGGCGTTGTAGCTGTCGTCCACAAGGGTGATCTCTCCGAGCCGCTCCAGTTGGAATCGCCCTTTGTACGGCCTGAATGCGGCCAGCCCATCGGCGATGACAGCAAGCGGCACACTGTCCAGCAGGGCCGCCGCGGCGGCCAGGGCATCGGAGACATTGTGCAGGCCGAATGCCCTGAGGTGTACCCGGATTTCTCCACGGGGAGTGACGACCTGAAACGATTCACCCTCCATCCCCAGGTGCTCGATCTCCTTGGCCCGGACCTCGCCGCGGTTGATTCCGAAGCTGATACGCCGTGCCGAAGCGTTTTGCCCCAAGCTGCTGATTCGCGGATCGTCGCCGTTCACCACGGCCAGGCCGCCGTCGCTGATGCGGTGAAGTAACTCCCCCTTGGCGCCGGCCACGGCCTCGACCGTGCCCATGCTCTGCAGATGCGCCGGGAGGGCGTTCAGCACGATGCCGGTCCGGGGCCGGGCAATCTCTGCCAGGCGGTCTATTTCTCCCGGTTCGCTCATGCCCAGCTCCAGCACCGCCCAGCGATGTTCCGGCCGCAGGCGGAACAGCATTTGGGGCACACCGATCAGGTTGTTCAGGTTGCCCTCGGTTTTCAGGCCCGGCCCGGTTTGTTCCAGGATGGTGGCCAACATTTCCTTGGTGGTGGTCTTGCCGTTGCTGCCGGTCACGGCGATGACCGGGATGTCGAAGCGACGCCGATAGGCTGCGGCCAGATCGCCCAGCGCCCGCAACGTATCCTTGACAACGACGCCGGAGCAACCGGCCGGGATCGCATGGTGGGCGAGCCACTTCTCGTCGGCCAGTATCGCCGTTATGCCCCTTGCAGCCACCTCGGCGATGAAGTCGTGCCCATCGAAGCGTTCACCCCTGAGCGGTACGAACAACTCTCCCGCCGCGACGCTGCGCGAGTCGGTGGACACACCCGACACGCCGGCCTCTGCGCTGCCCATGATGCGACCGCCTGTGGCGGCGGCTATCTCTGCTACGGTAAACATCCCGGCCTTTTCTCCCCAAATGCCGCAATAGCCTCCTCGCGGTCGTCAAAGTGGTGCTTGGTAGTGCCGATAATCTGGTAATCCTCATGCCCTTTGCCGGCCAAGAGCAGGATGTCGCCTTGCTGTGCCACCCTTGTCGCCAGGCGGATGGCGGCCCTCCGGTTTTCCAGCACGACGAAACCCTTCTCGTCGAATGCCGGCCGTGCCTCCAGTTCCTCAGACGAATATTCCCGTATGCCGAGGGGCGTGATGCCGGCCCTGATCTGCGCCAGTATGGTGGGCGGCTCCTCGGTACGTGGGTTGTCCGAGGTGGCGATGGCCAGGTCGCTCATCTGTGCCGCGATCTGCCCCATGATCGGGCGTTTGCCCGGATCGCGGTCGCCGCCGCAGCCGAAGACGGTAATGATTCGGGCCGTTGCTATTTCCCTCAGGGCCGCGAGCACGTTGTGCAGGGCGTCGTCGGTGTGGGCATAGTCAACCAGGCATGTGATGCCGAAGCTGTTGTCAACCCGCTCCAGGCGTCCCGGGACAATGGTGTGCCCCTCGATGCCGGACTTGATGGCCGTAAGGGGCAAATCCAGGGCGATGCCGGCTGTCACGGCCGCCAGAATGTTGGAAAGGTTGAAACGCCCCAGCAGCTTGGAAGCAAAGAAAAATTCGCCCTTGGGAGTCGCCAGGGTCCCGCTGATGCCGTTAACGGTGATGGCCACCTCCACCGGCCGCACGTCGCCGGGATAATCTATCCCGTAGCTGATCACCGGGCAGGCGGCCCGCCCCGCCACCTGTGCGCCGTAGCTGTCGTCCATGTTGATCGCGGCCCTGCGGCGCGGTTTGGCGGCAGTGGGTTGCAGCAGTTCGGCAAAGAGGCGCTCCTTTGAGTGCAGATAGTGCTCCATGCTGCCGTGATAGTCCAGGTGGTCGCGGGTCAGGTTGCTGAAGACACCCACGTCGAAGTGGCAGCCGTCGGCCCGTTTCTGCTCCAGGGCGTGTGATGAAACCTCCATCACGAAGGCCTTGGCGCCGGCATCGGCCAACTGGCGGAACGCGGCCTGCAATTCAGTGGATTCCGGTGTGGTGTGGGATGCCGATATGGTGGTTGCGCCGAAGCGGTAGCTGATGGTGCCGAGTACCGCTGCCGGCATGCCCGCCGCTGCCAGGATCGCCTCGATCAGGTAGGTGGTAGTGGTCTTGCCGTTGGTGCCGGTAATACCGATCAGCGGCACGTCTGCGGTGGGATCGCCGTAGAACGCCGCCGCCATGCGAGCCATGACCGAACGGCCGTCCGCCACCCTGACCCAGGGGATGCCGGCGGGGGCAAATGCGGCATCTTCGAGCACTACCGCGGCAGCGCCATCCTCGACCGCCTGCGGGATGAAACGATGCCCATCGGCCGCCGTGCCCCGCAGGGCGAAGAAGAGCGTTCCCGGCCGGACACGGCGCGAGTCGCAGCTCAGGGCCGTGATCTCGGCTGTTCCGCTGCCGTGAAGCTCAGCGTCCGGCGTCGGGGCAAGGATGTTGGCAAGTTTCATGCGATTCTCCAAAAAATGACACAACCTGCCGACGTGTGCAGGTTGTGACGATCATGCGGAAGGCGCGAATTTGACCCAAACCTCGTCTGCTCCCCGGATCGTCTGGCCGGGGGGCGGATTCTGTTCCACGGCCTGCCCGCTTCCCATCAACCTGATATTGATGCCGCGCTTCTCCATCACCTGCATGACCCGGCGCATGCTCATGCCCCGGAAATCCGGCATGACGGCGACCTCGGCAGATGCATCCGGGGCGTCGTCTCCCTCCGACACGGCAACCGTCTTCGGGGGAGGGGGCGATTGGGCCTCGATGGTCCTGGTCGCCTTGCCGCTCTCCCCCTTGGGCGTGATTTTCAGGTAGGCAAGCGCATTCACGGCAATGGCGCGAAAAGCCGGGGCTGCCACAACGCCGCCGTAGGGGCTGGTCTTCGGCTCGTCAACCACCACCAGGATGGTCAGTTTGGGATTGTCGGCCGGTACGAAACCGATAAAGGAGGCGGTCCTTCGGGTTGCGGAGTAGCCGTGGGTTACCGGGTCAGCCTTTTGGGCCGTGCCGGTCTTGCCGGCCACGAGAAAACCGTCTATGGCGGCATTGAAGCCGGTCCCGCCGGCGCCGGTGACGCTCTCCATCATCCTGGTGACCTTCTTGGCCGTATCCCCGGAGATAACGCGGCGGACCGCCTGCGGATCGAATCTCTGCACCTCGTGGCCGCTGTCGTCCAGGATTCGCTCGACGATATAGGGCTTCATGAGCGTGCCGCCGTTGGCAACGGCGGAAACCGCGCCGGCCAGTTGGATGGCCGAGGCCGTGACCCCCTGACCGAAGGAGATGGTGGCCAGATCAACCCCGTACCAGCGGCGCTTGTCCCGGAGATTGCCGGGAGACTCTCCGGGAAGGTCCACACCGGTGCGCTCACCGAATCCAAAATTCCTCAGATAGTGGAAAAGACGCTCATCGCCCAGTTTGGCGCCGATCTTGGCAGCGCCGATGTTGCTTGAATACTTGAGAACGTCGCTCACGGACAACCGGGCATAATTATGGGTGTCGTGGATGGTCCGGTCGGCAATGGTATAGTGGCCGTTCTCGCAGTTGATGATGTCCGTGGGCCTGATGACCTTCTCTTCCAGCGCCGCCGAGATCAGGAAGATCTTGAAGGTCGATCCGGGCTCGAAACTGTCGGCGACGGCACGGTTGCGCAGCATGGCCTGGGAATAATGGGCATAGGCGTTGGGGTTGAAGGAGGGATAGTTGGCCATGGCGAGAACCCTGCCGGTATCCGGCTCCATGACCAGGGCCATGCCGTTTTTGGCGCCGCTCTCCGTAACCGCCTTGGCCAACTCTTTTTCCGCGATGTATTCGATGTTCTTGTCCAGGGTAAGAATGATGTTCTTGCCCGGCGAAGCATTTTTGATGACCGTATCCTTGAGGGCTATGTCGCGCCCCAGGGCATCACGCTCGGTCACCATGTAGCCGGTGTTGCCCAGGATGACGGAATCGTACCTGCGTTCCACCCCTTCCAGTCCGACCGGGTCCACGCCGGTAAATCCTACCACGTGGGAGGCAACCTCGCAATTGGGATAGAATCGTTTCGACTCGGAGACAAAGCCAATACCGGTCAGCTTGAGGTTCTTGATGCGGGCCGCGACCTCCGGCGTAAGGCGCCGCTCGATCCAGACAAACCCTTTGTCGCTGGTGAGTTTTTTTAGCAGTTCCTGCTTCGACGTCCCGAGAAACGGCGCCAGCACCCCGGCCGTACCGTCCATATCCTTGATATGGCGTGGCTCCGCATAGCAGGAATCCATGTCCACAGACACCGCCAGCGGCGTGCCGTTGCGGTCCATGATGATGCCTCGTCCCGGGGTGAGTTGCACGATATGCTGGTGCTGCCGTTCGGCCTTCTTGACCAGCTCCTCGTGCTGGAGTATCTGCAGATAGAACGCCCGGATGGTGACGCTCAGGAACAACAGGCCGAATATTGTCCCGATCATGACGATCCGGACACGGGCCCATTTTTCCCGGTCATCCCTCATTTGACGACGATTACCTGTTGCTCTGTGGGCAACCCCATGGCGAGATCGCTCTTGGCGATGGTTTCGATACGGGCCGGTGTCTTGAGGGATTCCGCCTCAAGTTTGAGCCGCTTCTGCTCCTGTTCCGCATCCTTGAGCTGACGGTTTGTCTCGGCTATGTGCAGATTCAGGTCGATCAACTTGCAGCGCGACCACACATGGAAGACCGAGACTATTGTGAAAAGGACCATGCAGACCATCAGGAACCTGAACATGTCCACCCGTTGGGCGACCAGTTCGGTTCCGCTCAAGGGGCGCGGGGCAACGACCTTGCCGTAGTCGGTTCTTGCCTGTGCCATGCCGTACCTCCTTACATTGTGAATCGTGAATCTGAAAATGCGTTTGTTCGAAGCGACGGCCCCGTTTAATAAAATGAAGAGGCTGACTTCTCGCTTATATTCAGTTTTTCCGCTGTCCGCAGTTTGGCGCTGCGCGCCCGCGGGTTACGGTCGGTCTCGGTCTCCGTTGCCGTGACCGGTCGGCTGGTCAGGATCTTCACCCGCGGTTTCCGGCCACAGATGCAGACCGGGAGTTGGCGCGGACAGATGCAGCCGGTGGCGTACTCCCGGAAGATATGCTTGACGATCCGGTCCTCCAGGGAGTGGAACGAGATGACCACTCCGCGTCCACCAGGCTTTAAACGGTCGAGGGCCGCGCGCAGTCCCTGTTCCAGCCGTTCCAGTTCGTGGTTGACGGCGATCCGCAGGGCCTGGAAGGTGCGGGTGGCGGGATGGATGCGCTCCTCCCATTTGGCCCGCGGAATGGCCCCTTTGATGACGTCCGCCAATTGCAGCGTGGTAAGGATCGCCTGTTCGGCGCGGGCCTTGACGATGAATGCTGCGATCCTCCTTGCCCATCGCTCCTCGCCATAGTCGCGGATGATCCGTTCCAGCTCCTGCTCCGGCAGGCTGTTTACCAGGTCTGCGGCGGTTTCCGCGCCGCCGGCGTCCATGCGCATGTCCAGCGGGGCGTCCTGCTGAAAGCTGAAACCGCGCCCCCCGCTGTCCAGTT
This sequence comes from Oryzomonas sp., assembly GCA_031292255.1. Taxonomy (GTDB): domain Bacteria; phylum Desulfobacterota; class Desulfuromonadia; order Geobacterales; family Pseudopelobacteraceae; genus Oryzomonas. Next base: position 10,096 of record JARLHN010000032.1, on the reverse strand, counting down.
GGTGCGAGGAGACCCCCAAGTCGAGGAGGAACCCGTCCAGATCGGTCACCGCCAGCGTGTCGAGATGCCGGTCGAGTTCGGCGAAGTTGCCATGGACCAGGCGCACCGTGGCGCCGAACTCGGCCAGCCTGCGACCGGCCGCCTCCAGCGCCTCGTGATCCTGATCGATCCCGATCACCATCCCGTTGCCGGGGCCGCACTGCCGGGCGATCAGCGCCGCATGCCCGCCGCCGCCCAGGGTGCCGTCCAGGTAGATTCCGCCCGGCCGGGGTTGCAAGAATGTCATGACCTCGTCCGGCATGACGGACAGATGATGGAAGGTATCCACTTAGACGCCCATTGCGGCGAGTGCTTCCGAATCCAGCGGGAAGTTTTTCTCGTCCTGTGCGTTGATGCGGCAGTAGGTTCCCTTGCTCCAGATATCGAAGCGTTGTCCCATGCCGACGAACCAGATGTCCCGCTCCAATTCGGCGTGCAGCCGCAGGGACGAGGGGATCAGCGCCCGGCCGAGCTTGTCGGCGCTGCACTCCTCCGCCGGGTTGACGATTTGACGTTTGATACTGTTCAACTGTGCTGAGGTGAAGCCCCCTTCGTTGGCAAGGATCTTCTTCTTGATCCCGGCCCAGGTGTCCAGGGGGTACACGGACAGGCCGCGGCCAAAGGTGCCGTCACCCAGGTCCACGGGAGCGGCTTTGGTTATGATGAAGCGCGTGTCCTCCGACAGGTTGGCGAGGGCATCCCTGAATTTGGCCGGGATGCAGGTTCTTCCCTTGCCGTCGATGGTGCTCGGGGTTTCCCCCCCGAATATGTCGATCGAGTCGATCATATTCCACCTAATTCCACATTTTTCCACTGCATGGGAAATATATAGCGGTGGTCAAGGTGTTTGTCAAGATAAAACCTGAAGTTGTGGGGGTTTTTGTTACCTGGACCATAAATTTGTAATTTTCTAAATTTATGGTTCCAAAGGCATTTACATGGTTATGGTTCAGCGGAGGGTTTGGGAGTTCAATCTTTGGAGATATGGAGGTGTTTTGCGATAGGAACTCTGATGAGAACATCTGGACTGGGGCGATTTTATGCCTCGAATATGAAAAACATTGCCCTTCTCCCTCCTTTGCGGAATACTGTCCAACTTCTGAACATTTCAATCATTAAAATATTGTAATATTATAATGTTGTCGGAAGGGACTTTGTCGGTAATGCATTATTGTTTTGGCCCCCAGCTTCTTAGGTCTTCCGATCTTGACCTAATTATGAGTACTGAAAACCAATTAGCGCCCTCAGAGTTACGCGACTTCGAGTTCCATTTTGCGCCATATTGCGAACTTACAGTTGATGCCATGACATTTCTCCTGTCATATGTGAACCAATTGTGCGCAAATAACCACAATGTCTCTTTTTGTTTTGATGCCGAAGACACAATTAAGCAATTCGATGGTGATGGTTTTTTTAAACATCTCAGCTCTTCGGTTTCGATCTGTCCTGTCAACAGTATTTCAGTAGGTCGATCCTACGACAGAATCTTGACAGACAGGGTCATTAAGTTGATAAATATTAATGCTGACAGACCTGACCAAACTGTTACCCCTCAACTTGCTGATGCCATCGTCAACGCAATAAAAAATAGTCAGTTTGCCAGACGATTAAATGTAGCAGTATTTACTATTATAGGTGAACTTATCGATAATATTTTACAACACAGCTCTACAAATATTGATGGATTTTCAGGAGTTGAAATATATAATGGCGGAAAATTAATAAGGATTGCTGTATCAGATAGCGGTAGAGGCATACTACAAACCCTTAGGCCAACTTTGACTGCAGAATTTCCGAAGTTAAATAGATTGAATGACACTAAATTACTCATTGAAGTCTTAAAGAGAGGTGTATCCCGTCATGGTCAAGGAAGGGGTTGTGGCCTTAAAACGAGTGCTGATTGGGCGATTAAATTTGGTGCCTGCTTAGATATCAGGCTGTCCAATATCAGGATCGTCCTCTTTCCCGACAAAGGGAAATATGCGTTGAGAACCCCAATTTGCTTTGGCGACCTTCCTGATATTGGCGGGACGCATATTTGTTTCACGTTTACCCTTGACATATAATTGCCAATCTGGTTCAATGAATCACATGAATCAGAAAGTTGTCACCATAATTCTCCGAGAACTAATGGCATCCCCAGATGGGTGGGGGCACATTGAAGGTCGGGAAGTGCATTCAAAGCTATTGGGCGTAGTCGAGGCAAACCCCGGAGTCAGGATATTTCGCATATCCCTCAAGGGAGTTGACAGAACTGATGCCTCATTCCCGAGAGAAAGCGTCATGGAGATTGCGCGCAGGTACAGGGGAGACAAAGGGTTTTGTCTGGTCGATTTCCCAAATGAAGACCTGCGCGATAATTGGGGGCATGGGGCTGACAAAAAAGATCAACCGATGGTCATATGGGATGATGACGACTGGGAGTTGATCGGACCGGAACCAAGTAAAGGTAATTGGGAAACCCTGAAATTCGCGATGTCTAATGATTTTGTAAAAACGAATGATGTTGCCAAAGCCCTCGACATGAAGCTAACGAATGCAAGCACAAAGCTTAAGCAACTATGGGAGAAAGGTTTTTTATTGCGTAGGGAAGAAACTGCGGAAACCGGCGGCGTCGAATTTGTTTACTACCGCATCAAGTAATTTTTCTACACACCTCATTCATCTGATTCACTGAAGCAGATTTTAAACATGTTGCAAATATGGACTCCAAAACATTGCTTAATGGGCGGAACATCAATCGATTGGTTGTGTTGTTTTATGGATCACCAGTTTTTTTGCATACTCTGGTTCATTGCATTCAATGAACCAGAGTTGGGGTGCGCGAAAATGATGGACGAAATTCAATTCTCTGACTGGCTGACGCGTAATCAGTTTAATCCAACCACAGCTGCACTGATTACCCGGATACGTACCAGCGAGCCCACACGGAGGGTTCAAGGCGGCAAGAGCAACGTCACCGGCCGCTACCTGAGCCGCAAGATGGGGCACACCGTCCAATTCGAAAGCCATAAGGTCGAGCTGGCATTCATAAGGGAATATGAGTTCGACGACAATGTCCTTGAATATTACGACCAACCTGGGCCGATCAAAATCTCTTACCGGGCTAGTACTGGACGCCAAACCACCGTGCTAACTACTCCAGATTTTTTCGTCATAAGGAACGACGGTACGGCTGACTGGGAAGAGTGCAAAGTTGAGCAGGAGCTGGAGCGCTTGGCGGAGAAATCGGAAAGGTTTGTGCGCAATGATGAAAAGCAGTGGCGCTGCCCGCCGGGTGAAGAATACGCCGGCAAATACGGTCTCAACTTCAGGGTCCGATCATCGGCGGAGATCAACTGGGTATGGCAAAGGAACATCGAATATTTAAGTGACTATCTCCAGGCACCCGACTATCCAGTTGGCTCTGAAGCCGAATCGTTCCTCAAGGCCCTTGTGTCCTGCAGGCAGGGCATTTTCCTCTCCGAGCTCATTGGAAACTCAGAACGTTTTACCGCTGACGATATATTTCAGTTGATAGCTCGCAACGAGCTCTACGTCAATTTACATGTCCACCCGCTCAACGAGCATGACAAAACCCCTGTCTATACCAGCAGGGAACACTCAAGCATCAGCATGCCGACCGCACCGACTTTCGAATCCTCAGTAACAGTCGAACCTGGATCAACTCTCATATGGGATGGCAGGCTGTTCCAGATCATAAATTGCGGCGATGAAAACATATATCTGAAGAATGAACAAGGTGGCGTCACTCCATTAGGAAACAATGAATTCGAGGGGTTGGTGAAAATTGGGGCCATTAGGGGGCTTGGCAAAGGGTTAAGCAACAATGATATCTGCGAGTTGTTGCATGGCAAAGGCCCGATGGCTCACGAAGACGCAAACAGAAAGTATTCAGCAATTTTGCCATACCTATCCGGTGACGTTCCAGACCGGCCATCCTCAACAATTTATTCGTGGCTGAAACGATATCGGGAGGCAGAAATCCGTTATGGCTACGGATATCTCGGGCTTTTGGACAGGAAGTCTGAACGAGGCAACCGCCTCCCTAAACTGCCGGCGGAATCGTACAATCTGATGCAGGTCTGCATCGACGAACAGTACCTCATAACGACTCAGATCAACCCCATAACCCTCTACGGCCACTACTGCAATGAATGTGAAAAAAAGGATGTTATTGCTGCTAGTTTCAAAACTGTCACTAAAGTGCTGAAAAAACTTGATGCAAAGAAAGTAGAAAACAGTCGCAAGGGTTTTCGCGCTGCTTACCAGCTTGATGTATTTCACTGGGAGCTGGAAATGACGACTCCTCGTCATGGCGACCGACCCTTCGAGATTGTGCACCTCGATCATACGGAACTGGATATCCAATTGGTTGACTCCGTCACTGGTAACAATCTGGGAAGGCCCTGGCTCACTCTGATGGTTGACGCCAACTCCAGATGCATCCTCGCCTATATCCTATCCTTTGAACCGCCGAGCTACCGCTCCTGCATGATGGTCATACGGGAGTGCGTGCGTATTTATAATCGTCTGCCGCAAAATATAGTGGTTGACGGAGGTGCTGACTTCAATAGCGTCTATTTTGAACAACTCATGGCGTTTCACGGCATCGTCAAGAAAAGCCGTCCCGGTGCCCAACCCCGCTACGGTTCTGTTCTAGAGCGTCTTTTTGGGGTTACCAATACGCAGTTTGTCCATTCTTTGCTAGGCAATACGAAGATCATGGTTAATGTGCGTCAAGTTACCAAATCGGTGAATCCAGCTAACTTGGCAGTTTGGACGCTGCCAAAACTGAAAGAAAGGATCGGACGTTACTTTGCTGAAGTATATGAAGATTTGGATCACCCCGCTTTGGGGGAGTCGCCGCAAAAAGCTTTCGAGCGTGGGCTTGCCAAGCATGGGGCACGGCCCATGAAACTCATGCGTTACGATGAATCCTTTATTATCGGCACGCTGCCATCCACTCCCAAAGGTCATGCAAAAGTGATCCGGTCACGTGGAATCAAAATCAACAACTTCTACTACTGGCATGAATTACTGCACTCTGCCACCGGCCTGGATGTTCCTGTACGTTACGACCCTTTTGACATAGGTACTGCCTACGCATTCGTCAAGAATAAGTGGCAGCGCTGCACATCCCAGTACTACGCTAGGCTACAGGGCCGATCAGAAAAAGAAATTGCAATGATAACCCAAGAAATCATAAGGCGACGCAGTAACCACAATAAAAAGCTGGTTATCAATGCCCAAAAAGTTGCTGCGTTTATTGCTGAAACTCAGGATGTCGAGTCTGAATTGAAAGAAATGCGTAAAGCGGCCGAAATTCGCAAGATACGCGATGTAAAAACGGAACGAGTAGAGAACGAAGCTGATTTCCCGGCATTGCCGTATTTTGATAATGATTTTGAAGTGTTCGAAGAAATTTAGAAAGGAGCGAATTAATGCAGAAGCTGGATTCAGTAAGAAAATTTGGAGAAATGACGATCAACCATCCACGGCTGAAATTTGTCGTAACTCGACTGAATCTTGCCATAAGTCAGGCGGATGCAGGCGACATTGTTTTTATGTTCGGGCCGACCGGTGTCGGCAAGTCGACACTTGCCAATCTCATTTGCAAGTCATTGGACAAAGAGTCCCGCGATGAAGATGAAACGTTTGATAATTCCCACATGCCAGCGGCGGTGATAGAAGCTCCATATTCCGATGCTCGGCAGTTCAGTTGGAAAGAGTTTTACCGCAGGGCTTTGATGGTGCTTCACGATCCACTTGCCCAGAATAAAACCGGCGACCCCCGTTGTTCCGCATTCTTTTGGAGAGCTCGCGCCGATATTCGTTCGCCCGGTCATGAGTTGAGGCTCGCTTTCGAGAATGCTCTGCACTACAGGCGTGTCAAAGTACTGATCATTGATGAAGCACAACATATTGCAAAAGGCGCATCATCCACCGGCCTCCACGAACAATTGGATTATATCAAGTCGCTAGCCAATCTTACCGGAACGGTGATCGTACTTATTGGCACGTATGAACTACTCTCTTTTCGCAACCTAAGTGGGCAATTAAGCAGACGGAGCATCGACGTGCATTTCCCTCGCTACCGGTTTGACGATATAAATGACTTTCGTGCTTTCGGTGGTATTGTGAAATCGTTTGCCGCTAAACTTCCTATTCCATGCGATTTTACAATGACCGACATGATAGAGGATTTCTATATTGGCTCCTTGGGCTGCGTAGGCATCTTGAGTGGTTGGATCAACAAGGCAATAAAGCTGGTTGTGGGGGAAGGAAGCAGTGCTTTGACCAAAGCCGATCTGTTGGCCTCGATGTATTCATACGATCAAAGGAATAAAATGGCTAATGAGCTATTAGAAGGCGAGGCTTTGTTGACGCCGCCGGATGATTCAATGCTCACCCTGAAAGCACGGCTTGGCATCGATTTTTCCAGAAAGCTTGCCGAGGACGATAAGCCAAAGTCAAAAAAAAGAAAGTACGCCTTCCAACGTAAACCTGTCCGCGATCCGGTTGGGGTCCAGACATGAAGAATAATAATTTTTTGGCTGTCTTAAATAGTGACGATGACTTATACGAATTCATTCCTAAGCATGCGGGTACGTCCTTGACACCAACGGATCTTTACTCTCTCAAACCCATCGGCGTCGGAACCCCGTTCGTAGAAGGCCTCTCGAGCTATCTTGCCCGGTTGGCCGCAGCACATATGGTGTCTGTTTCTGCGTTGTTGCGAAGAGTAATCGTCAATTATTTCCCGGGGAGTCGCTACAACCTCAAGAATACTATCGGTAGTCAAGAAATTATTGCCGGAATGAACGGAATGGGTGTGAATGTCTCAACCTTTGTGGATGTTTTGGAAAAACTCACTGGCAGGCTGGGGCTCCAGAACCTGACAATGCAGTCATTTTCCTGGCTTCTCTCCGACTATAAGCTTTTATCAGGTGTTAATGTATGGTGCCCTTACTGTCTTCAGGATCAACGTGCAGCAAATCAGACAGTTTATTACCCGCTCTTATGGGGCCTGGAGGTTTTCGAAAAGTGTCCAGTTCATAGAAGCCAGCTTCTTAAAACGTGCCCGTATTGCGGGGTTGTGTCATCTCCCCTAACCTTCAGGACAGTTGTAGGTTTTTGCTCAAAATGCAACGCTTGGCTCGGCAGCAATGCGGACTGTAGGGCCAGAAGATCGTATGAGACAGGGAGCGATTTCTTTGTCCGTTTGTTTGAATGGCACAACACCATCGAATTTGAGCGAAATATGCCGACATTACCTTCTCTGCTTAGATATTTGATTGGGTACAGGATGAAAAAAATTCATGATCCGGTATTAAACCGGCAAGTCTCTTTGAAAAAAAAGATGTTTGGCAAGCTGCTTTCAGGCCAGATGCTGCCGACACTTGGCGTGGTTCTCTGGATAGCGAAAATATTTAAGATGGATCCCTTTGATGTGTTGACGATGGATGGGGACAAAATGTTTCGTAAAGACGCATCCGAGTTTGCCGGCATCGGTTTGCCGGTATTCAACCCTGATAAGGTCAACTGGCTCAAAATGCACGGCCTGCTTAGGGATGTGGCAACCAGTAAAGCATCTTCAATGCGTATAGAGGATATTGCCAAAGTTTACAAATGTCCGCCGGGGGAAATAATATCCAGATATCCGGAGCTTTGTAATGAGGTGACAAAGAGGTTCAATCGTCTCAATATTATGACGTTACTTGGGCAGCCCGCGCTGTCGACGACCGGCTCTGCGCTCATGCCGGAGTGTCCACTGCCCTGATGACCGCACTCCCTTCCGCCCCTGGAACTCCGAGGATCCATCGGTTATCGCCTCGTGGGTCTGTGAGAAGTTTGATAGGGAGTTTGCGACGAAAACCCGGCCACATCGAGAACGGCTGGTGGGTTTTAGACACGTAAACTGAGGGGTTTGTGAGGCTGGGGCCATGACGATCTACGAACTACAAAGCATGATCGACGACTAATTAATTGTCACACTTAATCTTTAATATCAGTCATTTACATTGATGTTACGTCCGTTTTCTGGTTGGCCGGCAGATCCTGATGGGACAAAATAAATAAATGGAATTGTCACCATTGACATCATAGAGATCGTGGTTGTTGCGATCATTTTAGCTTACGTGTACTGACTGGATTATATGTATCGCCGTCGAGGCGAAGACTAGAAGTGCCGGCGGATATAGCTTCTCTGTCGGGCGTCAGCAGTGGACATGATGAGAAAATGGAGATGAAATTATGGATGAGCAAGTGTTGGAACGTGCAATCGAAGTTTTCGGGACACGGGAAAAGGCCATTCAATGGTTCAACTCGCCTATTCCGGCGCTTGGCGGTAAGGTCCCTGCTGAGTTGCTTAAAACACCTGAGGGGGCGGAGTTGGTTATGAACACCCTGGGACGCATAGAATATGGGCTGTTTGCATGAGCCTCGCCTGGCTCACCACTGGTGTGGAAAACAACAAGCCGCACTATTAGCAGATACTGACGGTTGAATGAGTGGATATGCCAAGTCGAGGCTTTACAATCAGCATCCCGTATCTCATGCTGGGGCCATACCTCAGGCCTGTCTTGTACTGGGCTATCGGAATATCCGTGGTGGTGTGTGTGCTGATTTTCTGCATGGCGGCGTGTACGCGAACAGATAAAGATCAGGAAGCGCTGGTTACTGCGGCAGTTTACTGGTTAATTTTTACGGTTACGATTTGCGGGTTAACGATTTTCCTGCACTTCACGGGGATGCCATGATGGCCATTGTAATCGGCGACATACATGGCGACCTGGCAATGGTGGAGGCCTTCCACGCTTACAAGCCCGAGGCAGAACATGTTGCCCTGGGCGACATTGTCGATTCTAGGGACCCAAAGGTCCCGTTCGAGGACGAGCTGGCTTGTCTCGATCTCTTACTGGATTCCGAATGTGTCTTCGTGTGGGGCAACCATTGCCTACCATACACTCCGGAGCGGCCATGGAGCAGCTTTACCCGACATGGCCACATATTCAATCCTGATCGGTGGGTGCGAGGTAACGAGTATCTTGCCCGGACCTACGAGACCAGAGGCCTCGAATACCGAGACATCTTCGAGGCCCGTTATCACATAGCCCGCAAGAAGGGCCAGATCAAGGCCGCCCACGCCGTCGGCGACTGGCTCTGCACTCATGCTGGGGTGTCCACCGCCCTGACGGCCGCCCTTCCTTCCGCCCCATGGGGCTCCGGGGATTCATCGGCTATCGCCTCGTGGATCTGCGAGGAGTTTGAACGGGAGTTTGCGGTGAAGCGGGTTCGACGTAGCGCGGACCCAAGTGGACTTTTCGGTGAGGGGCCTTTGTTCAACATCGCGACGACCAGGGGCGGATCCGATCCTTTTGGTGGAATCTTCTGGTTCGACAGCCGGCGGGAGGGACTAAACACGGATCCTCGGTTTAAGCAGATTTTCGGCCATACAATGACCGAGGGGCCAATGCGGAAACTCAACCACGTCAATATTCACATTGAGGATGGCTGGTGGGTTTTCGATACAGAGAGTGAGGAGTTTGTGAGGCTGGGGCCATGACGATCGACGAACTGCAAGCCATGATCGACGACTATACGGGCGGCAACAAGTCCGAAAGGCTGCTGCTAATGTCCAAGGTATCAGTTGCCCAGCAGCTTCTGGAGCTTGTCAAAGCTCGCCCAGGGGCAAAAACCGACTACACGGTCGGATATCTTGAAATGATGATCAGAGATTATTAAAGCTACGGGGAAAACAGGGATAGAGGGTCTCTGAGCAATATCGAGGTCGAAGCGGCCAATATGCTTGATAATAATATCTTCTGGATCGCCAAGTGCCTGGTGGAATTGTTGCAGCCAGAAAAATAGGAGAGGTGAAAAATGCCCATTTGGAGAGTCAAGCCCATTGCTGAATCGCCTGAGATCATTCTCGACAGCTGGACAGTTTTTGAGGTTTCGACACCTCTCTGGACCGGAAAAACCCGTCATTTTGTTGGTTACAACGTTGGCGACCGCGAGGGGAGAGTCTCGTCCGCGATTGTGGAGTTCGACG
>JARLHN010000031.1 GCA_031292255.1 Oryzomonas sp. | reverse complement strand
TTGGAGCGGGAAACGGGATTCGAACCCGCGACCTTCAGCTTGGGAAGCTGACACTCTACCACTGAGTTATTCCCGCATATATTTTGGATTTTACATCAGGGTCATGCCTTCCGGCAAACACGCTGGGAGCTTGTCCATAAAACAAAAGGGCGCACTCGCGTCCTTCACGGTGCTAACTATCCCACAATTTCCCTGTCCGATGCAAGCATAAAATTCCGGGAAGCCGGACGCATGCTGGATCAGGTGAAAAACCCATGTGGATTGCGCTCTCCCCCCCTTTCATCCCCGAAAAGAGTGGCACTGTTACCTGATTGCTTCGCGGTTGACGATGGGAAGACGTTCCAATATCTAAAATCAATCGGCATTGAAAATCCGGGAAGCGGTTTTATAGCTCCGGGCTCACATGAAAACATGAAGTTAAAAGAGGCTGCCCCATGCGAGTGACACGTGGCGGACGACATCTGCAATTGATAGTCTACGGGCGCAGCCTCTTACCGGCAGCCATCATCCGATGGTAGCCACAATGTATGCACGGACTGCGGCCAGATCGGCATCCATCACCTTGCAGCGTGTCGGCATCCCTTCCAGGGCGGCAACGGCGGGCGGAACCGGAGCCGGTACACCGATGGCCTTTTCCACCGCCGCACCGAACTTGGCCGGGTGGGCCGTGGCAAGACATACGCGAAGGGCATCGCCGGGAAGCTGCCCCAGAGCGGCGTGCACGCCGACCGCGGTATGGGGGTCGAGCAGGTAGCCGGTCTCCTTGTGGAAACGGCCGATGGTATCCAAGGTCTGCGCCTCATCCACCGAGGCTGAGCAGAAGTCGCGACGAACCTGTTCCATCTCGGCGTTGCCGAACGTGATCCGCCCCTTTGCCTTCAGCTCGGCAAAGGCCGCCCGCACCCGGCCCGGGTCTTCACCGAAAAGGTGGAACAGGTAGCGCTCGAAGTTGGAAGCCACCTGGATGTCCATGGAAGGCGACAGGGTGGCGACCACGCCGGCCAAGGAGTAATCGCCCTGGCTGACGAAGCGGGTCAGGATGTTGTTTTCGTTGGTGGCCAGCAGAAGCTTTTCCATGGGCAGCCCCATGCGCTTGGCCACGTAGCCGGCAAAGATGTCGCCGAAATTGCCGGTGGGGACCGAGAAGTAGACCGGGGCGGAGCCCTCGTCCGTTACCCGCAGCCAGGCGTAGAAGTAGTAGACCACCTGGGCCAGTACCCGCGCCCAGTTGATGGAGTTGACCGCGCCGAGGGCGTACTTTTCCTTGAACTCCAGGTCGTTGAAGAGCGCCTTGACCATGTCCTGGCAGTCGTCAAAGGTGCCGCGTATGGCGATGTTATGGACATTGGCATCGGTGACGGTGGTCATCTGCAAGGCCTGCACCGGCGAGGTCTTGCCGTGTGGGTGCAGGATGAAGATGTTGATCCCCTTCTTGCCACGCACGCCATGGATGGCGGCGCTGCCGGTATCGCCCGAGGTTGCGCCGACTATGTTCAGGTGCTGTCCCCGCTCGGCCAGGATATATTCGAACAGGTTGCCCAAAAACTGCAGGGCGACGTCCTTGAAGGCCAGGGTCTCGCCGTGGAACAGCTCAAGGATGTAGACGCCGTTCTGCCTGACCACCGGCGTCACTTCGGGGTGAGTGAAGGTCGAGTAGGAACGGTCGATCAGCGCCTTCAGGTCGGCGGCCGGGATATCGTCCACAAAACGCGAGATGATCTCGAAGGCCAGCTCCGGGTAGGAAAGCCGCCGCCAGGCGCTGAGCTGTTCCGGGGTGACGGGGGGGTAGGATTCGGGCAGGAGCAGGCCGCCATCGGTGGCCAACCCCATCATGACGGCATCCTTGAAGGGAATCGGCTGAATGCCGCCGCGCGTGCTGAGGTAACGCATGTAATGATTCCTTTCGGACTTCGGCTTGAGTGATATTCGAATCTATCAGAAATTCCGCAAATAGGGAAGAGCCTCAGCCGCTGGAAGGTACAGGCAGGATACCGTCGCGCAGTTCACCGGGCGCCAGCAGGAAAAAGAAGCGAAACATGCAGTATTTGTAGAATTCGCTGAACAGCAGGTGAAAGCTGCCGCCGTGGCTCCACCAGGCCTCCTTGAGGTTTTTGCTGTCCACCGGATAGGGGTAGATGGCCACATCCTTGGGCAACGCGTTGCGGAACAGGATCGCGGCACGCTTCATGTGGTAGCGCGAGGTTATCAGAATGATCGAGCGGACGTCGGCACGCATGATGACTTCACGGCCATAGATGGCGTTTTCCAGGGTGTTGCGGGAGGTCTTTTCCAGCACCACCCCTTCGGATGAAGGGTCGCCGGTCTGGGGACGGTACAGGTCCCTTTTGCGAACGGATGGATCGACTCCGATCAGGAAAAGATGGCTGCTCCGCTGCTCCCGGTACAGCCGCACCCCTTCCTCGATCCGTCCCTTGCCGCCGGCCAGTACCACGATGGCATCGGCCTTGACCGGACGCTGCCGATAGGAAAAGGTCTTGTAGGTAAAGTCGATGAACAGGACCGCAACAACAATGAGCAGGATAATGACGAGAGTTATGAAGGCCTTGACGATATTCATATATAACCCAATTTTTCCCTTGCAACCGGCCAATTAATCTGCTAAAAACTTCTTTTCAGTAATTTATGGAGGTCATAATCATATGTCAAGAAAATGTGCAGTCTGCGGAAAAGGTCCCAGCTTCGGCAACAACGTGAGCCATGCCAACAACAAAACTCGTACCGTCTGGCACCCGAATATCCAGAAGGTCAAAACCATCAAAAACGGCACGGTCGCAACCATCAAGGTTTGCACCCGCTGCATCCGTTCTGGCTTTATCACCAAAGCGCTCTAATCGCCGCGGCACGTAAGCCGCCTGATCAACCTGCGATTTGAAGCCGTGGCACACAAAGTGTCCGCGGCTTTTTGTCGTTTTCGGGCCAGTGGCGGAATACCCCGGCATTCCGGGCGTCATGCCAGGGCGACGACCTCGATCTCAACCAGGGCCCCGCGTGGCAGGCTCCGGACCGCCACGGTCGAACGGGCCGGCTTGTGATCAGCGAAACAGCGGCCGTAGATTTCGTTCACCGCGCCAAAATCCCCCATATCCGTCAGGAAGATGGTCGTCTTGACCACCTGACCAACCCCCGTGCCGGCAGCCGCCAGTACCGCGGCAATATTCTCCATCACCCGTTCGGTCTGTGCCGCCACCCCCCCGGCCACCAACTCGCCGGTTGCCGGATCAAGGGCGATCTGGCCGGAACAGAAGAGCATTCCATTGGCCTTGACGGCCTGAGCATACGGCCCGATCGCTGCCGGGGCCGCATCTGTCGCAATCGTTTCACATGTCATTGCTTTAACCTCTCCACTTTGATGACTCCCTTGACCTTCATGATGGCGTTCATCACCTTCCGCAGGTGCGTCAGGTCGCTGACATTCACCTCAAAGGTATTTTCTCCGCGCTGGTCGATGGTGCTCTGGATCTGGGCGCTTGCGATATTGGCCTCGCAGTTGGTGATGGCCATGGTAATGTTCGCCAGGATGCCCTTGACGTCATGACAGATGACCTTGATCTTGACCGGCAGGGTCGCGGTCTTGATCTTGTTCCAAGCCACATCGATCTGCCGCTCCGGATCGCTCTCCAGGGCGAACTTGCAGTCGGCGGTGTGGATCGCGACCCCCTTGCCGCGGGTGATGAAACCGATGATCTCGTCTCCCGGCACCGGATTGCAGCACCTGGCGAAGCGGACCAGGACGTCATCGACGCCGCTGATTTCCACCGCACTGGACGTCTTGCCCTTGAGCTTGTTGATGACCGCCGAGAGACGCGATTCCTTGCGTTCGGCCCGTTCATGAAGTTTTTCGGCGGGCACGAGTTTGCCGATGATCTGGCCGCTGGAAATCTTGCCGTAGCCTACCGCCGCCAAAAGGTCGTCGTCCCCGGCAAAACCGAACTCCCCGGCGATCTTCTTGAAATCGCCGGCTTTCTGAATCTTCTGCAGGTTTATGGAATATTTACGAAAATCCTTTTCACAGATCTCACGTCCCAGCACGATGCTCCGCTTGCGCTCCTCGATCTTGATCCAGGAGCGTATCCGGTTGCGGGCCCGTGAGCTATGGACGATCTTGAGCCAGTCCTTGCTCGGTGTGTGGTGGGGCGAGGTGATGACCTCGACGATATCGCCGTTTTTCAGCTCGTACTTGAGCGGCACCAGCTTGCCGTTAACCTTGGCGCCCACGCAGCGATGCCCCACGTCACTGTGCACGCTGTAGGCGAAATCGATCGGCGTGGAGCCTTTGGGGAAACCCTTCACGTCCCCCTTGGGGGTAAAGACGTAGACCTCCTCGGGGAAGAGATCAACCTTGACCGAATCCATGAATTCCTTGGAATCCTGGAGTTCCTGCTGCCATTCCAGCAGTTGCCGCAGCCAGGCGAAGCGCTTGACCTCCTTCTCGTCGTACCCCTTGCCCTCCTTGTATTTCCAGTGGGCCGCGATGCCGGCATCGGCCACACGATGCATCTCGTGAGTGCGGATCTGCACCTCCATCCTGTCGCCGTGGGGGCCGATGACCGTCGTGTGCAACGACTGGTACATGTTCCCCTTGGGCATGGCGATGTAGTCCTTGAAACGCCCGGGAATCGGCTTCCAGGCCGAATGGATCACCCCCAGCACCTCATAGCATTCCCGCACGTCCTCCACCAGGATGCGAATGGCCAGCAGGTCGTAGATCTCTTCGAATTCCACATTGCGTTTCTCCATCTTGCGGTAGATGGAGTAGAGATGCTTACTGCGACCGGAGACCTCGCCCTGGATCCCTTGGAAGGCCAGTTTTTCCGAGATGATCGACTTGGCCTCCTCCACGTATGCCAGCCGTTCCTTCTTCTTCAGTGAGACCTTGCGGGCCAGATCAAAGTAGACCTCGGGATTGAGATAGCGGAACGACAGGTCTTCCAGTTCCACCTTGACCCAGGATATCCCCAGGCGATTGGCGATGGGCGCGTAGATGTCCATCGTCTCCTGGGCTATGGTGCGCTGCTTGGTCTCGGGCTGAAACTCCAGGGTGCGCATATTATGCAGGCGGTCGGCCAGCTTGACCAGGATGACGCGGATGTCGTTGGCCATGGCCAGGAGCATCTTGCGAAAATTTTCAGCCTGGCTTTCCTGCTTGGTCTTGAAGTGAATCTTGCTGATCTTGGTGACCCCGTCCACCAACTGGGCCACCTCTTCCCCGAACATCTCCACCAGTTCGTCGTAGGTCGTCAAGGTGTCTTCGATGGTATCGTGAAGGAACCCCGTGACGATACTGGGAACGTCCAGACGCAACTCCGCCAGCAGGCCGGCCACCTCCATGGGATGGATGATGTACGGCTCCCCCGACAGGCGTGTTTGCCCCTGATGCACCTTGGCACAGTAAACGTAGGCCTTGCGGATGATATTGAGATCAGCCGTCGGGTTATACGCCGTTACCTTGTCGATGATATCGTTAAGCCTGATCATGCGCCGTCATCTACTCGCGGGACAAAAATGGGTGGATAGTGTGGGGAAATGGATAGAAAAAAGGTGAAACCGCTCCATGTGCGATTTCACCCCGGTTCAGGTTGCCTAGCGGGCCTGCTGTTTCTTGTTGATTTCAAAACTGACTTTTCCGGCGGCTATCTCGCGCAACGCGGTCACCACCAGACGATTGTTCTTCGGGTCAATCAGCGGATGAGCCCCCTTGTAGAGCTGCTTGACCCGCTTTGAGGCCAGCATGACCAGGAGAAAACGATTATCCACCTTTTCGAGGCAATCTTCAACTGTTACCCGTGCCATATGTTACTCCTTCCTGCAACCGATAAAATGGACCGTATTCTTACCTTATTTTACATCAAATATCAAACAATTTCGCCACCTGTTCCAGCATCCGGGAGGTGCGGCGGCGTTGCGCCAGCACGATGGCCGACAATTCCTCGGCAGCTTCCAGCAAACTATCGTTGATGACGATGTAATCGTACCAGCGGCACTCCTTGATCTCGTCTGCGGCCCGCACGATACGGCGCTCGATTACCTCCCTGGCATCCGACGAACGGCTTTCCAGGCGATGGCGCAACTCTTCCATGCTGGGAGGCAGGATAAACACAAACACACCGCCGTCAAGGCGTTCCTTCATGATCATCGCCCCCTGGCAATCGATATCCAGCACCAGGTCGACGCCGTTGCGACGGGCTTCCTCCAGGGTCTTCAATGCCGTCCCGTACAGGTTGCCGTGCACCTCGGCCCATTCGGCAAAGGCGTCCTCGGCCACCATGCGTTCGAATTCCGGCCGGGATACGAAGAAGTAGTCCTGGCCGTCCACCTCCCCTGCCCGCGGTGGCCGGGTCGTGTAACTGACCGACTCTTTCATGGCCGGAAAACGTTGCAAAAGTGCGTTGCAGAGGGAGGTCTTGCCGGCCCCGGAGGGGGCCGAGATGATCATGATCAAGCCTTCGCGTTTCATGGAACGTCCTTCACAGGTATTTTACACAGGGTAGCACAGAACAGCGGCAAAAGGAAAGTTCCGCCCGACAGGTCCGCCCATTTCACCCTCATGATTCACGCGTTATTCGATATTCTGCACCTGCTCGCGCATCTTCTCCATCTCGGCCTTGATCCGGATGACAAGCGTGGTGATCTCGGCATCGCTGGATTTGGAGCCAATGGTGTTGACCTCGCGGTTCATCTCCTGCATCAGGAAGTCCAGCTTGCGCCCCACCGGCTCCGGCAGGCGCAATGCCTCGTCGAATTGGATAAAATGGCTGGCAAGCCGCACCAGTTCTTCGGTCACGTCGCACCGGTCGGCCATCAGGGCCATCTCCTGGACCAAACGGGTCTCGTCCAGTTCCGTCCCTTCCAGAAGCTGTTCCAGGCGCGCCTTCAACTTTTGGCGATACTCGACCACCACCGCCGGGGTCCGTTCCCCGATCAGGGCGGCCCATTCCGCCACCTGGGTACGCCGGGCCGACAGATCGGCCGCCAGCGCCTCCCCTTCCCTCGTCCGCATGGCATCGAGCGCCGCCACTGCGGCCTGGAGCGCGGACATGAGTTGATCGCGGCAATCTTCCTCCACAAGGGTCGAGCTGCTTTCCCGCAGGACCCCCTTCTGGGCGATAACCAGGGAGAGCGGCACCTGGCCCGGGAGCCCCAACTCGCCGGCCAGGTGGTTGAACGTCGTGAAGTAGGCCCGCGCCAGGACCATGTCAACCTGGGGCAACGATTCGCCGGCCATTGCCTCCTCCCACTGCACGAAGACATCGATCTTGCCCCGCTTGAGCAGTGCGGAAACGGCCCGCTTGACCTCGTTTTCCAAAGCCATGAAACCGCGCGGCATGCGCACCGACACCTCGCCGTAGCGATGGTTGACCGAGCGGATCTCCACGGTGAAGGTACCATGGGCGCCGGCCGTTTCCCCCTTCCCGTATCCGGTCATGCTCTTTATCATTGAAACTCCTGTTCCGCAGCAAAGTTATTGGTTCAAACCATACATCATCGCAAGCGTTTCATCAACGACTGGATTACCCGGCGCCGTTTCCCGATATTATCTATTGACAAAGCGGAACCGGTGCTGTTCAATTAAATTTTTGCGTTTTCCAGGTTGTATAAGACAATCTTTCAAATCAGCTCAGGAGGAATCAATGAACCCATTGGCACAAGAACTGAACGACCTGCTTGCCCAGCACAGCCCCCATGTTTTGGAAATGCTGTCCGATCTTGGTAAGAACCTCTTCTTCCCCAAGGGCATTCTGACCCAGTCGGCCGAAGCCAAGGAAAAGGCTCACAAGTTCAACGCCACCATCGGCATCGCCACCGAGAACGGCGGGCCGATGTTCCTGCCGTGCATCCAGGACAAACTGTCCGCCTTTGATCCCAAGGATATCTTCCCCTACGCCCCCCCCGCCGGCAAGCCGGAACTGCGCTCCCTGTGGCGGGAGAAACAACTGCGTGAAAACCCGAGCCTTCAGGGCAAACATTTCAGCAATCCCATTGTTACCAATGCGCTGACCCACGGCCTCTCCATCGTCTCCGACCTGTTCATCGACAAGGGGGACCATCTGATCCTTCCCGACATGCTCTGGGGCAACTACAACCTGACCTTCGGCACCTGCAGCGGCGCCATCGTCAAGAAACACCCGACCTTCACCGTGGCAGGCGGCTACGACATCGACGCCTTCAAGGCGGTCCTGAAGAACAGCGCCGAAGAAAAGGGCAAGGCCGTTGTCCTGCTCAACTTCCCCAATAACCCCAGCGGGTACACCCCGACCGTGGCAGAAGGGGATGCCCTGGTGGCCGCCATCAAGGAGGTGGCCGAATCGGGTTGCAATATCGTTGCCGTGACCGACGACGCCTACTTCGGGCTCTTTTACGAGGATAGCCTCAAGGAGTCCCTGTTCGGCAAGCTGTCCAACCTACATCCGCGCATCCTTGCCGTCAAGCTGGACGGCGCCACCAAGGAGGAGTTCGTCTGGGGCTTCCGTACCGGTTTTATCACCTTTGCCGACGGCAATGAATACGAAAACACGCCGGTCATGACCGCCCTGGAGAAGAAGACCATGGGGATCATCCGCGCCCGTATCTCCAATTGCCCGCACCCCTCCCAGACATTCGTCATCGAGGCGCTGCGTTCGCCCCAGTTCCTGGCACAGAAGGAGGAAAAGTTCCAGGTCATGAAGGGGCGCGCCCTGAAAACCAAGGAAGTCCTCGACAGCGGCAAATACGATTCAGCCTGGACTTACTACCCGTTCAACTCGGGTTACTTCATGTGTCTGAAGCTGAAGACGGTGGATGCCGAAAAACTGCGTCTCCATCTGCTGGACAAGTACGGGGTCGGCGCCATCTCCATCACCAAGACCGACCTGCGCATCGCCTTCTCCTGCATCGCGGAGCAACATATCCCCGAGCTGTTCGACATCATCTACCAGGGGGTCCAGGACTTGTCCTGATTCAGGGTTTGGCCTGACGATTCCTGGATTCATGAAGGGCCCACACGACGTGGGCCCTTTCTTTATTCTCATGAAGCCCGTATATGGGTCAAACTCATGCCCCTAATCGGGAGAGTGCCCCTATTTCATCCTGCTCCCCCGGCGGCCGGTCTTGGGTGCGGGCCGCTCGGCCACGGCCTTTCCCCGCCGAGGGGTCGCGCCCTTTGCGGAGACCTTTGCCTGCTTGTCCTGTGTCCCCCGCGTCTTGGGCGCTTTAGCGGCCTCTTTGAGTTCCTTCACCCGAACACTCCGCCTGGCCGCTACCTGCGGAAATTCCGCAAGCGTCCGGCGCGGGACGGCATACGTGAGCAACTTCTCAACGGCGGCCAAAAGCGGTCTTTCTTCCGGGCAGACGAGCGAGAGGGCGATCCCGTCCTCTCCGGCCCTGCCGGTTCGACCGATGCGGTGCACATAGTCCTCGGGGACCTGGGGCAGATCGTAATTCACCACGTACGGCAGGCCCTCGATGTCGAGCCCGCGCGCCGCCACATCGGTCGCCACCAGCACGCGCAATTCCCCCCGTTTGAATTCCGCCAGGGTACGCGTTCGGATGGACTGGCTCTTGTTGCTGTGGATGGGGGCAGCCTTGATGCCGTCGTAGAGCAACTCTTCAGCCAACTTGTCCGCTCCGTAGCGGGTGCGGGCGAAAACCAGCACTTGGTTCCACCCCCCCTGGCGGATCAAAAACGAGATCATTTCCCGTTTGCGGCTTCGCTCCACCTCATAGACGGCCTGGGCCACCGCATCGGCGGCGATATTGCGGCGCGCCACCTCGATCCGCCGCGGGTGATCGAGCAATTCGTCGGCAAGCTGCTTGATGCTCTGGGAATAGGTTGCCGAAAAGAGCAGGGTCTGGCGCTTGACCGGCAGATATTCCGCCACCTTTTTAATTGCGTCGATAAACCCCAGATCGAGCATGCGGTCGGCCTCGTCCAGAACCAAAAATTCGATCCGGGAGAGGTTTACGGTGCCCCGCTCCGCATGATCGAGCAACCGCCCCGGCGTCGCGACCACGATATCGACGCCGCGGTGCAACCGCTCGATCTGCGCCTGGATGGTCACCCCACCGTAGATCATCGTGGAGCGCAGCGACAGGCGCCGGGCGAAATTGTTCATCTGTTCGCTGACCTGGGCCGCCAGTTCTCGGGTCGGCACCAAAACCAGCGCACGCGGAGCCCGCCGCTTTTGCCGGGGGGGATTTTCACCCAGCCTCTGAACGATCGGCAGGGCAAACGCCGCGGTCTTGCCGGTACCGGTCTGGGCGCCGGCCAGCAGGTCGCATCCCTCGAAAATCACCGGGATCGCCTCGGCCTGGATGGGGGTCGGCGCGGCATAGCCCTGGGAGGCGATTGCGCTCAACAGTTCGGCGCGCAGGCCGAGAGTCTCAAAAGACATGGATCTTGCTCCTTGGGTTATGCCTCCTGATACCGGACCGGCCTGGCAGGAGGATACAATAATGTCATTAACGTGCGTATCCCGATTATTGGGAAGCGTAAAACAAAAACCACAGGGATCAGCCCCGTGGTTCAAGTATATCCTATGTATAACACGCCGGCCGGAGCAACGACAACAGCTTTCTTGCGGAGAGGTCGCGGTGGCAGGGGATACAACTATCGGAATGAAGACAAAACCGCTCGTATTGACAGGATGCCGATGGAATGGTTTTTCTGTTTTATAGACTTCCCCTTTGTTTGTCCCACAATTTCCGGTATAGTTTGCTGCCATGGGCATGCTCAACGTCATCACCAGTAGTTCCCTGCAACGCCTCATCGGCCGCATGGCGGCCGATTTTGCCGTACAGACCGGTTCCCCCCTGGCCCCGGAGACCGTGGTGGTGCAGAGCTCCGGCATGGCCCGCTGGATAGCCATGGAACTGGCCCGCCTGAACGGCGTTTCCGCCAACCTGCGCTTCCCCTTTCCCAACGAACAGCTGGAGGATATCTTCCGCGCCGTGCTGCCCAACCTTGCCTACCCCTCCCCCTTTGCCCCCGACGTCATGGCCTGGCGGATCATGGCGGACCTGCCGGGGTTGCTGGACAGGACAGGGTTCGAGCCGCTGCGCCGCTATTGCTCCGGACGCCGGGACGGCCGGGCTTTGTTGCAGCTCTCCCGCACGATTGCCGACACCTTTGACCAATACACCATCTTCCGTCCCGAGGCGCTTCTGGCCTGGGACCGGGGCGACGGCGACGGCTGGCAGCCGCAGCTTTGGAGAGCGGTATCCCGCAAGTTCCCCGGACAGCACCGCGCCGCGCTGCTGCGCCAGTTCAAGGAACGGCTGTCGTCCGGCCCCATCCCTGCGGGGCGCTTGCCGGAACGCTTCAACCTGTTCGGCATTTCCTACCTGCCCCCCTTTCACATGGAGGCAATCTCGCTTCTTACCCGGATCGCCGATGTGCGTTTCTACCTGCTCAACCCCTGCGGAGAATACTGGGGCGACATCATCTCGCGCAAACGGCAGGCCGATCTGCTGCTGCGCCCGGAGTTGCCGGTGGATGCCGCCGAATACTTCGAGACCGGCAATCCGCTTCTCTCCTCCCTTGGCACCTTGGGCCAGGAGTTCTTCTCCATGCTGCTCGACAGCGGCGCCGACACGGAGGATCTGGATGAATCGGTTCCCCGGCCGGAAGGCACCCGTCTCCTCTTCCTGATTCAGGCCGATATCCTGGAACTGCGCGACAGGAGCACCGGAAACGCGGAAAAAGGCGTTGTCGCGGGCGATGATCGTTCCATCCGGGTCAATAGCTGCCACAGCCCCATGCGAGAGATGGAGGTGCTCTACGACAGCCTGCTGGACATGTTCCGGGAGCTGCCCGGCCTGGAGCCCCGCCAGATCGTGGTGATGACGCCGGATATCGAGGCCTATGCCCCCTATATCTCGGCCGTTTTCGGCGCGGCCGGCGGCGACCGTCCGGGGATCCCCTACACCATTGCCGACCAGAGCCAGCGCCGCGACAATCCGGCCATTGAGGCGTTCCTGCGCATCCTGGCCCTTCCCTCCGGCCGTTTCGGCGTCAACAGTATGCTGGAACTGCTGGAAACGCCCCACGTCATGGCACATTTTTCCCTGACGACCGACGAATTGCAGAACATCCGCACATGGCTGCGGGACAGCGGCGTCCGCTGGGGGCTTGACCGGGATCAGCGTTCTTCGCTCGGCTTTCCCCCTTTTGCCGAGAACAGTTGGCAGGCCGCCCTGGATCGAATGCTGCTGGGGTATGCGCTGGCCCCCGACAATAACCGGCTCTTCGGGGATATGCTCCCATTTCCCGGCATCGAGGGAACCCGGGCCGCGGCCCTGGGCAAACTGGCCGGGTTCATGGGCCGCGTCCGGGAGGCGGCCGCCCTTCTGGGACGCTCCCACACCCTTGCGGAGTGGGCCGACAGCCTGGCGCTGGTTGCCGACAGCCTGCTCAGCCCCGTCGAGACTGCGGACACCGGTCTCAAGGCGCTGCACGAAGCCTTTGTGCAACTCAGGGATATGCAGGAGCGAAGCGGTTTTTCCTCTGCCATAGACCCGGAGGCCCTGACCGACCATCTCACGACTCTGCTCGACCGGCCGGGGGCCTCCTATGGCTTTCTGGGGGGACGCGTCACCTTTTGCGCCATGCTCCCCATGCGCAGCATCCCCTTCCGGGTGGTCTGCCTGACCGGCATGAACGACGGTGTCTTTCCGCGGGTCAAGCGCCCCCCCGGCTTCAGCCTGCTGGCCGGCAAGCGCCGCCGTGGCGACCGGTCGCTCCGGGACGAGGACCGCTACTTGTTCCTCGAGGCGCTCATGTCGGCCACGGAACGCCTTTACATCAGCTATACCGGCCAGGGTGAGCGCGACAACAGCGTGCTTCCCCCCTCGGTGACGGTCAGCGAACTGCTGGACTATATCAGGGAGGGTTTTGTGGTCCACGGAGCTGACGATGAACCGCGCTCCCCGAAAGTGGAGACGCGCCATCGCCTGCAAGGCTTCAACCCTGCCTATTTCACCCCCTCCGGGGACCGGGCGCTGTTCAGCTATTCACGCAGCACCTGCCAGGCCCTGGAGACAAGACGAACCACCGGTCTCCGGCCCCTCCCCTTCATGGAGGGGAGCCTGGCGGAACCGGACGACGATTGGCGCGAGGTGGGGTTGGACGACCTGATCCGCTTTTTCTCCAATCCAGCCGCCTATTTCCTGTCACGCCGCCTGGGGGTGCGCCCCGTCAGGCCCGGCAACGAAGCAGAGGAGCGGGAAGCTTTCAGTCTGGATGCCCTGGAAGGTTTCAACCTGAAACAGGAGATGGTGGCGCTTTTGCTGAAGGGATCGGATTGCCGGGATCTCTACGCCGCGGCCCGATCCGCTTCCCGGCTTCCGCCGCTGGCCGCCGGGCAGATTGCCTTTGACAGGGCGCTGGGCGAGGCGCGCGTCTTCAGCGACCGGCTTGCCCCCCATCTCTCCGCCCCGCTGGAACCGCTGTCGCTCTCCCTGGAACTGGGTGCATTCAGGGTTTCCGGGACCCTGGCCGATATCCGGAATGAACGGCTGCTGCGTTATCGCTGCGCACGGATCAGGGCCAGGGACCGGCTTGCCCTTTGGATCGAGCACCTGGCGCTTTGCTGCGCCGGGGTCGGCGGCTATCCGCGGGAAAGCCTGCTGGTATGCCGCGACGGCATGCTCTCCCTGCCCCCCTTGGAGGATGCCGCACGTTTGCTGCGGGAACTGCTGGATATCTACGGCAGCGGGTTGCGCCGCCCGCTCCCCTTCTTCCCCGAAACCTCCTTCCACTTTCTGGGCAAGGGGCGGCAGGAGGCGGAACGATGCTGGTACGGCGCCCCGTTCAGCCGGTTGAGGCCGGAGTCGGCCGACCCGGCCTTTGCGCTTTGTTTCGGACGCAACGATCCATTGGACGACGTGTTCGAACGGCTGGGCGAACAGATCTGGGGGCCGTTTTTGGCCGTGGCACAGGAGAGCGCCCCATGAAGCCGCTCGCCCCTGGAGATATCGGCCTGTCCGGCCTCAACCTGATCGAGGCCAGCGCCGGCACCGGCAAGACCTGGACCATTGCAGCGCTCTACATCAGGCTGCTGCTTGAACGGGAACTGCGTCCCGAAAACATCCTGGTGGTAACCTATACCAAAGCCGCCACTGCCGAACTGCGCGACCGCATCCGCCGGCGCATCGCAACGACGCTGGAGCTGTTCGCAACGGGCGCCAGGGAGGGGGACGAACTGGAAGCGCTGTTGCTGAAACGCTGCCGCAAACGTGACCAGGCAGTTCGCTTGCTTACCAGGGCGCTCTATTCCTTCGACGATGCCGCCATCTACACCATCCATGGTTTCTGCCAACGGGCACTGGCGGAGAATGCCTTTGAAAGCGGTTCCCTGTTCGACACCGACATGGCGGCCGACCAGTCGGCGCTGGTGCAGGAAGCAGCCGACGATTTCTGGCGCACCACCCTTCTGGCCCGCCAGGACGCCTTTCTGGAGCGGCTGGTGACAGAGGGCCGCACCCCGGAATCCCTCCTGGCACCCTTCAGGGGGCATATCCAGACGCCCGGCCTGCGCATCGTGCCCGAGGCCGAAGATGTGGATTTCAATGCCGTCGCCGCCCGGCGCGACGAGCTTTTTTACCAGGCAGCCCCCATCTGGAAGGGAGAGCGGGAGGTCATCCTCGCCCTGTTGAAACGCCCCGGACTCCACCAGGCCAGCTACAAACCGGCCCAAGTCGAGGCTGCGGCCGCTCACTTGGATGCGTGGTTCGACGGCCCCCCCGCCATGGCCTGCGACAGGCTGCTGCTCTTCACCAGCGAAAATCTGGAAAAGAGGACCACCAAGGGAAACGAAGCGCCCGGACACCAGTTTTTCGCGCTCTGCCAGCGTCTGCACGAAGCCGTCCGGCATGCGGATCGCGCCTTCAAAACGGAATGGGGCCACTGCCTGGCCGAGTTTCACGGCTGGCTGCGGGAGGAGCTGCCCCGGCGCAAGCGGTTGCGCAACCTGCGCAGTTATGACGACCTGCTGCTGGACCTGTACCAGGCATTGGAAGGCGATGGCGGCGACCATTTGGCTGCCAGGCTTCGGGAACGCTACCAGGCGGCCCTGATCGACGAGTTCCAGGATACAGACCCGTTGCAGTGGCGCATATTCGGGCGCTTGGCGGGGGTTGCTGCCGCGAATGGCTCGCCGTCATACCCATTGTTTCTGATCGGGGACCCCAAACAGGCCATCTACAGCTTTCGCGGTGCCGACCTATTCGCCTACCTGGACGCGGCCCGTTCCGTGGACGACGCCATGCGCTGGAGCCTGGACACCAACCGCCGTTCGACAGCGGCCTTGGTC
The DNA here is from genome assembly GCA_031292255.1 of Oryzomonas sp. Lineage (GTDB taxonomy): Bacteria > Desulfobacterota > Desulfuromonadia > Geobacterales > Pseudopelobacteraceae > Oryzomonas. Next base: position 98,192 of record JARLHN010000031.1, on the reverse strand, counting down.
CAGGGGGTCAACACGCTCTTCATGGCCGACAATCCCTTCCTCTGCGACGCCATCGGCCATGGGCCGGTCAAGCCGGGCCGCGACCCCCGCGATGCGCTGCTGGTGGACGGCCATCCCGATGACACCCCCCTGCGCTTCTGGGTCTATCCCCGCTTGGCGGGAAAAACGCCCACCAAGGGCGAAGCCCGCGGGCCGATTGCGGACGCCGTGGCAGCCGAGATCTCCCGCCTTTTGACGGGACCGCACCTGCTCCGCAGCGCCGGAGAGGAGCGCAAACTGCTCCCCGGCGACATCGCCGTGCTGGTGCGCACCCACACCCAGGCCGACCTGGTCCAGAAGGCACTGAACGCCCGCGCTATCCCGTCGGTTCAACAGGGGAACCGGACCATCTTCGAGACGCCCGAGGCCCTCGACTTGCTGCGCATCCTGCGGGCCGCCGCCGAACCGTACCGGGAGTCACTGGTAACGGAGGCGCTCCTGGGGGGATTGGGGGGACTGAGCGTGGACCTGGTTGCCGCGGCGCAGGCCGACGGCAGGGAATGGGAGCTGTGGCTTGAGCGCTTCCACGGCCTGCGGGAGGCGTACCACGCCGGCGGCATCATGCCCCTGGCCTCGTTCCTGCTGGATGCCTGCGGGGTGCGGGAACGGCTTCTCTGCCTGCCCGACGGAGAACGGCGCCTGACCAACCTGCTTCATTGCACGGAGTTGCTTCACCAGTTCGCCCAGGAGGGCGATGACGCCATCGAATCCCTTATCGCATGGCTGGAACGGCGCATCACCGGCTTCACCGAAGACGAGACCGCCCTTTTGCGCCTGGAGACCGACGACAATGCCGTCAAGATCGCAACCATCCACGCCAGCAAGGGGCTCCAGTATCCCCTGGTCTTTCTCCCCTATGCCTGGGACGTTCCCTCGGACGCCCCCGAACGGGTAATCTTTCACGACGCGGACGGCAACCTGACGCTCGATCTCGGCTCCGATCTGCGGGAGGAACACGAGCAGGTTACCCGACGGGAACGGGATGGGGAGGCCGCTCGCCTGCTCTACGTAGCCCTCACCCGGGCCGAATTCCGTTGTTACGTCGTCTGGGGAGGCATCAGTCAAGCCGATGCCTCCCCACTGTTCCGCCTGATCCACGGCCCCGGAGCACCGCCGCTGAAGGGGCAAGACGATACCGCCATCCTGGCGGCGTTGAGGGAGTTTGAAGGCGCGGCGCCCGGCATCGTCTCCGAAATAATGCCGCCGCCCGAGCCGGCTCCCGCTTACCGGCCGGCAGCGGGAGACGACTTGCCGTTGGCCTGCCCCCCGTTCACCGCCACCATACCCGCCGACTGGCGCGTGGCCAGTTTCAGTTCCCTTGCCGGTGGTGGGGAACGCCCTATTCAACCCCAGGATTACGATGCCCTTGCCGGGGGCGCAATCTCGGACACGGGAGGAGACGAGGTCCCCGAGCGCGAGCTGGGCGGCATCTTCGATTTTCCCCGCGGTGCCGCGTCAGGCACCTGTCTGCACGAGATCTTCGAGCGGCTGGACTATGCGCGGCTGGAGCCCGAAATCATCACCCGGACCACGACCGAACGCCTGCGGGCCAACGGCTACGAGCAAAGCTGGATTCCGGCAGTCAGCGCCATGGTGGCGGATGTGACCCGGGCAGCGCTCTGCCCTGACGACCCGACCTTTTGCCTCTCCCGCCTGCAACCAGGGTCGTGGCGGGTGGAGATGGAGTTTTTCCTGCCCATAAGGCAGCTCTCCGCCAGTGTGCTCGGGGCGTTGTTCGACGGCCTGCTCGACCACCATGTGCATGGGGATTTCAGCCGGGTTCTGGCGGGGCTCAGCTTCAAACAGGGGCGCGGCATGCTGCAGGGCTTCATGGACATGGTCTTCGAGCACAACGGCCGCTACTACATCATCGACTGGAAATCCAACCACCTGGGCTATCGACGGGAAGAATACGGACCGGCCGGACTCAGGGAGTCCATGGCCCGGCACGCCTACATCCTCCAGTATCACCTCTATACCCTGGCGCTCGACCGGATGCTGCGCCTGCGCCTGCCGGGATACGACTACGACACGCATTGCGGCGGTGCCGTCTATGTCTTCCTGCGCGGGGTTTCGGCGACTTCAGACGCGTATGGCATCTACCACCACAAACCATCGGCCGGGTTCATCAGCCGGGCAGGCGAACTGCTGCTGGCGGAGGGGGAGGCTGTCACGAGGTAGCTTCCGCCCCCGATGCAAAACAACACGAGCCCTGACGTCATCCGCCCGGGCTCGTGTTGCGTTCAATGCAGGATCAAACTTTTATAACTATAATCGAAACAAAGGTGCTTTTGTCTTCCCCCCTTATCAAGGGGGGGAATTAGCCTAGCCTTTCTTTGGGTTATAGACCCGAAAATCCTGTCAGATGAAAATTACTTGAACTGCTCCAGATACTTCCTGATCCCCCCCTCGAATATCTCCTCGATCTCATTTTTGGGGTGGTCCTTGGCATAATGCCTGAAATACTTGAATACGAGCACCATGATCATCAATAAGACAAAGGTATAGCCAAGCCACCTTACGACGCCGGCCCAGTTGAACAGGGGCGGCGCCTCCTTCACTTCACTCTCGGCAGCGAGGTCGTCGCGGAAGATGAACTGTTCACGCAACTGGCGTATCCGTTTGAGCTGAACGCTGGATATGTGATTGACGATGGCGTCCCGGTCCCGTTCGTCGATAAAAACGAACTGCATGCCGGTGTTGAAGTATTCGCGGTCTCCGCCGGCAGCGTAGTTGCGGTTGGCGGTGATGACCCGCGCCACGATGTCCACGATGCGGCGCGGCATGGGAACCAGTATCTCCAGCAACACGTAGACGCCGTTTTCAAACAGCTGGTGGGTGGTGATGCGCACGCCGCCGCCGCTGATGTTGGCGGCCAGCGGTATGATGGTGTCCCATGAGTCACCATGCTCCTCAACCTGATCCCTTTCCTCTCCCAGGACGTCCCTGGCTTGTTCGAACCGCCGTTCCGGGGGAAGTTCCGCACTGCCCGGCAAAAGACTGCTGTCCCAGTGCTCGTGCCTGCTGTCGGCATCGACGATCTGGCGCTGCTCGCGGCGCTGCGCCCACTCCTGCTTGAGCGTGTCCACGTTCTGCTCAAGGGAAATATAATACTTGATCGGTAGAAAGGCATCGATACGGTAGTACTCCCGCAGTTCATCGGAAACGATCTCGCCGATCAGGCGGAGAAGTATCTCCTGGGCAGGACCTTCGGCAACGATAATGGCCCGGCAACTATAGCCGCTGTCATCCTTACCGCCGCGTAGATCGAGAATCTGGCCCACGTGGAGGGAAATATCGTGAGGGAATTGATCGCGGGAAAGCTGGAGGGAAACGAAATCCTCATCGATCTCGTGAATTATTGCCCAGTCGCGGAACACCCCGGCATTCGCCAGAGGAATGCCGACGCCAACCTTCATGCCAATGGAAAAATAATTGGCGTAATTTTCAAAATCATTCATGGAGTGGAATCCGCAAAGGGAATAACCTGCAGGCGATCTTGAGCCGGGGGTTCATTTCAGAGATTTGTTCAACGCTTCAAGCAGTTCGACGATGGCAACCTTGTGAACACCCGCGCCATGTTCAATGGTTTCGAGGTCGGCGATCTGGCATTCGTAACAGTCAAGATGAAAGCGCTGGAATACGGGCAATGTTTCCGGGTGCTGCCTGATAATGTCGGCGATAATCATGTCCCGTGTGATCATGGTATGCACCTCGCTTGCTGGCTAAAAAGGATGGGCATTCGGACGCCGGGATGGTTCCGCAGGACACCGCCCCATGGGCAGCCGTTCACTTGGTTCCGAGTTTCACCCTCAGGGCGGCCTTCACCTCCGGCGGCACAAACCGGTCGATGTTGCCGTTCAGCAGGCAGACCTCCTTGACGATGGAGGAGGAGAGGTAACCGTATTGCAGCGATGTCATCATGAACAACGTCTCGACGCCCTGGCCGATCGTGCTGTTCATCTGGGCGATCTGGAACTCGTACTCAAAGTCCGATATGGCACGCAGCCCCCTGATGATGACGTGTGCCTGACGTGAAGATACATAATCTATCAGAAGGCCGCTGAAGGTGTCAACCACCACCCGTTGTTCATCCTTGAACACGTCGCGGATCAGGCCGACCCGTTCGTCGATGGAAAACAGGGGATTCTTCTGGGAATTGGCGGCCACCGCCACCACCACCTCGTCGAAAATCTTCAAACCCCGGCTTATGATGTCCAGGTGACCATAGGTAATGGGATCAAAGGAACCGGGATAGACTGCGATCTTCTTCATACGCCCTCCAGCGTGAAAAACTCCAGCGCCGTGTCACCGTAAACCCGGCGGTCAACCCTGTTCAACGTTCCCATCCGTTCCGGCAGGGGATTACGTGCCGCGCATTCCACGATCAGAAGCCCGTCCCCCGCCAGCAGGGAGTGGCCGCCCAGCAACTCCGGAACGGTGCTGTAAAGAGCCGAGGCATAGGGAGGATCAAAGAACACCACATCGAAGCGCCGCTGTCGTGCTGCCAGAAGACGCAAAGCCTTGAGGCAATCAACGGTAACAATCTGCGACCGGGCGGTGAAACCGGTAGCCTCCAGATTTTTTTCCAGTACCGCCAGCACGCGCCGGTCCTGTTCCACGAAGCAGCAAGAATCGGCTCCCCGGCTGAGAGCCTCGATCCCCAGACTCCCGGTTCCTGCGCAGATATCAAGTACCTGGGCCTGTTCAAGCTCATAACGACTCGTGATGATGCCGAAAAGTGCTTCCCTGACCCGGTCGGCTGTTGGCCGTGTCTGCATCCCCCGGGGCACCGCAAGTTTCATCCCCCGCACACTTCCCGCAATTACGCGCATCTCCGGCGCCGCCTCCCTTTTTTCCCTACCTATCGGAAACTACCTTAAAACAGTAGAGGCGTCAAGCCGGAAGCACTCCGGGCTAAAAATGAATCGCCCTTAAAAAAACAGTTGAAAACATACCATGCTCCAGTACAATGGCATAGACAACTCATCCTTGAAAATTTTGAGGAATTCACGTGAAAACAGGACGGGCGACCGTACACCGTTTTCTAAGACTCATGGTGCTGACGGTCTCCATGAACGCCCTTCTGCCGGGGATCGCCCCGGCTGTCCAGTGGCGGCCCCTGACCCGTACGGCGCGCCATGACGTTGCCCTTGACATGGATTCGCTGAAGCTGACTCCGTTGGGCCGGGTGACCGTATGGCTCAGGTTCACTCCCTTGGGCGAACCACAGCGCAAGCTCGCTGCCACCGAATTCGGTGAAAAACAGTATCGGCTCCACCTGGAATACTATGAAATCGATTGCAGCGAACAGACCGACATTCTGGAACTCATAGACATCATCGGACCGGACGGAAAAAGAGTGGCGCGCATGAAGGGTGGCGGCCCTCCGGCAGCCATTTTCCCCGGATCGTCGCTCGATCTGGCGGCCAAACGGGTCTGCCCGTCGCTTGAGAATGAGGCGGTCCCGGAGGATGAGGTGGAAGCGCCGGACAGCAGCGATGCAACGAAGGAAGACACGCACCAGGACACCGGAGATGTCCGCGCCCGCATAGCCGAGGCGCTCCGGAAGACGCAAAAAGGACCGGACAGCCAGGCCGCCTGGCGTGACCTGGGCAATGCCTATTACGACGGCGACATGCCCCAGCAGGCCATTGAGGCCTATGACCGGGCGCTGGCGCTCAACCCCGACGATGCGGACGTGCTCAACGACCAGGGGGCCATGTATCGCCAGCAGGGTGACTTTACGCGAGCCCTGGCGAATTTCGAAAAGGCGCTCAAAATAGCGCCCAACAACCTCGAAAGTCTTTATAATGTCGGATATGTCACTGCCTTTGATCTGAACCGCGTGGACAAGGCGCTGAAGACGTGGCGACGCTACCTGGAGCTGGACCGGACCAGCGAGACAGCCCGCCAGGTGCAGGGCTTCATCGAACGTTACGGAAAATAATGCGCCGTTGCAACGAACGGCAAGAACCGGCGCAGTTTAAATTCGGCAACCGTCAGCATGACGGTTCAATCGTCATAACCGCAGTATGCGCCCGTAGCTCAGCTGGATAGAGTCCCTGGCTTCGAACCAGGTTGTCGGGAGTTCGAATCTCTCCGGGCGCGCCAAAACCTTGATGGCCGATTTTTTCAATGAAATCGGCCATTTTATTTTGCATTAATTTGTGTTCAATACGGGAAACTGAATTAAGATATCGTAGATTTAGGGCCTTACAGATTTCGCATCTTTCCAGGTCGATAGTTGTCACAATGGTTCAGGCACGCCCAGATATTGCCCCCTGGAATACCGTGGTTTTTTTGCGGTATTGTAATCATCAACAAAGTAAATGCGGTTGAATACTGATCTTGCGCGATCTGCATCCGAGCTAAAGGCACACTTGAATAATGTTTAAAAGTTTAACCTGACCCCGCCGCCATTACCCATCCGCCCTCATAGTTCTCTGGGATATCGACCGCCAGCACCACAGGCAATTGAAACAATATTCATCTCGCAACAAAAAAAATGATCGGGGAATTACTAAAAACATAATGATTTCGTCATGATGTGTACATTGTCCACAATACGTGTTCTCCAAGTGATAATGGGGGCTGGCGACAGAATCGCATAGGTCGATATTTACAGTTTTTCGTTGTCCTGGCCATCTATAGTTCCGCTGGCAATAGTGCGAAAAGCAGCATTGGAATAATATGTTACGCAAAATACAGGAGCTACCTAGAACAGAATCATATAAAAACGCATGTGGCAGCAAGAAACCACCGAGGCGGGCTGTCGCAAGACAGGCCTTGTGACGAATCGGCTGGCCCCTCCACCGATCCGGCCATCATCTAAATTCACTTTTTTGTATCAGGAAAATGTGCTATTGAGGGAATGTCTTTAGTAAGCCGCCGTATTACTCAAGAGGGGGAAAATGTTTCAGATATGCATGCATCAAGAAAGTAACATATTCGTAATTCTGCATAAAAATAGGAGGGCATGTTAATGGATATCTTCAGATACTTTTTGGTATTGCTACTGCTGGCTTTTTCTGTCCCAGCCACCGCTTCCGAACCAATCATGGCAAGCGGCTGCTCCATCAGCAACGTCGGTTACCTTAACGACCTCGTCAAGGCATACGAAAAGGAGACTGGCCAGAAGATTCTTATCCGCGGAGGCGGAAGCATAGTCGGCCTTACCGAACTTGGCGCTGATAAAGTTGACTTCGCTGCATCCTGCAAGTCAGCAGGCCCGAAGGACTCAGCCAATTTAAGGTTCATCCCGGTCGCCTGGGATGGCCTGGTTTTCATCGTCAACCCCGCCAATCCCGTTTCCAACATAATCCCCCGGGACGTCAAAGGTATCTACGAGGGAAAGATAGGAAACTGGAAGGATCTGGGTGGTGCTAACCTTCCCATCAAGTCGTATATTTCTTCAGTGACGGGGATGGGAGGTATCGGCGAGACCCTTGCCAAATATTTCCTGAACGGCAAATGGCCGCAGACAACAGTCAACTCATCCATGCAGGCGTCATCGGTAGCCATTTGGGAACAATTGGTGGAAAAGACACCTGAGGGGTTTGCCAGCACCGGCTTCGACAGCGCACGTACACGGAAGGTTAAGATGCTCGCTGTTAATGGCGTGGCTCCGACCAAAGCCACTATTATCTCCGGTAAATACCCCTATAAGCGATATCTGTATCTCGTTGCGACCAAGGATGCCAAACCCGAGGTCAACAAATTCATAAAATTCGCCTTGAGCAAAAAAGGCCAGAAACTCATAGCCTCCTACGGCATACCTGCTCTTGCAGAGATGAAATGAAACTGTCCCTGAACCAAAAAGCGATGGGGTTCATTACCCTGATCGTGCTCGTCATCACCATATCAAGCATGACCTTTCTTTTCAGCACCTATCGGAAAGGGATGGTAAAAGAGATTACGGCTCGCGGCACTACCATGGCCGAATCCCTTTCAAGAGCTGTTGCGGAAAGTCTTGCCTCTGAAAATCTGGCGATGATCAAACAGGTTCAATCTATCGTTCAAACCAACGATGTCGTCCTGGCCCAAGTCTATTCTTCGATGTGGATACCGATCGATTCATATCCCAACGATAATTTTAACATCCCGCCCGACCCTGCAGCCCTCAAGCTTTTCAAGACACAGGATGCCACATATCTCATAACTAATAGTAACGACATAGATTTCTATACTCCTGTGTATTACCACAGGTTTGAGAAAGCGAAAGACAGAAAATATGTCATCGGTTATGTACGTCTGAAGCTATCGACCCGCCAAATCCAAGAAGTGATCAATCGCCAGATCGCCATATATTTCGCCGGTGCGCTGGTCTTTGCCGCTATAGCCATCATCATACTGAACAGTTTGGTCCGTAAAATAATTCTAAAACCGATCATTCAACTCAATCAAGCTGTTTCAAATACAGTGAATAACGGTTCACTCATGACTGTTGACGTTTCCAGTGACGATGAGATCGGTGAACTTTCGCGCAACTACAATCTGATGTCTGAAGCCATCCAGGAGCGGGAAAAGAATCTGAGACTGTCTGAGGAAAAGTTTTCAACCTCGTTTCGTGTTTCGCCTGATTCGATTAACATAAATCGTCTTAGTGATGGAATGTACCTGGAAGTTAATGAAGGCTTCGCCGCATTCAGCGGCTATATGCCCGAGGATGTAATTGGCAAGTCCTTCCTTGATTTGGATATTTGGGTCAATCCTGAAGACCGAACGCGATTAGGAAATGGATTGAAAGAACGCGGAATTGTCAATAGCTTTGAGGCGCAATTCAGACGTAAGGACGGAACAACCCTGACAGGTTGCATGTCGGCCCGGATATTTGAGATTGACGGTGAACCTTGCATCCTCTCGATCACGCGAGACATCACTGAACGGATAAAGTCTGAAGAGTATATACGGGAAAACGAAAAAACGCTCCAAACGCTCATGGACTCAATGCCGGCAGGCGTATGGTGGTTTGATGACGGGGGAAACATATGCTACCTTAACCGCTGTTTCAAAGAGCAATTCGGCTACACGTTAGAGGACATCCCGACACTTGCCGACTGGTTCGAACGGGCCTATCCAGATCCGGAATATCGCGCTCCATATGTTGCGGCCAAGAATGCTCTAATCGCCGACGCTTTGAATAGCGGCATGCCAGTACCGCCTCGCGAGGCAAAAATCACCTGCAAGGATGGCATCCAACGTCATCTACTCATTTGCACTCAGTTCGCTATGGGGCGTACCATTGAAATTTTTACCGACATCACGGAGAGAGAGCTTTACCACGACCAACTTCTGAAGGTGGAGAAGCTGGAATCCCTCGGTGTGCTGGCAGGTGGTATCGCGCACGATTTTAATAACCTCCTCACCGCGATCATCGGCAATATCTCCTTTGCCCGGACATTTCTAAGCGAGTCCCACAAAACTTCGCAAATACTTATGAACGCAGAGAAGGCGGCAAATCGGGCTGCCGATCTTGCCCACCAACTGCTGACCTTTGCCAAGGGTGGGCAACCGATAAAGAAAGTTGTTTGTGTAAAGCACATTCTGGAAGAATCGGCTTCATTTGTCCTGCGTGGCTCCAATGTATCATGCAACGTTGAAATACCTGATGACTTATACGCTGCCGAGGTTGACGAAGGACAGATAAGCCAAGTATTTAACAATATTATCATCAATGCTACACATGCCATGCCAGGAGGCGGTTTGATCTCCATCAAGGGAAAGAACACAACAGTCAATGACGCCAACATAATGTCATTGCCTCCGGGGTGGTACATAAAGATCGCTATAACTGATACGGGATGCGGAATATCCACGGAAAACCTGAAAAAGATTTTTGATCCCTATTTCACCACAAAATCCTATGGAAGCGGTCTTGGCCTCGCTTCGGCCCACTCAATCATTACCAAGCACGAAGGATACATTGGCGTAAGCTCAGAGATCGGCAAAGGTACGACCTTCGAAATACTCCTGCCAGCCAGTGCTCATGTGTCTGCCTATGACGACACCTGCAAAAATTCAAACAAATTCGATCAGCAAGAGGGATTAACAGTTCTGGTGATGGACGATGAGGAAATCATCAGGGCAATGGTTTCTAAAATGATGGTTGTGTTGGGCTATCAAGTACAGACGTGCGCCAATGGTGATGAGGCGATCACGCTATACAAGGCAGCCATCGATTCAGGTTCACCATACTCTGCCGTAATCATGGATCTCACTATTCCAGGAGGCATGGGAGGTAGGGAGGCAGCGGAACATATCTTAGCAATAGATTCCAACGCCCGTTTGATAGTATCCAGTGGCTACTCGACCGACCATGTTATGGCGGAATATGGCAAATTCGGTTTCTGTTCGACGTTACAAAAACCTTACAATCTTGAAGACATTAAGATGACTCTTAACGCCGTCCTTTCATAGTTCCATTCAGATCTTCCTGAACAGGAATTAGGACAATGTACTTTATTCATTATAGATAAAAAGTTACATTCCAGTAATCATATTCATGAGCTTTGGCGCGCCAAAAAACAAATGGCTGATTTTATTGAGAAATCGGCCATTTGTTTTATATCAAGCGAATTTAAAACATCAGCCCCTGACAATTGCTAAACAAATCAATATGTTGTAAGTTCTAATCTACTTTGGCATGGCAGTCTCTCTTCATTTCATTCAAAGATTCATGGCCTATTACTTTACAGCAATAGGCTATTGCGCCAACCAAGACAGTAAAATCAACGAATACATTGGTACAAGAGGCCTCGCTTGTTTCAGAAAGCTGAAGCAATGGCCTTCCCTATTTCGGAAGTGGAAGAGCGCCCTCCCATATCGGGTGTCCTCGGCCCTTCAATCAGGATGGTTTCAATAGCGTTAACGATGGTATCGTGTGCGGCACGGTAGCGGGGGGAACCGTCGCCCAGGAAATCGAGCATCATTGCCCCTGACCAGATCATGGCAATGGGATTGGCAATATTATGTCCGGCAATGTCGGGGGCAGATCCGTGGACCGGCTCGAACAGTGATGGGAATATCCTTTCCGGGTTCAAGTTGGCCGAGGGCGCGATGCCAATCGTCCCAGCACAAGCTGGCCCCAGGTCGGATAAGATGTCCCCGAACAGGTTCGAAGCCACAACCACGTCAAAACGTTCAGGACTGAGAACGAAGCGAGCAGCAAGTATGTCAATGTGATACTTATCCCAAATCACGTCTGGGTACTGTTGTGCCATCAATTCAAGTCTCTCGTCCCAGTAGGGCATGCTGATGGCGATGCCATTTGACTTGGTAGCAGCTGTCAAATGTCTCTTCCCTCTGCTACCCGCCAGTTCAAAGGCATACTTCAATATCCGGTCAACGCCCTGCCGAGTGAATACCGACTCCTGTAGAACAAGTTCACGCTCCGTCCCCTCAAACATCTTGCCGCCAAGCTTTGAATACTCCCCTTCCGTATTCTCGCGCACCACGTAGAAGTCGATATCTCCCGGTTGGCGACCCGCAAGCGGGCATGGCACTCCCTTAAGCAAACGTACCGGTCGCAGATTCACATACTGGTCGAACTCCCGGCGAAACTTGAGTAGCGACCCCCAAAGGGAAATGTGGTCCGGGATGACTTCGGGCCACCCGACAGCACCAAAATAGATGGCATCATAGTTTTTAAGAGAGTCAAACCAGTCATCCGGCAGCATCTGACCATGTTTAAGAAAATAGTCCACGCATGCCCAATCGAAGTGAATAAAGTTGAGGTCAATGCCAAACCTCCCCGCCACCGCCTCAAGGACCCTCAGCCCTTCCGGCATCACTTCCCTGCCGATGCCATCCCCGGGAATCACAGCAATTTTGTGTGTCTTCATATGTCACCTCCCGTTGTTTTTACTACAAATACCATTTCCAATATGATAGATAATCGGCTAATACATAAACACAAAGGACACGCATCGTGAATAATCTTCCCGCTCTTGAAGACTTGCGACTCTTTTGCGCAGTGGTACGTAATATGAGCTTTGTTGCCACTGCCAGGGAATTTGGTGCCTCTCCCGCCTTCGTCAGCAAAAGAATCGCCTTCCTTGAAGACATACTAAATGTGAGGCTGCTACATCGGACTACCCGAAGGGTCAACCTCACCGAGGATGGAGCAACGGTTTATCGCTGGGGGCAACAGATTCTCGAAGATGTGGAGCAGATGACTGAATCGGTCACAGCGGCAAAAAGCATCCCACGAGGGCCACTGCGAATTAGCTCAAGTCCAGGTTTTGGCCGAAAGCACCTCGCTCCAGCGCTGTCAGAGCTAGCAACGCGTTATCCATCATTACAAATTTATCTGGAAATGCTCGACAGACCTGTGGACTTGATCGGCGAAGGTTTCGACATTGACATAAGGATCGGTACCGTTTCGGAGCCGAATCTCATGGTTAAGAAGCTCGCCACAAATACGCGAGTCCTCTGTGCCGCACCGTCGTATCTGGCACGTCGGGGTGTGCCGACAAAGTTATCCGAGTTGGAAAACCATGACTGTATCGTCATACGGGAGCGTGACCAGAGTTTCGGCGTATGGAAGCTGGAGGGGACAAAAGGCATGGAGTCAGTCCGGGTAAAGGGCCCGTTATCGTGCAACAACGGGGAGGTAGTGCATCAATGGGTGTTGGACGGACACGGAATAGCTCTTCGCTCGATATGGGACGTCAATGGTAGCCTGAGGGATGGTTTGCTGGTCAGAGTGCTTCCCGAGTATCACCAGGATGCACAAATATCAGCGGTATATCCATTGCGGCTGAGAGAATCGGCAAAAGTGCGTGTTTGCGTCGAGTTTCTTAAAGATAGACTCTGCAACCAGTTCCCGCTGGTGCAGAAGGTAGAGATCAATTGAGAAACAGCCTTGAATCATGCGGGGTATCGCATTTTTCAAACAGGCCAAGTCAAGTGTTCTTCCAATGCCTAAAACCGATAAAGTTAGGGAGCCAGCGCGAACTTGAGCCTGATTTATTATTTTGCTAATGGGCAAGTTATTCAACGATATCAGCCAATTTATTAAAATGTGTTCCAGTACTCAGTTTCATAACTAGTAACGCACGGCATAAAATTGCCTGTTAATGTTTCCTGATGTGCCTTATTCGGTAGGATCATCGGCAACAGCTTTTTCAGCCCCTGGAATTCGTCTGTGAATAATCAGGGTGACTGCAAGCCCAACCACGCATCCTGCGGCTACAGACACCACGCGTTCCAATGGTTTGTCCCATATATGAGCTTCGTTTGCCGGTGCCAACATGATTATTGTTGTTGCAGCGAGTGCCGAACGGCTGGCTGTCATGAGGTCAAACAGATAGCATGCCGATATTGCAAGGCAATAAGCCAGAGATATAGTGACAATATGCGGCAGCCCACCAAGCAGAAGGCATAACAAGATAGCAGCGCTCCCGACAAAATTTGCAGCAACACGCGTAAGAGCAAGTGGCAGGGCTTCTTTGGCGTTAGGCGAGAGTACCAATATAGCGGAAATGAGACACCAAACTATGTCGGAGTAGTGAAAGACATCAGAAAAATAAAAGATCAAGCCCGCTGCAGCGACGCACTTGGTCATATAGAGTAGTAAATTTTTCTGAATGTCATTCATGGCTGGCTCAATGTTTAGCGTATTGATCACTCAATATCAATTGTGAAATGCGCAATAAGAAGCAATTGTTTATCAGCCGGAGTTTCCGAATGGAAACTAATTAACATTTATCAGTTCGCATTTTCATCTATTGCTGGCGCGCCATAAAACAACAGGCCGATTTCACTGATAAATCGGACTGTAGTTTTTATATTGTTTGAATTTCAACGGTAAGTTCCCATAAATCACCATAAATATCGGCATAATATGAGTTAGAATCCACTTTGTGGCATTGTCAAAACTTCATACAGTTTTATAAGCAGAGGCAACAGCAGCCGTTAACATATCAAAGTTTAAAACTGAACTATCACTTAATCTGAGTTACTGATTATTTCTGAATGGACAGGTGATCTTGGAACCTGTTATAATCAAAAAAATTAGGATGTTCAATTATTACATATTCTACGAAATCCAACAGCGAGGAAAATTTATTAAAGTTTTTCTGATTTTTATCCGAGACGAGGACTTCTACCAACTTCTCCCGCCTGAACTCATAGACTCACGATTCAGCAAGGATCGAGTTCAGGTGATGGCATTTCCCCCCATCGGGATCGAAACCCTGGCACCGGTCGTTCGTCAACACGGTCACGAGGTACGGATGTTCGACACCTGTCACCCTCGGATGAAGGCAGAACATATCGCAGAGGCGGTCCGTGACGAGAAACCGGGAGTGATCGCGCTCTCGTTTCTATCGACCACGTCCTATCCCGCCACCCTCGACATGGCGCAGCGGCTCAAGCAGGCCGCCCCGGACACGCCTGTTATTGTCGGCGGCGTGTTTGCGACCATTAACGCAAAGGAGATTCTTGCAGACTCTCCTGACATAGACTACGTTGCCAAAGGCGAAGGTGAAGAGCTTTTACCGGATTTCCTGGTGAATTTGGAATCTCCCGGGAAGGTCGGCGGCTTGGTGTGGCGTTCAGGGGGCGAAATCATCGAGAACCCACCTCGCCCAATCATTGATGACCTTGATCAGTTCCCATATCCCGACCGCAAGAGCCTTCCGATCGACTACATCGAGTCCATGCCGCTTGACGTTCCCGCTGTCCTTTCACTGGAACGCTTCTGCACTATGCAGACCTCACGCGGTTGTCCCAATCAGTGTGTCTACTGTGGTATCCCCTCCCTGGCAAATCGCAAGTGGCGTCATCGTTCTTCCGAGCATGTGCTGGGCGAAATGCAGCAACTGAACGATGATGGTTACCGATCCATTTATTTGACGGATGACCAGTTTCTGCTGAACCGCAAGCGCATCGGTGCAATCTGCCAGGGCATCATAGACCGCAAGCTGGAGTTCAAGTGGGGCTGCGAAGGCCGAGTCGATTCGGTCGCCACCGACCAGTTTCCCATAATGGCCAGAGCCAACTGTAACTTCCTCGCCTTTGGAGTTGAGGCCGGCACCCAGCAGGTGCTGGACCGCCTCAAGAAGATGCAGACGTTGGCGCAGGTCGAACACGCAGTGAGCGAGGGCAAACGCTGCGGGATAGAAACCATTCACGGTTTTTTTCTGATTGGTTCGCCGGAAGAAACCAAGGAAGAGATTTTGGAGAGTTTTCGTTTTGCAGCCCGGCTCAAGCTGGATACGTTCGGCTTCAATCGCCTTTGTGCATACCGCGGCACCCCCCTGTGGCGGGATTATGTCGAGCGAGGGATTATCGACGATGTGCGCGACTGGAAAAAATGGTTCAAATGCTCGGATATAGATCCGACCATCCTTGCCGGCAATATAGTGAATCAAGCCAGACAGAAGGGATACATCCTGTTGTTCGCCAACAGGATTTTCCTGCGCCCCTTCCAGACAATCAGGTTACTGAGCAGGTTTGGCCGATACATGAAAAAAGCGGATATTATGAAATTGCTCTGGAGTCCCTTCCGCAAGCGGACTCTCACGCTCAAACCCTCACTGCCGGCGCCCATGATCGACCTGGGGCTGACTGCTCCAGTCCGTGAAGTAGTCTACAGGGCGTGAGTTTCAAGGCCACTTCCAGAAAAGCCCGTTTTCAGTTCCTCATGAGACAGGAAGTCCTCGCCCGGATAATCCGTAATGCGCCCCCGCCCGTCAATCAACCCGTTGCGATACTGACCGTACACCTCGCCGATCATCTTCTTTATGCTGCGCCAAGCCGCCTGTAGGTCAAATCAATTATCATTAATCGATGTTGTAATCGGCTAGCAAATTGGTGTATGTTAACTTTGTTTTTAATTATGAAGGGGAGGCTATGGATGAGCTTTTGGGGTGTGTCGAGTAAACAGCATCTGCTTGAAAAGGACGCTGAGATTGCAAAACTGGGCCAGATGCTTGACAACGTTGATAATATCGTGATGCTCTGCGACACAACGCCAGACAACAAAATATTTTATATGAATAGCCGTGCAAAGGCCATGCTCGACAAGTTCCGGGGCGAGCTAAACGCCGGGCTGGGAACGGCTGATGTCAGTAACGCATTCCAAAATTCAATCCACCAATATCACAAGAACCCTTCCAAGGTCAGGAGGATCTTCGACAGTCCACGTACAGAACTCCCACATACCGCGGAAATTCCCATCGGCTCGATTACTCTGCGCACCACTGCCTACCCAATTTGGGACATGACCGACTCTTCTAAAGTTCTCTGTTTCATGGCCTGTTGGAGCGATGTGACGGCTGAAAAGCAAGTAAAAGAACAGCAGTATTTTGAAATTGAGCGCAAAAACTATTTGGAGACTCATATCCACCAGATTGCAACTGCCATGGAAGAGATGAGCATGACCGTCAATGAGGTCGCCCATAACACCACCAACGCATCGGACTCCGCCTCCCAGGTCGCTGAAAATGCCCATGAAGGGCAGAAAATTGTTATTCAGGCCGTAATGGAGATGCAGAAGGTTGCCGCGATAGTCCGAGGATCTGCTGCTGTTGTTGGTAACCTGGGGGTAAAATCTGAAAGAATAAGCGAGATCGTCAATGTCATAAGCGAAATTGCCGACCAGACCAATCTATTGGCTCTCAATGCTGCCATAGAAGCGGCCAGAGCCGGCGAACAAGGCCGTGGATTTGCGGTGGTTGCCGACGAAGTGCGTCGTCTTGCTGAACGTACAATGGCGTCCACAAAACAAATAGGTGCCATGGTAAGCGAAATCCAGAACGAAACTGCTCAAGCAGTGGCTTCCATAGAAAAGGGAAAAGCGGAGGCGGAGGTCAGTGAAAAGCTGTCACACCAAGTTGAAGTGTCACTTTCCAGTATTGTGAATTCAATCGAGAATATCAGGGAAGTCATATCCCAGATCGCAACGGCCTCAGAGGAACAGGCTGCCACCGCCACTGTTATTGCCGGTAATCTGGAAGAGATATCCAGAGGCGCCTAGGAAACAAGCCAGGTTTTTCAAAAGAAGTTGCAAATGAAGTCAAGCATAGAACCCAACGGAACCATTTGTCATGAAAAAGGAGAAAGCAATGAAAAAATTTGTCTGTACCATTTGCGGCTACATCCACGAAGGAGATGCCCCCCCGGCCGAATGTCCGCAATGTAAGGCGCCGGCGGATAAATTTACCATCAAAGATGAAAGCGCTCTTTGTTGGGCCGACGAACACAAAATCGGTATAGCTCAAGGGATCGACCAGGACATCATCGAAGGGCTCAAAAGGAATTTCATGGGTGAATGCTCTGAAGTCGGCATGTACCTGGCTATGAGCCGTCAGGCTGACCGCGAAGGATATCCTGAAATCGCTGAGGCCTACAAACGGATCGCATTTGAGGAAGCCGAACATGCTGCTAAATTTGCCGAATTGCTTGGTGAAGTTGTGAAGTCTGACACCAGAACCAATCTTATGATGCGTGTCGAAGCGGAAAACGGAGCCTGCAAGGGCAAAAAGGATTTAGCGACCAAAGCCAAGCAACTCAACTACGATGCTATCCATGATACTGTTCATGAGATGTGTAAGGACGAAGCACGCCACGGCCAAGCCTTCGCAGGCCTCTTGAAGCGCTATTTCTGAGTTCCTTGGGTATTAGCATAAGCCTCGATACTGTCCAATGCTAATGTCCTGTTGCGAAAGCCCGCAGGGGCCGTGAAATCGACCCTCGGAAACCAATAGGTTCTCATCCGGAGTTTCCGGATGGAAACAAAATAGCCCGGACCAGGCGTCACTGCACGCTCAATCCGGGCTATTCCCGTCTCCCCTATGGGATCAACAAAATAGTTTCCATCCGGGAACTCTGAATAGAAAACAAAGTAACTCTCTTGTCTGCGTGGCTACCATCATCCGGCTGCCACATAATCTGCAATTGCGTAGGCGATAGTTTCCGCGCTGTTTTTGTCGTTGTTGAACACAATGTTATAGGGACTCAAGTCTTGAGCGTCATGTTCGAGAAAATCGTGGATGAAACTATTCCGCTGTTTCTGACGCATGGAGACGATGTTCTCCGCTTCTTCGGTTGTAACCCCCAGACGCCGAACAATGGAGTGGACCTTGAATTCCTTGGACGCATATAAACGAAAATGAGCGCAGTTTTTGAGAGCCTGGGTAATGACGGAACTTCCCTGGCCAATGAGGATCATATTGCCTTGTTCAGCCAAGGAAAGTATATGACGACAAAGCACCTTGAAATGATCCATTTCACTTTTCCATTTCGAGGAAAACGTGGCCAGCACCTCATCCAGAAAACGGCTGTTAACACCCAAATTTTTAAGAACTGTGGATGAAAGATCGTGATTCCGGGCGATTTCCTCTAATAGTTTCTTGTCCATGAGCATCCATGGCTCTCCGCTGTTTTTTTCCATGAGTTGGCGTAGAAATTCAGCCGCTGTATATGCTTCGCAGCCATATTCGCGGGAAATGGTGATGGTTTTCCCTGGTTTGCGCCCGTTATTGGATGACGCTTTATGCTCCCGCCTGCGGTTTATTTCCAAAAAAGAGGCAAGCCTCAGCTCAACGCTGGGTATCAATTTAATGTCCGGCATTGCAACCTCCATAGTCATGATCATGATTTTGTGTATTTCAATTTAGAAAGTGCCACCCTTGGATACCTGCCTCTTTTGAATGTGTTCGCCCTCAGAATTCCTTTAGGTTACTGAATTCCGTACTTTCCAGGTTCCATTTTGGGGCGGCAACAAAATCGTGAATATCTTCGATCGAATTATAGAGCTTTTTCTCCTCATCGGCTATTTCTCTCAGAAGAGTTTTTGCGTCCTGATTTGTTTCCAGCTGAGCCATATTCTCAAAAAACTTTACTATATCAGCCTCTATTTTCATTGCGTACTCGTATGCATCAAGGTCATTTTTCAAAATTCCTTTGGATGCCTCGTTGAAAATTTGGGCAAAAATATTTATTGCCCTTTCCAGTGCATGTGAATCCACAAAAAGTGTCGCATTTTCATTACGTTCAATGGCTTTAAAGATGTCATAAAGCTTTTGCTGCTCGACGGCCAACATTTTGAAGATGTTCTTTACGCCTGTCACAGAAGTCTCTTCCGCCAATTTTTCAAAATACTCCTTGCCAACTTTCTCCATTTCCAGTGCAAAATTAATGACGTACATTGTTTCCTCCTTTCCCTGTTGAACAGTTAAAAAGGTTTGTTGGATCAAACGTTCGTTTGATGTAAACATATCATACGGCTTTACTTTTGCAACTCACAAAAACCTGACCGCATACGGACATCCCATGGAATCGCCAAAATTTCAAGTATGGCCATCAATAGAGAGACTGTCCCATCCACGCGCCATTGCCATGGATTATCGCGCAGTAGGCATCATTTATAAATGTTCAACTGCTTTCTATTCTACTATCCGATGATATACTAAATTGAAAAAAGGGGGTACAGACCATGGGAGCGATCATTAAAACCTTACTGCTGGTAGCTCTGTTCATTCTATCCGCCTGCAGTGCCCAATATGTTGCGACACAAGAGAATCCTGCAGCCGGTTTTCCATTCCGCCACAGCGATTTTGACTACAAGGTGGCATGGAAGACAACAGAAGCAAATAATGCTGTTGTCATTGACGGTATTTTGAAGAATGTCCGCTATCCATATATCGAGAGTCTCGATATAACGGTCTTTTTATTGGGGTCGGACGGGAAAATCCGAACGCGGGCCAGCACGATCCCCACTCCTCAAAGGTCACAGACAGGCGAGGTGATCCCATTTTCTGTGGAGTTGCGTAATGCTACCCTTAATCAGGGAGATGTGTTTAAATTCGTAATCCACTATCTGGCTGACCTTGGCGGCCCGGAATCCGGAATCGATTGGCACAGCACCTTTGCTGTCGATGCGATGACGGGCGCAGTATTGCATAGAGACAGTCTAAAGCCAGAGGAATGGTAACACCTTAAGTCCGCCAAGGACGATATCCCGTTTGATGCAAAATCCGCCTCAATTGAAGCGGATTTTGCTATAATGTCCATGCAGTGGGGTTGCAAACCATAGGAAGGGACAGGCAATGGCAATACTACCTATTCAAGTGACTTCTCCTGATCAGGTTCAAGCTCCACAAAAAGTGGGTGGTACCGGCGGCCATAAAGGCAAGCCGGCCCAGGCTAACCAAATGGGGCATGTAACAAACGCGAAAAGGGCGGTATCTGATTTTAAGAGTCAAATTGCCCGCCAGTTAAAGGAATCCGACAATGCGACCATATCGGATGAGTCACAGAAGAAGGATCACGGTGCCGGCAAGGATCAACCTAAAAAACCACATCAAAAGCCAAAAGGCCCACAACAAGCTAACAGCACCGAAGAAGCCTCCGGCTTGATAAACGTAATCGTCTGATAATCAACTCCTCTCTTTTCCAATCATTTCCCCTGGCAGTAATTTTCAGCGCCGTCCCCAGGCAAACGGGAAATGCTTCCCCTTCGTCCATTTATCGATAGCCGACATGCAAGTCTCCGGTATTTATATTGACGTAAGAATTGAGATGGTTTAGAAATTAACTGGATTTGTCGTGCCTAGATGGCCATCGAATTGGAATAAAATAAATAGAGGGGAATTTCTTGAGAGTTGCATCAAATGACGTCAAGTTTTATGCAATTATCTGGAGCGTTATTTGGACGTTAGTCGTTATAGTTTCTTTTATCTGGTCTTATTCTCAGCTAAAAGCGAATACCTTGGAAGTCGCCAAGTCTGAAGCCCGGATTGCCTTCCAAAAAGATCTGCTTTACCGTAAATGGGCTGCACAACATGGGGGCATCTATGTTCCCACGACTTCTGAAACACCACCAAACCCCAATCTTCCAAACTCTCTGGAACGCGACATCAGCACACCTTCAGGAAAAGCTCTCACACTTATAAATCCCGCCTACATGACTCGCCAGGTGTTTGAACTTGCGACCAAAAATAACGATTTCGTGCGAGGGCATATAACCAGCCTTAATCCGATCAGAAAGGAAAATGCCCCCGACCCTTGGGAACGTGCCGTACTTAAAGCCTTCGAAGGTGGGGTTGAGGAGGTCAGCGAGGTCCAAACCATTGCCGGGCAACAATACTTGCGCCTCATGCGACCATTCGTAACCGAGCAGCCCTGCCTGAAATGCCACGCCCAACAAGGATACAAGATAGGCGATATTCGCGGAGGAATCAGTGTATCGATTCCCTTATCGGAAATATCCCGATATTCTAAGGGGATTATCAACGGGACAGGTGCCGCTCATGTCCTCGTATGGTTTTTGGGCATCTGTATGATTGGTCTGAGTTCTAATAAACTATCAAAGAGCACATCCGCAATCAATGAAAAGCGGAAACAACTTGAAGATGAGATTGCAGAACGGCAAAAAATCCAGGAACGGTTGGATTTTAAGGCCAAGAAGCTTGAAGCTGAAATCAATAGCAGAAAACAATCTGAGGAAGCGCTACAAACAAGCGAAGGAATATTCAGAGATTTATTTTACAATTCCAATGTTGCCATATCAATGACTGAGATTGACGGAAGGTTGAGAGCAAATAAAGCATTCTGCCGGATTCCGGGCTACACTGAAGAAGAGTTGAATGGCTTGAGGTGGCAGGAAATAACCCACCCTGATGATATTGAAATAAGTACAGAAAATGTCAACGCCGTTATTTCAAGAGAAAAGGAAACGGCAAATTGGGAAAAGAGATACATACATAAAGACGGGCATGTAGTTCTGGTTGATATGCAAATTTCATTGCAGCGCGATAATAAAGGCAATCCACTTTATTTTATCACGACAATCACTGACATAACGGAACGCAGATGTGCCGAGGAAGAGAAGGCCAAACTTGAAGAGCAGCTTCGGCAATCACAAAAGATGGAATCTGTGGGACGTTTGGCCGGTGGTGTTGCTCATGACTTCAACAACATGCTGGGGGTAATCCTTGGCTATTCGGATATGGAACTTAATAGGATGGAACCGCCCCAGCCTCACTATGCTTCGTTTGTCGAGATAAAAAAAGCCGCCGAACGCTCCGCCGACCTCACGCGCCAGTTATTGGCCTTCGCCCGAAAACAAACCATTAACCCACAGATTATCGACCTGAACGAAACCATCTCGAAAATGCTCAAAATGCTGCAGCGACTGATCGGTGAGGATATCTGCCTGAAATTACAGGCTGATGCCGATCTTTGGCCGGTGAAGATAGACCCGTCACAGATCGACCAGATCATGGCCAACCTGTGTGTCAACGCCCGCGACGCTATCGACGGTGAGGGTAAAATCAGCATTGAAATAGGCAATTGCACGTTTGATGCAGATTGCGGTACGGACGAATTGCCGGGCGAGTATGTACAGCTTCTGGTGAGTGACAACGGCTGCGGTATGGACAGAGAAACCCTGGACCACATATTCGAACCGTTTTTCACGACGAAAGGCCTAGAAGTGGGCACGGGCCTCGGGCTGGCCACAGTATTCGGCATCGTTAAACAAAATGACGGATTCATTAACGTTTATAGCAAAAACGGTCTTGGTACGACCTTCAAACTGTATTTTCCGAGAGTAACGTTGGAGAAGGGGTTTTCGTCCGCCGAGGCTCCGGAACCGACGATAATCTCGGGAAGCGGGACGGTTCTGCTTGTGGAAGACGAGGCCTCGCTTCGAAAAATGGTCTCTGGTATGCTCACGCAACTCGGGTACCAAGTCGTGGTAGTAAAAACCCCAATGGATGCAATTGCGCTGTGTAAAACGGATGATTTCAAACAAGTTGACGTGATTCTGACCGATGTTGTGATGCCAGAAATGAACGGAAAAGAAATGTGTAACAGGATCTTGGCTCAACATCCGGATATACCGGTGCTGTTCATGTCGGGCTTCACTGCGGACATTATTGAATCAAGAGGGATATTGGAGGAGTCGGTTAATTTTATTCATAAGCCTTTCAATCTGCAAAAGCTGAGTCGGATGATCTGGAAAACAATGGGGCAGCGAACCCACTGATAACATCCCAATAACATTAGCAAAACCACACCTTGTCAAAAATTCAAATTATATCCTCAGCCTGTTGAGGCTTTTTTCAGCGCAGCATCACCGGATAAACAGGTGGTTGTATCTGTTTCTGCATATGCCGGATAGCCTGAGGCATAAAAGCCTGCTGCAGCCGAGATTTTGGCTAATCAGCGCTGGCGATGAAGAGGATGACAACGGCGCAAGCCGATACAGCTATTAAGGCGAGTATTGGTTGCAATTCAGGCAATAAAAGCATGGTGCACCTCATTCAACGGGATATTGTTTTTCCGATACTTATTTTTGACGGACAATAATATGAATACCCGCAACAATATTCAGGGAGCGGCCGGCGGCAACAACGCCACGAGCCGGTCACCACTGTACGGGACCATTGCGGATGCCGCCAATAAAAGTGGTGATTTCATCTCTTATGGGGAAGATGAAAATATTTTAAAATCTTTTTATTTACTCGAAAAAATGCAATAAAGTGTGTATACAAAGAATGGATATTGATTTCTATCTACCTGTGGCGGCTCAGCATGCAGCTCGTCTCCATAACCTCTCGTTTTTCCGGAAAGCCCCCCCAGCCGTCCATGGAAGAACGGCCCAATTACTCATGTCTGATCGTTGATCATCTCCCCTATATCGAAAAACAGTGCCGAAAAGCAGCCGACTCCCCAGGGAACAGCCGTTCCGAAGTAGACATCGACAACGAAGCCGACCAGATCCTCACCGAAGTTCTTGATCACCTGAAAACCGAGGACTATAAGGTCCTACGTGAGTTCCGCGGCAGCGCCAAACTCACAACCCCTACCGCAGGCCAACTGGAGGACGTGGTAATGCGTGTTCTCGCTTCGGGCGAGGCGGCGCTTCCTTTCGACAAACTGGAACTGACGGAACGCAACTCCCGTGTTTTGGAAGCTTGCATCAAACAACCCTACGGCCTGGTGCTGGTCGTCGGACCTACCGGTTCGGGTAAAACCACCACGCTTCACTCAGCCATTTCGGTGATCAATACACCCGAAACCAAGATATGGACGGCAGAGGACCCGGTTGAGATAACACAGCGCGGCCTGCGCCAAGTCCAAGTACACCCCAGGATAGGTTTCACCTTTGCTGCCGCACTGCGTGCGTTTCTGCGTGCAGACCCGGACGTTATCATGGTCGGCGAGATGCGCGACCAGGAAACCGCGGAGATCGGCATCGAATCTTCCCTGACCGGGCACCTGGTATTCTCGACCCTACATACGAACTCGGCTCCGGAAACGATTACCCGCCTGCTTGACATGGAACTGGACCCTTTCAGCTTCTCCGATGCCATACTCTGTATCCTGGCTCAGCGTCTGGCACGGCGCCTCTGTAACGACTGCAAGCAAGAATACACCCCAACTCGAAAAGAGATCGAGGACATCATTATTGAATACGGCATTGAGGATTTCAAAAAAACCGGGATCAATCCGGTCGAAATAACACTGCATAAAGCTGTAGGGTGCCACAAATGCGGTGACTCAGGATACAAGGGACGCCTCGGCCTTCATGAACTTCTGGAAGGAAACGACCCGATGAAATCGCTGATAAAGCGCAAATCAGAGATAGAGATGATCCGCCGCCAGGCGGTAGATGACGGAATGACGACACTGAAACAGGATGGGATTCTGAAATGCTTCCAAGGCCTGACGGATATGAAGGAAGTTCGAAAGGTTTGTGTAAAATAGTGTGCATAAGAGGCTAGCGAACTTATTATTGCCAGCCTCCTTGGAAGGAGCAGATTGCAAACATCCAACAGGGGTTGCGCGATGGATTCAAACAACGATGCCGACAAGGTAACGTGGTGTAAAGCATACAATAACGAGTTGACATCTTTGATTGAAATAGGTAAAGCACTGACGTCGCGTCTTGATGTTCACGAAGTATTGCAATTGCTTATGAAGCAAGTAGAGCGACTTATCAAACCGAAAGTATGGTCACTACTGCTCGTCGATGAAACATCCGGCGAACTTGTTTTTGAAGTCGCAGTGTCGCCCGTGGCGGAACGTCTTAAAGAAATCAGACTGAATAAAGGTGAGGGTATTGCCGGCTGGGTCGCATTGCACGGCAAACCGTTATTATTGTCTGATGCTCACAAAGACGAACGATTTGCATCACATATCGACAAAAAGATGTCCTTCTCCACAAATTCAATCGTTTGTGTGCCACTTATTATCAAGGAACGGATCATCGGCGTCATCGAACTGATCAACAGTTATGACGAACTGACCTTCGACGATAACGATCTTGCAATACTTACGGCCATTGCCGACTTTGCCGCCATAGCCTTGGAAAACGCCCGCAACTTTGACCGTATTAATGAGCTTGTCATTACCGATGATCTGACGGGACTGTATAATTCGCGTTATTTTGGTCAATTACTCGATAACGAGATTGAACGGGCCATGCGTTACCACACAGAATTATCGTTGGTGTTTCTCGACCTGGATCATCTCAAGAAAATCAACGACGCCCACGGTCATTTGGTCGGCAGCCGGATGTTGAGCGAATTAGGGAGGCTGATCCAGGAAAATATCCGTTCGAGCGACAAGGCTGCGCGTTACGGCGGCGACGAGTATGCCATCATTCTTCCTCAGACCAACGGCGAACAGGCCATTGTCTTGGCCAACAAACTTCTTGCTCTTATGCGTTCGTCTGAATTTTATTCGGATGACAGCAAGCCGATCCAGCTTACGGCCAGCTTTGGGATTGCCAATTTTCCGCAGGATGCCGAGACCAGGGTTGAATTGATCCGCGCCTTGGACACGGCCATGTACCGCGCAAAACAGGCAGGAAGAGGGGTTGTCAGATCTTTTGCATAAGAGGCGGGCATGAAAATAAAAATCGTTTTGTCACATTTTGTTTAAAAGTTGACCCCGTTGATGTCCCACATCCGATTTCAATTGGACTATTGCTTCACATTCAGTGCATTATTCACCTCGCTTAGCCACCAAGCGAACTCAACGCCTTTGGAATATGGCTTACCTCTTTTGGCAGGAGTAACAAAAAGGTTTTTGAGGATGCGGGAGCAACTTCGAGAAGATTTTCTTCTGAAACCATATCGGCAGCAAATGCCGGTCCAGGATTAACCAATTCACCTGACGGCTTGCGTGGCGTTAATCAGGATAGATCAGGACGTTCAAGAGGTTCCGGATGCAGACACTAAGCAGAAAATCCGTCGTAAATATCGCATTTGCAGCAGCTCTGATAATCTTCGTCTCCATCGGTTGGTTGGCGTACCAGAACATGGCTGCGGCAAAAGAGTCCAATTATTGGGTATCCCATACCCATACCGTACTTGAGGGACTGGACACGCTTCTTTCGAGTCTGACAGACGCAGAGACCGGACAGCGGGGCTTCATCATCACGGGGGATGAAGCCTACCTGGCACCTTACAATAACGCTCTCTCCACTATTCCGAAACAGCTGAAATCACTGAAAGACCTCACAAAAGACAACCCCTTGGAACAAAAACGATTGAACAGTGTTGACCTCCTCGCCGAAAAAAAACTGGCGGAACTGAAAATCACCATAGACACCAAAAAGTCGCAAGGCTTTCAGGCTACCGCCCTGATTGTCGAGAGCCACCTTGGCAAGAATTTGATGAATGACATCCGCAAGGTTATAGCGGAGGCCCAGGATAATGAAAGGCAACTGCTTTTGGAGCGGACACGCGTGCAGGAGGATCAGACCGCCAAGACGATCCGGGTAATAGCGGCTGGGGGAGGCGTCTGTCTTCTCCTTCTGATATCGGTCTACCTCCTCTTGAACCGGGAACTTGCACAACGAACCAAGGCAGAGATCGACTTGACGGCGCAGAATGAGGAACTGCAAAAAGCCAGGGAACAAATGAGGCTACAGGACTGGGTCAAGACCGGCATCAACGAACTCAACACGAAAGTGCGCGGAGACAAACATCTTGGGGAGATGGCCGGTGATGCAGTCGCTTTTTTGTCGGAATACCTGAAGGTCGGGGTAAGCGCGCTCTATCTTTTCGAGGAACGCTCCGACACCCTCAGAATAATCGCCAATTACGCCTTCACCCGAGGCAAGGATCTCAAAAATACCATTCGGCTGGGCGAGGGTCTCGCGGGAGAAGCGGCCCGGGAAAAGCGGCCTCTCTGCCTGAACAGTATTCCGCCGGACTATCTGGTCATCGGGTCGGCATTGGGAGAGGCGGTGCCCCGAACCATTCTGGCACTTCCCCTTCTTTACGACAAGCTGCTGATCGGGGTAATAGAGTTAGGCAGTTTCGACGAATTCAGCGAACAGGATCTTGATTTCCTGAACCAGTCGGCTGAAATCCTTGCCATCGCCATAAGCGTCAATCAGACGCGCCAGCAGGTAAACGAACTCCTCCAGCAGAGCCAGTCCCAGGAAGAAGAATTGCGCGTCCAGCAGGAGGAATTGCAGCAGACCAACGAGGAACTGGAGGAACGGGCTCAGCTTCTTGAAGAGCAGCGCCGGCAGATTCAGGCCAAGAATCGGGAGTTGGAAACGGCCGGCAGGGAGATCATGCTCAAAGCCAGGGAAATGGAACAGATAAGCTCCTACAAGTCCGAATTCCTGGCGAACATGTCCCATGAACTGCGTACACCGCTCAACAGCCTGATGATCCTCTCCGGTCATCTGAAGGAAAACAAGGAGGGGAACCTGACCCCCAAACAGGTCGAGTACGCCGCCACCATAAAATCGGCAGGCAACGATCTGCTGAATCTCATCAACGACATCCTGGATCTGTCCAAGATCGAAGCTGGCCGACTGGACTTCACCTATGAGGAGGAGCGCCTCGTCGACTTGTGCGACCGGATCGCGGATATCTTCAGGCCGATTGCGAAACAGAAGGAGTTGAAATTCACGACCGGAATAGAAGATGGGACGCCTGAGAAGATCAGGCTCGATCAGCAGCGAACCCTTCAAGTGCTGAAAAACCTCATATCCAATGCCATCAAGTTTACCTCGCAAGGTTCCGTGACGCTGTATATCTATACCCCGGATGGGAGCGAGAACCCGCTGTCGGTTCCGGCCCTGGCCTTTAGGGTGATCGACACCGGCATCGGCATTCCGGTTGCCAAACACGATTTGATCTTCCAGGCTTTCCAGCAGGCGGATGGCTCAATCAGCCGCAAGTTCGGCGGCACCGGTCTCGGTCTCTCCATATCCAGGCAACTGGCCCGAGGGATGAATGGCGAGATCGCAGTTGCCGGCGAGGAAGGAAAAGGCAGCGTCTTCACCCTCTACCTGCCGCTTTCTCCGCCCGAGAGTTCCGACTCAGCCACGGGTACAGCGGCAAAAACCTCATGGGCTTCACCGCAGATCAACCGTCCGGAGCCAACGGCCGAGGAGCCTCCCCTTCAGGACGACCACGACCGCGTCGGGGTCGGGGATCGCTGTATCCTGATCATCGAGGACGACCTGACTTTCGCCAAGCTCCTGATGGAGAAGGTCAGGGAGCGGGGGTTCTCCGCCATCGTGGCAACCGACGGCAACAGCGGCATCGAGCTGGCGGAAAAATTTCACCCCAGCGCCATCCTCCTTGACGTCATGCTTCCACGACTCGACGGTTTTGGGGTCATGCAGAAGATAACCGATAACCTGCAAATCCGTCATATCCCGGTTCACTTCATCACCTGCATTGAAGAAAAGCAGAAGGCGATGTCCATGGGGGCGATCGGTTTCGTTACCAAGCCGGTTACCGGCGAACAGTTGGATACCATCTTCGGAGCAATCGAGGACACGGTTTCGCGAACACTCAAAAAACTGCTGATCGTTGAAGACGATAGGGCCCATGCCTCGGCTCTGGTTGCCCTTCTGGAAGAGCGCGACATCTCCATTTCCGTGGCTGAAACCGGGGAGCAGGCAATCCGGTTGCTCTCCGACGAGCCATTCGACTGTATCGTCCTCGATCTGGGACTGGCTGACATGTCCGGTTTCAATCTGCTCGAACACATCCGTAATCTGGAACAAAGCCGGCACATCCCGGTCATCATCCATACCGGGCAGGAGCTTTCCGCCGAGGACACCCGGCGCCTGCAACACTATTCCGAGAGTATCATCATCAAAGGTGCCAAAAGCCCGGAACGCCTCCTCAACGAGGTGACCCTGTTTCTTCATGTCATGGAGAGCAGGCTGCCCCCTCACAAGCAGCGCATGATCCGCACCAGCCTGGACACGGAAACACTCCTGGCCGGGAAAAAGGTACTGCTCGTGGACGACGACATGCGCAACGTATTCTCTCTCTCCAGCGTACTTGCCGAGAAGGGAATGCTCATCGTGGAGGCGGAGAACGGAAAAGTTGCCCTGGCGAAGCTGGAAGAGCATCCCGATGTAAACATCGTACTGATGGATGTCATGATGCCGGAAATGGATGGTTACGAGGCCACCCGCCGCATCCGCAAGGATCTTCGTTTTGCCAGGCTTCCCATTATCGCGCTGACCGCCAAGGCGATGAAAGGGGACCGGCAGGCCTGTCTGGAGGCCGGGGCGAGCGACTATATCACCAAACCGGTTGAAACGGACCGGCTGTTGTCGCTGTTGCGGGTCTGGCTGTACAACCAGGTTTAACCCAGATATTCCATGGGGCGGAGCAAAGCTCCTGCGCGAGCCCTGCCGGACATCTTCCGGACGACAAACTACAAAGGAATGTCCCTCGGCAGCATCTCGTGCCCTAATGGAAAATCGGGGTTTATTGGGACTGGACATGACAACCACTGATGAAATTGAAGAAATCGAGCTGGGACTCCTCCTGGATGGCATAGCCAAAGTCTATGGCTATGATTTCAGGGAGTATGCCGAGGCTTCGTTGAAACGCAGAATGATCCAGTGGCTCAGTACATCGGGATTCGACTCCTTTGGGCAGGCCCTGCCGCACATACTGCGGAACCCGGTCATTTTCGAGGGCCTATTGCGCGGGATAACAGTCAACGTCTCGGCGATGTTCAGGGATCCGTTCGTTTTCAAGACCATTCGCGAGCAGGTGACACCGTATCTAAAGACCTATCCCTTTGTGAAAATATGGCACGCCGGCTGCGCGAGCGGCGAGTCAGCCTACTCAATGGCAATTCTGCTGGAGGAGGAAGGGCTAAAGGGGCGCTTCCGCATCTATGCGACGGACATCGACCGGGAAGTGTTGAGCAAAGCCCAGCAGGGGATCTTTCCCCTGAAGGAGATGAGACAGTTCACGCATAACTACCAGAAGAGCGGCGGCAGGAGTTCCTTTTCCGACTACTATACGGCCCGCTACGACCATGCCATGCTGATGCCATCCCTGAAGGAGGAAATCGTCTTTGCCTCACATAACCTGGCAGGAGACGGCGAGTTTGGAGAGATGCAGATGGTGCTCTGCCGAAATGTCCTGATTTATTTCAAAGAACACCTCAAGGATCGTGCTTTGAATCTGTTTCACTCCTGTCTTGCGGACGGTGGTTTCCTTTGCCTCGGGACCAAGGAAACGCTGGACGGACGCTCAATCGCGCCCTATTATCAGGAGATTGCGCCACATACGCGCATCTACAGGAAGCGTTATGCCTAGAGTTCAGGGGTTTAAGGCGATAGTAATCGGTATTTCCACCGGCGGAGTTGAAACCCTCAAAGCACTGCTGGGAGCCCTGCCGAAGGACTTCCCCCTGCCGCTCATTATCGTGCAGCATATCAGTCCTGGTTCGGGGAGAGGCATGGCGGACCTCCTGGACGAGGTGTGCGACATTCACGTCAAGGAGGCCGATGAGCAGGAACTGCCGGTAGGCGGCACCGTCTACCTGGCTCCGGCGGACTATCACTTGATGGTGGAGCAGGACGGCAAGCTGGGTCTGTCCACGGACCCGCCGGTCAACTATGCCCGTCCCTCCGTCGATGTGCTTTTCGAGACCGCAGCGGAAGCTTTCGGAAAGGGACTGGTCGGCGTCGTACTTACCGGTGCCGGGTGCGACGGCAGCCGTGGATTGAAACGGATCAAGGCAATGGGAGGGATTGCGGTTGTCCAGAACCCGGAAGACGCCGCCGCCAGTTCCATGCCGAACAATGCCATCATGGCCGTAACGCCCGATTATATAGTCGCCTCGGCTGATCTGCCCCGGCTCTTCATCAAGCTCTCCAAAAGTGAGTAATTATGGATATTCGCCCTAGAATCCCCGTTCTGCTGGTCGATGACCGGCCCGAAAACCTGACTTCCCTGGAGGTCATTCTAAACGATATGGGGCTTGATCTCGTGTCGGCTCAGTCCGGCAATGAAGCCCTGCGGCTTTCCTTGCATACCGATTTCGCCGTGGTTCTCATGGATGTCCAAATGCCCGAGATGAACGGTTTCGAGACTGCCGAGCTCATGCGGGAAAACCCGAAGACGCGGGAGTTTCCGATAATTTTCGTGACTGCCGGAATGAAGGAGAAATACCATGTTTTCAGGGGATATGAGGCCGGTGCGGTTGATTATTTGACAAAACCGATAGAAGCGGCTGTCCTGAGGAGCAAGGTCAGAGTCTTCTGCGAGCTTTTTAATACCCGCCTTAAACTGAAGTTGAAAGAAGAATCCCTGGAGGCACTGGTTGCCAAGCGGACCGCCGACCTGTCGAAAACGGCAGAAGAACTGCTACAAAGCAAAAAACACTTCCAGAATCTTTTGGAATCCATAATCAGTTATGTTTATACCGTGACAATCGAAAACGGGCAGCAGGTGAAAAAGGTGCATAACGCGGCTTGCGAGTCCGTCTCGGGATTCAGCCTGGAGGAATTCGAATCGGATCGCGATCTCTGGTATAATATTACGGTCCCGGAAGATCGCATGGCATTGCTGGATGCCACTAAGCGACTCATGAGCGAAAAGAAGACCGTAACGCTTGAACATCGAATCAGTCGTTCCGATGGAAATCAACGCTGGGTTGCCACCACAATGGTGCCTAGGCAGACGATTGATGGCTGTCTTGTTTCCTACGATGGCATTGTCGTGGACATAACCGACAGAAAACGGCTGGAAGATCAGCTTGTTCAGGCCCAGAAGCTGGAATCGGTGGGACGATTGGCAGGTGGCGTCGCTCATGACTTTAATAATATGCTGAGCGTCATCCTTGGTCATGTCAGTCTGGCATCTGAAAATCCGTGCTTATCCAGTTCGTTACAGGCAAGTCTGAATGAAATCCGAAAAGCTGCCGAACGTTCAACAGACCTCACACGACAGTTATTGGCATTTGCCCGCAAGCAGACTATCGCACCGAAGGTGCTTGACTTGAACGACACTGTCTCCGGAATGCTCAAAATGCTTCAACGTCTGATCGGTGAAGATATCCTTCTGATCTGGAAGCCGACGACCCATTTGTGGCCGATCAAAATGGATACGTCCCAGATAGACCAGATTCTGGCCAATCTCTGCGTCAACGCACGTGACGCAATTTCCGATATCGGCAGAATTACGATCGAGACCGGAAATTGCAGCATCAACGACGATTTCTCCGTTCGGAACGCGGGATTTGTGACCGGCGAATATGTGTGCCTTGCAGTAAGCGATGATGGTTGCGGCATGGACAAGAATACCCAGGCTCAAATCTTTGAGCCATTTTTCACGACAAAGGAGATCGGCAAGGGTACCGGTCTGGGGTTGGCCACACTGTATGGCATTATCAAGCAGAATGGTGGTTTCATCAATGTCAAAAGCGAACCGGGCACGGGGACGGCTTTTTCGATCTATATACCCCGTCATACAACCGGTGAAACGCCTGCGCAGGTCAAAAGCGCCAAGGAATCGCCGCAGCGCGGTGGAGAAACGATCCTTCTGGTAGAAGACGAACAGGCAATCCTGAACATATCGACGTTGCTGCTGAGAAATCAAGGTTACAAAGTACTGGCAGCCAAATCGCCAATTGAAGCAATGACTCTTGCCAGTAAACACGCAAATGAGATTCATCTGCTCTTGACCGACGTCATTATGCCCGGGATGAACGGCCGCGACCTCGCGAACAACCTTCTTGCCTTTTGTCCGAAACTGAAGTGCCTATTCATGTCCGGGTATACGGCAGACATTATAGCCCACCACGGCGTACTCGACAGTGGCATGCATTTTATCGAGAAACCGTTTAATTTGCCTAACCTGGCAAACAAGGTGAGAGAGGTGCTTGACCAATAAGATCTGATGAAATATTCCATTGCCGATGGCCGCCTAATCCACTCATACCGACTATCGAGGACCAGATGAAGAATCCCGGCTCGCCGGCTTCACCGAAAGTGAGCAACCATGGTTAATTATGCCAGTAAAATACCAGTCCTGATCGTCGATAACCGACCCGAAAACCTGACATCCCTGGAGGCCATCCTAGAGGATATGGAGCTTGATCTGGTGACGGCTCGGTCCGGCAATGATGCTCTGCGGCTTTCCTTGCATACCGATTTCGCCCTGATACTCATGGACGTTATGATGCCCGAGATGGACGGCTACGAGACCGCGGAGTTTTTACGAAAAAATCCGAAGACGCGCGAGCTTCCCATAATCTTCATCACTGCCGGATCAAATGAAAAATGCCAGATATTCAGGGGGTATGAGGTCGGAGCGGTCGATTACCTGACGAAACCGATCGAACCTGCCATCCTCAGGAGCAAGGTCCGGGTCTTCTGCGATCTGTTCCGTCAGAGCCGCGAACTGAAGAGAATTCAGGTAAAACTGGAATTACAGAATGCAAAATTGCTGGAATCCTATCGGCAATTGGAGGAAGAAACCGCTCAACGCCTCCGGATGACGGAAGAACTCCGTGAACAGGAGCAAATGTTGCTCCAGCAGAGCCGCTTGGCGGCAATGGGAGAGATGATCGGCAATATCGCCCACCAGTGGCGGCAGCCGATAAATACGCTCGGGCTCACGGTTCAGCAATTGTTGCTGTTTTATGATATGGGCGAATTTAACAGGGAGTTACTGGAAAAAAATGTTTCCATCTCGAAGGACCTCATTAAGCATATGTCCACAACCATAGATGATTTCAGAAACTTTTTCCGATCGGACAAGGAAAAAGTTGAATTCAAGGTGACGGAAGCTATTGCCAGCACCATGTCAATCGTAGACGACAGTTTCAAAAGCCAGCATATCGCCGTCGAGGTCGTTGCCAAGGCTGAACCCACCGTCTTTGGCTATCATAATGAATACGGGCAAGTTCTTCTCGTCATCCTGAACAATGCCCGGGATGCCTTTACGGAACGGAATACCGAAAGCCCCAGAGTGACTATTACAATTGGCGCTAAAGGGAACAAGGCTGTAGTTACGGTTGCCGACAATGCCGGCGGCATACCTGAAGAGGTCATGGATAAGATCTTTGATCCCTACTTTACCACCAAGGGTCCGCAACAGGGAACCGGGGTCGGCCTGTTCATGTCGAAGATCATTATAGAAAAAAATATGGGCGGTAGACTTTCCGCACGAAATACTGCCGATGGCGCTGAATTCAGGGTAGAGGTGTGATATGCCCCCCCCCAAGCCGGCAGTATCGATGATGGTTGTAGAAGATGAGGCGATAACCCTTGAGGTTATTGCCGTTACCCTTGCCAAGAAATATCCCGATGTCGCGATCCATAAGGCCGTTAACGGCAGAACAGGCCTGGAACTCTTCAAAAAGCACAGCCCCGATATCGTCATCACCGATATCAATATGCCGGAGCTCAGCGGCGTGCAAATGACCAAAAAAATTATTGAAATCAAACCAGACACAAAATTCATCGTCCTTACCGGTGATAATGGGAAACTCACCGTTGGAGATTCATTCGGAAATGTGGTCGAAATAGATCATGTCATCGATAAGCCTGTAGATTTGCTGGATCTGTTCGCGGCGGTCGAACAATGCCTTGGGGAGATTATGCGGTAAGTTTTGTGACCAGAGTTTTCTGTATGGTTGTGGCGGATTGAAGTCCTCACAGATATTGTCTAGTTTCCATCCGGAAACTCCGGATGAGAAAATATTTCAGGAGTAACCATCGGACATGCGCTTAACCATGACCCACCTGCGCCAGCTTGAGGCCGAGAGCATACATATCATCCGCGAGGTAGCCGCCGAATCTGCAAACCCGGTGATGCTGTATTCCATCGGCAAGGATTCCTCGGTCATGCTGCGCTTGGCACTCAAGGCATTTTACCCTGCCAGACCCCCTTTTCCGCTACTGCATATCGACACGACCTGGAAGTTCCGCGAAATGATAGCCTTCCGTGACCGGATGACGGCTGAGTACGGGGTTGATCTGCTGGTGCATGTCAATGAAGAGGGAATCAGGCAGGGAATCAATCCGTTCACCCATGGTTCCGCGCTGTATACCGACGTGATGAAGACCGAAGGGCTCAAGCAGGCCCTGGATAAATACAAATTCGACACAGCTTTCGGGGGCGCAAGGCGTGACGAGGAAAAATCACGGGCCAAGGAACGTGTTTTTTCCTTTCGCAGCGCCGGCCACCGCTGGGATCCTAAAAATCAACGGCCGGAACTCTGGAACCTCTACAACACTCATGTCGGATCAGGGGAGAGTATTCGGGTGTTTCCGCTCTCCAACTGGACCGAACTGGATATCTGGCAGTATATTTACATGGAACGGATTCCGATCGTGCCGCTTTACTTCGCCAAGGTGCGGCCAGTGGTGGAGCGGGCCGGCATGCTGATCCTGCTGGATGATGACCGCCTGGTGTTAAAGCCTGATGAGCAGATGCAGATGAAATCGGTACGATTCCGCACCTTGGGTTGTTATCCCCTGACCGGGGCTATTGAATCCGCGGCCGCCACCTTGCCTGATATCATCCGGGAAATGCTCCTGACCAAGACCTCGGAACGCCAGGGTCGCCTGATTGACCATGATCAGGCTGGATCAATGGAAAAAAAGAAGCAGGAAGGATATTTTTGATGTCCCACCGACCTGACCTGATCGTCTCTGATATCAACGCCTACCTGGAAAGCCAGGAAGAAAAGGGGATGCTCCGTTTCATCACCTGCGGCAGCGTTGACGACGGCAAAAGCACCCTGATCGGACGGCTGCTCTGGGATTCGAAGTTGATCTTCGAAGACCAGATGGCGGCTCTTGAGGCTGACAGCAAACGTATCGGCACGCAAAATGGCGCCGTTGACTATGCCCTGCTCTTGGATGGCCTTCAGGCCGAGCGTGAGCAGGGGATTACCATTGATGTGGCCTACCGCTTCTTCTCCACCGAGAAACGTAAGTTTATCGTGGCTGATACCCCGGGGCACGAGCAATACACCCGTAATATGATTACCGGTGCTTCAACCGCTCACGTGGCGGTGATCCTGATTGATGCCCGCAAGGGGGTGCTCACCCAGACCCGGCGCCACAGTTTTCTGGTCTCGCTGGTCGGCATCCGCCATGTCGTACTGGCAATCAACAAGATGGACCTGGTCGGTTTCGACGCCTCCCGGTTTCACGCCATTCGCGAGGAGTACGTGGCCTTTTCCACCGGTCTCGGGTTAAATGACATTACCGCCATCCCAATCTCCGCCTTGCAGGGTGACAACGTTCTGCTGCACAGTGGCCATACCCCTTGGTACAACGGCCCCACGCTGATGGAATACCTGGAAACGGTCAATATCGTTGATGAGACCGCTGCCCAGCCATTCCGAATGCCGGTGCAGTGGATCAACCGTCCCGATCTCGATTTTCGCGGATTCTGCGGCACCATTGCTTCGGGTCATGTCAAGCCCGGCGATTCACTGATGGTGGCTGCTTCAGGTACAATGAGCCGGGTAGCCCGGATCGTGACCATGGATGGCGATCTTGGCGAGGCGCAGGCAGGACAGTCCATTACCCTCACCCTTGAAGACGAGGTTGATATCAGCCGTGGCGACTTGCTGGTGGATCCCCGGGCGCGTCCCGAGCAGGCCGACCAATTTGAGGCGCATCTTGTCTGGATGCACGAAGAACGCCTGCTGCCCGGCCGCCGCTACCTGCTCAAGTGCTGCGCCAGTACGGTAACTGCGCAGATCAGTACCCTGAAATACAAGATTAATGTCAACACCCTGAAGCACGAGCCGGCCAAAACCCTTGAACTGAACGAGGTTGGTGTCTGCAATCTTGCCCTGGGCAAAGCTATAGCAGCTGATCCTTACCGCCTGAACCGGACAACCGGCGGCTTTATCCTGATGGATCGTTTCACCAACGCCACTGTTGGCGCCGGTATGATTGACTTCCCCCTCCGGCGGGCGACCAATATCCACTGGCAGGCCCAGCAGGTAACGCGCGAACTGCGTTCGGAACTCATGGGGCAGCATCCTTGCGTAATCTGGTTGACCGGTCTCTCCGGCTCAGGCAAATCGACCATCGCCGATGCTCTGGAACTAAAACTGTCCGCTCTTGGCAAACACACGATGCTGCTTGATGGCGACAACATCCGGCATGGATTAAATAAGGATCTCGGCTTTACAGATGCGGACAGGGTCGAGAACATCCGCCGTATCGGTGAGGTTGCCAAACTGATGACTGACGCCGGGTTGATCGTAATAACGGCTTTTATCTCCCCTTATTGCGCTGAACGGGACATGGTGCGTCAATTACTGCCAGAGGGTGATTTTATCGAGGTATATCTCAATACGTCATTGGAAGAGTGTGAGCGGCGGGACGTAAAGGGACTGTACAAAAAGGCACGGCTGGGTCAACTCCCTAATTTTACCGGCATCAGTGCACCCTATGAACCACCTGCGTCAGCCGAGTTAGTGATTGATACCGCTTCAACAGGGGTGGAGCATGCCGTCGAGTCTATTTTGCAGCTGCTGAACGTACCTGCATAGAATCCCCTTGACACATCAGACCGATCGGTCTATTTTTATCCCATGAAAAAGAAAGATACTCAGGGGGACCTCATCCGGATCGGCACCGAGATGATAGCCCGGCAGGGATTCAACGCCACCGGCATCGATGCGATCCTGAAAGAGACCGGTGTGCCCAAGGGGTCGTTTTACCACTACTTCAAGAGCAAGGAAGAATTCGGCCTGGCGGTGATCGACCATTTCGCCGAACGCTTCGAGCAACGCCTGGAATTGTTCCTCAACAATGAAGATGTTGCACCGCTTGGCCGTATTCGCAACATCCTGGAGAGCGGCTTGACACTTGTAACCCAGAACCAGTGCACCAAGGGATGCCTCATCGGAAACCTGGGACAGGAATTGGCCGACCTGAACGAGCGTTTCCGCGCGCGCCTGGATGAGATCTTCGGCATGTGGCGGGAACGGTTTGCAGCCTGCCTGTCCGAGGCCCAAAAACGGGGTGAACTTTCCAGCGCCATCGATCCGGCCATAACGGCCGGTTTCATACTCTCCGGCTGGGAAGGGGCGATCCTGCGGGCCAAGGTGATGAAATCGCCCCAGCCGATGCGGGACTTCGTCGATGTCCTCTTCAGCGCCATCCTGCGGCAGAAATGAGCCATTTTTTTATACAGTAATTATACGACCGGTCTATTATTCAACGGGATATATAATCACACGAAGAGGGACGCATGAAACAATCCGTGGGAGCAAAGACGTTGGCAACCCCGACGCCGGTATGGCTGGTTGGAACTTACGATGAAGCGGGTGCGGCAAACATCATGACCGCCGCCTGGGGCGGCATCTGCTGTTCCCAGCCTCCCTGCCTGACGGTATCGTTGCGCAAGGCGACCTACAGCTATGCCGCCATCGGGGCGCGCAAGGCCTTCACTATCAGCATCCCCTCTGAAAGCCAGGTTGCACAGGCAGACTACGTGGGGACCGTTTCGGGCCGCGATGGAGACAAATTCGCCGCCTGCGCCTGGACAGCGGTGAAAAGCGAGCTGGTGGACGCCCCTTTTGTGGCCGAAGCGCCGCTGGTGGTGGAATGCCGCCTGCTGCATACCCTGGAACTTGGTCTGCATACCCAGTTCGTAGGCGAGATCGTGGACGTCAAGGCTGACGAGGCGGTACTGGGCGCCAAAGGGTACCCGGACATCACCAAGATCAGGCCCATGATCTGGGACACGGCCCATCGCGGCTACTACGGCGTGGGTGGATTTCTGGGCACGGCCTGGGAGATCGGTAAAACAATCACAACGGAGGGATTAAAATGAAAATCGTCAGCCTGTTGGGGAGCCCACGCACGGCCGGGAACAGTTCGACCATTGCCAACCATGTCCTGAAAATCGCCGGAGAGCTGGGAGCGGAGACCCGTTCCTTTGAATTGAACCGTCTGAGCTACCGAGGGTGCCAGGCATGCTATGCGTGCAAGACAAAGCTCGACAAATGCGTGCTCAAAGATGACCTGAGCGAAGTGTTGGCAGCGGTGAGCGAGGCTGACGCAGTGGTGCTGGCGTCACCGGTCTATTACGGTGACATTACCAGCCAGCTCAAGGGTTTCATCGACCGCACCTTCTCCTATCTGGTTCCCGACTTCAGCACCAACCCGCAACCGAGTCGCCTTTCACCAAAAAAACTGGTATTTGTCCTGACCCAGGGACAACCGGACGAGACCGTATTTGCCGATATTTTCCCGCGCTTTGAAGGATTTCTGAAATGGATGGGGTTCGGCGAGACCACACTGATCCGCGCCTGCGGTATCGGCCCCGGCAGTACGGACGTCGTCCCCGGGCATATCCTGCGGCAGGCCGAGGAAACGGCACGCAGGCTGTTGGCGTAGTCTCGACACGAAAGGAGACGGGTATGGAAGAGCGCATCCGAGCCATGATAGGCCGTTTTGTCGAGGAAAGCCCGACCGGCCGTTTCCCCGAGGACGGCCAGCCGTATTTCGATGAACCGCTGGTCGGCTACGCCGCTGCCGACGACCAACTCTTCGATGACTACAAACGGATCATCGGGCCGTTTCACCGTACACCGCATGAGGTGATGGAGATCGGCTTCGGCACCGGCGTGCGGGCAGCCTCGGTCATTTCCTGGATACTGCCGATTACCCAGCCGACGCGGGAAAGCAACCGCCGGGAGACGCTCTACCCCTCCCAGGCCTGGGCCCGCACCAGGAACTTCGGCGAACAGTTAAACACCGCCCTGCGCCGACATGTGACCGAGTGGCTCGCCGAGCAGGGACATCGCGCCGTGGCTCCCCAATTGGAAGCGACTTGGCGTGAATATGCCGACACCCCGGCCGGGAGGGCCTCCACCTGGTCGGAACGCCACGCAGCCTATGCCGCCGGACTGGGCACCTTCAGCCTGAACGACGCCTTGATCACCCCACGGGGAATCGCCCATCGTTGCGGCAGCGTGATCACCGATCTGCCGCTGGCGCCGAGCACGCTCCCCTACCCTCACCACTATCACAACTGTCTTCATTACCGAAAGAAGAGCTGCGGTGCCTGCATCGCACGCTGCCCGGCAGGAGCCATCTCAAAGCAGGGGCACGACAAGGATGCTTGCAGCCGCTACGTCTACGGCACCGCAGTCGCTGCGGTCGCTGAACAATTCGGTGTGACGCAAACCGGTTGCGGCCTCTGCCAGACCAAGGTTCCGTGCGAGGGGGGCATCCCGGCCTGACCGAAACTTTTATTTTACAGGAGGAAAGCATGAGCTTGGTAACCATTGATCACAACACCTGCCTGCGTGACGGCATGTGCGGAGAAGTATGCCCTCAGGGACTTTTCGAGCCGGATGGCGAGGGTTTCCCCGCTTTTCGCGCCGGCGCGGACCAGCACTGCATCACCTGCGGCCACTGCGTCGCAGTCTGCCCCCAGGGCGCCGTCAGCCACGAAGCCCTGCCCATGGAAGACGCACACCTCATCGACCACACCCTGGCCGTTCCCATCCCGGCCCTGAACCAGCTCCTGAGAAGCCGCCGCTCTGTACGGGAATTCCGGGAGGAACCGGTGCCGCAAGCCATGGTCAGGGAGATCATCGATACCGCCCGCTGGGCCCCTTCGGCCGTGAACCGCCAGCCGGTGCACTGGCTGGTGATACAGACCCCGGCCGAGGTCAGAGGCCTGGCCGGCTTGGTGATCGACTACCTGCGCCGGAGCACCAGCCTGGAACCCCGCTACGCCCGGTATATCGAACTGTGGGAACAGGGCAGGGACCCAATCCTGCGCAATGCGCCCCATCTGGCCGTCATCCACGCCCCGGACGAGTGGATCTGGAGTTCGGTGGACAGCACCATTGCCCTGACCCAATTCGAGCTGGCAGCGGTCGCCCAGGGCATCGGCACCTGCTGGGCCGGTTTCCTGATGCGGGCGGCGAACGGGCACCTGCCGCTGCGGGAAGCACTCGGCATTCCCGCTGACCACAGCGTATTCGGAGCGTTGATGTACGGCTTTCCCCGCTATAGCTACCACCGCGTTCCACCGCGCCTTGAGGCGCGGATCGAATGGCGATGACGGGAGACTTTTGATCATCTGTTGAGTCGAATGCAATTTTCTAACCGGACGTTACTGGCTTAACGTGAAAATCCAAGAAAAAAAATCATACTCTAGAGGTGCCACTATGAAGGTTATCGCGATTAACGGGAGCCCGAGGAAAACGTGGAACACGGCGACCCTGCTGGGCAAGGCCCTGGAAGGCGCAGCCGCACAGGGGGCAGAAACGGAACTCGTCCATCTCTACGACCTCGACTTCAAAGGATGCATAAGCTGCCTTGCCTGCAAGACGAGGGGGGGTAAAAGCTATGGCACATGCGGTTTAATCGATGGTTTGACGCCGATCCTGCAAAGAATCATTGAGGCCGATGCCCTGATCATCGGATCGCCGATCTATTTCGGCTCGGTGACCGGCGAAACGCGCTCTTTCCTTGAACGGCTGCTGTTTCCGTACCTGACCTACACCGTGCCTTACGCATCCATAGCCCCCAAAAAGATCGCCACCGGGTTCATCTATACGATGAACGTCGCGGAGGAGCAGAGCAAGGCGAACGGCTACGAAGACCTCTTCAACTCCCACGCCCGTTACCTGCAACTGATCTTCGGGCAAAAGCCCGAGTCCCTGTGCAGCTTTGACACCTGTCAGGTCGACGATTATGCGAAAGTGCTGATAGAGAGCTTCGATCCCGTCCATAAAGCTCAACGGCGCGAGGAAGTATTTCCCCAGGACTGCCGGAAGGCTAACGAGCTTGGGGCCAGACTTGCAGGAAAAAGGAGCGAGTAGGCGACGTTACGGCTCTGTTCCAAGTTAGAGAGCATCTAATGACCTTCCAGACTATCATCACCACAATCGGCGACAACAACGGCTACGGCACCATCACCCTCAACCGTCCCGAGCGGCGCAACGCCATCTCCATTCTGATGCGACAGGAAATCTCGGCATGTTTGGCGAAATGGCAGGACTACGATAAAGTGGGATGCGTGATTATCACCGGAACCGGTAACGCCTTTTCAGCAGGGTTTGATCTGGAAGAATTCAAGCAGGTTGAGCGCCATCCCGAACTATTGGAGTCCTCGTCACGCTATCACCGCGACCTGTGGAATTTTTCAAAACCGATAATTGCAGCAATCAACGGCCCTGCCCTGGGAGGCGGCTTTGATCTGGCCTGTTTCTGCGATATTCGCATAGCCGCCGCAACGGCCAGCTTTGGCCACCCCGAGATCAAGTTTGGCGCGCCGCCGCTCTGCACTCCCTTGCGCTGGATCGTTGGAGATGGTCATGCCCGCGAGTTGTGCCTGACCGGACGACGGATCGACGCAGCAGAAGCGCTGCGGGTCGGGCTGGTGAGTTCGGTGCATGATCAGGAGTATTTGCCTGAAGAAGCGCAGAAACTTGCGGCCGCTATCCTGGAAGCACCTGCCGATGCGTTGCGATATGTGAAGCAAACCTTTGTTGCCAACTGCGCAAGCGGATTCGAGGAATCCTTTGCCATGGAGCATGACCAGGCCTTTCGCGAGATACTTCTGAACAAGTTTGCCGGGTAGTTTGCACTGGATGGCGGAATAGGCCACCGGCCGGACCGGACCATGTCTAATCGAGACGCGCCAAAGCCCCGCTTCCCTCCCGGATGGGAGGCGGGGCTTTGGCGCGTATGAAGGCAATACCAGGCACATGTGGCGTTTTTTGCCCAGCGCACCGAAGGGACTTGTCACGCGGCACATGACACGCAATTCCGTTGACGGGAGGGACCTGAGTAATTATAAGTACACCTTGACAAACCATTTGGAGACATTATAGATTGAAGCCATTGAATGACCATTCATTCAACACCAAGGGGGGCAATGGCGCATGGCAAGACCTGATAAGCGTAGCGACATAGTTGGCGCGGCATTGCAGATTATTGCCGAACAGGGATTCCATGGGGCTCCCATGGCCATGATCGCCGAAAAAGCCGGGGTGGCGGCCGGGACGATCTACTGCTATTTCGAGAGCAAGGACATCCTCATCAAGGAGTTGTACCGGGAGATTGAAGGAAAGCTGCTGAAGGCTCTCCAGGAGGGCTACCAGACGGAGCGCCCTATCAGGGAGCGCTTTCTGCACCTGGGCGTCGGGCTCCTCAAATATTGGTCCACTCACCCGCTCGATTTCAAGTACATGGAGCAGTTTCACAACTCCCCCTATGGGGCGGCATTGCGCCGGGGCAGGTTTGCAAAAGAGTCCAAGGACGATGACCTCCCGTACCTGACATTGTTCGAACAGGGAGTATCCCAGCAGGTTATAAAGGATCTGCCCGATGTCGTACTCTTTGCCCTGGCGTTCGGGCCAATGATCACCCTGACCCGGGACCACATCCTCGGGTTCATAGAACTGGACGACCTGCTGATCGAAAAAACCACCGCGGCCTGCTGGGACGGCATAAAACGGTAGGCTTCCTAACGGCACACGAGGGCCAACATGACAGAATCCGCTCATACCACGATCCATCGTCACGATTACCGCCCCCCCGATTATACGGTTGATAGTATCGACCTCATCTTTGAGCTGGGGGAGGAAATGACTCTCGTCCGCTCCCGTCTCGCCATGCGAGCCGCCTTTGACCGCTCCAAGGGGGAGCGGCCGCTGATCCTGGACGGCCATCGCTTTGTGCTGCGCGGATTGCGCCTCGACGGCGCACCCCTGGCCCCGGAAGCCTTTCAGGTATCGGAAGAAGCGCTCGTCGTGCCTTCCGTCCCTGCCGCCTTCACCCTGGAGGTGGAAACCGAGCTGCGACCCCAGGACAACACCAGCCTGGAGGGGCTCTATCGCTCGGGCGGGATGTTCTGCACCCAGTGCGAGGCCCAGGGTTTCCGCTCCATCACCTACTATACGGACCGTCCCGATGTGCTTTCCATCTACACCGTCACCGTAATTGCCGACCGCGATCATTATCCGGTGCTCCTATCCAACGGCAACCCGGTGGAGAGGGGAGAATTGCCGAACGGCCGCCATTTCGCCACCTGGCACGACCCTTTCAAGAAGCCCAGCTACCTCTTTGCCCTGGTAGCCGGCGACTTGGCCAGCATCGAGGACAGCTTTACGACCTGTACCGGCCGTGCGGTGAGCCTGCGCCTCTATCTCCAGGAAGAGAACCGCCACAAGGGAGAACACGCGCTCCGTTCCCTGAAAAAGGCCATGCGCTGGGACGAGGAGACCTTTGGCAGGGAATACGACCTGGACTGCTACATGATCGTGGCGGTTGACGATTTCAACATGGGGGCCATGGAAAACAAGGGACTCAATGTCTTCAACTCCCGCTACGTCCTGGCAACACCCGAGACCGCCACCGACGAGGACTACCAGGCCATCGAGGAGGTCATCGGCCACGAATATTTCCACAACTGGAGCGGCAACAGGGTAACCTGTCGCGATTGGTTCCAGCTCTCCCTCAAGGAGGGGCTGACCATCTTCCGCGACCAGGAGTTTTCGGCTGACATGGAATCGCGCGGCGTGAAGCGCATAGCCGATGTCCGCTACCTGCGCACCGCGCAATTCGCCGAAGATAACGGCCCCCTGGCGCACCCGGTCCGGCC
This sequence comes from Oryzomonas sp., assembly GCA_031292255.1. Lineage (GTDB taxonomy): Bacteria > Desulfobacterota > Desulfuromonadia > Geobacterales > Pseudopelobacteraceae > Oryzomonas. Next base: position 53,289 of record JARLHN010000031.1, on the reverse strand, counting down.
CGACTCCTATATGGAGATCAACAACTTTTACACCACGACCGTCTACAACAAGGGTGCCGAGGTGATCCGCATGCTTCGCGCCCTGCTGGGCGCAGAGCGCTTCAGAAAGGGCATGGACCTCTACTTCCAGCGCCACGACGGCCAGGCGGTCACGATCGAGGATTTTGTCCAGGCCATGGCCGATGCGGGAGAGAGGGACCTCGGCCAATTCCGCCTCTGGTACAGTCTGGCCGGAACGCCGCATATCGAGGCATCAGGCGCATTCGAGGCGGCTGACGGCGTCTTCACCCTGACGGTGCGCCAATCCTGTCCCCCGACTCCGGGGCAGGCTGAAAAACAGCCTTTCCACATACCATTGGCCATCGGCCTCCTGGACCGTGATGGCCGGGAGCTTCCGGTCACCCTGTTCGGCGAAACAACGCCCGGCCCGGCCACCAGGGTTCTTGAGGTACTCAAAGCCGAGCAGGCATTCCATTTCTCCGGCCTGGAACGAGAGCCGGTGCCAGCGTTGCTGCGCGGCTTCTCCGCACCGGTGAAACTCGACTATCCCTACAGTCACGCAGAACTCGTGCTCCTCATGGCCCACGAAACCGACCCTTTCTGCCGCTGGGAGGCGGGCCAGCAATTGGCGTCACAGGTCATCCTCGGCCTGGCGGCCGACCATCAGGCCGGGCGGGAACTCAGGCCGGACCAGGACTTTGTGGCGGCCTACCGGGCCACCCTCGCAGGTGGGGAGCGGGACCGGGCATTCCTGGCCGAGGCGCTCACCCTGCCGTCGGAGAAATACCTGGCCGAACTGATGCCTGTCATTGATCCGGAAGCCATCCACATTGCCCGCAAATTCATCATCCGCACCCTTGCTACTCTGCTGCGGGATGATTTTCTGGCGGCTCGAGAGGCATGCCGCGCCATGCGGCCCTATTCGGTGGACGACGGCCGCTCCGGGGAACGCCGTTTTGCCAACCTCTGCCTGGCCTACCTTATGAGCCTTGAAGAGCAGGCCATTATTGACCTCTGCATCCGGCAGTATCGTTCCTCGGACAACATGACCGACACCATGGGGGCGCTTTCACCGCTGGCTTCATGCAACTGCCCCGAGCGTAGCGAGGCGTTGGAGGATTTCTACCGACACTGGCAGGGGGACCGCCAAGTGGTGGACAAGTGGTTCTCGCTCAGGGCCACGTCTGATATCCCGGACGTCATCGACGACGTCGAGGCGCTCATAAGCCATCCGGCCTTCGAGCTCACCAATCCCAACCGTTTCCGCGCCCTGGTAGGTGCCTTCAGCCAGAACCAGCCCCATTTCCATGCCCCGGACGGCGCCGGCTACCGGTTTCTGGTTGACCAACTGCTCCGCCTCATCCCGCTCAATCCCCAGGTATCCGCTCGCCTGCTTGCACCGCTGACCACTTGGCGCCGTTTCGAGCCGGGAAGGCGGGAACTCATGCAGCGGGAACTGATGCGGATCCAGGCCCTTCCCGATCTTCCCCGTGATGTATACGAAGTTGTGGCCAAGAGCCTTTGACAAAATCGCTTATCCATGTATCTATTTATTAGTTTCCATCCGGAAACTCCGGATGAAAAACTATTGGTTTCCGATTCGGAAAGGAGGGCTTTTTGACTCGACCCTACGAGCGGAAACTCATTTAGCACGAGGTATACGTGACGAAGATACACGCGACAAACCGCACCCCACGTAGGAACAATAACGCCGTGACCAACGATAGTGGCGCACGCGCCGTACGTTTGACGGCCGGGCTGTTGGTCGCCGCCGTATGCCTGGCAATGTGCGGTTGCATGGTCGGACCCGATTTTCATGTGCCGGCTGCACCGGCAGCCACGGGCTACACGGCCACGGCCCTGCCGGCGGAAACCGTTTCCACCCCGGCCGCGGGAGGCGCAGCGCAGCACTTCATGCTGGGAGCGGATATCCCGGCCCAATGGTGGCAGATGTTCCACAACCCGGAACTGGACCACCTGATCCGCCAAGCCCTGAAAGACAACCCGACCCTTGCCGCGGCACAGGCAACCCTGATCCAGGCCCAGGAAAACCTGCGTGCCCGGAGCGGCAGCGTGTACTACCCGAGTGTGGATGCGTCTTTTACGGGAACGCGCCAGCAGGCTTCCGGCGCTGCCTTCGGCCAGCCCAACGCCGGCACATTCGTCTTCAGCCTCCTCAGCGCAACGGTGGGCGTGTCCTATGCCCTCGACGTGTTCGGCGGGGGACGGCGTGAACTGGAGGGGCTCAGGTCGCAGGTGGACTATCAGCGCTTTCAGCTCGAAGGCACCTACCTGACGCTCGCTTCCAACATCGTCGCCGCGGCGGTGAAAGATGCCTCCCTGCGGGCTCAACTGAAGGCCACGCGGGAGATCATAACCCTGCAGGAACGACAGTTGGCGTTGGTGGAACGCCAATTCCAGCTGGGCGGCGCGTCACGTACCGACACCCTGGCCCAGCAGGCGCAGCTTGCCCAGAGCCGGACCGGCCTTCCCCCGCTGGAGAAGGAGCTGGCCCAGACCCGCAACCTGCTGGCGGTGTATACCGGCAAACTCCCGAGCGAAGCGGCGCTGCCGGTGTTCGATCTGAAAAAGCTGAATCTTCCTGGGGAGCTACCCCTCAGTCTTCCTTCCTCCCTGGTGCGCCAGCGTCCCGACATACGCGCCTCGGAAGAGCTGCTGCACGCCGCCGGCGCCCAGGTCGGCGTGGCCACGGCCAACCTCTACCCGCAGATCACCCTCAACGGCAGCATGGGATCGCAGGCGACCAGCCTGCAGGACCTGTTCGCCCCGGGGACCTTTATCTGGAGCCTGGGCGCAGGCCTCACCCAGCCGCTCTTTCATGGCGGCGAACTGACCGCCAAACGCCGCGCCGCCATTGCCGCCCTGGATCAGGCAGGGGCACAATATCGCGAAACCCTGCTGCAGGCCTTCCAGAACGTAGCCGACGTGTTGCAGGCGATCGAATCGGATGCAGCGGCGCTCAAGGCGCAGGCTGAGGCCGAAAGGAGTGCTCGTGATTCCCTTGAGCTGACGCAGCGGCAGTTCGCGCTCGGTGCGGTAAACTACCTGTTGCTGCTCAACGCCGAGCGCCAGCACCAGCAGGCGCTCCTCAGCCTGGTTCAGGCCCAGGCGGCGCGTGTTGCCGACAGCGCGGCGCTCTTCCAAGCCCTGGGCGGCGGGTGGTGGAACCGGAAAACGGAGTCCGCCGACGGAAACGGCAGTACCAGATAAGGCGATTAGCAATAATAAGTAGCTAATACCACATAACATTAAACATATCGGAAAAGTCCCTCCTCCCTTGACGGGAGGGGGTTAGGGGGTGGGTGAAGCCGCAACCGAGCTCATTCCATTGCGACCTCCCCCCCACCCCAACCCTCCCCCGCAAGGGGGGAGGGGATTTTATCCGTTAATTTAAGTGTTACAAGGTACTATTGCACTGTGCAGTTAATTAGTTGGTATAATTCCGGCTCTTTTGCCATCTGCCGTCGTTACGGCTCCTTGATGTAGGCCCTGCTACACCTGCATCGCCGCGCCTTGGCACCTGCCAGAATTGCAAAGGAATTATTTACAACTATTAACTGCGCAGCACACTAGTTTTCATCCGCGAACGGAGACGTCCAACCATGAAAAAACGCATCATCCTCTGCATACTCGCCCTGGTTGCCGTCATCGCCACCCTCGCGGGCATCAAGGCCATGCAGATCGGCGCCATGATCAACCAGGGAAAGAAATTCGTCCCGCCGCCCGAAACGGTGACTTCGACCCAGGCCAAAACAGAAACATGGACCGCCAACCTGACCGCGGTCGGCACGCTGACAGCGGTGCAGGGGGTTACCGTGGCGACCGAGTTGGTCGGCAAGGTCGTGAAGATAGGATTCGAGCCGGGCACGGCGGTGAAGAAGGGGGACCTGCTGGTGCGGCAGGACACCTCCTCGGAAGAAGCCCAACTCCCCGGCCTGGCGGCCCAGGTGAAACTGGCCCGCACCGAACTGGCGCGTGACGGAAAGATGCTGGCCGACAAGATCATCTCCCAGTCCGACTACGACAAGGCCGCGGCAGCCTACGATCAGGCTGTGGCCCAAGTCAACAACATCCGGGCCACCATCGACAAAAAGACCATCCACGCCCCCTTCACCGGACGCCTCGGCATCCGCCAGGTCAACCTCGGCCAGATACTCCGCGAGGGAGATCCCATCGTTACCCTGCAGACACTCAGCCCGATCTTTGTCGATTTCACCCTGCCCCAGCAGCAGATGGCCCAGGTGCATGCCGGCCTGCCGGTGCAGGTGACGTGTGACGCCCTGCCGGGCGAGACGATCGTGGGACGCATCACCGCCATAAATCCGCTGGTGGACAGCGATACACGCACCATCAAGCTTCAAGCCACGTTGACCAACAGCGCCGAGAAGCTGCGGCCCGGCATGTTCGTCAACGTGGCGGTCGTCCTGCCCACGCGCCCGAAGGTACTGGCAATCCCTGCCACGGCGGTGCTCTACGCCCCCTATGGAGACTCGGTCTTCATCATCGAGGCTCAGAAGGAGGGGAAGAAGGGGATGGTGCTGCGACAGCAGTTCGTGCGCCTCGGCGAAAAACGGGGCGATTTCGTCGCCGTCACCAGCGGGCTGAAGGAAGGCGAATCGATCGTCACCACGGGAGTTTTCAAGCTGCGCAACGGCCAGACGGCGGTCATCGACAACAAGCTCGCCCCCCCCTTCCAGCAGTCGCCCAAGCCGGAGAATAACTGACGATGCAAATCACCGATCTCTTCATCCGCCGCCCTGTCCTGGCCATGGTGGTCAACCTGGTGATCGTCATCGCCGGCCTGCAGGCCATCCGCACCCTTAACGTGCGCCAGTATCCGCACAGCGAGAATGCATCGATAACCGTCTCCACCGTCTATGTCGGCGCCAGCGCCGAATTGGTGCGCGGCTTCATCACCACTCCCCTGGAGCGGGCCATCGCCGCCGCGGACGGCATCGAATACATGCAATCCCAGAGCACCCTGGGGCTTTCCACCATCACGGTGCGCCTCAAGATCAACTACGATTCCACCAAGGCCCTGGCCGAGATCAGCTCCAAGGTTGACCAGGTGCGCCGCGACCTGCCGCCGGAGGCGGAAGTGCCGGTGATCAACATCGAGTCGGCCGACAGCCAGTTTGCTTCGGCCTACCTGAGTTTCTCCTCCGGCATCCTCAAACAGAACGAGATCACCGACTACCTGGTGCGCGTCGTCCAGCCGCGCCTGTCGGCCATCGCCGGTGTCCAGCGGGCCGACATCCTGGGCGCCCGCACCTTTGCCATGCGCATCTGGTTGAAACCGGAACGCATGGCGGCGCTCAACATCACCCCGGCCCAGGTGCGCCAGGCCCTGGCGGCCAACAACTTCCTTTCGGCCCTGGGACACAGCAAGGGGTCGCTGATCCAGGTCAACCTGACCGCCGACACCAATCTCAACACGGTGGACGAATTCAAACGCCTGGCTGTGCGCGAACAGAACGACGCCATCGTGCGAATCTCGGACATCGCCGACGTATCGCTGGGGGCCGAGGACTACGACTCCGAGGTGCACTTCTCCGGCCAGACCGCCGTATTCATAGGCATTTGGCCCCTGCCCAACGCCAATTCCATCGACGTCATCAAAAAGGTGCAGGCCGAGATGGCGGCCATTCAACGCGACCTGCCCAGCGGCATGCAGGCCCACGTGGCCTACGACGCCACCGATTACATCAACACCGCCATCCACGAGGTCTTGAAGACCCTGGGGGACACCCTGATAATCGTAATGGTGGTGATATTCCTCTTCCTGGGCTCCTTCCGCTCGGTATTGATACCGGTGGTGGCCATCCCGGTCTCACTGATCGGCGCGGTCTTCCTGATGCAGGCCTTCGGCTTTACCGTCAACCTGCTGACCCTCCTTGCGGTGGTGCTCTCCGTCGGCCTGGTGGTTGACGACGCCATCGTGGTGGTGGAGAACGTGGAGCGCCACCTGGGTGAGGGGAAATCCTCCCTGGAAGCGGCCCTGCTCGGTGCACGGGAACTGGTGGGACCAATCATCGCCATGACCATCACCCTGGCGGCCGTCTACCTCCCCATCGGCCTGCAAGGGGGGCTGACCGGGTCGCTCTTCCGCGAGTTTTCCCTGACCCTGGCCGGCGCCGTAACCATCTCCGGCATCGTGGCCCTGACCCTGTCCCCGGTCATGTCGGCCAAACTGCTCAAACCGGACACTGAGAAGCACGGCTTGGCAGGCCGCATCGCCCGTGACTTCAACCGCCTGAAAAATGTCTACGGCCGCTTGCTCGACATCACTTTGGCAGCCCGGCCGGCGGTCTATACGGTCTGGATCGTGATCACCCTGCTGACCATCCCCATGTTCACCATGTCGGCCCGCGAACTGGCCCCCACCGAGGACCAGGGGGTCATTTTCGGCATCCTGGACGCCGCGGCCAATTCTACCCTGGACCAGAACAGCCGTTATGCCGCAGCTGCCAACCAGATATTCATGGGCATACCCGAAACCCAATTCACCTTCCAGATCACCATGCCCAACTCCGGTTTTGGCGGCATGGTCACCAAGCCCTGGGATGACCGGAAACGCACGGTCTTCCAGATCATGCCCGAGGTCCAGCAGAAGCTGCAGGCAATCCCCGGCATCCGGATGTTCCCGGTCACCCCACCGGCACTGCCGGGCGGCGGACAGTTCCCGGTGGAGTTCATCCTGGCCTCCACCGCCGATGCAGGCCAGATCCTGGAGTTTGCCCAGAAGTTGCAGCTCAAGGCCGTCGAGAGCAAGATGTTCGCCTTCCCCCCCCTGATCGACGTCAAGGTGGACCAGCCCCAGACCGAGTTTGCCATCGACCGCGACAAGGTCGCCGCCCTGGGCCTGAACCTGGGGCAGATCGGCGCCGACCTGGGAGGCATGGTGGGGGGGGACTACGTCAACCGTTTCGACATCTCAGGCCGCAGCTACAAGGTCATCCCGCAGATCGAGCGGATCGGCCGCCTCAATCCGGATCAGTTGAAGAAGATCTACGTTACCGGACCCGGGGGGAAGCTGATCCCGCTCTCCACCGTGGCCACCCTGAAGGAATCGGTCGTGCCCCGCTCACTGAACCGCTTCCAGCAGTTGAACGCCGTCATGATCAGCGGGGTGGCCATGCGGCCGCTGGACGAGGCGCTGCGCTTCCTGGAGGGAGAGGCGGGCAAGATCCTGCCCAAGGGATACGTACTGGACTACACCGGTGAGTCGCGCCAACTGCGAACCGAGGGGAACAAATTCCTGCCCGCCTTCGCCCTGGCCGTGATCCTGATCTTCCTGGTGCTGGCGGCACAGTTCAACAGCTTCCGCGACCCCTTCGTCATCCTGGCCGGTTCGGTGCCGCTGGCCATCTTCGGTGCGTTGATCTTCACCTTCCTGAAGATGCCCAACCCCAACACCCCTTTCTGGACCCATGGCTGGACCACCACGCTCAACATCTACTCCCAGGTCGGGCTGGTGACCCTGGTGGGGCTGGTGTCCAAGAACGGGATACTGATCGTCGAGTTTGCCAACAAGTTGCAATTGCAGGGCCTTCCCAAGCTGGATGCCGTGCGCCAGGCAGCCATGACCCGCCTGCGGCCGATCCTGATGACCAGCGCCGCCACCATCGCCGGCCACTTTCCCCTGACCCTGGTCACCGGCGCCGGCGCTGCCGCCCGTAACTCCATCGGTCTCGTGCTGGTGGGAGGCATGTTTGTCGGAACCCTCTTTACACTGTTCGTCGTCCCCTCCATCTACATGCTCATCGCCCGCGACCACGGCAAGGACCGCGAGCGCGAGGCAATCGTTGCAGCAGCAGAAGCGGCAGAGGTTTCATAAATCCCGATCACGTTAATCCTAAAAACGGCAGTTAATAACCATAAGGTCACAAAGAGCACAAAGAAATTCAAATGCTTATGAAAATAAAGACTCGAACCGAATTGTTGAATGACGTTGGCAAGGCAACTGACTGGTTTTCCTCCGTATTCTTTGTGTCTTTGTGGTTTGTTTACATTTTTCAGGTTAATTCCCAGGTAGTCGAGTGCTCCATTGCCGCTTACCCGAGCCGCGTCTCTACCGCCTTCCAGTCGATGTATCCGAAAAAAGCTTCGATGCAGTCTGCCCTCTTCAGCCCGTAATCCAGCATAAAGGCGTGCTCGAATACGTCCCGTGGAGCCACGGCAGGCGGCACTTGATTACCGCCGGCGGAAGGGATTACGATATACATAGATAGATAAGCGTGGAAAACAGCATGAGGTGAGACCATGCAGACAAAACCTGATTTCCCGTTGCGCCTTTTGTATGATGGCGCATGCTCCGTCTGCGCGACGGAGATTGAACGCTACGGCCGCATGGATCGGGAAGGACGGCTGATCCTGGTGGACATCAGCGCCCCGGACTTCGATCCCGTCCCCTTGGGCTTTAGCCGGGACGAGATCATGTACCAGATGCATGCCATCGACCGAAACGGCACGGTGTATCGCAACGTGGAGGCATTCTGGGCCATCTGGCAAGCTTTCCCGGCCTCGACGATCCTTGGTCTTTTGGGGGCATTCATTACCCTGCCGGTGGTGAAGCCGGTCGCCCGGCTCTGCTACAAAGGTTTTGCCCGCATCCGCAAGTATCTGCCAAAACGGGATGTCGCGTGTACGGCAGGTTCCTGCCGGATCGGCAACGGGAGGACGGGATTGAATTGATGCGGATGGACTGCGGCTATGACCAATAGTTTCACATCCGTAAATTCCTGATGAAAACTATTTAGTCAAAAGATTTTTTAGTTTGCCAATCAATAAGCATGTAATAAGATAAAATACAATGTAATTTATTGTATTCCATTCATAGAAGTGAGAACCTACCCTGATATTATCATAGTAATCAGCCGCTACTTTAACAAAAATAACCTCAACTACACATATTAGTCCAATATATGTATTTGTAAACCATGTAGCAACTATTATACATAACATATAGAGGATATCTAATGATATCTCTCCAGTTATAAAATCCAAATACCCTAACGCAACAATAGCAATCGAAATTAATGCAAATCTAAATATAATATCAAATATATGTATTGATTTATTAGTAATCACAAGTCCGAGTTAAAAGCAAGGTTGTCAAAACTATTATTGTGATAATTTATTCAATAATAATATTTACCAAATTATTAAGCTCCGAAACATCATTCATATCCAAAAACGACATTTCATCACTAATATCACATGCGTCAATGCTATCTGTAATATCAATATCATGTTCTCTACAATAATGCATTTTATCAGCCAGTCTGACAGTAGCTACAAAATGATCATTTGAGCCACATTTCCAATTATCACGAATAAGCCTGTCTAGTAAGTCTGAATATATATCAGGTATATTATAATGCTTCATCACTTTAACACCTTGCTGAGTATTGAGCTCGACAAGTATATCTTCTATCAAACTATTATCAGGATGTATTGTATCTGACATCATTAGGCTATCAATTACTTTCAACAGATATAATTTGCCGATATCATGTAATAACCCGGCCAAGTATACTTCATCATGATTTAATTCTGGTATTTTCTTATCATGACTAACCTCCAATGCCAAATATGCACTGGTTTTTGCTACTGCACGACAATGAGACCAAAGATTTTTCATATGTGCGTTTATCAACGCATTATCGGATTTGGTATTCGACATGCTTGCAGAAAAAGCTAAATTTACAATCTGTTGCGAGCCAAGTCTTAGGATGGCATTCTTGATAGTAGAAATTGGCGTCTGTCCTGAGTAATAGGTACTATTCGCGCATTTAAGCATTTCTGAAGCTAAGGCCTGGTCTTCATGCACTAATATTATTACTTCTTCAATCTTATAAAAGTTGCCGTTCATCATTTGCAACAACTTTATTGCCACTTCGTGAAAAACAGGTATGGCAATCGGCTGAGAGGTTAAAATATTTTTGATGGGTGTTGGAATAGCCGTATTCGTCATGATATAACCCATATTTATTATACCTCTGGTAGAAAAAACATAATTTTCCGTTGATTTTTAGTTGATCATCGTCCTCAGTATTTTACTCGGCCCAAATAACAATACCCTCCTTGCTTCGATAGCCAATTCCTCTAAAAAAACCAGCGACACTAGCCGGCCTTCGCCATCGGAAACAACCATTGTGCAATTGCTGCCACGTTGCGTGATATGATGCGGATGGACTGCGGCTACAATGCGCGCAACTCCTGACACCTGAAGATAATACGGTCTAACTGCCCAGATAGCAACAGAAAATAGGCGAAATAACCTGGGGTTTTCCTGTCTTCATGCAAGGCATCCCAAATCCGCCGCTTCGGATTGATTGCTGGTCCCGTGCCGGCTCCGGCTTGTCGGCAGATGCCTTTGAGTGGATGCCGAATGTCACTTGATGTTGCCACAAAAGACCATTATAGTCTTATTATGATACCAAGGGCTTCATACCCATGAAAGGAGAAGACCATGAAACTCGAAAATAAAACCATTCTGGTGACCGGATCGAATCGAGGAATCGGAAAGGCCCTCGTTGAAGCGTTACTCAAATATCCGGTCAGCAGAATCTATGCAGCGGCCCGCAAAACAGAAGATCTTCCGGAATTCGGCGACGGCCGGGTGGTGCCGTTAAAACTCGACATTACCGACCTTGATCTCGTCGAAAAGGCTGCCGGTCAGGCACGGGATGTCGATCTCCTCATCAACAATGCCGGCGTTGCGACATTTGCGTCCGTTGTTTCGGGTGAAACCGACGCGCTGAAATACGATATGGGGGTGAATTATCTGGGCACGCTCAATATGGTTCGTTCTTTTGTGCCGGTGCTGGAGAAGCGAGGCAACGGCGCCATTGCCAATGTCATATCTGTCGTGGGCCTCTCCAGCATGTCCGCCGCAGGCGGCTATTGTGCCTCAAAAGCAGCGCTCTTTTCCGCAACGCAGGCGATGCGGGCAGAATTGAAGACCAAAGGCATTTTCGTGCACGCCATCTTCCCGGGTCCGATCGATACCGATATGGCCCGTGACCTTGACATGCCGAAAACCAGTGCGCAGGTAACGGCTGAGAACATTGTCAAAGGCATCCTGGCGGATCAGGAAGATATTTTCCCAGATCCCATGTCTTTGCAGTTGGGCGAATTGTGGTCGAAAGACCCGAAAGGTCTCGAACGCCAGTTTTCATTGATGTAACCGGTGATCGAGGGCGTTGCGTACCGTCGCAGGTCTGGTGTCCCGTTGCCGGGAAAAGGCATTTCTTGCTTTGGTAGCGAGTCAGGAAATGTACGTACAATATAAAGCCCGCCCGAGAGAGAAGGGCTTTATATTGTCTGGTTGTTTCAAGTAGCTTCGCCGATAATTTGGATAATTATGACGTCAGATGCGTCTATTTCTTGTAAGATCTCGCAGTTTATTATAAATATATATGTTTAGTTTTTTTATTCTGTACTAATTTCAGTGTATCTTTCTGTGACAGGCTTCAGGCTTTTAATTAAACCGAGCGAAAAGAGCATATTCAATTGATTCATATAGTTACAGACCACAACATCACTGAAGCTCTCCGGAAACTTTCACACCCCGTCCATATTAGTTCCGTGGGACCGGACAACCAGTCTCATGCCGTGTACGTCCCGCCGCTGATGCCGGACCAACTTGGCGACCGGGAATTCTGCCGCGAAGTCGGGATCCGTTATCCCTATCTTGGCGGCTCAATGGCCAAAGGGATCAGCTCTGTTGCCATGGCTGAGGAGTTGGGGCGTTCCGGAATGCTTGGTTTTTTCGGAGCTGCCGGCCTACGGTTTTCTGCCGTTGAAGCAGCTGTGGACAAGCTGTCGGTCTTTGGTTTCCCCTGCGGTTTCAACTTGATACATTCACCCCACGAACCGGACCTGGAGGCTGCTCTTGCCGAACTGTACATTCACAAGAACGTCCGTTTGGTGGAGGCATCCGCATTTCTGGCCCTGACGCTCCCACTGGTCCGCTACCGCACCCATGGCATCCATCGCGCCGCTGATGGGACGATCATCGCACCGAACCGGATTATAGCCAAGGTATCGAGGGAAGAGCTTGCCGAAAAATTCTTCTCGCCGCCACCGGAAAAATTCCTGCGACAGCTCTTGGACGAGGGGGCCATCACTGCCGAGCAGGCTGAGTGGGCCGCCCGGATACCGATGGCGCAGGAAGTCACCGCGGAAGCCGATTCCGGCGGTCATACCGACAACCGCCCGGCCATCGCCCTGTTCCCGACCATCGCCTCTCTGGCCGGCCGGATGGAACAGAAATTCGGGTATGCCGTTAAGCTGCGGGTCGGACTGGCCGGCGGAATCGCCACCCCGGCCGCCGCTGCCGCCGCATTTGCCATGGGGGCCGCATACATCATGACCGGTTCCGTCAACCAAGCCTGCGTCGAATCCGGAACATCCGATGTTGTACGCCGGTTGCTGGCGGAAACCCGTCAAGCCGATGTGATCATGGCGCCGGCCGCGGACATGTTCGAAATGGGCGTTTCTGTACAGGTATTGAAGCGCGGCACCATGTTTCCCATGAGGGCAGCCAAACTGTACGACATGTATCGCAGCCATGACGGACTGGAGAGCATTCCCGGTCCTGAACGGGACAAACTCGAAAAAACGTTATTCCTGGCCCCCATTGCCGATATCTGGCGCGACACCCGGGCCTTTTTCCTGCAACGCGATCCATGCCAGGTCGAGCGTGCGGAGCGGGATCCAAAACACCTCATGGCGCTCGTGTTCCGCTGGTATCTGGGACAGGCCGCCCACTGGGCCAAGGATGGCACCTCAACTCGCACAATGGACTACCAGGTCTGGTGCGGACCGGCCATGGGCGCATTCAATGAATGGACTGCCGGTAGCTTTCTGGCGACCCCGGAGCAGCGCCGGGTGGCGACGGTTGCTCGAAATCTTCTGTTCGGGGCGGCCCTGCTCACACGCGCCAACATCCTCCGGTATCAGGACATCAAACTTCCCGCCGATTTCCGTATCGAACCGCTTGAAGACATACACATCAAGGAGTACCTCACGTGACACAGGCCAATGCCAATCTGACCACCACACCCAGCACCGTACCGCTGGCCATCATAGGAATCGGATGCTTCTTCCCCCGTGCCGAAGACAGCGGCACGTACTGGGCTAATATTCGCGAAGGGATCGACGCCATAAGCGACATCCCGGCGACCCACTGGCGTGTGGCGGACTACCATAATCAGGATCCCAAAGCACCGGACATGACGTACGGTCGCCGGGGCGGATTTCTGTCCGAAGTTCCTTTCAATCCGATGGAATACAATATTCCGCCCGCCACTATGGAAGCGATAGACAGCTCGCAACTGCTGGGACTGGTGGCGACCGGCCAGGCGTTGAAAGATGCCGGTTATGGCGCCGACCGGAGCTATGACCGCGACCGGGTCAGCGTCATACTGGGGGTTACCGGCACACTTGAACTGGTTATCCCTCTGGCCGCGCGTCTCGGGCATCCCCATTGGCGAACGGCCCTCAAGGACGCCGGGGTGGACGATGCAACCGCAGAAGACGTTGTGCAGCGCATCTCCGATTCCTATGTTTCGTGGCAGGAAAACTCCTTCCCCGGCCTGCTCGGCAATGTTGTTGCAGGAAGGATCAGCAAGCAGTACGACCTGGGGGGTACCAATTGTGTGGTGGATGCCGCTTGCGCCAGTTCGCTCAGTGCCCTGCACTTGGCGTCAATGGAGTTGGCAACCGGCAAGTCCGATATGGTGGTCACCGGCGGCATCGACACTTTCAACGATATCTTCATGTATATGTGCTTCAGCAAGACCCCGGCGCTGTCGCCAAGCGGCGATATCAAGCCGTTCGACGCCTCCGGCGACGGCACCATCCTGGGTGAAGGGCTCGGCATCATGGTAATCAAGCGACTTGCCGATGCGGAGCGCGACGGAGACCGGATCTACGCGGTGATTCGCGGTGTCGGTTCTTCCAGTGACGGCAAGGGCGAGGCGATCTACACCCCCAGTGCGTCCGGCCAGATAAAGGCCATCAAAGACGCGTATCAGCGCGCCGGCGTTTCTCCGGACAGTATCGCCCTGGTGGAAGCCCACGGCACCGGCACCAAGGTTGGTGATGCGGTGGAAGTATCGGCGCTGCGCGAGATCTACGGCAAAGCCTCCAAACCGTGGTGCGCTCTCGGTTCAGTCAAGTCGCAGATCGGCCATACCAAGGCGGCCGCCGGTGCCGCCGGAATGATCAAGGCAGCCCTGGCGCTGCACCACAAGGTCATTCCCCCCACCATCAAGGTGCAACAGCCGCTGCATGAGGTTTCAGACGGACAATCACCGTTCTATCTCACCAGCCACAAGCGGCCCTGGCTTTCCCGCAACGGGCAGCCGCGCCGGGCAGCGGTCAGTGCCCTCGGTTTCGGCGGTTCGAACTTTCATGTGGTACTCGAAGAATATACACCTGTCGCCACCGTGGCAGACTGGGACGGCACCGTCCAGATACTCCCCTTCTCCGCCAGCGATACCCTGTTATTGGAAAAAGCGCTTGCCGCTTGTGCCGAAACGGTCGTCTGGAGTGAACTCCGCGCCATGGGGGCAGAGCTCCGCTCATCCTTTGACACGAACGCCCCGTGCCGTCTGGCGCTGGTCGTCGAGCAGGGAAAAACCGTACTGAAATCGCTCTGCAATAACGTCGTGACCATGCTTCGCAAACAACCGGACGCTTCCTGGAATACCCCTGACGGCGCCTGGTATGCAACCGGTGCCGTACCCGGCAAGGTCGGCATGCTGTTCCCCGGTCAAGGCGCTCAGTACACCGGGATGCTGCGCGATCTCGCCTGTAGTTTCCCTGCCATGCTGGCATGTCTTGACGCCGCGGACCGGGAGTTCGGCACGTCTACCGGCAGCAGCCTGTCCGACCTGATCTATCCCCCTACCCCATTCAGTGACGCTGACCGGGATGCCGGGGATGCAGCTTTGCGCGCCACCGACGCCGCCCAGCCCGCCATCGGCGCGGTCAGCCTCGGCGCCCTGCGGGTTCTGGAGTCGTTCGGCTTTGCACCCGATGCCGCTGCCGGTCACAGCTACGGGGAGCTTACCGCCCTCTGTGCGGCTGGACGGCTTGATGAAACCTCGTTCCATCAATTGTCCCGCCTGCGCGGACAATTGATGGCCTCCGGCGATGGCGACCGGGGCACCATGCTGGCCGTGTCCGCGCCTTTGGCCGATGTGCGGCAGCTGATCAGCGATGAAAAACTCGATCTGGTCATAGCCAACCGCAATGCGCCGAACCAGGCCGTTCTCTCCGGCAGCAGCGCCGAGATCGCCCGCGCCGCCGAGGCTTGTACTGCCGCTAAACTTTCCTGCAAACGCCTGACCGTTGCCGCGGCATTCCATAGCCCACTGGTAGCCGATGCCGCTGCCCCGCTGCTGGCTGCCCTGTCGGAAATCGCCATTGCGGACGGGTCGCTTCCGGTCTATGCGAACAGTACTGCGGCCGTGTACCCGGTCGCGGCGGACGAAGCCGCAGCACTGCTTGCCGGACAACTGGCCCGTCCGGTCGAATTCGTTGCCGAAATTGAAGCCATGTATGCCGCGGGAGTCCGTACATTTGTGGAAATTGGTCCGGGAGCTCGTCTCAGCGGACTTGTATCCGCCATACTTGACGGCCGTCCACATACCACTGTCGCACTTGATGCATCCGTCGGCAGACGCTCCGGGGTTGCCGATCTGGCCCGCTGCCTGGCTCAGCTGGCTGTGCTTGGCCATGATATTACCCTGACCGGCTGGGATGAAGGGTATTGCCCCGCTCCGCATGCCATCGGCAAAAAACCGGCGCTGACCATGCACCTGAGCGGTGCGAATTATATCAAACCAAAGGCAAAACGCCCTGCGGCACCTCCTCGTCCGACAGTAATGCCGGCCGCTGCCACACCCGTTTCCCTGCCTGCCGCCACAGCTACGCCGGCTCCACAGGCGGCTCCATCAGCCGTATCCCGCGATGCCCTGGCCGAGTCCCTGAAGGTCACCCGGGAAGGGATGTCGGCGCTTACGCGGATTCAGGACGAGACCGCCCAGCTTCACCGCCGCTTCCTGGAAGGACAGGATACCGCCGCAAAGACCATCCAGATGCTGCTCGAACAGCAGCAGCGGATTCTTCAGGGGGGGGGCGTCACTTCTTCGCCGGCATCGTTTCCGACAACATCCTCAACCGCGGTTGCCTCGGCCGTTCTTCCGTCGGCAACCACTGCGTTCGTGACACCCGCGGTCAAACCTGCCGGGACCGCTGTTTCGTCTGCTCAGCCGAAATCGGACCGGATTGCCGAAACACTGTTGGCGGTGGTCAGCGAGAAGACCGGTTACCCGGTTGAGATGCTGGAGATGGACATGGGACTCGATTCAGACCTCGGCATCGACTCCATCAAGCGAGTCGAAATCCTGTCGGCACTTCAGGAACGCCTTCCCGGTTCACCGGTCATCGGCCCCGAGCATCTGGGAACCCTGCATACCCTTGGTGAAATTGCCGCCCACCTGGGCGCCGGTCCCACCTCTGCATCAATAGTCACCCCGGTTGTGAACGGAACGTCCCCCGTACCGTCCAACATCGCCGAAATGCTGCTGGCGGTGGTCAGCGAGAAGACCGGCTATCCAGTGGAAATGCTGGAAATGGAAATGGGACTCGATTCTGACCTCGGTATCGACTCAATCAAGCGGGTCGAGATTCTGTCGGCGCTCCAGGAACGCCTCCCCGGCTCACCGGTCATCGGACCGGAACACTTGGGCACCCTGCACACACTGGGAGAAATTGCCGCACATCTGGGTGCGGTCGCAGCTTCGGCTCCATCATCGACTGACAGCCGGGTAAGCGAAGCCGCACCCGCCTCACTGTCCAACATTACTGAAATCCTCCTGGCGGTAGTCGGCGAGAAGACCGGCTATCCTGTGGAGATGCTGGAGATGGAGATGGGGCTGGAATCCGATCTCGGTATCGACTCAATCAAGCGGGTCGAGATCCTGTCGGCGCTTCAGGAACACCTGCCCGGATCACCGGTCATCGGCCCCGAGCATCTGGGCACCTTGCACACACTGGGTGAAATTGCCGCCCATCTGGGCGCAGGCGCTGCTTCGGCTCCAATATCGGCTGACTGCCGGGTGAGCGGCGTCGCACCCGCCTCACTGTCCGACATTACTGAAATCCTCCTGGCGGTAGTCAGCGAGAAAACCGGTTATCCGGTGGAGATGCTGGAAATTGAAATGGGGTTGGAATCCGATCTCGGCATAGATTCCATCAAACGGGTCGAGATCCTGTCGGCACTTCAGGAACGCCTCCCCGGTTCACCGGTCATCGGCCCCGAGCATCTGGGCACCTTGCATACGCTGGGTGAAATTGCCCGCCATCTGAGTGCCGGTGCCGCCACTCCGGCGGCCGGGAATGGACCGGCGTCTTCACACGCTGTAAACGCTGCCGACGAATCCGATGACAACGGCAATTCCGTCCATACGGTCAACCGAAGCACGATCGTACCGGTCCCGCTGACCGCTCCGGCACAGAAACTGCCATTGGCGGATACAGGAACAATCTGGATTACGGATGACGGTTCGGATTTTTCCGCCAAACTATGTGCCCTGTTAAGTGCTACCGGGCATAACATTCTGATGGTTCGTATCGAGGACGCGTTTATGAACGCCTCCGGGGCCGATCTTGCTGGTCTGGTGATCTGCGCTCCCTCGGGCGGAACCGATGACAAATTTTACGAAAATGCCTTTTTGCTCCTGAAAAATTCTGCCACTGCCCTGCGCAGGTCCGGAGAAAACGGCGGCGCCTTGTTTGCTACAATTTCCCGCCTGGACGGTTCCTTCGGTTGCGGAACCAATACCGCTCTATCCGACCCGCTCTCCGGCGGTCTTGCCGGTTTGGCAAAGACGGCGGCCCATGAATGGGGCGAAGTATCTTGTAAAGCGATCGATCTATGGCATTTTGCCGATTATGCGGCAGAGGCCGAAGCGGTTGCGAGCGAGCTTTTGCTTGACGGCCCCCTGGAAGTCGGCCTGACGCCGGCAGGCAGAACCACCCTGAAGACGATTGACCTTCCGGAGCAGCCTCAAACGGGCGCCGAACCATTACACGCCGGAGATGTTGTCGTAATCACCGGAGGGGGGCGCGGGGTGACGGCAGCGGCAGCCGTTGCGCTGGCAGCAGCCTACAAGCCGCTGCTGGTCCTATTGGGACGCAGCCGGGAACTCCGGGCGGAACCGGAATGGCTGGCATCGTTAGAGAATGAGAGCCAGATAAAACGGGCCATCCTTGAGCACACCGCTGAAAAACTCCACCCCAGGGAGATTGAGGAACAATACCGAGCCATCACCGCCGGCCGGGAACTCAAGGAAACATTGGCGAAAGTCGCACAGGCAGGCGGCCGGGCAATATACCGCTCCGTGGACATTCGTGATGCTGCCGCCGTTTTCGCACTGCTTGCCGAAATCCGCCGGGAGTTCGGTACCATCCGGGGTATCGTACATGGCGCCGGGGTTCTGGCCGATCGACTCATCAGCGATAAATCCCTGGAACAGTTCTCCCTGGTGTACGGCACCAAAGTGAAGGGATTACGGGCATTGCTTGCCGCAACCACGCAGGACGACCTGCGCTTTATTGCCCTGTTTTCTTCCACGACGGGCCGCTTTGGCCGGAGCGGCCAGGTTGATTACGCCGTTGCCAACGAAGTGCTCAACAAGCTGGCCCAGGCCGAGTCGCGCCGCCGTTCCGCGTGCCGGACCGTCAGCATAAACTGGGGACCATGGGATGGCGGCATGGTTACTCCATCGCTGAAAAAGGTCTTTGCCGGTGAAGGGATCGGTCTGATCGGCATGAAAGAAGGCGGCCATCTGCTGGTTCGTGAGATTGCCGCCACGCGTGAACCGGTTGAAATCATTGCCCTGGCGGGGGTAACCGCCAGTTCGCTGGCAATTGCCCCGCCAGCTCCGGAGACACCGCTTACCGAGGCATTCCACCTGAACCTGACCGTTGAGGATTACCCCTTCATCCGTTCCCACGTGATTGACGGCAAGGCTGTTCTTCCCATGGCCATGGCCGTTGAGTGGCTGGCTCACGGCGCCCTGCACGGCAATCCCGGCTTCCGGTTCCACGGGTTCAACAACCTGCGCATCTGCAAGGGGGTAATCTTCGATCAGGGATGCACCTGCACGCTCCGCATCATGGCCGGCCGCGCCGAAAAACATGAGTCCCTCTTCGTCGTTCCGGTCGAACTGACCGGCAGCACCGGTGACGGACAGAGCTTCCTGCACGTTCGCGCCGAGATCGTGCTTGCATCCAAGCTGCCGGAAGGGATTCGCTCCATTGTCGATGTCCCGACCTCACCATATACTCCGGGCAACGACACCATCTACGACCATGAGCGTCTCTTCCACGGGTCGGACCTGAAAGGGATCGAACAGGTCGGCGGCTGCTCTCCCAAGGGAATTACCGCACTGGCCAAGGCTGCCCCGAAACCCGGGGTCTGGATCAAACAGCCGCTGCGGAATACCTGGTTGACCGATCCGCTTGTCGTGGATTGCGCCTTTCAGTTGATGATCCTCTGGAGTTTCGAACGCTCCGGTTCCGGTTCCCTTCCGTCGTTCGCCGGAAGGTATCGCCAGTTCCAGGAGAACTTCCCCCGTGAAGGCGCCCAGATCGTGATCAGGGTCACTGCGGAACGGAGTTATGGTGCGTCCGCCGATATCGAATTTCTTGACCGGACCAGCGGCAAACTGATTGCTCGCCTGGAAAATTACGAGTGCGTCATCGACCCTTCCCTGCAAAAGGCTTTCCGGCGTAATCAACTGGTACAACCGGGGTGCGTAGAGTTGGAAGTAGCCTGATGGCTGATTACCGTTCTACCGTAGCCATTGTCGGCATCGGCGGCATATTCCCCGATGCGCCCGACCTGGCGGCTTTCTGGGACAACATCAGGAGTTGCCGCAGCGCCTTTCGCGAGGTTCCCGATGGCCGCTGGATGGTTCCGGCCGACTCCGTATTCGATCCGGAACCGGGCAAAGCCGATTGCGTCTATTCCCGCCGCGGCTGCTTCATCGACCCGCTCCCGTCGGCGTCAACCCTTCCGGATATTGCCATCGATCCGGCGCTGCTGGATAGGCTCGATCCCCTCTTTCACCTTCTGATCCATGCCGGGAAACGTGCCTTTGATGATGGCGTCACCGCACCGCTGGACCGCTCCCGCGTTGGGATCATCATCGGCAACCTGGCGCTGCCGAGCGAAACCTCCGCCGTCCTGACCCACAACTGGCTGGGGCGTACCTTCGAAGAACGGTTGCTCGGATCTGCCTCAGCCCCCTCTCCCTGTTCGCCGCTCAACCGCTTTCCCACCGGTCTGCCCGCCGGCATCCTGGCCCGGGCTCTCGGCTTGGGTGGCGGCGGCTATACACTCGATGCTGCCTGTGCCTCATCGCTGTATGCCCTGAAACTGGCAATGGACGAACTGCTGTCCGGCAGAGCCGATGCCATGCTGTCCGGAGGCGTTTCGCGCCCCGATCCGCTCTTTACCCAGATGGGGTTCTCCCAGCTGCGCGCCCTTTCGAAACGGGGCGTCTGTTCCCCTTTCGACGCATCCGGCGACGGCCTTGTCGTCGGCGAAGGTGCCGGTCTGTTCCTGCTCAAGCGGACTGAAGACGCCGTGGCACATGGTGACCGGATTTACGGTGTTATCAGGGGGGTCGGCCTGGCCAACGACGTCGGCGGCAGTCTGCTGGCTCCCATGCAGGAGGGGCAACTGCGCGCCATGCGTGCCGCCTACCGGCGGGCCGGCTGGCTGCCGGGCGATGTCGATCTGATAGAATGCCACGCCACCGGCACCCCGATCGGCGACGCGGTTGAGGTCGCCAGTCTCAAACAGCTCTGGTCCGGCGTCGGCCGGGACGACGCGCGCTGTGTCATCGGTTCCGTCAAGTCCAACATCGGCCATCTGCTGACCGCCGCGGGCGGCGCAGCCCTGACCAAGGTGCTGCTGGCCATGCAGAACGAAACATTCCCCCCCACGGCCAATTTCAGCACGCCCCAGTCCGGCATGGAACTGGACAACAGCCCGTTTCGCGTCCTGACATCACCAACCTCCTGGCAGCGACGGGGCGGCGGCATTCCCCGGCGTGCCGCCGTCAGCGCCTTTGGTTTCGGCGGCATCAACGCACATCTGTTGATAGAGGAATGGCTGCCGCACTCCTCATCGGCCGCCATGCCCCCTCTCCTTCAAGAGGGTGCGGCCGACACAAAGTCTCAGGTTTTGGAGACAGCAGGCAACGCCGTCGCCATAGTCGGCATGGATGCCCGTTTCGGCCGGTGGCAATCGCTTGTGGCGTTTCAGGAGCGGGTACTGGGCGGCGATGACTCAGCAGTCCCGACTCCGCCAAAGGCGTGGCATGGAGCATCCGAGAGCAAATGGTTCCGCGCGGAAGGTTTGGATGCGACGCCGTTCGCCGGTTTTACCATGGATGAGGTGGCGCTGCCGGCCAACCGCTTCCGTATTCCGCCCCGCGAGATCGAGGAGATGCTTCCGCAACAACTGCTCATGCTGCAAACGGCGGCAGATGCGTTGCACCATGCGGGGTGCGACCGGGACGATAACGCCTCTACCGGCGTCTTTATCGGCATCGCCCTTGACCTGAACAGCACCAACTTCAGCCTGCGTTGGGCTCTGCCCGGACAGGCATCCCGCTGGGCTTTGGAACTGGGACGGGAGCTGACGCCGGAAGAGCTGACGGAATGGACGTCCCGGCTTCGGGCCGCCGCCGGGCCGGCCCTGACCGCCAACCGCACCATGGGCGCGCTCGGAAGCGTCGTTGCCAGCAGGATTGCCCGCGAATTTCGCATCGGCGGGCCGAGTTTTACGATCTCCAGTGAGGAAAATTCCGGCGTCAGGGCGCTGGAGGTGGCCATCCGCCAGCTTCAGAACCGTGAACTGGACCAGGCGCTGGTGGGTGCCGTGGATCTGGCCGGCGACCTGAGGGCCGTTCTCGGTCGGCATGCCGTGCAACCCTATTCCCGCTCGGGAACCGGCATACCGTTTGACACCGCGGCCGATGGAGCCGTGATCGGCGAAGGCGCCTGTGCCGTCGTACTCAAGCGGCTGGAGGATGCCGAGCGTGATGGCGACCGGATTTATGCCGTTATTCGAGGCATCGGCTCCGCAAGCGGTGACCCGGCGGCTTCCGGGGGTGAAACCTATCGCCTAGCCCTCGACAGAGCCTATGCGGATGCAGGAGTCCCCCGGGAATCCATCGGCTTCGTTGAAGCGAGCGCCGACGGCACTCCGGAAGATGACTCCGGCGAAGCAGCCGCCCTGGCATCCTGGTTTGCTTCCGATGCATCGTCGGCCCGTTCATGCGCCGTCAGCAGCGTCAAGGGCGACATCGGCCACAGCAGTTCGGCTTCCGGCCTTGCGTCGCTGGTGCGCGGCTGTCTTGCCCTGTACCATGAAATCATTCCCGGCTGCCGGGGGCTGGCATCAGCCGCTCCGGTTCTCCCGGAACAGTCCCCCCTTTATTTTCCCCGATCCTCCCGCTACTGGCTTCGCAACCGGGACGATGGTCCGCGCCGTGCCGGGGTCAGTGTCCGAGGTATCGACGGTTCGTGCAGCCATGTGGTCCTGGAAGGGTGGGACCGCGCCCCGTCCGACGCTGAAACGAACCGAAACGCTCCGCTCGGAGCAGGGTCTGAAGCGCTGTTCGCCGTTGCCGGAGATACGACCGCCGAGCTTCTGGCGCAGTTAGGCCTGCTTGAGGATAAGGTGCTGCGGTCTTCCGCCGCCATCTACGATCTTGCAGCCGCCTGGTATCCAAACTTCGCGGCAGCTGCCGGCACGGCGCGCGCCATGGCCATGGTCGCCCGGGACCGTGTCGAGTTGGCTGCGTTGATTGATCTCGGCCGCTCCATCTTGAACAATGACGGCACTGTTCCCGCCATTCCGCCGGCTCTGCGCGACCGGCTCTTCCATTCATCGGAGCCCCTCGGAATAACGGGTAAGATAGCCTTTGTCTTTCCCGGTTCCGGCAACCACTATGCCGGCATGGGGATGGAACTGTTCAGCCGCTGGCCGGATATTTTGCGCCGGCAGGACGCTGAAAATCTTCTTCTACGGGCGCAGTTCCAGCCGGAGTTGTTCTGGAACGGTGCGCCATCATCCCGGATCAATGACGATCATCGGGCCGTGATTTTCGGCCAGGTGGCCACCGGCTGCGCCGTCAGCGACCTGGTGCGGTGCTTCGGCATCCACCCTGCCGCTGTCATCGGCTACAGCCTTGGTGAGTCGGCGGGGCTCTTTTCCCAGCGGGCGTGGCGCGACCGGGACGCCATGTATGGCCGCATGAAGGACTCGACCCTGTTTACCGACGATCTGGCCGGCGAGTGCCGCGCGGCCAAGCGGGCCTGGGGTCTGGAAGAAGGCGCGACCGTGAACTGGAGCCTCGGAGTCGTCGCGGCCCCGGAGCAGGCGGTCCGGGCGGCGCTACCGGAGTTCCCCCGTACCTATCTTCTGATCGTCAACACTCCCGATGAATGTGTTGTCGGCGGCGATGCCGATGAGCTGTCCCGGCTGGTGGCGACGCTCGGCAGCCGGTTTTTTCCGCTAGCCGGCGTAACCACGGTGCATTGCGAGGTGGCGCGGCAGGTGGCGGCCCCGTACCACGATCTGCATCTCTACCCTACGCAGGCACCGGCAGGCGTGGTCTATTACAGCGGCGTCAAGGGTGATTCCTACGAACTCACCCGAGAAAGTGCCGCCACCTCGATCCTCGGCCAGGCCCTGCACGGCATCGACTATCCTCGGGTGATCGAGTCGGCGTATCGCGACGGTGTCCGGCTGTTTCTGGAAATGGGGCCTGGTGCATCATGCAGCCGCATGATCGGCCGTATCCTCGGTAAGCGGCCGCACCTGGCCCGCTCCGCCTGTTTTGCCGGACAGGATCCCGTATCCGTCGTACTGAGGATGATGGCAAACCTGATCGCCGAGCGGGTGCCGGTTGACCTGTCGTTGTTCTTTGATGTGCCACGCGGCAGCGCTACCGTCCCAAACGCCTCGAAAACGGTACGTGTCGCTCTCGGAGGCGCGCCATTTCAGCCGCCCCAGCCGCCTGCGGCTCAGGCGAACAAACGGGCAGCCGTGCCGGATATGTCTGCGGAGTCACAGGTTTTTGCGGCCGCCATGCCGACTGTTCCGATTCCCCATGATAACGCCGCCGATTCGCTGATACATGAACTGGCCCGGTCCAGGAAGAGCTATACGGAAGCCCATGCGGCGTTCCTTGCCGCCGGCGAGACGGTGACCCGTTCGATGGCGCAGGCTCTTGCCCTGGAAATGTCGCTGCTGCAGGCGCTTGGGGATGATGCACCCATGGACGCCGCTCCATTCCACCCAGCTCAGGGAATGCCTGCCCGTGTTGATGGAGGAGAAATATCGGCCGGCAAGAACGTTGCCTTCAACCGCGACTTGTGCTTCGAATTCGCCCGCGGTTCGGTCGGCCGGATGCTTGGCCGCGAATTCGCCGAGGTGGACGGCTTCCCTACCCGTGTCCGGCTGCCGGATGAACCGCTCATGCTGGTGGACCGGATCATGAGCGTCGAGGGTGAACCACGCTCCATGACCCACGGCAGGGTCGTAACGGAACATGACATCCATCCGGGCGCCTGGTATCTGGACGGTGGCCGTATCCCCACCTGTATTGCCGTGGAAGCCGGTCAGGCCGACCTGTTCCTTTCCGGGTATCTCGGCATCGATTTCATTACCCGTGGAGTGGCGGTCTACCGACTGCTCGACGCCGTGGTCACCTTCCACCGCGGCCTGCCCGGACCGGGCGAAACAATCCATTACGACATCCGCATCGAGCGGTTCTTCCGTCAGGGGGACACCTGGCTGTTCCGCTTCTTCTTCGAGGCCACGGTGAATGGCTGGCCGCTTTTGTCCATGCGCGACGGCTGCGCCGGGTTCTTCAGCCAGCAGGAACTGGACGCCGGCAAGGGCATTGTCCGTCCCGCGCTGGATCTGCGCCCCACGGTCGGCATCCGCCCGACCGACTGGCAGAATCTGGTGCCTCCGGCGCGTGAAGGGTACGATGCGGCACAGCTCGACAAACTGCGCGACGGCGATCTGGCCGGTTGTTTCGGGCCGTTGTTCACCGGGCTGGCACTGTCCCGACCGCTGACGATTCCGGGCGGCAGGATGCGCCTCGTCCATCGCGTCATCGAAATCGATCCGGCCGGGGGACGCTGCGGCATCGGCATTATCAGGGCCGAAGCGGACATCCACCCGGAGGACTGGTTCATCACCTGCCACTTCGTCGATGACCGGGTCATGCCGGGCACCCTGATGTACGAGTGCTGCATGCACACACTCCGCATCTACCTGCTGCGGCTGGGGTGGGTGGCTGAATCGGGGGGTTCCGTCTGGGAACCGGTGCCGGGCGTGGCCAGCAAACTCTGCTGTCGCGGTCAGGTGTTGGAAAGCACCAAAGTCGTTACCTATGAGGTCACGATCCGTGAAATCGGCTACCGTCCGGAGCCGTACGTGATCGTGGATGCCCTGATGTACGCCGACGGCAAGCCGATTGTCGAGATCACCGGCATGTCGGCCCGCCTGACCGGAACGACCTTGGAACAGCTTCGGGCGCTCTGGTCCGCTTCCGCGTCCCGACTGCCGACGGACGATCAGGGCGGGATAAAACCCGCCATCTATACAAAAGAACAGATCATGGCCTACAGTAACGGCAACCCGTCCGAAGGATTCGGCGACCGTTACCGCGTGTTCGACGCTGAACGCAAGATTGCCCGCCTGCCGGGGCCACCGTTCCAGTTCATGGACCGCGTCACCGCCGTGCGCGGCGAACCGTGGCAGATGACCGCCGGCGCCATGGTTGAAGCCCAGTATGATCTGCCGGCCGATGCCTGGTTCTTTGCCGCCGAACGCCAGCCGCGCATGCCGTTTTGCGTCCTTTTGGAAGCGGCGTTGCAGCCGTGCGGCTGGCTGGCCGCGTATGTGGGTTCGGCGCTGACCACCCCGAACGATATCTCCTTCCGCAACCTGGGTGGCACCGCCGTGCAGCACCGTGCCGTGGCGCCGGACACCGGCATGCTGACCTGTTGCGCCACCATGACCAAGGTTGCCACCAGCGGCGGCATGATCATCCAGGAGTTCGGCTTCAGCGTTGCCGACCAACACGGTGTTCTCTACGAAGGCGAAACCATGTTCGGGTTCTTTGCCAAAGAGGCGCTGGCCAATCAGGTCGGCATCCGTGACGCCCAGCCGTATCTGCCGACAACGGATGAGACCGGGCGGGGCAGCGCCCTCCCCTATCCGGACAGTGCTCCGTTCCCGGATAAAAAGCTGGCCATGATCGATCGTATCGAACTGTTCGTTCCCGATGGCGGCCCGAACGGACTCGGGTACATCCGTGGCATCAAGGATGTGGATCCGGATGAATGGTTCTTCAAGGCGCACTTTTACGAGGACCCGGTAACGCCCGGCTCGTTGGGACTGGAATCGTTCATCCAGCTGATGAAGTTTGCGGCCGTGAAACGCTGGGGATGGCAGAATGGAGCGGCCGTATCGGCCGTGGCGCGTGAGCGGAAACACCGCTGGCTTTATCGCGGCCAGGTTGTGCCGACCAACAGCCGGGTAACTGTTTCCGCCTGGATTACCGCCGTGGATGATCGGAAACGGATTATGACCGCGGATGGTTTCCTGTCCGTGGATGGAAAGACGATTTATCAGATGAATGATTTTACCATTACAATGGAGACTCTTGCAAAAGTCTAGAAAATCCCCTCCCCCCTTGCGGGGGAGGGTTAGGGTGGGGGGGAAGTTTGCCGAGATATCGGCGTGTTGCAGCTTCACCCACCCCCCTACCCCCTCCCGTCAAGGGAGGGGGAGTCAATTTGCAAGAGTCTAAATGGAGTTGTTGACATGAAGTACCGAAAAGTCACCATCGAGGCGCTCGGCTACGAACTGGCACCGGTCGTTGTCACCACGGCAGAACTGGAGACCCGCCTGGAGTCTCTGTACCGCTATCTGCGCATCGCACCCGGACAGTTGCAGGCGTTGACCGGCATCAAGGAGCGCCGCTGGTGGGAGCCCGGTTATCCGCTTTCCCTTGGCGCCATTGCCGCTGCCCGGAAAGTGATGCTTTCCTCCGGGGTTTCTGCTGACGATATCGGGGCACTGATCTATGCCGGTGTCTGCCGTGAGCAGTTCGAACCGGCCACCGCCTGCCGCGTGGCAGCCGGACTCGGCATCGGCGGCAATACCGCCGTGTTTGATCTTTCCAACGCCTGCCTCGGCGTATTGAACGGTATTCTCGACGTGGCCAACCGGATCGAGCTGGGGCAGATCAAGGCAGGGCTGGTGGTCTCCTGCGAGAGCGCCCGCGAGATCAACGACATCATGATTGCCCGGATGCTGGAGGAACGGACGATGCAGCATTTTGCCGCTTCGCTGGCGACCCTGACCGGCGGTTCCGGCGCCGCGGCAATTCTGCTGACCGACGGTTCCTTCTCGGGCGCCACGCGCAGGCAGCTTTTGGGCGGCATTACCCAGACCGCCCCGGAACACCATCGGCTCTGCCTGTGGGGTGTCATCTCGGACGGCAAAGGGGGCTACACGCAGACCATGTCGACGGACGGTGTCAATGTCATGAATTACGGCGTCGAACTGGGCCGGCGCACCTGGGAAGCGTTCCTCCCGCAGGTCGGCTGGAAAACCGAGGATGTTGACCAGGTGGTCTGTCATCAGGTCGGTTCCGCCCATCAAAGCGCAATCCTCAAGTCGCTCGACATTCCTGCGGAAAAAGACTTCACCACGTATGAATATCTGGGCAACATGGGCACCGTGTCCCTGCCGCTGACCGCTGCCATTGCCGACGAACGGGGCATCCTGGAGGCGGGCGACAAGGTGGCGTTTCTTGGAATAGGCAGCGGATTGAACTGCCTGATGCTGGGGATGGAATGGTAGAAAGCGCACTAAACAAAGAATATCCCTTTGACGGAAAACGCCTGGATCTTGACGGCCTGGGGTATCATTACCTCGACGAGGGGACCGGCGCGCCGGTGGTGATGGTGCATGGCAACCCCTCCTGGTCGTTCTATTACCGCAATCTGGTGCTGGCGCTGCGGGACCGGTATCGCTGCATTGTGCCCGATCATATCGGCTGCGGCCTGTCCGACAAGCCGGGCGATGACCGCTATGAGTACACGCTCTCCCGCCGCGTCGCCGATCTGGAACGACTGCTCGACACTCTCGGGGTCATGGAGAATATCACCCTCGTTGTTCACGACTGGGGCGGGATGATCGGGATGGCCTATGCCGTACGCCATCCCGAGCGCATTGCGCGCCTGGTGATACTCAATACCGGTGCATTCCACCTGCCGGGCTGCAAACCGTTCCCGCTCAGCCTGCTCATCTGCCGTGATACGGTGCTCGGCACGCTGCTGGTGCGCGGCTTCAACGCTTTTAGCGCCGGTGCCGCCCGTGTGGGGTGCAAGCGTAATCCCATGTCCCCGGCACTCCGCGCCCTCTACCGGCTCCCGTACGATTCATGGCGCAACCGCATTGCCACGCTCCGGTTCGTGCAGGATATTCCGCTGTTTCCCTCTGACCGGGGCTATGATCTGGTCAGCACCGTTTCCGACGGAATCGGGCGGTTCAGCACCCTGCCGATGCTGATCTGCTGGGGCGAGCGGGATTTCGTGTTCGACCGGCACTTTCTGGCCGAATGGCGACAACGTTTTCCCGATGCCGAAGTTCACGGTTACCCGGATTGCGGCCACTATATCCTTGAGGACGCCAAAGAAGAAGTCGTTCCGCTGATCTCCGGGTTTCTCGACCGGACGGAGCCGTAAAAAATGGCCGCGACTGAGATCGTCAACATTGCCCGCCCCTTGACCGAAATGGCCCGGTTACAGCCGGATACGCCGGCCATCATCTTTCCGCAGGAAAAGCGTTCCCTGACTTTTCGTGAACTGGATCGGGACAGCGACCGTATTGCGGACGGGCTGGGGCGGATCGGCATTGACCGCGGCACCAGGGTTGCGCTGTTGGTCCCGCCCTCTCCCGAGCTGTTTGCCATTACCTTTGCCCTGTTCAAGGCCGGGTCCGTACCGGTGTTCATAGATCCGGGCATCGGGGCGCGGAACATGAAGGGGTGTCTTGCCGAGGCGGAACCGGAAGCCTTCTTCGGCATTCCCAAGGCGCATGTGGCCCGGCGGCTTTTGGGCTGGGGACGCGCCAGTATCCGCAGCACCGTCGTCGTGGGGGGCAGTTCCTTCTGGGGCGGCGTCCCACTCGACGAACTGCGCGGCTGTGCCCAACCGGCACCGTTTGTTGCGGCGAACACCTGCCGTGACGATGTGGCCGCCATCTTGTTCACCAGCGGCAGCACCGGCGCCCCCAAGGGTGCCGTCTATACCCATGGAACGTTCGCGGCCCAGGTCGAGACCCTGCGGGAAATGTACGATTTCCGCCCCGGCGAGGTCGATCTTCCGACCTTTCCGCTCTTCGCCCTGTTTGCACCGGCCCTCGGCATGACGGCCCTGATCCCGCAGATGGATTTCACCCGCCCCGGATCGGTCGATCCCCGCAAGATCCTGGGTCCGGCAACCGAATATTCCGCCACGACCATGTTCGGCTCCCCGGCCCTGTTGAATCGGGTCGGCCGTTTCGGCGAGTCCCACGGCAGCCAGTTTCCCCATATCAAACGGGTCATTTCCGCCGGTGCTCCCGTCCCGGCCGCTGTACTGGAACGTTTTGCCGCAATGCTCCCCGACGATGCCGAAATTTTCACCCCCTACGGCGCCACCGAGGCGTTGCCGGTCTGCTCCATCGGCAGCCGCGAAGTCCTGGCCGAAACCGGGGCCATGGCTGGCAAAGGGCATGGTGTCTGTGTCGGCCGGCCGGTAGAGAGCATCTCCCTCGCCATTATTCCGATCAGCGACGCCCCTATAGCCGCATGGAACGACACAATGGCGCTTCCCCCCCTGGAAGTCGGCGAGATCGCCGTGCGCGGGCCGCAGGTCAGCCGCGCCTACCTGAACCGGCCCGACGCCACCAGGCTGGCAAAAATACCCGATGCCGACGGCGGCGTCTGGCACCGCATGGGCGATGTCGGCTACCGGGACAACAGCGGCCGCATCTGGTTCTGCGGACGCAAATCCCACCGCGTGGTAACCTCGCGGGAGACTCTTTTTACCGTTTCGGTGGAGGGCGTATTCAACACCCATCCGGCGGTCTTCCGTACCGCGCTGGTGGGCGTGGGCATGCCGGGCAGCCAACAGCCGGTGCTCTGCGTGGAACTGGAAAAGAAGGCCGGAAAACCGGAACAAGAGCGAATCCGCACGGCACTTCTCGAACTCGGCAGCCTCTATCCCCACACGCACAACATTCGCACGATTCTCTTCCATCCCGCTTTTCCGGTCGATATCCGTCACAATGCCAAGATATTCCGTGAAAAACTGGCGGTCTGGGCAGAGAAGGCACGGTCATGAAGGTGCTGGTAACCGGAGGGGGCGGTTTTCTCGGCGGTGCGATCGTCCGGATGCTGCGCGAACGGGGCGATGAGGTGCGCAGCTTCTCGCGCGGTGTCTATCCGGCCCTGGCATCGCTCGGCGTGGAGCAGGCAAGCGGCATGCTGGAGGATGCGGATGCGGTAGCCACGGCGGTCAAGGGCTGCGACCTGGTGTTTCATGTCGCCGCCAAGGCCGGTATCTGGGGGCGTTACCATGATTTCTACCAGGCCAACGTGGCCGGCACCAAGCATGTGATAGCCGCCTGCCTGAAAAACGGCACCGGCAAGCTGGTTTACACCAGCTCGCCCAGTGTCGTCTTCGACGGCAGCGATGTGGAAGGCGGCAACGAGTCGCTCCCCTACCCTGATTCCTATGAAGCATACTACCCGGCAACCAAGGCCCTGGCCGAACAAATGGTACTGGCAGCCAACTCTCCGGAACTGGCGGTAACGGCCCTGCGTCCCCACCTGATCTGGGGGCCGGGCGACAATCACCTGGTTCCGCGCATCATTGCCAAGGGGCGTGCCGGCAAACTGCGCCGGATCGGCACCCGCCCCAACATGGTGGATACCGTGTATGTGGACAACGCCGCCCGTGCCCACCTCCAAGCCGCAGACATGCTTTCCCCCGGCGGCAGCGTCGCGGGCAACTGCTATTTCATCAGCAATAACGAGCCGCTGCCGCTCTGGGATATGGTCAACCGCATCCTCGACGCGGCCTCGGTTCCTCCGGTTACCCGCAGCATTCCGCCGAAACTCGCTTTCGCCATCGGCTGCATCTGCGAAGGTCTGTGGAGCTGCCTCAGGTTATCCGGCGAACCGCCCATGACCCGTTTTGTCGCCCACGAACTTGCCTCTGCCCACTGGTTCGACATCAGCGCCGCCCGCCGCGACTTCGGCTACACCCCCGAGATTTCCATCGATGAGGGATTGCGGCGGCTGCGCCAGTCGCTGCAAGCTCATCCCGCATGAACCCCTCCCCCCGGCCGCTTGACGGCGAAATACACCTGTACTGTTTGACCCTGCCGCAAGAAACATCGGAGTTGACCCGTTTTGAGCATCTGCTCTCGAAAAACGAGGCTGACCGGGCAGGACGGCTGAAAAGCGCCCAAACGAGAAACCGCTTTATTGCCGGACGGGGAATGCTGCGTGACATACTGGGGGGGTATCTTGGCATCGATCCCGCGGACGTGACGCTTGCCACGGGAGAACACGGCAAGCCGTTTTTGGCGGATGGCGCGGCGGACCTTCGCTTCAACCTGTCGCACGCGGACGAGATGATGGTTCTGGCGGTTAGCACCGGTGTCGAGGTCGGTGTGGATATCGAAAGGATCGACCCGGGCAAGGCCATTCATGATATGGCGCGATTGGCGTTCTCCCGGCAGGAACAAGAAGAACTGCTTGCCCTGCCTGCTTCGCGGCAGGTGGAAGCCTTCTACCGCTTTTGGGTCTGTAAGGAAGCCTGTCTGAAAGCATGCGGCAGGGGGTTTTCACTACCCGGCGGCAGCTTCAGCGTCCCCTTGCTTACCGCAGCGTCAACGATCTCAACCTTCAACTCTCATCCCTCAACCGAATGCAACTGGCGCGTCATGGATATGGACGTACCGCTCAATTACTGCGCGGCACTGGCGTTTGAAATCCGTTCAGCAGCGCTACCGCTACCCAAAGCGGTCCTGATTGAACGACACTTTCCAGGAAGCCAAGAACACCTGCCCGGCTCTGCATTCGGGAGCATTGGCGTGGATACAATGGTGGAGGTTGAACGGAGCTTGGCCGTGTTCGTGGAGATAGCGAAATGAGTTACATCCGCCGGAATAGGGTGAAATCATGCTGCCTTACCGGCTCTTTTCCTAGTCGGCTTCTCTTGTGACTCCATGACGGCGCGAAGAATCTTGTTGGTGCGGGTCTGATACCCTCTCCCGTTTCTCTTAAGCCATGCCACTATATCGGCATCGAGCCGGATCGTTATAAGCTGTTTGGCGGGAACGATGGTAGCCTGTTCAAAAAGATCTTCGCTTATCTCCGGGATGTCGGTGTAGTCAATATCCTCGTCCGCCATGGCGTCAATCCGTGCCCAATCAGTTTTTGATTGTTTTTTCAAATCTTGCTTTTTCACGGCTGTTTGCCTTTCGTAGAGAAATTATCCTTATGGTTTCCGGTGTCCTTTGGGTATAGAGCAAGACCATCAGACGGTCATTGATATGGCCAATAGTGATAAACCGCTTCTCGCCGTAATCTCTCCTATCATCAGGGATTATCAGCCTATTGCCTTCAAACAACTCATGAGCATCATTGAAGTCAAAACCGTGATTTTCGACATTTAGAGCGTTTTTGGCTTCATTCCACTCATATTTCATATAGCCTCATTGTAAATACATTTGTATTTACTGTCAAACTGATTTGACCAACGGATTTGTCCCTCACCGGTTGCCATGTGGCTAGCGGGTGACATGATTCAGTGGAGATCGAAACGCTATCTCATCATTGATCTTCTGAACACACTTGCGCACCCTTGACACGAGATATTTATTTAAGAAGCAGTGGTTCAGTTTGTAAACTTTGCCGAATTGTCCATCTAATCATGCTTCATACCAAAATTAGCCGACACAGCCTCGAAAAGATAGTTTGCAAAATTAACAACGTCCCCCAGGAGGTCCCGAGCGTTTTTGGCTTCATCCCACTCATATTTCATATAGCCTCATTGTAAATACATTTGTATTTACTGCCAAACTGATTTGACCAACGGATTCGGCCCTTACCGGTTGCCATGTGGCTAGCGGGTGACACGATTCAGTGGGGATCGAAACGCTATCTCATCATCGATCTTCTGAACACACTTGCGCACCCTTGACACGAGACATTTATTTAAGAAGCAGTGGTTCAGTTTGTAAACTTTGCCGAATTGTCCATCTAATCATGCTTCATACCAAAATTAGCCGACACAGCCTCGAAAAGATAGTTTGCAAAATTAACAACGTCCCCCAGGCCAATATAACAACGTCCCCCAGGCCAATATATATTCCTGATGGTCTCATGTTAAAATGTTTCTCTAACGGAATGGACTCTGATGGCACATCAACATCAAAATCATCTGGTAGTGTTATAAAATGGTGTGGTCTTGTTTTTTTCATACAAGTAGGACCTCTTTTAATTATATTTGGTGTTTTATATTGTGAGTGTATGTGTACCTTTCTTATAAAAAGGACCAACACAATAATCAGTTCCTTCAAGCTCTTCTGAGATCATACTAGTTGTAAATATAATCTGATATGGGTGTTTAGCATCTGAACAATAATCAACGATGGTATGCTGAAATGATTGGCTCCTTTCCGGTTGCATACCTTTATCCTCAATATTGTCCATTAGCAAGAACCTAGGGAATCTGATATACTTATCAGTAAGAGATGATAGCAATATTGTAAGCCTGAAAGTATTTTTAAGATAGACCATTGAGCTTGCTGAGAATTTTGACCTACCATTTATTTCTGTTTTATTCTTACCAAAGTCAAATTCAAAATCTTCTGAATTGACGAACTCTGGTTCAAAGTCATCTAATTTAATTAGATTCATCATTGCATCAGTCAATTCTTTTAAAACATGATTACGTCGATTAGCATTGACTTCAACAAGTCTCAATAGTTGTTCTTTCAGTTTATTTATCTCCGTTTGAAGGCTCTGCTTAGTTGCACTGAGAGCATCAAGCTCTTGAGCAACGCTTATTTTCTCATTTAGATTTTCAATTGTCTTTTCAGCGGAACCTATGTCAACCAAAATAGTTGAAGCTTGTGCATCATACATTGACGCACCTTTTGTAAGCATTCTATACTTAGCTTTATTTGAATCGAGAGCAGATGATAACCGAATTAGCTCCGCCTTTGTCTCTATCATCCTCTTCTTCATGGTATCAGCAACCTTATTTGACTCAACTAACTGAAATTCGAGATCTCTACGGATCTTAAGATAACCAAGGTTTTTTGCAGGGTGATCTTTTTTAGTTTTGCATAGTGCACATGCATTATCACTTGCATCATCAATTGCATCATCAATTGCAGACATACATGCTGGGCAATATTTGAATGATACTCCTCCCAATGTTTTGTAAACTGTTTCAGATTCATCTAAGCACTTTAACCGATTTGCTATTGCCACAACAAAAGCTTCAATGTCCATCAACTCAGAAACACATTCCTGTCTTTCTTCCTGTAACAACACGAGTGTTTTAGCATCTTCTTCAATTGTCACCCTAATCAATGTTGCCTTTTGCAACGCTTCCTTAAGAACTTCACTTTCTCTCATTTTGTATAACGTTTCAAGCTGTTCACGCATAAGACTGATGGAACTGTTAACTTTAGCAATTTCATCTATGATTGATTTAACATTTAAAAGGACATTATGTGCACCTAAAAACTTGTATAAAGCTTTCAGCTCACCATAAATTTGATCAAAGTCCTTGTTCTTCTGTAATAGATCCTGCCTAAGCTTGTGTCCTACAAGATTATCTAGCCCTAGAAGATATTCGCCAATAGCAACTCTTGTAGACTCACTGTCAAACATTTCTTCTTGTCTAAATATCATATTAGGAGGTGTTATTTGGTCAAGGTATATTAGGCGCAATATTTGATGCATGGTTAGGTTGGATTGATCTTCAGTTTTATGATAGGGCATGCCAAGCATATCAAATATAGCCTGGGAAAAGCTTTTCTTATGTTCACTCCTTGAATAGGGGAATACCTGCCATGCATGTTTATTCTCATTACACTTATTATATGGTCCTTCATATATTGATATCTTTGTTTTATCTTTATGCTCTACGTCACGAATGAATGTGTAAATGATATCATTAAGATACAGTTCACAGTAAACGGTGTCGCAACCACCAGCTTCTCGTGTCCAGCCTTTTATCTCGCCACCTAATACATAAAAAATGAAGTCCATTACTGTAGATTTACCAGTACCATTATCACCTCTAATAATATTAATACCACTATGGAAAACTTGATCATAAACTATCTTGCCATAGCCAACTATAATCAGCCTGGAGATCCTAATACGTGGATTATATATCATATCGATACTCCATCATACCTGTTCTTGCTTTTAAACCTTTAGCACCATAAAAGTCTAATATAGACAAATTGTTTACTAGCAGTAAAAACCATGGTTCTTTAACCACATTATCACTAAGCATTTTATTTGATAATTCCATAGGCAATTCTACATTTGTTCTTGATACAATGTTATTATAGATTTTGTCTTTATCAATGAAACCTCTAGCGATTAATGATGATACACTTTCTTTTTGTATATTATCTAATTCAAACATCAAACGTGTTGGGTTAGGTATGTTTTCATATGGCTCTTGTATGTTTGTTAATGTTTTTCGAGCCGACCTAAGCTCTGATGGGAATGATATGTTCTTTAATAAAGAGGGGAAAAGAATTAAAAAATCTAATAACTGAAGTCGCTCCCATTCTATATCATTATTTGGTAAGTTTTC
The DNA here is from genome assembly GCA_031292255.1 of Oryzomonas sp. Taxonomy (GTDB): domain Bacteria; phylum Desulfobacterota; class Desulfuromonadia; order Geobacterales; family Pseudopelobacteraceae; genus Oryzomonas. The sequence goes on along the minus strand of JARLHN010000031.1, from coordinate 17,232 downwards.
TAGCAAGAGGAGCATTCTATAGAGACAATGTGATACGTCATATGCAGGGTGATAGACAATCATTCATTGCTCCAATCTAAGTGGCATTGTCCTGATAAGAAATACAACATCCCTTCAATGTCTTCTATTGTTAGTCCAACAGTTGGGCTAGCTATCTGGTCAAAAATGTGATCTACAATCTCACTATATATGGCATTATGTAATTCTGTGTCTGATACTTTAGCTATTAGTAGCGGCCTTATTTTATGTCTAAACATCTTAGATATATATGCCAGAACATGGATGTATATAGTTTGAACAGAGATAGATAACTGATTCTTATATAGTTTTCTGCTGAATCGATCTTTTAGTGTAATTGCATTATCTATAAATGATGATCTGCCCGAGCTATTCAACTTATTTTCCAAGCCAATAATACTTCTACGAGGATTAACATTGATATAATCCTGAAGTTCAGAGATGAATCCACATAACTCATGGTCCTGGTGGCATTCATCAACAATTTTATCTATGAGTGTTTTTAATGCACCCTTGGCAACTGGTGTTGTAATGTTATAAACATTACCAGCAATTTGCTGATTGTTATTGCCATCAATTGACTGTTCAAATGCACTCATTTCGTTTTACCTATCTGTGTATTTCTATCACCATGAATTCTTTGAGTTATATTTTTTGAATCGTTACTGTTATTTACAAGATTAAATTTATTCGAAATAGTAATTACTTTAGAAGCAACAAATAACGAAACTATTAATGATACTATGGATGCTATACCAGATATAATATTAAAAAGTTCCATATTACACTCCATTATCATTATTTATAAAATATTGGTTAAGTAATATTGAAGATAATTTTATTCAAAACTTGCAAGGAGTTCTCTTGCACTTGAGTTATTATCTTCAATTAGCATGCCAAGTCGGGTGAGATTTTCGTCGTCTACATAATTGTTATTTAATGTTATTATCAGCGTGTTTCCATCAAATACCAGAACCTCAGAATAATGACGTTCAACTGTCATGTCCCACTCCTCATGAAGCCCAGGTATTTTTTTGTTAACAAAGATAAGTTTATATTTATGTTTGCCATTATCATAAGTTCCAGAAAATGCTTGATATGCAAACTGGCTTTGAAAAATGTATTCATAGTAGCTACTTGGTAACACTGGCTCCCACCTTATGTTGTCCCCTTCAGTTTTAATTATGATGTCTTCTAAAAAACGATCAAATTTATCCATTGTCAAATCCTCGTTGTATTAATAATTTGTGATTCAAGAGATAATACAAATATTTTAATTTCTTGAGCATTTGCATTACTTGTTAGTTTGGACTTGATCTGTTTCACCAACTTTTTAGCATCGTTATCACTCCAAACCCACCAACTTAAATAATAGCTTTCAACATGCTGAAGAAGTGAAGATAGATTAGTTCTTTGTGCTGAAGTAAGATTTATTTTACCTGGAGGGATATCTCTAACCCTTTTGAACATATCATTTATTTGATGGTCCATACCTATCCGTCTTATTGAACTCCGAACTCTGACTGCTGTCACTATAGCAAGTATAGAAACTGGAAATGATATGATGCTGGCCCAAGATCCAAAATCAGAAAGAGTCATTATTGACAGTGCCCCTTTGTGTTACATCTGACCTACTAATAACTCAACTTTCGCAGTTGGAAAAAACATATAACTTGTTGTAATTATTATTAGTATAGCGCCGCAATCTGGGTTAATATGGCTTTGTTCCCCAACAAATCCACTTACACAGAGAGACGACGCTATGCAGCCCATTGTAACAGGAATTACCGCTGTAGAAAACCGGATTCATACGTTCTTTCATAATCAGAGCCTCGGTCAGTTACTTCGTCAAAGCAACATCAGGAAAGATAAGGGTGTTTGCCTCGACACCTTATTCCAGTTCATGCTGGCACTTGCTTTTACCGGCAAAAATCTCTTCCGTCTGCTTGAGAGTGCAGCGGCACCGGAAGGCATCGGTAAAGACCCGGCATATCGGTTGTTGAACTCGATTACTGCTAACTGGCGCCGTTTTCTGCTCCTACTCAGTACGCGGGTCATTGTCCAGCGATTGTCACCCCTGACCGATGGGCATGTCCCTAAAGGGTCAGGTCTACAGAACATAGATTTAAGCAGTTCCTTAGCCTATTCAGCATCTCAAGACAAACCGAAGGGGCCTGCCCTTGACACGAGACATTTATTTAAGAAAGCAGTCATTGATATTGTCTCGTATCAAGGGCAGGCCCCACTGATGTTCCCTTTCGCGCTGTTTCACGCTGTTCCGAAAAAACGAACCGCCCTCCAGTCCTCGTTCAAGTACCCGGGGCTATAAATACTTTTTCACAACTATGGGGCAGTGGACAAGGTATAAGCGGTCAATGTATTCCCCGCTGGAACCAACAACAAGCCATCTCCAGCCGCAAGCGAAGAAATCGGCATACCTGCGCCCCAACCCGGTCCCGCAGGTATGGCAGCGCCTACGTTCACGCTCCAAAGCTGCGCGCCTGTTGCTGCATTCAATGCGTAGAGATTGCCCAATGAAGACCCTACGAATACGTATGAATTGACCCCCGAATCAACCACGATGGGCGAGGTTACCAGTTTGCCGTCTCCAGCAAAGCTCCAGAGAACAAAATTTGTCGTCAACGAAGTTCCCCTCAAAGTGCCGCTTTGCAGGAAGTAGCCATTCTGGTTATCAATGGCTGGGGGGTTGTCTGCCACATAAGAGCCAAGCAAGGCTCCTGTTTCGGCATTGAATGTGACGCCACTGTAGGCGCCGACTCCATCGGGAGCATACAAAACGCCGTTGGCGATCAAAGGGGTGGCACCCCTGCCGCCATCGCACCCTGTACTGTTATGCCAGATAGTCTCACCAGTGCTTGGATTGAATGAGTAGGTCTGGCAAGGATAAGTGACGTACACGCCGTCAGCACTGACAGCCGGCGCACTGTCATCACCGTTCGCAACACCTTGGGTCCATGCGATTGCGCCATTGCTTTGGTTTACCGCATACACGGTGCCGCCGGAACCGGCGCCTCCCGTATATATGAACCCATTCGCGGCTGTTGGCGGAGAAGAGAACATATACTGACCTGTCAGGGACGTACTCCATTTCAACATGCCTGTAGCGGCATCAAATGCCTGCATCAGTCCCGAATTGCTGATCATATCGCTGACAACAAAAACGGTGTTGTTGTCGTATGCTGCATTCGCGACTCCGGCAATGGATATGGGCCCCCATACTGTCGCGCCTGTGACCTGATCAAGTGCAACGAGTTGTGAATTGCTGGAAAAGTGGACGGTTACGAATACCTTCCCTCCGGCGATCAGGGCGTAAGAAGGGACGCCGCCGAGGTTGACGCTCCACGTACTTGTAGGTGGCATGCTGACATTGTTGAAATTAACGACGCCTGTGTGGGCTGCATTTATCTGAAGAGCCACAGCATCCTTGGAAGGCGCGGCAATGCTAACCTGAAAGGGAGTGGACGTCGCCCCGGATGCACCCGGATTGTAAACCGAAACCGAGGCAGTTCCTATGCCGGCGATATCAGCGGCAGTGATTTGCGCGGTCAGTTCGGTCGGCGAAACATAGGTGGTGATTCTGGAAGAGCCGTTCCATTGCAGGACCGACGTTTGGTTGAAGCCGGTCCCAGTTGCGGTCATGACGAATGCAGACCCGCCAACGGAAACAGAAGTGGGCGATATGCCGGTAAGCGCTAATGGAGGGACCAGAATCGTGAAGCCCACGACAGTCGAGGTTCCTTCGCCCAGAGTTGCATTAGATACCGTTACTGCGGCGGTTCCGGCGTTGACTATGTCTGTTGCGGGGATTTGTGCTATTAGCTGACTGGGGGAAATGTACGTGGTTGGCCTCACGGAGCCATTCCATTGCACGACCGACTGGGGCTCAAAGCCGGAACCATTAACCGTCAGAACAAATGCGACCCCATTGGCTGCTGCGGAATTCGGGCTTATGGAAACAACTGTTGGCGTCGGCCCCCCACCTCTATCTCCACCTTCTCCTCCGCTGCATCCAGTTAAAAGCGCTGAAATGGAGAAAATCAAGAAAATCGAAATTAGAAGTTTGCGGCTATCCTCTCTAAAGGTGCGCATATGATCGATCTCCTTTGAGAATTCCGGGGCATATGTTTATCGACGGCAGACTATTTTTTCTTCAAAAAAATGCCGACTTACACCCGCACTTCCGCTTCTATTTCACTAAAAATTGGATTTCAAGGTACATGATCTATCTCAAAACAACCCTTCCGCCTTCACCCTCCGATTAAAATCCATAACCCCCTTCTACTCTCTGAATACACAATATTCAACCACAAAATCAACATGTTAAAAATATTAACCTTACTTAAAAAGTGTCCAAAAAATGAACACTTCAGCGCCATCCATCTAAACAATCGTCATCACACAACAAAATTACTACTTTTCTGAAAGTGTACAGAAACTGGGCACTCATCGTCATCCACCTAACCAGCCGATATCACACAAATAAATTACATATAATGTAAATGTGTCCAGAAACTGCACACTTCAGTTAAAATTACCGGCGACCCACCAAAACGGCTGAAGGGCTGCGCCTCCCATCGCCATAACCCGTCGCTGGAAAGAATCCGGAGATTTTGGGCGTTCGTCTCCTCGACCATGTCATAATTGACACCGACATCGGCAGCAGTAGTTCATTTGTGATAGAGGGCTTGATGTAAGGTATTAGGAGGGAATGGATATGTCAGACATAAAATGCATCTTGAATTCCGGAGACGAAAAGGTGGCAGGCAGTATGATAAGCGTCTTTGGAGGTTAAAAAGTGAAAAGCCCGCTAACACCGTTTTAACGGTTAGCGGGCTTTCGGGAGGGAGCCAAGCCATATATCACTATTCAAGCGTTATTCGGCACCGGAAAGGGAATGGTAATCTTCGTGAGTTACAGTCCCTGGTTTTTTAGGCTACGTCAAATTCCAGATCATCATTTCAATAATATCCTTGAAGCTCTTGCCGATCTCCCCGACAACCGTGGGCTCGAATCCGCAATGCATCATGCACTGGGCGCAGCGGGGGTCCTTGCCTACCCCGTATTTGCTCCAATCGGTCTTTTCCATCATCTCCCTGAAGGTCGGATAGTGGGCATCGGTGATCAGGTAACAGGGTGCCTTCCATCCCCGCGGGTTGCGGGTGGGATTGCCCCAGGGGGTGCATTCCAGCTTTTTTTCACCCTTGAGGAACCGCAGGTACATGGGGGTCGAGTAGAAGCGATGCTTCTTGCTCATCTCATAGACCTCGGCAAACTTCTTTTCAATATCGCGCCGCTCCAGGAACAGCTTTTCACCCACGGCCTCGTAGCCGAAACCGGGCGCCACCAGCAGACCGTCCACCCCGATCTCCTCCAGGTGGGTAAAGAGCATCTCGATCTCCAGCAGGTTGGTTTCCTTGAAGATTGTCGTGTTGGTGCAGACGCGGAACCCCAGTTTCTTGGCCTTCTTTATCCCCTCCATGGCCATCTTGAAGGCGCCCTTGCGCTCCAGGATACGGTCGTGAGTTTCCTCCAGGCCGTCCATGTGGACGTTGAGGGTGAAATTGGGGTGGGGCTTCATGTTGTCCAGCGCCTTTTCCAGCAGCACGCCGTTGGTGCAGAAATAGATGTGCTTGCCCCGGTCGAGCACGCCGCGGATCAGGTCATACACATGGGGGTAGAGGAACGGTTCGCCGCCGGTGATGGTGACGACCGGTGCGGGACATTCGTCCACCGACTTCAGGCACTCCTCCAGGCTCATCATCTCCTGGATGGTGTCGGCGTATTCGCGGATGCGGCCGCAGCCGGAACAGGCCAGGTTGCAGAGATGGGTCGGTTCGAGCATGAGGACGAGGGGAAATTTCTCCACCTTGTTGAGCTTGTTGCTGATGATGTACTTGGTCAGGTCGTAGTTGAGGCGCATCGGGAAACGCATTTATTGATCCTTTCACTTTTTACAACTGTAAATCTGCCACTCATTTTCGATGTTGACCTTCTTCGTCTCTTCTGTAACTGATATTATTTCATTTTTTTACGATCTAACAAACCCTTCCACGGCAGCGGCGATCCCTTCGGCGTCGATGCCCAGATCCTTCCGCAGTTGGGCCTGGCTCCCTTGTTCGACATACCGGTCCGGGACGCCGAGCCGCTTGATCTTCACGTCATGACGGCCGTTGTCGAAGAGTAGCTCCAGCACGGCGCTGCCGAAGCCGCCTTGCAGGGCGTTTTCCTCGACAGTAACGATACGGCCGGTCTTCCCGGCCACGGACAGGATCAGATCCGCATCCAACGGCTTGGCGAAGCGGGCGTTGACCACGCCGGCCGAGATGCCCCGCTCCTTCAAGGTTTCGGCTGCCTGCAGGGCGGGGTAGACCGTGGAGCCGATGGCGACGATGCACACGTCGCCCCCCTCGACGAGCAGTTCCCCCTTGCCGATCTCCAGGGGTTTCAGTTCGCGGTCCATCTCCACGCCATAGCCTGCACCGCGCGGATAGCGCAGGGCCATGGGGGTGCCGGCGTAGAGGGCGGTCTTGAGCATATGTTGCAGTTCGTTCTCATCCTTGGGGGCCATCAGCGTCAAACCGGGCAAATGACGCAGATAAGAGATGTCGAAGACGCCGTGATGGGTCGGTCCGTCGTCGCCAACCAGGCCGGCCCGGTCCATGGCGATGGTCACCGGCAGGTTTTGCAGGCAGATATCGTGAAAGACCTGGTCGTAGGCTCGTTGCACAAAGGTGGAATAAATGGCGGTCACCGGCCGGAAGCCATCGGCAGCAAGACCGGCGGCAAAGGTCATGCCGTGCTGTTCTGCGATACCCACATCGAAGAACCGCTTCGGAAAACGTTCGGCAAAACCGAGGAGGCCGGTCCCGTCCGGCATGGCAGCGGTGATGGCCACGATCTTGGGGTCCTGTTCGGCCAGGCGCACCATGGTCTCGCCGAACACGTCGGTGTACGATTTGCCGGCCGCCTTGGGCGCGCCTTTGCCGGTGGCGACGTCGAAGGCCCCCACGCCGTGGTACTTGGCGGGCGTTTCCTCGGCCGGCTTGTACCCCTTCCCTTTGGTGGTCATGACATGAACCAGTATCGGGCCGTCCACCTGGGTGAGATTGTTGAAGACCTCGACCAGTTGCACCAGATCATGGCCGTCCAGCGGCCCCAGGTAGTCGAACCCCAGGGCTTCAAAGAGCGATCCGGGGGTGAGAAAGCCCTTCAGCGAGTTTTCCGCCCGCTTGGCGAAGTGGAGGATATCCGTGCCGATGGCCGGGATATTCCGCAAAAGCCCCTGCATCTCCTTCTTCAGGTCGCGGAAATACCGGCCGGTCATCTTGCGGGAGATGAACGACGAAAAGGCGCCCACATTCTTTGAAATCGACATCTCGTTGTCGTTGAGGACGACAACCAGGTTTTTCTTGAGGTGCCCGGCCTGGTTGAGCGCTTCAAAGGCCATGCCGCCGGTCAGGGAACCGTCGCCGATAACGGCGATGGCGCGGTTTCCGGTACCCTCCAGGTCACTGGCCACAGCCATGCCGAGGCCCGCCGAGATGGAGGTGGATGAGTGCCCCACGCCAAAGGCGTCGTGCTCGGATTCGCACCGTTTGGGGAACCCTGAAAGGCCCTTGTACTGGCGTTGGGTGGGAAAACGTTCTCGCCGCCCGGTGAGGATCTTGTGGGTATATGCCTGATGTCCCACATCCCAGATAATCTTGTCCTGGGGGGAGTCAAAGCAGTAGTGGAGAGCAATGGTCAACTCCACCGCTCCCAGATTTGACCCCAGGTGGCCGCCCGTGTTCGAGACCGTCTCCAGCAGGAAGCGGCGCACCTCTTCCGCCAGGGCCGGCAACTGTTCGGGCTTGAGCTTTTTCAGATCAGCTGGAGAGTCAATCTTGTCGAGATATGTGTACATAGATTCTTTCTCCATTGAAAAATCACTGCGGCTTAACAGCGATGGTTAGGGGCTGGCAATAACAAGTCATTGTCGCTAGCCTCCTTTAACGATTTTGCGCGTACCCGTTGTCCCTGAACCACTCTACGGCGCGTTGCAGAGCGTCTTTCACCGATGCCTGGGGCAAGCCCAGTTCCCGCACCGCCTTGGTCGAATCAAAAAACATGAACTTCGCCGCCATCTGCACGCCTGCCAGGGGGATCAGCGGCTCTTTGCCGGTAATGCGTGCAATGCCTTCATTGATGTAGGCCGCCAGCAGGATCGGCGTGTAGGGAAGCCGCACCCGGGGTGCCGCCAGGCCGGTGATCCCCTCCAGCAGGGCAAAGATATCCCGCAGAGTCAGGTTGGCGTTGCCCAGGATGTATTTTTCGCCCACACGTCCCTTGTGTTCAGCCAGGATATGGCCACGGGCGCAATCCTCGACGGCGATGATGTTGAGCCCCGTATCCAGATAAGCCGGCATCTTGCGGCGGAGAAAATCGACAATGATCTTTCCGGTGGGGGTAGGCTTGATATCAAGCGGCCCGACCGGCGTTGACGGATTGACGATCACCAGGTGCAGACCGCGGGCGACAAACCTTTCAGCCTCCCGTTCCGCCAGAAATTTGCTCTTTTTGTAATGCCCCACCATGTCGGCCAGGGTCACCGGCGTATCTTCCGCGCCCGGCGTGCCGTCGCCGGGGTTGCCCAGGGTCCCCACACTGCTGGTATAGACCACCCGTGAAAGGCCGTTTTCCAGGGCTGCCTCCAGAACGGCCGTGGTGCCTTCGACGTTGATGCGGTACATCTGCCGCGGATCGCGTGTCCAGAGGCGATAATCGGCGGCAGCGTGATAGAGCGCATCACACCCCTTAAGCCCTTGCCGCAGGCTGTCGCGGTCCAGGAGGTCGCCCTTCCACAGCTCGATGTCAAGTCCCGCCAGGTTGGAGGTATCCGATCCGGCCCTCACGAGGGCGCGCACCTCCCGGCCGTCTTTCAGCAATCCCCTGACAATGCTTGCGCCGATGAATCCGGTCGCGCCGGTGACAAATGTTTTCATAGCCGTTCTTTATCCGTGGACCAGATCCCGCCGGTGGTGTGCGGCCACAACGTCATAAATGGGGAAAGCCCCGAAATGTGGCAAACTCGGGGCTTCCCAGCGAATTAAAATGTACGTGCCGACTGTACGCCGCTATTTATGGTCTCCACCTTCCGCTATCAGGCGACGGTACTTGCCCAGCGCCGTCAACGGGAAACAATTGCGGTAAATGTGGTATTTGATCATGAAGAACTTGGGGAATCCGGTGCCGGTGAAGGCGTCCTCGTCCCAGGTCCCGTCCTGTTTCTGGGTGTTCAGCAGGTAGTCGATGCCACGTGCCACTGTTTTGGAATTCACCTCGCCGGTCGCCATGAGAGCCAAGAGCGCCCACCCCGTCTGGGAAGGGGTGCTCGGACCGCTGCCCATCAAGGAACGATCGAAATAGGACTCGCAAACCTCTCCCCAGCCACCATCCATGTTCTGTTTGGACTTGAACCAGTTGACCGCCTTTTTGATGTAAGGCTGGGTCATATCTTCACCGATGGCCTGCAATCCGCACAAGACCGACCAGGTGCCGTAGATGTAGTTGACCCCCCAACGACCCCACCAGGGGCCTTCAGGCTCTTGTTCCTTTTTCAGGAATTCGAGAGCGCGCGCGGCTGCCGGATGCTTATTGGAATAGTCGAAGTTACCCATCAACTCCATCATGCGCCCGGTCAGGTCAGCCGACGGCGGATCGATCAGGGCCTCCAGGTCGGCGAAGGGGATCTTGTTCAGCAGGTATTTCGTATTGTCCTTATCGAAAGCGCCCCATCCGCCGTTTTTGCTCTGCATCCCCAGACACCAGGCAATGCCGCGTTTGATGGCCTGATCCTTGTGCTTGCGGTCCCGGACCTTGATATCCTTGATGGACAGCATGACGAAACCGGAGTCGTCAACGTCGGGGAACCAGTCGTTGAGAAACTCGAATGCCCATCCGCCCGGCTCCAGTTCAGGCGCCTTGACCTGCCAGTCCCCCTTGCGGCGTACCTCAAGGTCCAACAGCCATTGGGCCGCTTTGACCAGCGCCGGGTGATCGGCGGGGACCCCGGCTTCCTGCATGGCGACGAGCGCCAGGGCGGTATCCCATACCGGCGATATGCATGATTGCAGCACCAGGCACTCTTCATCCTCGATACAGAAATTCGCCAGTGCCTCAAGCCCTTTTACGACGGCGGGATGATCGTTTGCGTAGCCCAGGCAATTCAGGGCCAGTATGGAATTGAGCATGGCCGGCTGGATGCCGCCCCAGTCGCCGGTGGGTTCCTGATGATCGAGAATCCACTTTTCGGCAACGGCGGTGGCTTTTTTCTTGAACGGCCGTATGGGGCTGGACTCGTACACCTTGAGCAGGTGGTCCACGCCGATGAAGAAATTTTTCCAGGTAAGGATGCCGTCTTCCTTGCTGAAGGTGTAGTCGGTCGGCCGCGGCGGGCGGACGTAAAGTTCCTGCACCCGCGCCCAGGGGGGCAGTTTGCGCACCGGACGCTCGGCCATCACCACCGAAAGCGGGATAATGGTCCCCCGCGCCCAACTGGACAACTCGTAGACGTTGAAATAGGCCCAATTGGGCAGAAGCATCAGTTCAATCGGCATCGACGGGACGCCGAGCCAGGAGAACTCGCCGAACAGGGCCAGGAAAATCTTGGTGAAAACACGCGCCTTGATGATGCCGCCGTTGGCCAGAACAAATTCCCGCGCCTTGCGCATGGACGGATGATCCGCCGGGTAGCCCGCCAGCTTGAGGGCAAAATAGGCCTCGATGGTGGTCGAGAGGTCGCCGGGACCGGTATGCCAGATGGCCCAATATCCCTCTTCGGTCTGCTTGCTGAGGATATAGCGGGCAATCTTCCGCTCGCGCACCTTGTCCACCATGCCCAGAAAATGGAAAAGCATGACGTATTCCGCTGCGATGGTGACGTTCGACTCCAGTTCGGCCCACCAGTAACCGTCCGGCAACTGTTCCCGGAAAAAGAAATCACGGGTCCGTTCAATGGCCTTGTCAAGCGGACTTTTTGCATCGCCCACCATCTTCTTCCAGATGGAAGGCGGCAGGTGGTGCACCTTGGCAATTGTTTTTTTGGGGGCGTTGCCGGCAGGTACGGCAGTATCCGAATTGAATGATGTCAGTGCCGTGGAAATCGGGTATTTACTTAAACTCATTCACAAAGCTCCTGATGGTCGCAATGAGGCAATGCCAGAGTATTTGTCAGTTAAATTATGCTTTAATATCACATAAACCGGAAGATGTATATTCTTTTTAATATTCCCGATACACGGCCGTAACATAGGCATGCCGTGCCGCCTGGCACACCGGCCCCAGTTTGTGGTTTGCCACTCTTGAGCTGGTATGATATACAAACGATAAATCCGCCATGAATGCGGCAAGAATGAATAGGAGATCTTTTTATATGCTGTCGGGAAAACAGAAACGCCACCTGCGCGCCCTCGGGCATAGCCTCAAACCGGTCATCCACATCGGCAAGAAGGAGATTGAAGAGGCCTTGATCAAGGAGGCCAACGCCGCTTTGGACTGTCATGAGCTGATCAAGGTCAAGCTTCTGGAGAGCTGCCTTCTGGACAAGAACGAGGCGGCCGACATGCTGGCCGGATCATGCGACGCCGACATTGCCCAGGTATTGGGCAAGACCTTCCTGCTCTACCGCCCGGCGACGCCACCGGTTATCGTCTTGCCGAAAGCGGACAAGCCTGCCGGGGAAAAGCAGTCATGACCGTACGCGCGGCCCTGTTCGATCTCGACGGCACCCTGGTGGATTCGCTGGAGGACCTGACCGATGCCGTCAACCATATGTTGGCCGGCTTCGGGCGGCCTTCCCTGACACCCGCCTCGGTGCGCCGACTGGTGGGCAAAGGAGCCCATAACCTGGTACGGAGAGCGCTCGAAACCGAATCGGAGGAGGCGATCACACGCGGGATCGAATCGTTCGTGGCCTACAACAAAGACCATGTCACGGACAAAAGCACGCTCTATCCCGGCGTCCGGGAGGCGCTGGGGCAGTTGGCCGAAAACGGCATCCGCCTGGCAGTCATCTCCAACAAGCATGAGGCCCTCTGCCACCTGATCATGGAGGCGCTCGGCATTGACCGTCTGTTTGAAATCATCTGCGGCGGGGACACCTTTCCGGAGTTGAAGCCATCCCCCCTGCCCCTGTTGCAGACCCTGGCACGTCTCGGCATTGCCGCCCATGACGCGGTCATGGTGGGAGACAGCATCAACGACATACAGGCCGGCCAACAGGCCGGCGTAGCCACCATCGGCTGCACCTGGGGCTATGGCGGGCCGGAGGAATTGGCGGGGGCCGACCATTGCGCCGCTTCGCCCGGCGACCTGGCAGCCATTCTGTTGAGCGGGACATTAGCGGGCTTTTGAATAATCTCAGGTTGTTCAAAAACAGTCAGATCGTCGCACCCGCAGTATAATCGCCTCAGGCGATTATCGGTGACGGAGCGCCAGCGGAGTTCATCCCGAAGGGACAGAACCGGAACGGTTCTGCTAAAGGCCCTGCGGAGGCGTAGCAGCGCTACGCCGCACAATTTCACTCGTGAAATCGGACCGCGAAGGCGCCCGAAGGGTGAGGCCGCAGGCCGAAGTCACAAAAGGGCTTTCGAGGATGGTGGCGAGATGACTGTTTTTCAACAACCTCTTAGGAGACCATGAACGGCTGGACCGGAACCATACTCAGGGTAGACCTGAGCGCCAAAACGGCGCAACGCGAGGAAATTCCCCGCCCATTGCTGGAGGAGTACCTCGGCGGCCGCGGATTGGGGGTGCGCCTGATGCGCGACCACTTCCGGCTCGCTCCCTCCGATCCCGCCCTGCCGCTGATCTTTGCCGTCGGCCCGCTGTGCGGCACCTCTGCCCCGACTGCGGCGCGACTCTCGGTGATCTCCCGCTCCCCCCTGACCGGCACCATCTGCGACTGCTCCGCAGGCGGCAGGTTTGCCTGGCGCCTGAAAGCGGCCGGGCTGGACTGCCTTGCCGTTACCGGCAGAAGCCCTGAGCCGGTCGTCCTGGCCATCCGGCCCGATGCGGTTGAAATCCTGCCGGCCGGTCACCTGTGGGGCAAGGCAATCCCCTTCACGGTGAATGCCCTGAAGGAGCGCGGCAGCGTTGCGGCCATCGGTCCGGCCGGCGAAAACGGCGTCCCCTTTGCCAGCATCGTAATTGGGGAAGGCAACTCGGTCGGCCGGGGCGGACTGGGCGCCGTGATGGGCGCGAAGAACCTCAAGGGGGTGGTGGTTGACGGCGACCGCGTGACGGCCATCGCCGACCCCGTCCTGTTCGACAGGGCCCGCCAGGATGTGATGCGGCTCTTCAAGGCATCACCGGTGATCTTCGGCCCTCTGGGGATCGCCGAGTTCGGCACGCCGGTGCTGGTGGATCTAATGGCCCAACGCCGCATGACCCCCACCGAGAACTTCCGCAAGACCTTTTTCGAACATTCGGCCAACTACTCCGGCCCGGCCATCAAAAAGGCCTTCGGGGCCAGGAAGGATGGCTGCTACGGCTGCCCGATCCAGTGCCAGAAATCGGCGGAACAGTGCGGCCATCTGCCGGAATATGAGACCATTTCCCACTTCGGGGCGCTCAACAAGGTGGACGACCTGCACGCCATCGTGGAATCGAACCGCGTCTGCAACGACCTGGGGCTGGATACCATCACGGCCGCCGCCACCTTGGCGGCCTGGGGCGAGATCAGGGGGCAATTCCCCACGGCAGAGCAGATCCCCGGCCTGCTGGAGGATATGGCTCTGCGTCGCGGAGAGGGCGAACTCCTTTCGCTTGGCTCGCGCCGTCTCGCGGAAACAATGGGCTGCCCGGAACTCTCCATGAGCGTCAAGTCACTGGAATTGCCGGCCTACGACCCGCGCGGCGCCTACGGCATGGCACTGGCATATTGCACCAGCAACCGGGGCGGCTGCCACCTGAGTGCCTATCCCATCTCCCATGAAATCCTGCGCAAGCCGGTGCCCACGGATCGCTTCTCTTTTTCCGGCAAGGCCCGCATCATCACCATTGCCGAGGACACCAACGCCGCCGTGGATTCCCTGGTAGCCTGCAAGTTTTCCTTTTTCGGCGCCAGCCTGGAGGAGTACGGCGAACTACTGACCGCTACCACCGGCATCGAGTACTCCCCCCAGCGGCTGAAGGAGATCGGCCGCCGCATCTGCCTGACAGAGCGTTTCTACAACTGCGTCAACGGTTTCTCCCGCAGGGACGACTGCCTGCCGGAGCGGTTTTTCAGTGAGCCGGGCACGAGCGGCGACGGTATCGGCATCCCCCCCATCGACCGGCGGCGTTTTGAAGAGGAGTTGGGCAAGTACTACCGCATCAGGGGATTGAATGCCGATGGCTGCTTTGATGATGCCGCCTTCCTGGAGAAAATGCCGTGAAATGGTTCGGCGGAGGCGCCTCCACCGGGCAGAGCGGGCCGCTGCCCACGGATAACAGAGGCATCGGCGACCTGGGCGAAGACCTGGCCGTTTCCTTTCTCGAAGGCAAAAGGTACCGCATCCTGGAACGCAACTATCGCTGCAAGGGGGGCGAGGTGGATATCGTGGCCCGGGACCCGAGGGACAAGAGCCTGGTCTTCGTGGAGGTCAAGGCCCGCCGCGACCTCTCCTACGGTGTGCCCCAACTGGCGGTCACCCCGTTCAAGCAGCGCCAGATATCAAAGGCAGCCCTGACGTGGCTGGCCAAGCACCGGCAGCAGGACGCCGATGCCCGTTTCGACGTGATCGCTATCCTCCTGGCGGATGGCGGAGCCCCCGCGATCGAGCACATCGTGAATGCGTTTGAGCTGGCATACTGAACAGAGCAATAAAAAGTAAAAAGTGAAAAGGTTGTTGAACCTGTTCAAGAAGGAGCCCCCTATGGATTTCACGGCCCAACTGGCCCAGATCAAACCCAAACTCGGCTGTGTGGACGACAATCTTGCGCTCATCGAGGAGCGCATCGGACAGGCCCGAACAGCCGGGGCCGACCTGGTGGTCTTCCCCGAACTGGCCATGACCGGCTATTTTCTCAAGGATTTGGTGCCCGAGGTGGCCCGTCGGCTGGATTCGCCCGAGATCGCCCGCCTGGTCGAACTCTCTCGCGGCATCTCCATTGCCGTGGGCTTCGTGGAGGAGACCTCCGACTACCGCTTCTTCAATTCGGCCCTCTACCTGGAAGACGGGGCGATCAAACATCTCCATCGCAAGGTCTATCTCCCCACCTACGGCCTGTTCGATGAGCAGCGCTACCTGGCCAGGGGCGAACGTTTCCGCGCCTTTGACTGCAAGTTCGGCCGCATGGGCATCCTGATCTGCGAGGACATGTGGCACCTTTCAAGCTCCTACATCCTGGCCATGGACGGCGCTGCAACCCTGCTCTGCCTCTCCAGCAGCCCAGGCCGCGGCGTGGAGGGCGAAACCCTCGGTTCGGCCACGGCCTGGCAGAAACTGACCGCCACTACGGCGCTCTTCCTCAATTGCCGGGTGCTGTACTGCAACCGGGTGGGCTACGAAGACGGTATCAATTTCTGGGGCGGCTCGGAATATATCGCTCCCTCCGGCGAATCGGTCGTGCGAGCCGGGTTGCTGGAAGAGGACAGCGTCAACGCTCTGGTGGAGGAAGGCGCCTTGCGGCGGGAGAGGATATTCTCCCCCATGTTGCGCGATGAGAACCTGTGCGTGACCATGCAGGAACTCAGGCGCATCGAACGGGAAAGGAGACTATGATGGCAGGCTTGGCAGCCAATACGGAATTGTTGCGCAAGATCCTGGTCGGCTTCGTGCGGGACGAGGTGCATAAGGTGGGCGTCAGAAAGGCCGTGCTGGGGTTGTCGGGGGGGATCGACTCGGCCCTGGTGGCGTTCATCGCGGCCGAGGCGTTGGGAGCTGAAAACGTCCACGCTATCTGCATGCCCTACAAGACCAGCAATCCGGAGAGCGAGGCCCACGCCCGGCTGGTGGCCCAGGCATGCGGTGTGGATTTTTCGTTGGTGCCGATCACCCCCATGGTGGACGCCTATTTCGGGATGTTCCCGGATGCGGACAATATGCGGCGCGGCAACAAGATGGCCCGCGAGCGGATGACCATCCTCTTCGACCATTCCGCCCATTACTCCGCCCTGGTGCTGGGAACCAGCAACAAAACCGAACTGCTTCTCGGTTACGGAACCCTTTTCGGCGACATGGCCAGCGCCCTCAATCCAATCGGCGATCTGTACAAGACCCAGATCTGGCAATTGTCCGAGGCCATGGGTGTGCCGAGCGAGGTGATCGAGAAACAACCCTCCGCCGATCTGTGGGCCGGCCAAACAGATGAGGAAGAGTTGGGCTTCTCCTACCGCCAGGTGGACGAACTGCTCTATCGCATGGTAGACCTGCGCCTGACCAGGGAGGAGTTGATCGGCGCGGGCTTTGGACCCGAGTTCATCGACACCATCTATAAAAAGGTCCAGAACTCCCACTTTAAACGGCGCCTGCCCGTGATCGCCAAGGTGTCCAACCGCACCATCGATCGGGATTTCAGGTACTCCCGCGATTGGGGCAAGTAACTGCTCCCAACCGGAACCAGATGGTGTTTCAACGGCGATTTCCAGTTCAAATCAAGGGTAACGGCAAATGGCCGTCATGTTGAAGTTCTTATTAAACGGCGGCACGATGATGCTCGTTTTCAGGAAGGAGCTGTGAGGGAATGAAACGGACAGAAGAAACAACCCTTGTCTACTCCAGCGAAACGGGCCGCGTGGGCCACGGCGCAAGCAAGGCCCGGGGAACGCAGCCGTCGAAGCCGTCGAAGCCGCCCGCCGACGGGACGGTTCGCCTGCGTCGTGAAGTCAAAGGCCGCGGCGGCGGAACCGTCATTGTCATTACCGGCGTACCGCTCAAAGGAGAGGCGCTGAAGGATTTGGCGGGAGCATTGAAAAAACGTTGCGGCAGCGGCGGCACTGTCAAGGAGGGGGTCATCGAGATCCAGGGAGATCACCGCGAAACCCTGCTTAAGGAATTGGAGTCTCGTGGATACCAAGTCAAACTGGCGGGTGGGTGATGATTCAATTAATTCCTTGACCTTAATGATTTTTTCAAATATTTTCCATTATTCGTTCATTTCACCGAGCGAAGAAGCATGAGGCTGGCATTTGGGCGAGAGTGGCGGAATTGGCAGACGCACCAGACTTAGGAT
>JARLHN010000030.1 GCA_031292255.1 Oryzomonas sp. | reverse complement strand
CAACAAAACATAATTCCAGACGAATCTGAACTCGATGTTATGAGAAAGGTCGCTCCGATTGTGCGCGGACGCCTGAAATTTGATTGGGCGAAACGGGAAATTTAATTGTCGCTGACCGGGAATAATAGTTGACGTTGATCAATAAGGAATTAAGCACGAGCCCGACCGGTTCTGGAACAGTATGGGAGCTAACCCTGCCTGACGGAACGGTCTATACCTTTGAATGGGCTACAGGCAATGCCGGGTATTCAATCACTTTCGGCAATATCCTCGGGGCTCCTACGCAAGCAATCGCTCAGGTCACCAAAATTCGGAATGCAGCCGGAACATCTGTAATCACAATGTCGTATTACAGAGACCCTACGACCGGCCTTTCATATTTAAAAACAATAACTGATTCAGCCAATAGGGTAATCACCTTAAACTATAATTATACAAGCAACACCCTTACCTCGATAAACGTTGACAAAAGAACATTCAACTATGGTTATACGACAACGAACAGTAACAATTATCTAACCAGCTTTACTCCACCGACCGGGAACGCCTGGAGCTACGGCTACGGACCCAGTGACTTTGAACTCACCTCCATTGGATTCCCAACCGGTGGCAGCATAAATTATACTTATAACGACATCTTATTTGCAACAGGGGGGGCGGCAACGTACGTTAAATTTAGAGTTATTGCGAGCAGGAGCACCACGGGAAGAGGAATCACCGGCGGGACGTGGACGTACAGTTACAACTCTGGAAACGCCGCCGGAGATACGACAACAATAACAGCTCCAGGTGTTACCGAGGTGCATAAATTTTATGGATGGGGTAATACCGGCACTAACAATGTCTGGAAAGTCGGATTACCGATGAGTAAAGCATATTCTGGCAGCCTTACCCAAACCGAGACATATTCATGGTCACAAGGCACACAAATTTCAACAAATTATCTTGCAAATGCAAACTGGGGTTCAGGGGTGACTATATTCGATTTAGGTATATACGTCCCTTTTTTCTCTTCAAAGATAATAACTCGTGATGGACAGAGTTTCACAAGCAGCTATTCCAATCCCAATAGCTACAATGATCCACAGACTATTGCCGAGACCGGCACGCGTAACCGTAGTAGAACCCTGACGTATTTTACCAATTCAACAAATAATATCGTTAAAGGTAAAATTCAGTCGGAGACCGTAACCGGCTCTTATCCTGGCACGAGCACTTCATCATGGGTTTACGACAGTACCAGCGGCAATGTCAAACAGTCAACAATCAACGATGTCACTACCAATTATGGCTTTGATGGTAATGGTAATTTGGCCTCGGTTATTGACGCCAATAGTTATAATACAACATACCTATGGAGTAACGGTAAAATATCAAATGAAACAAATCCGATATATTCGGTTACTCGAGTAATCAACAGCAATGGCACTATTTACAGCGAAACCAATGGCAGAGGTTTTACCACCTCATATACGTATGACAACAATCTTCGCCTAGCCAGCATTACTCCTCCGGTTGGCAATAGCACTACTATTAGTTATGCACCAGATAGCTCGACAAGAACAGAAACTAGGGGAGGGCACACGACAACCTACACATTCGACGGTTTCGGTCGTTCCTCGGGAAGCAGCGACAGTATCGGCATTACCACAACCACGGCTTATAATGCTTATGGGGTCAAAAGTCTGGATGAATCAAGTATCGGTGACACCGTTGCATATGACTATTTTGGCAGAATCTCATTAATTACCCACCAAGACGGATCGACTTTTCAATATAACTACAACCTCTGCAACCAGACTCTAACCGACGAAAATGGTGCTAAAACAACGTTAGACTATGACTGCTTTGGAAGTCCATCGGAAAAATATTTGATATCGGTTGTTGATCCGTATTATACGACCTCCTATCCGACCTCCTATACAAGAAATATTCTAGGCAATATCACAAATATTAGCCAAGGAAGCGTTGCACGAACATTTAACTACGACCCGCTGAAAATTGGTTTTTTAGCATCAGAAGTAAGCCCTGAATTTGGCACCATAACCTATGTCAGAGATAATGTAGGCAACATGAAGAGTAAATCAGATTCATCAGGCACAAAGAACTACATTTACGACAGTATAAATAGATTGAAAACAATAACGTCAGGGAATAGTACAATAACATATGGTTATGATAATGCAAATAACAGGACATCAATGTCATCACCTGCATCGTCTACGACTTTTGGTTATGATGGTGCCAACAGGCTGCAAACAATTCAAGATAATGTCAATAGCACGTCATCAACTATATCGTATGTATATGATGACAATGATAATATAATAACCATAACATACCCCTCTTCAAGAATAGTAACATATGGATATAATTCTAACAACCAGAACACCTCAATTACCGGTTATGTCAGTACCGCCTCGTATTACACTTCCGGAGTGAACGCCGGTCAGCCACAGTCATATTCATTAGCTAACGGAGTTAGTACTTCGCTTGACTTTAATACCAGGCAACAGATAACCGGCATCAGCAGTTCTGCGCTGGATATAGGATATGGATATGACACCCGTGGCAATACTAAAACCCTGACTGATAATCTTGATGCTACAAATAACCAAAACTATGATTATGATTCACTGAACAGACTCACAACCTTTGACGGGTCCTGGGGAAGCGGTATATTTACGTACGATAATTCGAGGAATAGGTTCAGTAAAAATATTGCCGGAAGCAATACTATTTACTCTTATACAAATAATCTTCTCAGCTCGACCACAGGAGGCGAACAAGCGACCTACAGCTATAACGGCAACGGCACTCTGTTTGGCGGGACATGGCAAGGTGCAAGCTATACACTTTTATATGACGCATTTGATCGTGTCTCAAATGTCGCTTCCGGCGCCACGCAAATTGCCGGTTACGCTTACGATGGCGACGGGATGCGGGTTACTAAAACGGAAAATGGGTTTACTACGATTTATCATTACGACAGAGCTGGTAGAGTCATGTCTGAAAATGATTTGAGTGGTAATTTGATTGCAGATTACGTTTATTTAAATGGTAAACTCATCTCAAAAATAGTGCCGGTTCCAACAAATATTACAATAAGTGAGAATAATTCCGGCTGTGGGACGGTCTCCCCTTCCGGCTCTGTGGTCGTAGGTTACGGCAATAGCCAACAATTTACGTTTACCGCCTCGACAGGTTCCAGATTAGCAGGAGTTCTTCTCGATGATGTTCCACAGCAGGTTGCCATCACCAATCCATCATCGATCACACTGAGCAACCTTTATGACAATCACATATTGTCAACATATTTCAGCTTCCCTGATGGCGACGTTAATGCTGATGGAAATGTAACAGCGGTAGATGCGCTCCTTGCACTCAGGGCGGCTGTAAACCTGATTCCGACTACACCTAGCCTACTGGCACATGCAGATGTTGCTCCGCTTACAAACGGGTATCCTGCTCCGGATGGACAGATTACAGCTGCTGACGCCCTGATAATATTAAGGAAAGCTGTGGGGTTAAATAATTGGACTGTGTCATGCGGCACATCACAAATGGCCACTACTGCAAAGACTACGTTAAGTAGTTCGGCCCTAACCACAAACAGCTCCTCTGCAACATTGTCGATTGCATCTTCAGGCAATGGTTCCTACACAATCCAGGGCAATAACTTAAATGGTATTGCGGCTATTCAATTGACTATTGCTTACGACAGCACAATGCTAGGTTCACCAACGGTATCAACCGGGTCGCTCATATCCGGATCAACTATGTTAGCCAATACTACCAGTCCCGGTTCAATAACCATTGGTATCCTTAGCACATCAGCTTTCTCCGGCAGCGGCCAAATTGCGACGATCAATTTTGGCACCTGGACGAGTCTGAGCCCAACCCCGACAATGATTAAATACAGTTTGATTGACATTAATGGTAACGTTGTCAGCTCTTATTAGATATTGATAAAGGACTACGCACTGGACGCTGGAGGCGTTAAATCTGTGCAGGGCTCCTTATGTTTAATAGCGAATTATCTCTCATGGTGCATGATGCAACTACATGGAACACGGCATGGAGGTGCCAAATGAAAAAAATAGCACTACTTTTATTGATATGCACGCTCAGTTTTGCTAGCGTAGCCCTTGCCGCCGAGCAAGTATACTTTTACCATACCGATCCTGCGGGTACGCCCTTGGCCATGTCGGACTCCACCGGCAAGGTGGTCTGGAAAGCCGATTACAAACCCTTCGGCGAGGAGCAGAGCGTCACCGCCTCAGCCAGCAATGATCGACGGTTCGTGGGCAAGGAAAAGGATTCGGAAACCGGGTTTTCGTATTTCGGGGCACGGTACGAGGATGCGAGAATCGGTAGATTTATCGCACCTGATCCGGTGCATGCGGTCGATGCCAATACGAGCAAGACCAATGAGAAGATGCTGCTTGATCCGCAGCGACTGAATTTGTATGCATATGGGGTAAATAATCCATATCAGTTTGTGGACCCGGATGGGAGAGATGTTGCTTTAATGGTTGACCCCAAAGCCGCTGGAGGAAATGGGCATGCATCGTTATTTTTTCAAAACTCAAATGGTCACTGGTATGTATTTAACCAAGGAGCTGCGGGTAATACTTCGTCAGGAGGCAATTTGGGCTTTTTGTTGGGATCCGATGCAACTGCTGGGGTATCGATAGAGCCTGTACAAGGACCACCTGTGGACTCGGTGTTAATTAAAACAAACAAACTACAAGATTCAAAAATTGCGAATAGCGCATTAAGAAGCCAGATGGAACATAATTATGAAGGAAAAGAATATAATATCTACAGTAATAATTGTAAAGATGCGGTTAGCGACGTTATAAATAGGTCTGGGGCTGGTATCCAAATACCAAATTCACAAATGACTTTCAAGCCTAATACGTGGTTTATCGAACTTAAGACATTGTATTAAAAAATTAAAGGCGCTTCTTATGTTATCTGGAATTGTAAACAGAACTATAGTTATTATTGCAATATTAATAACTTCATGCTCGCAAAGCAAAGATATAGATATTAATTTGGCATTTAACCGTAACGATATAAATATAAACTGTAACCTAACCAAAATAGTTGTTCGCGATCTTGATAAAAACTATAAAAAGTTATTCGGCGTAAAGGCTGACAAGTTAACATATATATATGGCACTATTTCAATAAAAAATATATCTAATTCATTTGTTAAATACAATCTAAACCAATATTATTTATATTATAACAATATAATTAGTAGTGGTATCTATATTGACAGTGTTGCAAGTTATATTATTCTTGAATCAACACTAAAACCTCATGAAAATGTGACAAAATCTGTGTATTGGGTTTTTGATGGTGTATTAACTCAAAAAGCGTATAAAGAAATTAAGTTGGTTTTACATTAAAGTAATAACGGTTCTTCTCACCAGAACTAACCGACGTCACATAAAAGAAAGACAACATGGCAAAATATCTTTTTGTTGCACTTCTGATGATTTTTGCTCTTTCGGGATGCGGCGGCAAGTCCGCTTCCGTGACGCTGGTTTCAATTACGGTTACCCCAGCGAACGGGAGCATTGCCCCGAACACAACCACGCAATTTACGGCAACAGGGATATATTCCGATAACTCCACTCAGGACTTGACAACTTCAGTTTCCTGGAGTTCGTCAAATCCCGCTGCTGCCACCATAAGCGACTCCCAGGGCACCAAGGGTCTGGCCACGGCAGTCTCGGCAGGCACCACTACCATTACCGCAACTTCGGGGGCCATTTCAGGTTCGACCACCCTCGCATCGCTGGCAGTGACATCCATTTCGGTGACACCCGCAAACTCGACCAGCATCGTCGGCACAAGTCAACAACTCAGGGCAATTGGGGTTTTATCGAACAACGCCACCCAGGATCTGACTGGTGTGGCAACCTGGAATTCGTCAAATACGGCAGCGGCCACGATCAACACCAGTGGTGGCGCCACAGCCGTTGCCGTCGGCTCCAGCACCATCAGCGCAACCTTTGCCGGTGTTTCCGGCTCAACCACGCTAACCTCGGCTACCGTGGCGTCCATAGCGGTTACGCCTGCAAACCCGACCATAGCAGCGGGAGCCACACAACAGTTTTCAGCAACCGCAACGTTGTCCAATGCCGTCACCCAGGATATAACGTCGCTTGTCACATGGAATTCGTCCAATACCATGGTTGCCGCAATCAATTCCACAGGACTGGTCGTTTCCGCTTCACTCGGCTCAACTACCATTAGCGCAACATTTGCCGGGGTTTCCGGGACAACCACCGCGACCGTGCAATCACCCGTGTCCATTACCGTAACGCCCGCCAGCCCAAGTGCGGTAGCGGGCACAAACCTGCAGTTCACTGCAACGGGATTTTTTGCGGATGGTTCTACCCACAATTTGACCACATGGGTTGCCTGGAGTTCTTCAAACAGCGGCATTGCAACCATCAATAATGTCTCTACGTCACAGGGGCTTGCCACCGCTGTTGCGGCCGGTTCTACGACCATTAGTGCAACCCTGGGGGTTACCGGTTCAACGGTTCTGGCGGTGAAAACCCTCTCATCAATAGCCGTGACGCCTTCAAAACCTGTAATGGTACCTGGCGCAACAGTACAGCTCAATGCAATAGGCACATTCTCGGATGGTTCCACGCAGGATATAACCGCTTCAGTTACCTGGTCTTCACAAAACACCGGAACAGCTACCGTCAGTAACGTTACGGGAACAAAAGGATTGGTCTCCGCCACCGCTCTTGGCTCTACAACTATCATGGCAAGCCTTACCGGCGTTTCCGGCACAACCACCGTGACCGTGCAAGGCCCCGTATCCATTACCATAACACCTGCCAACCCGAGTGCGGTAGTAGGTTCAACCCAGCAATTCACGGCAACAGGAGCTTTTACGGATGGCTCTGTACACGATTTGACCAAAGAAGTCACATGGAGTTCGTCAAACACCAGCACTGCAACCATCAGTAATGCTTCGGGATTACAAGGGCTAGCCACCGCTGTTGCGGCCGGTTCCACGACCATTAGCGCGACCCTGGGGGTTACCGGTTCAACGGTTCTGGCGGTAAGAGCGCTCACTTCAATTGCCTTGGCGCCTTTAAATCCAGTCATGGGGCCTGGTTCAACATTACAGCTTACTGCAACTGGCATATTCTCGGATGGTTCCACTCAGGATTTGACTGCTTCCGTGACGTGGTCTTCACAAAATACCGGAGTTGCGACCGTCAGTAACGTTTCAGGATCAAAAGGGTTGGTCTCCGCCAACACACTTGGTTCTACAACTATCACGGTGAGCTTCGGCGCCCTCTACTCATCAACTACCCTGTCCGTCACTCAGAGCAACTTGGCCTATGTGGTGAATAGCGGCAGCAATAATGTCTCTGTCATCAACACCACAAATAATACGGTTGTTGCAACCGTTTCCGTGGGAGCAACACCCCAGGGCGTTGCCGTGAACCCTTCCGCCAGTAGGGCGTATGTGGCGAACAGTGGCAGCAATAGCGTTTCTGTCATCAACACCGCCACCAACGCGTTCATAAGCAATATTCCAGTTGGGGTATCCCCTCAGGCAGTTGCGGTGACCCCTTCCTCTAGCCGGGCGTACGTGACCAATAATGGCAGCAATAGCGTCTCCATCATTAACACCGCCAACAATACCGTAGTTGCCACTATTTCCGTGGGAACTGCCCCCCAGGGAATTGCGCTGAATCCCGCCGCCAACCGGGCCTACGTAACAAACAGCGGCAACAATAGCGTCTCCGTCATCGAGACGACCAGCAACACGGTTATTGCGACCATTCCCGTTGGAAGCACTCCTCAGCGGGTTGCTGTGAACGCTTCCGCCAGCCGAGCCTATGTGACAAACAGCGGTGGCAATAGCGTCTCCGTCATTGACACGACCAGCGACTTGGTAGTTGCAATCGTTTCCGTAGGGATTGCTCCCCAGGGAGTGACGCTGAACAGCGCCGCCAACCGGGTCTACGTGACAAACAGCGGCAACAATAGCGTTTCCGTCATCGATACGACCAGCAACACGTTGGTTGCAACTGTTTTTGTGGGGACTGCACCCCAGGGAGTGGCGCTGAATGTCGCCGCCAGCCGGGCCTACGTGACAAATGGCTACAGCAATAGCGTCTCAGTCATCAATACGACCAGCAACACAGTGGTTGCAACTATATCTGTTGGGACCGGCCCCAAAGAAGTCTCACTAGGACTCTAGGCCAGGGGCATTCCTCAAGCCACCTGCTATGCAGGTCTAAGACAATGGGTAGAGTATAGAGCAGGCTTTACCCTTGGTTCTTGGGAGGGCTAGGGGTAGAGTAGAGAGCAGGTATCACCCTGCTCTCCCTCATCAAACCGGACGTGCAGTTTTCCCGCATCCGGCTTTCCGATGTTCTTCGCTACAAAGCATGCACTTTCTTCCAACCCGCTGTTGTCGGCACTTTGTACAGCCTGTACTTACCATAGAGATTCTGGCTGCTAAATTTTATGCCGCCAGTCCCCCTATCCTTGATTTTGTGGCGTCTGCGTAGATGTGTCCGTAGCCGTTCTTCTACGTGCCATTTCAAATTCACAAGCACATTGCTACAATTCTTGAAGTGGAAGTAGCCGACCCAGCCTCTCACGGTCGTGTTTATTTCATTTACTATCCGTTCAAGCGGTTTTACCGTCCTCACTCGCTTCGTGAGGTCAGTGATACTATCTTTGATAGCCTGCAAGGATTTCTTCGAAGGTTGAACATGGGGATACAGATTCCCACATATATTGCTTTCTGCCATCCAGATTGAAAATCCGAGAAAATCAAACTTTCCTTTGTGGGTGTTGACGATTTTTGTCTTTGACTCATTTAGGGTAAGTTTCAGCCGCTCCAGTATCTGCCGCAGCACCGCCATTGCTTTGTCAGATTTGTTCCTCCGACAGAGGATGACGATATCGTCGGCATATCTGACGATGCGGGCTCCCAGTCGCTGTTGCAGGTTGTTCCGTTCCCATATCCTGTCCAGTATGTGCAGGTAGAGATTGGCCAGCAACGGTGAGATGATTCCGCCTTGCGGGGTGCCTGTGCGGTTGCCTTTGCCGCCGCCGATATTCCGTTTCGTCCCGTCCTTGCCCTGTTCCATGATTGGCGCTTTGAGCCACATCTGGATGAGACTGAGGATTTCGCCGTCACAGATGCGCTCGGCAACCACTTTCATGAGGTTGGCATGGGGAATGGTGTCGAAATATTTGGAAAGATCGGCATCAATGACTTCGGTGTAGCCGGTGTTCATGGCATACGTTACGTCTTCGACTGCGTCGTGGGCTGATTTCTTCGGCCTAAATCCGTATGAGGTTGCGCAAAAGTCCGCCTCGAAGATCGGCTCGATGACCAGTTTTACGGCCATTTGAGCCACCCGGTCGCGGATGGTCGGAATACCCAAAGGGCGCTGACTGCCGTCGCTCTTTGGTATCATGACCCTTTTTACCGGATCAGGCTTGTACGTCTTGGTTTTCAGTGCTTCTTCCAACTCCCCAATGAATGCGGGTGCCCCTTCGTTTTCCTCGATGGCCTCGAAGGTGACACCGTCGATACCGGCGCTCCCTTTGTTGGACCGGACAAGGCGGTAGGCAAACTCAAGGATGTCGGCCCGATAGACCTTGTCGTACAAGGCGTGGAAGCGGCAGGCCGGTTCCTGCTTGGCCTTGCGGTAGAGCTTCCTCTGTAGCGTCCTGATTGTTTCCGGGGTTGTTAGCATGTCTGCAATCCCCATCTCCTCCGCTCTTTGGTTGCGTGAACAAAGCAGGGTCCCTTCCCTCGGGCAGGTTTATGTTAGTCCGTGCCCTCAAGCGGTACTATGAACCCCTCCGACTCCCGGTACAGCCCAACGCGATTTCGTTGCCTTATACGCGCCGGTTGATGTTCCTTAGACATCACCGTAACGGGTCTCCAGCACTGGGTTGGATATCTTCCGCAACATGCCGTCCCTGCTACCCCGGAAGATTACACAGACCGGTTCCGTTATCAGAGTCTGTGACGGCGGCCTTCCCCATACGTCCACTGGGTCGGCATCTTCAAATTAACTGACGAGGCTACATCCAGATTCACTTGCGTTACGGCCTACTGCTTTGCCAATTGGGAACTTACAACCCCCTGTTACCAGAACGCCGCTCCCTTGAGCTACCGGGGTGAATCGGACAATTCCCCGGACAGGACTTAAACCCGTTAGATATTCAACTGTTACTGCGTACGGACGTTGTTAATTTTGTTAACGAACAAAACTCATTCCCAGTGGAAGGCTAATAAAGTAATGCACATTTGGACGTGACACCATGAAAGCAAAAACCAAAGATTTGATTTCTTTAGAGATTAAAGAAAGCTTAGAAGAAGTTTTGCAGATTTCGTAAAGGGGCAATAATGAGGAAATTTATTATTTTGCTACTGTCAGTCTGGACGGTTTTGGTCGGGTGCGGTGGAAGAGGCGGCAGCACAAGCAATACAACGCCATCAATAAAGGAATACACCATCCCTACTTCTTCGAGTTATCCATCTGGAGGTATCATAACCGGTCCTGACGGCAATCTCTGGTTTACAGAATATGAGGGGAGCAAGATTGGTAAAATTACTCCGGCTGGAGTTATAACCGAGTATGCTCTCTCTTCGGGAACAATTCCATATGGCATTACATCCGGTCCTGACGGCAATCTCTGGTTTACAGAATATGGTACTGGCAAAATTGGAAACATTACTACGGCGGGAGTAATAACTGAATATGCTCTTTCTTCTTCAGAAGCTGGTCCTAATGGCATTACATCCGGTTCTGACGGCAATCTCTGGTTTATAGAATGCCTTGGAAACAAGATCGGAAAAATTACCACTAAAGGATTAATAACCGAATACCCCCTTACTACAACCGATAGTTATCCTGAAAGTATCACTTTAGGTCCTGATGACAATCTCTGGTTTACAGAATATCGCACGGGCACAATTGGAAAAATAACTACTACAGGATCAATTACAGAGTATGCAACCACTACAGCCAACAGTTGTCCAATGGGTATAACATCCGGTTCAGAGGTTATCTCTGGTTTGTGGAATCGTACGGCAACAATATCGGGAAAATCACCACGGCAGGGGTGGTTACCGAGTATGCAATTCCAACTGCCTCTAGTCTACCTTACTATATAGCATCCGACTCTCACGGCAATCTCTGGTTTACAGAATATAATAGCGACAAAATAGGCGAAATTACTGCGGCAGGAGCAATAACCGAGTATGCCGGCCTTACAGGGTGGAGTCCTTCTGCAATCACATACGGTCCCGACAAAAATATCTGGTTTACAGATCCGGAAACAAACTCGATTGGTGTCGTAAACATTGATTAGGGGAAACACCCAAAGGTATAGTAGAAAGTAGGTTTCCCCCTGCCCTCCCTCATCAAAAAAACGGGAGCAGGCTCACAGCCTGCTCCCGCTGACGCGTCCCGCCTTTGGAATCCGCGAAACCATTGGTTTCCGATTCGGAAAGGAGGGCTTTTTTGTCCAGGCAAGGAAATCAAGGGATTGCGCGGAGGCGCACATCGATACGTCGCACAATTTCGCTTGCTAAATTGGACCGC
The DNA here is from genome assembly GCA_031292255.1 of Oryzomonas sp. Lineage (GTDB taxonomy): Bacteria > Desulfobacterota > Desulfuromonadia > Geobacterales > Pseudopelobacteraceae > Oryzomonas. The sequence continues at coordinate 27,150 of JARLHN010000030.1, read as the reverse complement.
GAAGGCGCCCGAAGGGTGAGGCCAACGGCCGAAGTCACAAGCAAGCCCGAAGATTGACGCCGCCTGGGCGAAAAAGAACCCTTTCCGGGCGGAAACTATTTTCCCAGCGCCTCTTCGATCTTCTTCCGGTCAAAGCCTTCGATAATCCTGCCGAACAGCATGAAGGTCGGTGTGGAAGTGATGTTGTTCTTCTTGGCGATGTCGTACTGCTCTTCCTGCAGTTTTATACCGGCGGGGGTAATGGCAAAGGCCTGTTGGCTGTCCAGCTTGCCCGACATGACGTCATGGTAGGCCTTGGCCTTGTCGTGTTGGGATAGGACGAACTGGGCTTTTTCCCTCGCCTTGGGGTGACGGGGAAGCGGCCAGAAGAAAATGTACTGGGTTATGTCGCTGCGCCCCGCAAAGTACTTCTCAGCCTTGCGACAGAAGGGGCAGTCGGGATCGGTGAACTCCACAACCGTCTTGGGGCCGGAGCCGATGACGATCGCCTTGTTGAAATCGATATCCGTTGCAGACACCGGCCCGGCGCACAACAACATCCCTACCGCCGCTACCAATGCCCCCTTGAGACATGCCGCAAAACGTTCTTTGTTGTTCATTGTCCGCTACACTCCGTACCGTTTAAATAGCAAGGTAAAAGGATGATGAACTTGCTTCCATCTCCCCCCTCGTTCTCACCCCAGATAATCCCCCCACAGCTCTCAATCACTATCTTGCAGAAGGTCAGCCCCAGCCCCGACCCGCCCCGTTCCCGCCCAACGCCGTTGCCCGACTGCACATGGCGCTCGAAGATGCGGTTCAGATCAGCGGCCGGAATACCGCTGCCGGTGTTACGGATGCTGACCCGCACGAAACAACCCTGCTCCACAAAACCGTCGGGCAGGATCACGTAGGCAGGCAGACGCTCCCATGGCATATCGGAGCCTTTCAGGCAGCGGCAGGAGACGACGATCTCGCCTCCTTCGGGGGTAAATTTGACGGCATTTGCCAGCAGGTTGGCGATAACCCGGCTGAAAGCGTTTCTGTCGACGGCGATCTTCGGCATTTCGTGGGAAAGCCGTTCCTTCAGCCTGATCCCGTCGTGTTCTGCAATCCGCGTGAAACGCCGGGTAACCGCCTGCATGATTTCCGCGGCGCCGTATTCGGCAATCTTTAACTGCATCCGGCCCGCCTCGAAGCGATGGATGTCCAGCAGGTTGTCGATCATTGCGATGACTTCATTACAGCTGTCGATGGCGGATTGGAGGTATTCTTCCTGTTCTCCATTCACCGGCCCAAGTCGTCCCTCCCGCATGATATCGATAGAGCCGATCACGGCGGTCAGGGGATTTTTCATATCGTGGGAAAGCATGGAGGCGAAATCGCTCTTCTCCTGCTCGAGGCGTTGCTTTTCCAGCAGCACGCGCCGATTGGCGATGGTGCGCATGACCCGTTGGAGCATGTCGTTCGCTGTAAAGGGCTTGGAGAGGTAATCGACAACCCCTGCCTTCACGCACTCCACGGCCGGGTTTTCGTTGCCGTGGGCGATCATCATGATGACCGCCGTGTTCTTTCCGGATTCTCGAATATGGCTGAGCACTTCAATCCCTTTGACCTTGGGCGGCATGACATCCAGCAACGCCAGCGCGAAATCCTCCCCCTCAAGCGCGGCGAAAGCCGCCTCGCCGTCTCCCACCCAGGTAGCCGCAAAGCCCGCTTCCTGCAGTTGCAGCACGATCTGCCCGGCGATTTCGGCCTGGTCGGCTACCACCAAAATCTTTTCAACGGGTAGTTGTGCGACCATCAGAGAACTCCATTCTGCCCGCCGCCGGCGAGGAACGCCTCAGCCAGAACAATGTCTTCGGGCGTTGTGATCTTGATGTTGCGATAGTCTCCACGTACAATGCGGACCGCGCCGCCGCGCCGTTCAACCAGGGAAGCGTCGTCGGTCCCCATGAATCCTTCCTGTTCCGCTGCCCGATGCGCTGCGAAGATAACGCCGAACCGGAAGCTCTGGGGTGTCTGGGCTTGCCAGAGGGTATCCCGATCCGGGGTATCAATGACGAGCCCGTCCCGGACCGTTTTGATGGTGTCCTTGGCAGGCACCGCCACCAGGGCGCCGTCGCAGCCGCGGGCCACCTCAATGGACTCCTTCAGCAACTCCCGGCTGATAAGCGGCCTGACGCCGTCGTGTATCAGCACAACGTCGTCCTCCCCCGCATGCCGCTGGAGCGCACGCAACCCGTTCATTACGGAATTCTGACGTTCCCTGCCGCCCGGCACGATCTCCAGCACCTTGCGGAAACCATGGGCCTCAACCACATGTTCGCGGCAGTAGGGGATCTCGTCGACCGGGGTAACCAGAAAGATGCCGTCAATAAAGGGGGCGTTCTCAAATACGGAGATGGTACGGGCCACGATCGGCATTCCAGCCAGTTGCAGATACTGTTTGTTGATGGAAGCACCCATGCGCTTGCCCATGCCGGCTGCCGGGATCAAGGCAAAGGATCTGGAATGGGTCACTGGTTTCCCCCTGTCAAAGATGCCGCCGTCTCGGCGAGGGAGAGCGACAGGCCGGGAAGATCATGGTCCAGGATGGTGCGGACATCAAGTAAAAACCGATCCCGATGAATACGGCCGACGACCGGGGTCGATGCCTGGCGCAGGCTCTGTTCGATCTGCTGCACAGAGGCATCGCCGATGCGCACTTCGATAAGGCTTGTGGGCATGCGGAGCAGGGGAAGCGATCCCCCCCCGGCGCTCGATTCGCCCTTGTGTTTCAGCAGGATGACCGCTTTGGGGAGACGCCGGCGAAGCATCCCGAGGATGCGGTCGGCCCGTTGCGACACATCGGCCGGGAGCGCCGTAAGCATGCGAAGCGTCGGGATGTCACGGACTGCACGCCACTCGTCGCGGTAGAGCCGCAACGTGGCCTCCAGTGCCGCGAGGGAGAGCTTGTCCATCCGCAGGGCTCGCAAGAGGGGGTGGCGCTTCATCGGCGCCACGATGTCCCGCCGTCCGGCAATGATGCCGGCCTGGGGTCCACCCAGCAGTTTGTCGCCGCTGAAGGTCACCACATCGGCGCCACCAGCCAGATACCGGCGCACGGTCGGTTCGCCGGCAATACCATAGGCGGACAGGTCGATCAGGCACCCGCTGCCGGCATCTACCATGACCGGAACCCCGGCCTCGCGCCCCATGACCGACATCTCCTCCACCGTAACCTCGGCAGTAAAGCCGACCATGGCAAAGTTGCTCGTATGCACCTTCAGCAGCAGCGCCGTGGCATCGTTGATCGCTGCTCGGTAGTCACGGGCGTGGGTGCAGTTGGTCGCACCGACCTCCACCAGATGAGCCCCGCTCTGGAGCATTACCTCGGGGATGCGGAAGGAGCCGCCGATCTCCACCAGTTCCCCGCGCGAGACGATCGCGTCCCGGCCCTGGGCCAGGGATGACAAGGCCAGAATGACCGCAGCGGCATTGTTGTTGACCACCAGGGCCGCCTCGGCGCCGGTCAGTTCGCAAACCAGCCCTTCCACGTGGACGTAGCGCGTGCCCCGCTCGCCCGAAGAGAGGTCGAACTCAAGGTTTGAGTAACCGCGGGAGGCCCTCCGGATGGCCTCCTCGGCATCGTCGGCCAGGGGCGAGCGCCCCAGGTTGGTGTGGATCACCACGCCTGTCCCATTGACCACGTTGCGCAGGCTGGGCGCGCCGCGTTGATCGAGTTCGACGTTCACCAGGGAGACGATATTATCCTCGGAAAGTTCGCAGGAGGCTCCGCTACGGACGGCGACGCGCAACCGTTCCAGCACCGAGCGTATGGCTGCCAGCAGTTCCGGGCGCGGGTGGGAAGCCACGAGCGCGGCCATCCGCTCCCATGCAAGGACACGGTCAACCTTCGGTATCTGCCTCAATATCTCTTGGTGCACGATGGCGATCCTGATTGTTATTTGTTTATTATATCACGGTATTATTGATAGGCCAGGGAAACAAACGGGACACTGGAGACGGGGTTGATTAAACCATACAAACAGGGAAAGTGCAAAAAAAATCACGGAGCAGCAAGGGACACAAAGAAAGCCATGGCTGGACCATCCGCGAAAGCTCACGGGTTTTAGTGCAAGGCACCGACCGCCGGAAACGCTCCGATCATAAATCCATCTGCATCGCCGCAGCCTGAGAAGAAACAATGCCGCTACCCATAAGCACCTTCCCGCCGTACTCGGCATTCTTGCGCACCAGCATCTCGGCGGCATCGTCATCCTTTCGGCGGAATGCCTCGATGATCTTTTCGTGCTCCTGAACCGAGATTTCCATGCGGCCGGGCAGCGAGATCGACATCAGGCGCAGGCGCTGGAAACGAGTCACCAGGCTTTTGATCAGTTCCCGGAGTTTTTCATTGTCGGCGGCCTTGATGAAGACGTCGTGGAAATCGTTGTGGCTCTTGAAAAACGCCTTGATATCGTTATGGGACGCCAATTCGGCCAAGCGGTCATTGATGGTTTGCAGCCGGTCCAACTCCTTTGCGGTCAGCTTCTCGCAGGCGCGCCGCGCGGCATACCCTTCGAGGATGCTCTTTATGGCATAGAACTCTTCCACATCCTTCTCGCTGAACTCGCTGACCACCGCACCTCTGCGGGGAATGACCGTCAGGTACCCTTCCGATTCCAGTTGGCGGAAGGCCTCGCGGATGGGGGTCCGGCTGATGCCGTAGCGTTCAGCCAGGTCGGGCTCCGAAACCTTGCTGCCGGCCTTGATTGCACCGGAAATAATAGCGTCACGGATGTTTTCAAGAATTTTTTCCCGCAGAGTGAGGTGCTTTTCCATCGACTTTTTCATGAATGACAAGGCTCCACAAATGTTTTTATGTATTGTATACAGTATGCACCGTTTGTCAACCGTAACCTTCCGGTATTGCAGTTTTTTACGTGTTTGCCGCCACCAAAAATCGATTTTTCCCGGTTTCGGCATGGGGCGTACTTCGACCGGTGGTTGGGAAAAGAATTATCGTCCTTGAATTTTACGGGTTCTGCGGGTAATCTTCAGAACATTTATCGGGTTGTTGTTTAGGAGATCCATGGACCCTGTACGACATTTAAAAATATCCGTGATGGTGCTCCTGCTGTTGGTCTCGGCAGGCACGGCCGGCTACATGACCATAGAAAAGTGGCAGCCGCTTGATGCCCTCTACATGACGGTCATCACCTTGAGCACCGTTGGCTTCAAGGAGGTACACGACCTGTCCGATGGCGGCAAGGTCTTCACCATGTGCTTGATCGTGGTGGGGGTGAGCGTTTTGGGCTACATCGTCGGCAGTCTGGCCCAGATCATGTTCGAAGGGCAGATTCAGCGGGTTATCGGGAGGAAAAAAGTGGAGAAGATGATCGAGTCGCTCAGGGACCATTACATCATCTGTGGGTTCGGCCGGATCGGCTCGCTGATATGCCGGGAATTCAAGGCAAACGGCCTCCCGTTCGTGGTAGTGGAAAAGGCCGGGGAAACCCTTGAAAAGATTAAGGACGATGGCTATCTGCACATGAGAGGCGATGCCACCCTGGATGAAAGCCTGCTCAAGGCGGGGATAAAGCGGGCCAAGGGGCTTATCTCGGTGGTCACCTCGGATACCGAGAACGTCTACATCACCCTCACCGCCCGCGGCCTCAATCCCGACCTCTACATCCTGGCCCGTTCCGGCGAGGAAGGATCAGATATCAAGCTCAAACGGGCAGGGGCCAACAAGGTGGTCTCGCCCTATATCATCGGCGGCAGCAGGATGGCCCAGTCGGTGTTGCGACCCAACGTGGTCGATTTCATCGAGATCGCAACCGGTAGCGAACACATGGACCTGCAGATGGAGGAGATCACTATCCCCCATCATTCCGCCTTTGTGGGGGAGACCCTGGTCAGCTCCGGATTCCGCAAGGAGATCGGCGTCATCATCGTCGGCATCAAAAAATCCCACGGCAAGATGGTCTTCAACCCCCATTCCCAAGCCAGGATCGAAGGGGGGGACACCCTGATCATCCTGGGCGAGCCAGGCGCCATCACCAAGCTGGAGGACCTGGTGGCGCGACCAGCCACGGATGCGGCCATCAAACAACACCGGAAAGAGCAGAGCGACCATGACAAATAAGATCCATGCCCATATCCCCTATCCCCAACTGTCCCAACACCTGGCATCTCTGGTGGAGCAACGCATCAACCCCGAGATCTACCTCCCGGCGGAAGCGCTGGACTGCATGGTTTGGGAAGAACTGGCCGTCCAGGCTCAAACCCTCCATGCGGCAGGGCTCGCCACCACCATCCACTCGCCCTTCATGGATTTGAACCCCGGCGCCCAGGATGTCAGCATCCGCGAGGCGACCCGGCGGCGGTTCCGGCAAGTATTCAAGGCAGCGGAACTGCTGTTGCCGAAGGTGATCGTCGTACACCCCGGTTTCGATGAACTGCACTACGGCGACAACCGGCAAGGGTGGCTGAACAACAGTATCGACTTTTGGCGGGAATTCGTTCCCCGCGCCAGGGAACTGGACACCGTCATCGCCGTGGAAAACATCTTCGAAAAGGAACCCTCCACCCTGAGGGCTCTGCTTGAGGAGATCGGCGAGCCGTGCTTTCGGCATTGCTTCGACGGGGGGCACTGGAACATGTTTACCACCGTGCAGCTGGAGGAGTGGTTTGCCGAGCTCGGCCCGTACATCGCAGAAAGCCACATCCACGACAACCACGGTCAGACGGATGAACACCTGCCGCTGGGGGAAGGGGAAATCGACTTCGACCTGCTCTTCGGCCTGCTGAAACATTACTCACCCGATGCCATCTGGACCATCGAGGCCCACAGCATCGAGCATCTGCAACGGGCGCTGAAAAATATCGACAAGTATCTGTGAATGGTGAATCGTGAATAGATAAATTCGCTTTTCGCGTTAAACTTTTCACACGACATCATTCACCATTCGCGTTTCACAAAGGAGCCCCCATGCCCGAAACCATTCTCGTCACCGGAGGCTGCGGCTATATCGGCAGCCACGTCGTCCGGCAGCTCAGCGAAGCGGGCCGCAGGGTCGTTATCTACGACAACCTCTCCACCGGTTTCCGCGATGCCCTGATCCACGGCGAAGAACTTATCGTGGCCGACCTGGCCGATCACCAGGCCCTGGAGGCCGCTTTCGAACGCCACCGCTTCACCACGGTTCTGCACTTCGCCGCCGCCATCGTGGCCCCGGAGTCGGTCTCCCTGCCGCTCAAGTACTACGGCAACAACACCCGCAACACGCTGGGGCTGCTGGAGGCCTGCACCAAGTTCGGCGTGCGGCGTTTCATCTTTTCCAGCACCGCCGCGGTCTACGGCTTTCCCGACGGCGGCACGGCCTCCGAGGAGAGCGCCCTGGCGCCGATCAATCCCTACGGAACCTCGAAGCTGATGAGCGAGTGGATGCTGCGGGACACCTCCGCTGCCCACGGCATGCAGTACGTGGCCCTGCGCTACTTCAACGTGGCAGGCGCCGATCCCCAGGCCCGCATTGGACAGCGCACGCCAGAGGCGACCCACCTGATCAAGGTGGCCTGCCAGGCCGCCCTGGGGGTGCGGAAAAGCGTCGCCATCTACGGCACCGACTACCCGACCCCTGACGGCAGCGGAATCCGCGACTACATTCACATTGAAGACCTGGCTGCCGCCCACCTTTGTGCCCTGCAATACCTGGAGAAAGGGGGCGAACCTACCGCCATGAACGTCGGCTACGGCCGGGGCAGCAGCGTGCGGGAGGTGCTGGAGGTGGTGAAAGAGATCAGTGGGGTGGATTTCAAGGTCGCGGAGGCGGAGCGCCGTCCCGGCGACCCAGCCTCGCTGGTGGCGCAAGCCGACAGGATCAGGCGGCTGACCGGCTGGCAACCGCGCTACGACGATCTTCGAACCATCGTCGCCGATGCCTGGAGGTGGGAGAGCAAACTGACGGGCAGGTAGGATTATTGGTATTTGTCTCCTGCGACGTTAACCCGCCGCACAGGACACCGGTCAGGCAACAGTTTGTTCCACAAAGAGTTTTACAGCCGTCTGTATTTCGTCCCGAATCCTGCGAACCGCCTCCAGTTTCTCTTCGTGCGCCCCCTCCAAGGCAGACGGGTCGGCAAAACTCCAGTGGAGCCTCTGGGTGATACCGGGAAAGATGGGACAGCGTTCGGCGTTCGCGCCGTCGCAGACCGTTATGACGTAGTTGAACATGACGCCGCTTTTGAAAAAATCGAAAACACTCTTTGTGTGGCTGGCGGAGATATCGATACCCACCTCAGCCATGGTTTCGACCGCCAGCGGATTGAGCACGCCTGGCTCCAATCCTGCGCTTTGCGCCTCAAATCTGTCGCCGGCCATCTCCCTGAGAAACGCCTCGGCGATCTGGCTGCGGGCGCTGTTGTGGACACAAATGAAGAGCACCTTGATCTTTTTTCCCATGAACGCATCCCCTTTGCTTGCAATAAAGTGACAGTTTATCAACGATCCATGAAGGTTTGATTGCCGGTCGGCCGCGATGGCGCTACAGATCCCGTGACGAGACAACGGCAACGAACATTCGCTTTTGAAACCAGAAGGCGACGTTGACCAAGCCGATCATCACCGGCACTTCCACCAGCGGGCCGATAACGGCGGCAAAAGCGGCCCCGGAATTGAGCCCGAAGACTGCCACCGCAACGGCGATGGCCAACTCGAAGTTGTTGCTGGCGGCGGTGAAGGCCAGGGTGGTCGTCTTCCCGTAGTCAGCCCCCAGCCGCTTGCCCATCCAGAACGACGCCAGGAACATGACCACGAAATAGATCAGTAACGGGATGGCGATGCGCAGCACGTCAAGCGGCAACTGCACGATAAGTTGCCCCTTGAGGCTGAACATGACCACGATGGTGAACAAGAGGGCGATCAGGGTAATCGGGCCGATCTTAGGCACAAACTCCCGGTGGTAGCGCTCCTTGCCCACCACCTTCACGCCGACCAGACGGGTGAGCGCACCGGCGATGCAGGGGATGCCCAGATAGATGAAGACGCTCTGGGCGATCTGGCCAATGCCGACATCCACTACCACCCCTTTCAGCCCGAGCAACGGCGGCAGTACGGTAATGAAGAACCACGCATAGATACTGTAGAACAAGACCTGAAAGATGCTGTTGAAGGCCACCAGGCCGGCTGCGTACTCGGTGTTGCCCTTGGCCAGCTCGTTCCAGACGATCACCATGGCGATGCAGCGCGCCAGGCCGATCATGATCAGACCCACCATGTACTCAGGCTTGTCAGGCAGCAGCAGCGCCGCCAGCACGAACATCAGCATCGGACCGATCACCCAGTTCTGCACCAGCGAAAGTCCCAGAATCTTCTTGTTATGGAAGACCTCCGGCATCTCTTCGTACTTTACCTTGGCAAAGGGAGGGTACATCATCAGGATCAAGCCTGCGGCGATGGGGATGTTGGTGGTGCCTACCTGGAAGCGATTGATGAAGTTCTCCACTCCGGGCACGAACCACCCCACTCCGACGCCCAGCGCCATGGCGGCAAAGATCCAGAGGGTCAGCCAGCGGTCGAGGAAGGAGAGTTTGCGGGAAAGGTGTTCGGACATAATATACCTCGAAGTCATATCTGGGGATATCATATCCGTTTTAGCGGATACAGCAAGTCACAATCAGGTTACGGGCAAGGGGAATCGATTTTGGTCTTCAGGAAGGCAGCCAGCGCCTTTCGGTCTGATTTTGCCTCGGGAAGGTTGCTGGCGTGCTGCTTGAGGATCAGCAGCAAATCATTGCAGATATCGCAGCTTTCCTTGCTGAGAGCATAGTGCATCCAGACCCCCTGGCGTCGGATATCAACCCAACAGCTGCGCTTGAGATAGGCCAAGTGGCGCGACACGGTTGACTGGGGCAGTTTGAGCACCGCCATAAGGTCGCAGACACATAGTTCTCCCTCGGCTTGCAGCAAGATGACGATGCGCAGACGGATCGGATCCGAGAGGGCCTTGAGGGTTTGTGCGAGATGTTTCATTCTTCATTTATAAAGCAGATGTCTGATACGGTCAAGAAAACCAGATCGCATAAATGCAGAGAAGCAAAACCGTTACAAGTGCACTCGCCATCGCCATGCAGCTCGGCCTGAACCCCAAAAATCGGATTTTTGAGTCGAAGGCCGTGTTTGCTGATTGAACTTACAATCGAAACATGCAAAATATATTTGCAGAATGCAACTAAATCGACTATGGTTTAACAATGGAATCGATCAAGGAACAACTCCAACTGTTTGTCCGCCATTTCGGGCTATTGAACGCCACATGCCGCGACGAATGCTGTGGTGAACAGATATCCATGGCCCAGAGCCATATCCTCTTCGAGGTGCAACGAAGTCCCGGTTCGCCCATGCAGAGAATTGCCGAAGAGTTGGGGTTGGATGTAACCACATTCAGTCGTCAGGTCAAAGGATTGGAGGAAAAAGGCTTGGTTGCGCGGCGCATATCCGACGAAGACCGGAGAGTGGTCCTGCTTGAGCTGACGCCGGCCGGGACTGCGATGTTGGAGAAAATCAACCGTTTCATGGCCAAAAAAATCGACAGGATTTTTGCTCAGATGAGCAGCTTCGAGCAGGAAACGGTAACTCGCTCGTTTGAACTGCTCAATCATGCGCTGATAACGGTTGGCAGGGCAGAAGCAACCAAGGAAGGAACAATTGCATGCTGCAAGTAAAGAACGGCGACCCCAAGACATTCAAAATAAAGAGTGTTCGCAAAATGAATGAAGCCGAGCGTATCCCAGCCGGCGTAGTCTGCACATTGGAGGCGGGTGACGGAATAGACAAGCCTCCCTGTTGAGGGCCGCCCACCTCCGCCGGGGGCGGAGCAATCACCGACAAGGTGCCAGGTTTCGTGGAGTGGCTGGATACCCCGGCCGGCCGTGCGCCCAGGATTTCGTCGGAGATCGGTTTCAACGACCGGCTGGGTGCCTGCAAGGCCCGCTGGGGTATCGGCAGGATGAGCTATATGGTGCCGCCGGGCCTCTACGCCATCGGCCGCCCAACGGCGGACGCCCCGGTACTGGTGACCGCCAACTACAAGATGAGTTACGACATTATGCGTCACACTCTGACTGGGCGAGACGTCTGGTTGTTGGTGTTGGAGACCTATGGCATCAACGTCTGGTGCGCGGCCGGCAAGGGGACCTTCGGCACCGGGGAACTGGTACGCCGGGTCACGGCCACCGGTCTGGCGCAGGTCGTCAGCCATCGCCGCCTGATCCTGCCGATCCTGGGGGCGCCCGGCGTAGCCGCCCACCAGGTGGCCAAGCGCTGCGGGTTTTCGATCAGCTACGCCGCCATCCGGGCAGCAGACCTGCCTGAATATCTGGACAACGGCATGGTCACCACCCCGGCCATGCAGCAGCTGACCTTCACTCTGTACGAACGGCTGGTGCTGGTGCCGGTTGAACTGGTGATGGCCCTCAAATCCGCCGCCATCGTGGCTGGCGCGATACTTTTGCCGGTGGCCGCGCTGGGTGGCCTAACAGCAGGCATAGCTGCCCTTTTCGCCTATGTGGGCGCGGTCCTGACAGGGGTTGTGATCGGGCCGCTGCTTCTCCCCTGGCTTCCCGGCAGAAGCTTCTCCGTCAAGGGCGCCGTGACGGGACTTATCTGGAGCGGGGCATTCTATCTTCTTGCCGGAGGCCGCGCCTGGGGCGTACCGGCGACCCTGGCGCTCTTTCTGGCGCTGCCTGCGGTGAGCGCCTTCCACACCCTCAATTTTACCGGGTGCAGCACCTACACCTCCCGTTCCGGCGTGAAGAAGGAGATGCGGATCGCCCTGCCGGCCATGGGAGGCGCGCTGTTCGTCGGCGCGATTTTGTTGCTGGTGGGAAAGCTGCTGTAACCTGAAAAAATTTCGGAACTATAGCCGAAACAATGGTGCTGTTTGTCTCCCCCCTTTGTTAAAGGGGGGAATTGGCCCCAGTCCTTCTTTGGGTTATAGACCCGAAATATTTTGGTTTTATCTGCGTTCATCCTATATATCTGCGGTTCCGAACGATTTGAAGTTGTTCAGCTCGGCCGACGCGGGCTGCGCAGTTTGGAGGCATTATGAAAGGTTTCAGATACTTAAAGGACGTGGCGACCCTGAAACTGGATCGGGCAGCCTGCGTCGGCTGCGGCAGATGCCTGGAGGTCTGCCCGCACCAGGTGTTCGTCCTGGCGGAGAAGCAGGCCTCCCTCGGGGATCGTGACGCCTGCATGGAGTGCGGCGCCTGCGCCCTCAACTGCCCGGTCAAGGCCATCACGGTGGATGCCGGGGTCGGCTGCGCCTCGGGGATGATCAATGAGTGGCTGCGGGAACGGAAGCTGCGCGCGCCGGGCGGGGGTTGCTGTTCCTGATGACGGGTACCGCTATCTTAGCGGTTCAAATGCTTTTTCAGTTTTAAAGGAGGTGGCGGTGCCGGAACTCCCGGAGGTTGAATTGACCCGGCGCAGGTTGGAGCCGGATCTGGTGGGCAAAAGGATCGAACGGGTCGAGGCGAGGATACCGAAACTTCGCCTCCCGATCCCTGGGGAACTGGCCACGGTCCTACCGGGGCGGACCATCCGTTCCGTGGGGCGGCGCGGCAAGTACCTGCTGTTCGACTGTGAGGCCGGGTGGCTCATCGTTCATCTGGGCATGACCGGTTTTCTGCGGTTCCTCGCCGAACCGGCCCAGCCCGGAAAACACGATCATCTCGATATCTGCCTCGGCGCAGGCTCGGTGCTCCGCTTCCACGACCCGCGCAGATTCGGCACCGTGGCCTGGACAACGGACGCCCCGGCAGGGCATCCGCTCTTGGCCGGGATCGGTCCGGAGCCGTTCACTGCTGCATTTGACGGCGATTATCTCTTCAAGGTGAGCCGGTCCCGCAGGGTTGCGGTGAAACAGCTCATCATGAACGGGGCCACGGTTGCCGGGGTCGGCAACATCTACGCCAATGAAGCGCTGTTCCGCGCCGCTATCCGCCCCGACCGGCCCGCCTCCTCCCTTACCCCTCGGGAGTGCGAACGGCTGGCCCTCGCTGTCCGGGAGGTGCTGGAGGAATCCATCGACCAGGGGAGCACCTACCGGGTGGCAGAGGAAACGGTTGCTTATCACCCGCTGGCGTTTACCGTGTACGGGCGTGGCAAGGAGCGCTGCACCCGCTGCAACGGGGCGCTGGAGGGGATCAGGCTGGGGAACCGGAGCACGGTCTACTGTCCCCGCTGCCAGCGCTGAACCATTAACTATTTCGGAAAAATCCCCTCCCCCGCTGGGGGAGGGGACTAATGACAAACGTAGAAGGGCTGCCGATCGGGCAGCCCTTACAGTTTTAGTCACGGTAATCCGCGCTCGCGTCGCGTCAATCTCGCCCGACAAATTCCCGCAGGCTGGCGATCATGGACGAATCGGGCGTCGGGTCGATGTGCGGGATCTTGGTCTGGCCCCCCAGCTTGCCGCGCACCGTCTTGGACCACTCGTAGATCGTCCCCTCCCCCGTCACCAACATCAGGGGTTTATTGATGCGCCCCTGGCTGCGGAAGGTGGCATAATCCGCGTTCAAGTCGCACAGGGCGGTATCCAGCAATTGTGCAGCCTGGTCCATGTTGCCGCCCGTTTCCGCCGTGGCCAGCACCCACACATGCCGCCGGCCCTGCACATCCGCCCCGACCATGAATTCCCGCACGTTCCAGCTCCCAAAGGCATTCAGCTCCGCAATCGCCCGCTCCACCTCCCCTTGGGTGACCTTCTCCTCCAACTTGTCCAGAAAGCGGTCCCGGCCGGTGAACTCGATGAAATGCGGCGCGAGCGAGGTAAAACGGATGGTGTCGCCGATGTGGTAGCGCCACAGCCCGGAACAGGTACTGAGGATTACGGCGTAGCGCTGGCCGACTTGTACCTGCTCCAGCGGGATTGCCGCTGCACCCCGCGCCGGACGCCCTTGTTCGTCCAGGTCCTCGAAGCGCACGAACTCGAAGAATGCGCCGTAAAAAGGGGTCAGGCGCATGTGGTCGTCGCCCTGCTGCTGAAAGGCCATGAAGGCTTCGGAGGAAGGCAACAACTCCAGCAGATTTGGGAGCCGGCCGTCGAAGAGCGCCTCCAGCTCGTTGCGATAGGGTTTGATGCTGGTGCCGCCGTGGATAATCAGTTCCAGGTGCGGCAGCAGCTCGCCAAGGGGTCTGCCGCCCAATTCGATGCAGCGTTTCAGGAGCAGGATGATCCAGGGGGGCACGCCGGAGATGACTCGGATGTCGTGATCGTTGATCAGCAGTTCGGCCATGGCTTGGAGCTTCTCCTCCCAGGGGAGGGCCGAGACATGCGCCTGAGGCTCCACGAAGGGGTCCAGCCATTTCGGGCGGAAACGAAGCGTGATGGCGCTCATGTCGCCGGAGCAGATATCGTCGCCCATGTCGTTCAGCTCGGTGGAACCGGACATGTAAAGGATCTTGCCGGAGCCGATGCACGATGCGCTCTGGGCGGCAAGATAGCAGGCGATCATATCCGTGGCCGCCCGGCGATTTTCATCGAACATCTGGCCGGAAAACGGGATGTACTTGGTCGGAGCGGTCGTGCCGGAGGTCTCGCAGAACATCCGTATCCTGCCGGGCCAAGTGACATTCTCCAGGGAGATCCGCTTTCTGCCGTCCAGTCCGGTGTGGCAGCCTGCCTGGAAGTATTCGTTCCAGAAATCCTGATAGGTGCGGATCGGCACCTGCTGCTGAAATCGTGCGTATGCCTGGTCATAGGGGAGTCGCGCCAAGACCGGGAAATCGTGGTCGCGGCCGAAGCACGTCCCCTCGGCCGTACAGACAAGCCGCTGAAAGATGGCCCGCTGGGCCGACAGCGGGTCGCGTTCCATAAAGCGCTGGGCCCGGAACGCTGCCGAATGCCTGATCAGCCCCTGCATGGGCCGTGTCCTCAATGCGTGCCTGATAAGGACCATTTAGACCGCCATCTGCAGAAGCGGCGCCGAAAGCTTGCTATACCAGCTTTCCAGCAGGGGGTTGTAGGCATCATGGTGAAAGATCATGGAGGCGTGGGGTACGTTGTCCCCCTCGTTTTTGGAGATGACCTTCTTCACCCGGCAGTTGGGGAACAGCTTGGTGTAACGGGTCGAATCGGCAAACAAACCAAGGGTCGGAGACAACGGCACCAGGATATCTTCCTCGTTTTCCGCCATAAGCGCCAGAACCGGCCCGGCATAGACCGAGCCGTGGAGTGCGGGAAACTCAAGATCGCGCAGCGCCTTTACCCGCTCGTAGCCTCCCAGTGCCGAGGTATGGGCCAGCATATCCATGATCTTGCGACGAATCGCAAGGTGTTTGCTGCTCAGTACCCGGTTTTCCGCCCCGGCGGCGAAAAGGGCCTGAAAACAACGACGCGAGCGTTCCACCTGTTTCTCCAGCTCGTCATGTTTGAGCGGGTCGGCGGTGATGATCTTCTGCAGGCTGCTTTCCAGAAAACGGACGCCGTCACGCTTCTCGCTCTTGGGACGGATCAGGTCGTCGGTACAGATCACCGGGCTGACCAGCAGCAGACCACGAATCTTCTCGTGGATATGCTCGTCGGCCCGCCGGAGAAAATCCACCAGCAGGCCGGAGCCGAAGCTGATGCTCATGATCAGCGGCTTGCCTGCCTTGGCGTGGATATCGTCGATCAGGTCGGACAACTGGGCGGAAAACATCTCGGCCGAAAAGCCGTTGCGGGGATAGTTGAGATAATAAATGTTGCCGTATCGCCGCAAAAGCGGGCGTTGGAATTCAATCGTTTCCGTAGCGTCGGGCACGAAACCGGCAATCACGATGGTCGGTATCGATCCGGCGCCCTTTTCACGGAATACCTGGCAACGGATACTGTGCATGCTGTGGAAGTTCTTCATCAGGCTGAATTCGCGACGGCGGTCCCGCGGCGCGTAAGGCTTGATGGCCATGGAACGCATGAAGCCATGCGCCATGGTTGCAGCCGAGACAAGTACGGGGTGAACATCTTTTGACGGGCCGGTCTTTAAAGAAACGGATTTCATGTCGCCTCCTGATCATCGTGCAAGATTTTGCCATTAGAGCATGGCGACGTTACACGCGTGAGACGCAATGGATAAGATTGGTGAAGAACGTGTTGCAGTTGTGAAAAAAATCGCCGGGACCATGACTTCTGTCCCGGCATAACATGGGGGAGGAACTGCGGGTGAAAAAATTCGACTGCCGGTCAGGCCGCCCGGCCGCTTTGCAGGATGGTGCTGTAGACGTCGCCGGCAGCGGGTGCGCTATGGAGAGTAAACCTGCGGGCATTGTGACCCATCTCGGCCAATATCGCCCGGTTATTGAGGAAATATCTGATGGCAGCGGCCAAATCCGCCCCACTGCCGGCGCTGAAGACCATGCCGGTCTCGCCGTCCACCATCAATTCTTTCGGACCGCCGGCATCGGATACGATCACCGGCAATCCCGATGACTGGGCTTCCAGGACCACGTTGCCAAAGGTGTCGGTAGCACTGGGAAAAACGAACAGATCAGCCGAGGCATACCCGTCCTGCAACTCCTCGCCCGCCAGGTAGCCGGTGAAAAAGGCCGGATACCCCTTCAGGCGCGTCTCCATCTCCTGACGGTACGGCCCGTCGCCGACGACCACCAGCGAGGCATTGAAGCCGGAATCGATCAACTCGCCGAACGTTTCCGCCAGAAGCTCCAGCGATTTTTCCCGAGATATCCGTCCCACGTACAGGAGCCTGATACCTTCCGGGATACCCCGGCTGGTCCAGAAATCCTGCTTGCGCCTGACCGGCGTAAACTGTTCCGTGTCCACCCAGCGCGGCAGCGGCTTCATCTTTTCTTCCGGCAGCCCCCGCGACATGAGTTGCTGCCTGGTCCCGTTGGACGGCACCATGACCTCTTCCATCTGGTTGTAGAACCAGATCATGTAGCTCCAGGCGGCCTGTTCCAGGAATTCGTCGTTGGTCAGGCTGCGCACGTACTGGGGGATGTCGGTGTGATAAGTGCCGGCCACCGGGATGTCCATGAGGCGGGAGATCAAAAGTCCCAGCAGGCCGACGGTTCCGGGCGTGCTGACATGGATGCGGGTGAAGCCACCCTGCTCGATATAATCCATGACGTCCAGGATCGGTGGAAAGGAGAGCTTCAGTTCGGGATATTCCGGCAGCACAAAATCACCCACCGACTCGAAGCGCTTGACCCCCTCGGGGAACGGGGCTGCAGCGTCTCCCGCGGTGATGACCATCAATTCCACCCCCCGGTTGCGTGCGGTCTGGATCAGGCGGCGGATGGTGATTGCCACCCCGTTGATCTCGTCAAGCGTATCGGTGAACAGGGCAATCTTTTCCTTGCTCCCCCCATTTCCGGCATCAGGAAAGGTCTCCTGCAGGCCGCGCATGACATCCTTGCCTTTATGCTGGTGATGGAAGGCCAGGTAGTATGGCGTAATCAGCAGGTGTACCAGGCCGATGGTGCTCAAGGTCGTGACGTAGTCGAAGAAACCGGTGGAGAGCGGCAGCGACATCAGGCGGTTGGTGTAGATGTAGACCATCCGGTTGGCCAGATAGCTGGTCACGGCGAATATTGTGCGGTTCTGGTCGGCGCCCTTGAGCGTGGCCAGGAATACGTTGTCGTTGAGCAATACCCGTGCCTCGCGGTCGAGGACCTCTTCGAAGCTGCGGCTGCGGTAGTCCCGTGACTCCGGGATGTTTTTCAGAATGAACAGCCTGATTTTTTCAATGAACGACTCCCGTGCCGAACCGACATTGAAGAAGCGGTTCAACAAGGCACTGATGAAGGGGGTTGAACTGCGCCGGCGTTCGCCGAAGCGTTCACGGTAAAAGCTGTGGGCGATGCCGTACATGCTGTGGGCCATGGTCAGGGGACCGCCGTCATCACCCTCGGCGCGGCTTTGCCCCGCTTTTACGCCCCGGATGAATCCATCCACGCTGTCTGCTCCGTCAACGACCGTATGGGCCCGGCTGATGAACAGCCCGCCGTGGTCGTCCGAGCCCCCCACCATCCCCTTGATCCAGGGGGTGGCCCCGTAGGGCCGGATATCGTGCCGGTTGGCCAGCCGCTCCAAGGTTTCGGCGTCCAGGCTGCCGACGACCTGTTCGGTAAATGCGTTGAAACGTCGCGCCCGGCAACCGTTTTTGACCTCGAAAGTGGTGAACAGCACCAGGGCTTTCTCGATGATGCCGGTGGTCAACTTATCGTTCTGGGCATAGAGCGGATGTGCCATGAAGTGGGCGATACCCTCCCCGTGGAGGTAGGCCACCATCTCGTAGATGTTCTTGCGCAGTTCAATGATATGGCGGAACTGGGATTCGTTGATGTTCAGTACCACCACATGGACCTTGCAACTGTTTTCCGGGAAATAGGAGGTTATCTCCGAACTGACGAACACCCCCGGCAGGTGGGCGATCTCCAGGGCGCCGTTGATGCTGTTGTGGTCGCTGATGGTGACATAATCCATCCCCCGGCTGCGGGCGGTCTGGTAGAGAAAATCGGGCGAGGTATAGCTTTCAGGGCAATTGAACTTGCGCATCGCCCAGTAGGTGGGCTTGTTGGAGTGGCTCGAATGGACATGCAGATCCGCTTTATAGGTTCTCATGTCTGCGATTTGTAGCATAGCCCTGTTACAGGCGTGTTGAGGCTGTGTAATTGTTATGTGGCTGTTCGCGGGAACGGCCCGGCGGGCGGTTGCGCGTATACGCCACCGCGCAAAACAATATCGCCGCGAAGCCGAAACATGCCGATGCCGTGGTGATCTTCACCAACGAGGTATCCCATCCGATGCGATCAACACGGGGAAGTGACTCCCCCTGTTTCTGCGCCGGCAACACGCGGAAACAGGGGGAGCGGGGAAGGGATTATAACGCGGGATGGGGCGTGACGTCTGTACTGGCCGGTAAAAGGGGATACACTATCTTGGGCTGTTTGCCGGTCAGGCTGTCGAGAAACGCGACAATGGCGCCGCTCTCCCCATCGCTGAGCCGGATGCCGAATTGGGCCGACCCCATGACGTCAACCGCCTCCTTCAGGCTCCAGACCACGCCGGAATGGAAATAGGGGGCCGTGACGGCGACGTTGCGCAACGATGGCGCCCTGAAGACGTACTCATCCGCCGAGGTGTTGGTAACGGCAAACCGCCCCTTGTCCTTCCGCGGCAGGATGTTCTCGGCCGGCTTGGCCACCACGCCGAAGGGGTAGTAACCGGAACCGCCGAGGTTGAGGCCGCCGTGGCAGGCGACGCATCCCTTGTCGATGAAGAGCTTGAGCCCGGCGGTTTGCCGTGCGCCCAGGGCCTTGCGTTCCCCCTTGAGGTAACGGTCAAAGAGGGCATCAGGCGTGATCAGGGTCGCCTCGAAGACCTCGATGGCCCTGGCCATGTTGTTGAAGGTCAGCGGTTCCTTCTCACCCGGAAAGGCCTCTTTGAAGAGTTTGACGTACTCGGGGATGCTGTTCAGGGTCCGCAGCACCAAATCAGGTGTGTTGTTCATCTCAACCGACGCCTGCACCGGCCCCTTGGCCTGCTCGGCCAGGTCCTTGGCACGGCCGTCCCAGAACTGGGCGATGTTGTAGGCGGAGTTCAGCACGGTCGGAGCGTTGCGCGGCCCCTTCTGCCAGCCATGGCCGGTAGAGGTCTCCTGGAGGTCGGCTCCGGCCAACCCCGCATTGTGACAGGTGTTGCAACTGATGAGTTGTGACCTGGAAAGGCGTGGATCGAAATAGAGTTTGGCACCCAGTTCAACCTTGACCGGTGTTGCCGGGTTGCCTTTCAGAACGGGTGGTTTGGTAGGAATCGGCTTGAAAAGGGCCTTGGCGCGGGCTTGCAGATCTTCCGCGGCGCCGGCTTGGCCGGCGCAAACTGCCAGCGACAGCACCACAACGAGCGATATGCTGATACGTTTCATGGGTATTCCTCCTAAGGTTGGGATGGGGTGGACGCGATCCGAACAGCCGTGCCCCCCAAGAGGGCACGGTACACGCCGAAAACGTCCCGTCCGCCGACTTGACAACACAATGGCCCGGTCGCTTCTTCGTGCGCCCCGCCCCCTGGGAGGGCCGCTTCCGTCGGTCAGTAATTTTCGGCCAGCAACTCGAAGTGGGCCTTGGGATGGGCGCAGGCAGCACACTGCTCCGGCGCGGCCGGTCCCTCGTGGAGGTAGCCGCAATTACGGCATCTCCAGACCACCGGCTCCTCCCGCCGGAAGACCCGGTCGCTTTCCACGTTGGACAGCAGGGCCCTGAAGCGCTTTTCATGCTGCTTTTCGGCAACGGCGATGGCCGTGAACACGGCGGCCAGCGCCGGAAAGCCTTCCTCTTTGGCGATGGCAGCAAATTCCGGATACATCTCGGCCTGCTCGTGGTGTTCCCCCTGGGCGGAGGCCAGCAGGTTTTCCGCTGTGGTCCCGATCTTCCCGGCCGGGAACGTGGCGCTGATCTCCACATCGCCTCCTTCCAGGAACTTGAACAGCCGCTTGGCATGTTCCTTCTCCTGGCTCGCCGTTTCTTCGAAGATCTCGGCAATCTGCACGTAACCGTCGCTCTTCGCCTTTGCGGCAAAATAGGTGTAGCGGTTGCGGGCCTGGCTCTCGCCGGCGAATGCGGTGAGGATGTTCTTCTCGGTGCGGGTTCCTTTCAGTGACATGTCTATCGCTTCTCCTTTCTGTAATTGGCTGGCATCCCATGGGGGGATACGGAACACCTTACACTTAAACAGGAACCATTCCTGATAAGCAGGTAAAAACAAATGGCGCTAGTAACGGCACTGCTTGCACAACCCGTAGTATTCAAAGCGCATGTCGTGGGCCGCAAAGCCGGTGATTTGCTCCACCACCTCGGGCGTTACGGGGACGGCATCGGTGAAATCCTCGATCCTGCCGCAGTTGGTACAGATCAGGTTGAGATGATGGTCCGTATCCATGTCGTACCGGTTGTCCATGGTCTCGAACTCCAGCTCCCTGATCAGCCGGTGCTTCTTGAGAAGGGCCAGGGTATAGTACACCGTGGACAGGCTTATGGCGGGATACTTCTCGCGGGCCTTCTTGAAGATGGACAGGGCGGATGGATGGCTCTTGTCGCGGGTAAGCACGTCTATGACCTCCAGGCGCTGGGAGGTGAGCTTCAGCCCCCTATCCCTGAGCCCCTGGATGATGCTCTTTTTGATCTGTTCCCGTTTGATGGCATTCTCCCAATCAGGAATGGTTCCTGTTTGAAAGAAAAATACGTTCTCTGGGAAGATCTGTCAAGCCCCAAAATGAAAATGGCCGTTACGTGCAATGGAGGCAGGGCGAAGCGGGCTGTTTCCGTCACCGGAAGAGACTACCCAGCCCGAGCGTCCGCCGGAAATCCCACAGGTTCATGAAGAATGCATCGAAGCGTTCGTGCCGGACCTGTTCCTCCTCGCGCTCCCAGAAGAACAGCCGGCTTGCCGGATAGAGGTAGCCGAAGGAATAGGCTGTCAGGTTGTCGGTGCGGCGGGCAATCCGCTCCAGCGGGTAGCGATAGCCCGACTCCTGCCGGGCTACCAGCGCCAACGCCTCGATCCGGGTCATGGCGGCCCGTGCGAGGAGGTCCTCCGGCCGGCCTGGGGGGATGCCCTGCCCCGGCCGCTTCGCCACGAGCGCCCGCAGGGTCAGGGCGCGATGGCGGGCGCGCAAGGCCGTTACCCTCAGCCCGCGGCTCAATTCCCGGACCGCGTGAAGCGAACCGCGCGGATGGTTGCCCGGCGCCGCTTCGAGCTGCGCCAGCCTGGTATCGATACGCGTTGCAACGGAGTTCATGGCAACGCTATAGGATTCCATATCAGCCACCGGTCCCGCGAGAACGGCCTGTGCCTCCCCCGGGGGCGCATCGTTCAACAGCCACGCGTACCGGAATCCCGGTTCGGGTTGAAAGGGGCGGTCGAAGGGATGGGGCAGCTCGGAGAAGGGGGTCAATGCAGCCAGGTAGCGCATCAGGCCGCGCTCCTTCAGATAGCGGTTCTGCAGGCGTAGCGCTTCGCCCCACAGGACATGAAGCCGTTGGTCCTGCAGGAGGTCGTTGAGCGGGGCAAGGGGGGTCTCCCCGCGCGGCCTGCCGTTGTCGCTGAAACGCCACGACCAGCGTGCGATGCTCCAGTCCATCAGCCAGTAGCCCCACTCCCAGCCGGAGGTAAAGGTGAGATGCCCGGACACCCCCAGGCGGGCCATCTGATCCATGTCGCTCCAGCGGCTGTCCAGATAGGGGAGCAGCAGCAGCGGCACCGAGCTGTCGAACCCGACCCAATAGGACGACTCCGGCCAATACCATGTCTCCCGGCGACGCACCTCTTCGCGGGCGGCGTCCAGCATGAAGCACTGGTTGGCGTTGCCGTAGACCGGTGCGTGCGGCTCCGAGACGGAATAGCACATGACCGTATGGATCAGGATGCCGCTGGTCGGCTCCAGGGGACGGTGCACCCGCTCCCCCTGGCCGGAGGGAATGACATGGGTGGCGAGCATGATCCGCGCGCCGTAGCGCTGCGCCACCTCTCGCTCAATGTGGCGCTGCACGTCGGGGAGCAGGCCGCCCAAAACGGGAAGGTGCTCTCCCATGGCAGGTTCGAGCGTGAGGAAATCCCACCGGACCCGGAACAACCAGGCCAGGGTGGCATCCACCTGACGGCAATAAGATGGATACGGGCGCAGCAGGGCCAGGGACTGAAATGCCTGCTGCTGGAGCATGGACAGTGAGATCTCCACCCCGCAGCGCACACCGCGTTGGTGGGCGTACTCGACGATGCGTGCGGCATGCCTGATCCAGGCAGTGCGGTCGATCTCCCGCAGCAGGAAAAATTGCATGGTGTTCTGGCCGTTGCGGGCCAGCCAGTCTATGTATTCCCTGACCTCATCGAACCCACCGGCTAGCGCAGGGTTCATCAACGGTTCTTCCAGTTCGATGGGGTGCAGGGTGTGGAGATGAAAGCCCCGGACCGGAAACCGGGGAGCCCCCGCAAAGGTGAAGGCGGACTTTAGCGGCCAAGAGCGGTAGGCGGGGTAGAGAGTCTCCCGTGGATGGATGAAGCGTATGGCGAGTCTTTCCTGCAAGAGGGCGTAAAGGCCGCAGGCCACCCCCTCCGGAGTCGAGGCGGCCAAACCAAGGGTCGTGACACCGTTGCGGCGCGAAGACCTCCAGCAATAGGAACAGTCCGGAGGTGCCGCAGGACGGGCGGAAGCGGTTGCGGCCGGCATCTCCGGCAAGCGGATGACCACGTCGGCACGCCTTTGGCCGGAGCCGATCAGGGCCGCTGGAAAAGCATGGCGCAAAAGGACGATGGTGTCGTCAACAGCCAACCGCGCCGTCGGCCGGCTGAGAAGGGATTGGGAGGCAAAGACGGAGATGGCGAGCGGACGGCCGGAAGCGGCCAGACAATGGCCGGGCCAAGCCATAAGGACGGCAAGGACACACAAAATAAGAAGTCGGGACATGGGGGGAAGTTGGCCGTGAAATCTGAATGTTGCAGCTTCACCCACCCCCCAACCCCCTCCCGTCAAGGGAGGGGGAGTCAATTTGCAAGAGTTTTGCAAGAGCCTCCAATTACAATCGGAATTACATAATGAGTTGGGCAAAATCAGCCACCGCCGTGATCCTTGCCGGGCCGTACCCGACGAAATCCCCATCGATCTGGATCGCCTTTGTACCCCGGAATTCGAGCTCTGCGGCGGATAGCCAGGTAATGGCGGTATCCGGCGTCCGACGGCCCAGGAGGAGGTTGCGTGCAATCGCCAGGTACCCCCTCCTGTGGCTGCTCGTAACGCAAGCGATCTCAAAACCGGGACGGAAAAGGTCGCTGTTGGGTGAGAGCCTGAACGAGCCGCCATAGCGCGAGGCATTGCAGACCACCACCGTATGGCAGAGGCAGCGTTTTCCGTCCGCGACGATCTCCTGCATCTCACTATCCCACGCAAGGGTCGCCCTGAACGCCGACAGTGCATAGGCGCCCTGCTTCAGCAACCGTTTCTCCCCCGGCCTGACGCCATCCACCACGGCCCCGTCCAACCCGCTGCCCGCCATCAGGGCAAAATAACGGCGGCTGGCCGCAAGCTCCAGCAGCCCGACCGACAACGGCTTGGTTTTGCCCGCGCATATGCGGGCGATGCCGTCGTCAAGGGACGATATACCCAACTCGGCCGCCAGGACATTGGACGTGCCCAGCGGGAGCACCGCCAGGGTTGACGGTCCGGGACCAAGCCCGTTGATGACGGCGTTGAACGTGCCGTCTCCGGCGGCGACGATGACGAATGGATGCTCCTGCACCCGGCGGATGGCCTGACAGCAGGGGAGTGCCTCGGCGGGATTCCTGACCGGGTGGATGACGGGGATCAGACCGGAACGCTTGAGGCTGTCGACCACCTGCGTAATGCGTCTGCGGCTGAAACTGCCGGAATCAGGATTTATGATCAGGAATGGACTGGAATACATGGGGTCCGGATGTTTCGCTGCCGTCCTGGTGCGGCGGACAACGTACCTTTGGGAGAGTGAGCATGCCAAGGGTGGCATCTTGATCGGATGCCACCCTTGGGCGCCCTTCATGATATCAAAATAGCAGGTTATATCCAGACGTTAAATTAGCCGATCTATAATCCTAAAAAGGTAGGGGCCAATTCCCCCCTTTGTAAAGGGGGGCTTCGAATGGCTACCACCCCCGGCCCCTCCTAAACTAGGAGGGGGGATAAACGCCTATCTCTTCCCCCTCCTTGATAAGGAGGGGGGCAGGGGGTGGTTGAGCCCTTTTCTGCAAAAAGGTCAAAGAGGATAGCGGGCAGGAAACTGTGTAAGTGCAAATCCCCATCAATCCCCCTTTTCAAAAGGGGAAGACAAGCAATACCTTTGTTCCGGTTATAGTTCCGTAAATGCCCGCACCGCAAGCCTTTGCTTCAGCACGATCCCGCGCTGATCCGGCGGTCGGCAACCACCTCATGAGGGTTGTCGGACAGGCCCATGGGGCGATGGCAGGCACCGCAGTAGGCGCCGGTGTACAGCCGCTCCCAGAGCACGAGGTTTTCCGTGTCGCACCAATCGCAACACCAGTAGTAATAGTCTTCGTCGAGGCGAATCGTCATGTCGGCCCTCCTTTGGACGTGGCAAAGACATCTGAAATCTGGATGGGTCTTTTCTGATATAAAATACCGTACGATTGTTACAGACAGATGGAGACAACATTAAATGTACGCAATTTTCGCGGCCAGTCCCCAAAGCAGGGTCGAGTCGCGCCCGAGAGCGGGGGCTTGCGGAGCGTTGCCCCGGAGGAGTATAATTATAGTTGTCGGAACATAAAAGGAAAGGGGGGAGAGTATATGGAAACCAAGCAATTCGATCATGTTTGCAATTGGACCGAGCGGCGGGAAGAACGCGTTCCCCTCCGCAACCTGAGAAACGGGCAGCTAGGATACTCGTTCGGCTGCACCTACGAGGGAAAGACCGTTCAGGTAAGGCTCGAAAACGGGGAGTTGGATTCGTGGGAAAGCAAGGATTGCGTCGAGGTCACCACGCATTGAACTGATGGTAACACACACCGATTATCAGGATAAAGGGCCTGCCGGAACGCAGGCTCTTTTTTTGTGGATGGAGTCTGCGCGGACGATACGTTACAGAGAGCCAAACCGGAGCAGTCCCGGTAGAGGAGGGGCCGGGGGTGGTAGTATTCACAAGCGATGCATCGTAACTATATCAAAGAGTTATTATTATGCCTTAAATTACAATTGCAAACACGTGCTTATGTGGTGTAGAAAAGAGCGTAACACATTAATAATAAAAAATACTTAATGTACAACCTGTTGATTATACAGATAACAACAAGCGAAATCAGCAACAAGACATAACTGAAAAAGCCAACCCCACCGTGAGATGGGGGACGGAAAGCTGCGGGTCTTATTAGAGAAAGACAGCCGGGCCGCCAGATGTCAACTTCACTCGGAAGCTCATCCTGGCGGCTTTTTTTGTCAGCTCATTTTGGATTGCGTTGGTAAAACGGTGACCTGAAGGTCACCTGGATGTTCAATTTTCCCGGACTTGACGAGGGGAAGCAAGAACTCTCCGACACGGATGCCGGGGGAGAAGATAAACTGGACAGGACCGAGGACGTGCCGGTCAAATTGATCCAATGCAACAGCAATTGCGAGTCGGAGAGGAGGCGCCGGATTATGCAATACTTCTACTGGAATAAAAGCTTTGAAGTTGGCATTGCGGATGTTGATCAACAACATCGAATATTGGTTGATATTATCAACTCATTGGCGGCCGCCATCGTAGAGAACGGAAAGCTGCCTGAAATACAGACGCTTTTTAGCCAGCTAATGCAATATGCAACAGTCCATTTTCACGATGAAGAGCTGATTATGTCAAAATCTTCGCTCGACGAAATGGAGAAAAAGCTCCACTTGCAGGCGCACCGTGAGTTTGTGGAAAAAACAAAGGAAATTATATTACGTCCGGATCTGTTGAAATCGGAGGTATCCCAACAAGTACTGGAATTTCTGACCACGTGGCTCATTGCCCATATCCTTGGTTCCGACAAGAAAATCGCCCAGGCACTGGCAAATGAGGATGTCGGCACTTGCAGAGAAGAACAACCACTATTTGAAATATCGTCTGTCGAGCGCTTGCTGTTGGGAGCCCTTACTGAAACCGAGCGACGCTTCAGGCTCATTTCGGATCATACGCCTGTCCTTATTTGGGTTTCCGATGCCACGGGTGATCGTGGTTTTATCAATAAAGCATGGAGTGAATTTGTTGGAGTCAATGAAGACTCCGCTCATAGTATCGAGTGGGCAAAATTCATTCACCCCGATGACCGCGAGGCATATCTGGCAAAAATTGGCGTAATATTGACGGCCCCTCAGCCGGCTGAAGTTGAGTATCGACTGCGCCATCACAAAGGAACTTACCATTGGTTTCTAGAACGAATCCTGCCACGCATAGATTCCAACAACGTACTACTGGGATTCATTGCCTCTTCTACGGATATTTCGGGGATTAAACAGGCTGAAGAACTTTTAAGTCAGATCACTACTGTCCGGTTAATAGTTGAATAAGTTTAGTTGGTTGCAATCATGGGTATCGAGATTTCGCTTCAGTGCCTCTGCAACCAGCGATGAAATGGGCTTTTTCTCGAACAAGTTGACCTCAAGAATCTGTAGAACAGT